>NZ_JBVVQM010000002.1:0-200350 GCF_055811155.1 Mesorhizobium sp. WSM4822 | reverse complement strand
CAGGACAAGGACAGCTTCACCTATACGGTGACCGACGCCCACGGCAACACCACCACCGGCTCCATCCTGGTCGACATCGTCGATGACATTCCGACGGCCATATCCCCAGCCTCTGCGGTCGTGGCTAACGGAGCAGGAGCGTCCGTCACGTTCGACCTCGATATCGATGGGGTGCTTACCAACAACTACGGCGCCGATGGTGGAACTGTCATCTTCCCGACGTCGCTCGACGGCACGGCGAGCGGGCTGACCTCCAATGGCGTTTCAATCGTGTATGACGTCTCCGCAGACGGCCACACGCTTACGGGCTTCGCCGGCGCCATTTCTGTGTTTGTTGTCACGCTCGACCCGGCGACGGCCTCCTATTCCGTGGATATGAACGGAGCCGTGGACAGCATAACCACCGTCGATTTCAACGGGGGTGGTTATAATTTCGTTGGCGGCAATGGTGCCTGGGCCGGCTTCAACACATTGGTCAATGACGACAGCAGGGATCTGCTCTTGACGCCTGTAGAAAGCGGCGTCAGTTCAGGAACTCTGAACACAAATGCGAATGAGGGCGGAGTTAGTGGCGGCAATTCGGTTGGCTCAGGCGAGAAAATGCGCCTTGATTATGTCGTGGACTTGACCGGAAGCCCACCGAACGGCAGTTATTCATCGCCATCGACCCATCTCTTCGAGCAACACTACGTTACGAACGGCGCGTCGGCGAAGTTCACCGGCATCTCTTCTTCGTCTGCGGCTCGCTTCGCTGCCTTCGACGATTCCGACACTGGGGGGAACGTGGTGGTTGGCGACGGCGTCCAGGATTCGGTTTCTGCGGTCGCAATTAGCTACAACGGCCAGACAAAGCTGGTGTCGTTCACCGATATTGGTACAACGGCAACGAACGTTACCGTTGGCGGTGAGATATTTACGGTGCATTTTGTCGATGGCGCAGCTGCTGGAACTCAATATGAGGTAGTTGTGGGTTCAATCTTGCAGAACACCTCGATAGCGACCTATACGGCCAACGGGTACAACAGTCTCGAGATTGGATTTGAGTCTGGAGACACTTTCAAGCTGGGAGACTTCGGCGCAGCAGCTTCGACGAACAGCCCGGTGAGCTTCGATCTGCCGGTCAGCGTCGTCGATGGGGACGGCGATACTGCTGCGGGCACCATCGGCATCACGTTGAGCCCGACGGGACAAACCGTCCAGAATCACTCGGCGGATTTGGCTGGAGACCCTCACTCGTATACTTCGACGCTGGCGGCGCCTCATATCATCGGATCGGATTTCAGCGACACGCTGACAGGTGACGGTGCCACCAACGTGCTCTTCGGCGGGCTCGGCAATGATGCGATCAACGGCGGAGCGGGCAATGACACTCTGATCGGCGGCTTCGGCCAGGATACCATGACCGGTGGCACGGGCGCCGATACATTTAAGCTCGACGGTCTCGACATCAAGGATCTCATCGTCGACTACAATGGCGGGCAAGGCGACAAGATAGACCTGACGTCGCTGTTCGACACAGCTCCCGGAGGAGCCAATGTTGGCGATTTCGTGAACTACGATTCGGCGACAGGCACTCTCAGTGTCGATCATGACGGGACCACCGGCGGCGCCAATTTCGTCGACGTGGCGACGCTGTCGAACCTGCCCGCGGCCAACACAATCACGCTGCTCTATGACGATGGCGCTACCCAGCACACGACGACGGCAAATCTGGTGGGTTAACGCCATAGCGCACAACCACGCGACTATGTTATACGTCGCTAATATCTAGGGGAGCTCAATATGAAACGTTCTGCAAGACTGCTTGTTTCCGCTGCGACGCTGTTGCTGGCAGTCGGGTCGACGGGGTATGCCGCCGACATCATCGACGGTCCGACGGGCGACTATTGCCGTGTCGTCGGCACCTCCAACCTGGTGCTGAACGACAACATCGTCGATCTGAAACAGGAGGTTGTGAAGCTGATGGACGAGTCGGTTGCCGTCGCCAACAGCTCGGAGTGGATCAACTCGTCGCGTCCCGTCTTCGTCTGGGCGTCGGAGGCCAAGGTCGCTTGCGGCAAGGCCTATGGCTACCTGAAGACGAACTACAAGGACGAAGACTACCTCAACAAATGCGAGTGTTTTCACGATCGCATGGTCGAGTACATGCACTGACCGGATAGGCGAACCCACGCCTGTTGGCCATCATGACAGCCGACGGATCCTTCCTGAAGGCGGTCGCGGGTGCGATCGTGTTGTTTGGCTTTGTCCAAACGGTCACGCCGGCCAGTGCCAACTGGCTGGAACGACCATCCGTGAAACCACAGCTTTCGTCCGGACTGAAGCAACCGGTGCGCTGTGATCCGGCCACGGAGTGGACCCGGCAGGCTTTCAAGGCATTTGCGAGTTGCCAGGCATCGATCTACGGCCTGGAGCCGATGCTGGCGCATGCGGTGATGGAGATCGAAAGCGGCTTCGACCCCGACGTGCAAGGCGGCGACGGCGAAGTCGGCCTGATGCAGGTGATGCCGGCGACCGCCAGGATGCTCGGCTTTCGAGGTTCCCTCGACGATCTCAGCGCGCCGGCGGCCAACATCGCGCTGGGGGTCAAATATCTTGCACAGGCCAACAGGCTGGCCGCGGGCGATCTGTGCACCACCGTCATGAAATATCGCGCCGGGCACAATGAAAGCCGGTTCTCGGCCCTTTCGGTCCGCTACTGCCAGCGTGCTCGGGCAATCCTGGCAAGGGAAGGCTTTGAAGTGACCGGGCCTTTGCCGGTGGCGACGTTCGGCTTTTCCGCATTTTTGCCGGGCGGAGAGGGCGGAGCCCCTGCCCAATTCTGGCCGGGGAAGGGGGCAAAGGGCGTTTGCGTGCGCCGCGTGTTCGTGCCGGGGCCGCGATACATGAAATGCGCCGACTATCGAAGTGCCGGGCAAGCAAGGCAGATCAGGGCCCTCAGAGGCAGGCTTTTCGGCGGCTAAAAGAACTACAGACGGCATTGCAAGTCCGCCGTAACATGCGTTGAAGACCAGACCGGGAACAATATCCGGCGGCACATAGGGGTGGAGCATTCATGGAAGCTGGCCGACAGGTCCACTGTCCGCGGACATGGGCAATCGCCTTGGCGCTCGCCGCGATCGTGTCGGGCTGCCAGTCGAAGGGCGGCGTGTCTGAAGTGCTCGATCCGGCGGCGATTGCCGCGCCTGCCGGGCAGAACGGCGCCGCCGGTGGCGGTCCCGTCCAGGCGACCCAGTCGCTGGGTACCGGTTCGACCAAAGTCACGATGCTGCTGCCGCTGTCCGCCCCCGGAACGGCCGGGGAAAACGGCAGGAAGATGCTCGATGCGACCAAGCTGGCGATGACGGATATCGGCAACGGATTGCTGACGCTGACGATAGAGGACACCAAGGGCGACAGCGCGCAGGCCAGCAAACTGGCGGTAACGGCCATTACGACGGGATCGAAAGTCGTCATTGGCCCGACCGAGCTGCCGGCAGCCCAGCATATTGCCACGCTTTCGGGATCGAAGCGGCCACCGGTTCTGGCGCTTGCCGATAATTTCGCCGGCGGCGCCGGGGTTTATGCCGTGCTGCTTGGCGAAGCGGACAGCGCCGCAGCCGGCGCCGCGGGACTGGCCGCGAAAGGCAGCAAGAAGTTCGTACTGCTTGTCGCGGACAATCCAAACGCCGGCGCCACGGAGAAGCGGGTCGCAAACAGCCTCAGCATCTACGGCGCGGCGCTCGCGGTCACTCTCCGATATTCTGCCGGCGACGGTGGCGCGAAGGCGGTCGACGAAATGGGCTCACTCGTGGACGCCCCCGACGCCGTCATAGTCGCCAGTGGCAATGGCAGTCCGGCGCCCATCCTTGCCGCCCTCAAATCGAAGGGCATTCCGGGAAAGACCATCTCCGTCGTCGGGACGAACCGTTGGCTGGAGCACCCCATGGATCCGCTCTTCGAGGGGGCGTTTATCGCCACGCTCGATCCAAGTGAAACCGGGCCGATCGCCGACCGCTTCAGGACGACATACAACTATCCGGCTGACGTCAATGTGGCCTATGCCTATGATATGGTTGCCCTGACGGCAGGGATTGCCAGCGCGGTCGGGCCTGATGGTTTCAGCAAGAAAGTTCTCGAAAATCCAAACGGCTTTCGTGGCTCGACCGGCCTGTTCCGGTTTCGGGCCGACGGATCCAGCCAACGCTCGATGCCGTTCTATCGGATTGAAAAAGGTGCGCTCAAGCTGGTTGCCAAATCGACGTCGGGTTTCTGACCGGCGCAAATCCCTGAGATCCTGTTCAAGCTGATGGGCAGGCCGGGCCGCAGCCGTTTGGCGATCGCGCTCGGAAGTTTCCTGCTTCTGGCCGGGATACTGCTGATCATTCAGGGCGGGGCGTTGCTTTCGGTCGATCGGCCTGTCCGTGCCCCGTCGCCGGATGTTGGCGATACCCGGCCTATCCGGCCGGTTGCCCCGGTTGCCGGCGCGCAACGCCTGGAGCCGGCGCGCAAGGTTGCTCAAGACCTGATCGCTCCGCCACGGCTTGATCCCGCTGAGATCGAACGGGCCGAGCCCCGTCCGCCACTCAGCGAGCTCGGTCTCGCCGTGCCCCCGAAAACGCCAATGCCCGGGGATTGGCGGGAGGTCTTGCTCTACCGCCCGATTGCCACATCGTCGGCGATGTTCGAAGCCATGGGCCGCAAGGTGGTCATCAGCGGAGTGCGAGGCATCGATCTCGACAGCTCCTGCTCGTTTCATGACGTCACCTGGCCTTGCGGCGTGCGCGCCCGCGCCGTTTTCAATTCCTGGCTGAGGGGACGCGCGCTGCACTGTTTCGTACCGCCGGACGTCGAGCGTTTTGCCGTCGCCGCACCATGCAGGCTGGGCAAGCAGGATGTTGGCGCCTGGCTTGTCTCCAACGGCTGGGCCACGGCGCTGCCGAGCGGCATCTACGGCAAGGCGGAGGCGACAGCCCGAAAGGCTGGGATGGGCATATTCGGCCCGGCGCAATAGCCTGCCATTCATTCCCTGATGTTTTGTTTGTTAACCGCCACGGGCGCAGCCTTGATGGGGTCATCGCGCAATCGATTAAATTGCAAGCTTCCTTGAAACTGAAATTGCAACACACCGGCCTTATACCAGCCCAACCACAGGAGATCGGCCAGTGATAAAGACTATGGCGAGCACCACCGACCAGGCATGGAAAAGCGTCGCTTTGCTGACCTTTCTGGGAACCGCTGCAATCCTGGGCGTTTCCGTCGGCCTCAATTATCTGCTCCTGTTCTCCGAGGCGCTGACGCCATTTGGGCGCAGCATGATCACGGCAATCCTGTTGCCCGTTGTCCTTGGCGTTCCGCTTTTTCTGTTCGTTGGATTAAAACGGATCGAGCTTCGTCGCTATCGCCGGGAACTCGACAAGTCGGCAACCTTCGACACCATGACCGGCTGCCTGAACGGAGCGGTCTTCACGTCGATGGTCGAAAAAAGAACGGCACGGCCGTCGGTACCGGGGCCGAAATCGGGCGCCTTCCTGGTCATCCATTCGGAACATCTGCGGTCCATCAACCTGCGCTTTGGTCTTGAATGGGGCGATCAAGCCTTGCGGCTCATAGCCTCGACCATACAATCGTCGGTGCGCGCGGAGGATCTGGTTGGACGCATGGGAACGTCGATGTTCGGGGTTTTCCTCGCCGGCGCGACCGAAGCAGAAGCCAGGGAAATCGGCGAGCGTATCCGGGCGCGCATCGCGCAAGTCTATTTCGCGCCAAAAGGGACCGAGGATGCCCTGACCGTCAAGGTCGGCGGCGTGGTGTTCGAAAACCAGGTGGAGTTCGCGGACATGTTCCGGTCCGCCGAGCAGCGCATGGCCGGCGTCCAGGACGGAGCCGCGTTTGAACTGACGCATCTCCATAGCTGACAATCGCTGGGAGCCAGAGCCATTCGGAACCCAGGGGAATTGTCGGACGCGGCCGCGGTTACGCTGACGACGGGGTAGCCCGTGAAGACGCCGCCCAGGTTTCGGCGATGGCGACGATCGCGGCGTTGATCGGTCCGCTCGGGATCGCCGGCATCACCGAGGCGTCTACGACAAAGGCATTGTCGAAGCCGTTCAGCCGCAAGTCAGGATCGACGACGGCCTCAGTGTCACGACCCATCCGGCACGTGCCGGCCGGATGGTGATGGGTGGAAGCAGCCCTGGCGATGAAAGCATCGAGTTCGGCATCGGACTGAACCGGTGCACCTGGCAGGATCTCCGTATCGCGCCATTCGTCCAGGGCCGCATGATGGCCGACCATGCGCGCCCGCTTCAACGCCATCCTGAATGTCGCGCGATCGTGTTCGGTTTCGAGGTAATGCGGGTCGATGACCGGCGCATCGTTGCGGCCCGGGCCGCTCGGTGTGATGCGCCCGCGGCTTGTTGGATGAGTGACGCCGCACAGGATGGTAAAGGCCGAGCCATAAAGCGGGGTCTTCAGGCCCTCGGCCGCCGACGGCGCGACGACGCAGGCGAGCACGATATCGGGACTTCCCGTGGAGCGGGTCGGGTCGTCGCTGTGCAGGTACATCAGCGATTCGGAGTGCTGCAGGCGGGAGGGCGGCACCGGCTTCTTCGTGCTGTAGACATTGCCGAGAGCCAGCAGATGATCCTGCAGGTTGCGGCCGACATCGCCGCGATCGGCAAGGCAACGTATGTCAGCTTGCTTCAGCGTATCGGGACAGCCAATGCCCGACCGCATGAGGATGAGCGGCGTGGATACTGCGCCGGCGCAAAGGACGATCCGGTCGGCGCAGAGCGTTCCGGTCTCACCCCCGCACACCACGCTCACGCCCGTGATCTTGTGGCCGTCCAGCACCAGGTGCTCGACCTCGTGGCCGGCAAGCAAGGTCAGGTTCGGCCGCGCCATGACCTGCGACGACAGATAGGCGTCGGCGACGCTCAGGCGCTTGCCGTCACGTATGTTGAGTGAATTGGGACTAGTGCCGACCAGTTCGCCGCTGTTGTGGTCGCTCAGGGCGGGAGCACCCATGGCGCGCCCGGCGGCGATGTAGGCCCGCACGACCGGACTGACTTCGGCGTCCGGCAGATAGACGTCCAGCGGGCCACTCTTGCCGCGTGTCGGCCCGTCGAAGGCAGTGAAGGCTTCGCTGCGGATGAAGCCCGGCAACAACCCCCGATAGGACCAGCGCTCGCCGCCGGCTTGCGCCCAGGGTTCGAAATCATCGGCATGGCCGCGGACATAGGCCATTGCATGCAGGCAGCTCGAGCCGCCGACGATCCTGCCGCGCGGCCATTCATGGACGCGGTTGGCGGTGAAGGGCTGGGGCACGGTCCGGTAGCTCCAGTCGTAGGCGCGGCCCTGGAGCATCGTCCATTTCAGCGGATCGGCGATGTCGGGATCGGCCGGCATCGCCCCGGCCTCGATGAGGCCGACCTGGCAAGACCGGTCTTCACTGAGCCGGCTGGCAACAACCGAGCCTGCGGATCCCGCGCCGATCACCAGCACGTCGAAATGACGTTTCAATTTGAAATTCCCCGCACAGGCTCACTATCGGAAGCTGATACGATCACGCGGCAAAGGCGCCGGCATTCGACCGTTCCATGATCTGTCTCTGCACGGACAAAAGGTGCGCGCGCATTGCGGCCTCTGCCGCTTCGGGATCGCGCTGCGAGATCGCCTCGGCGATCAGGCGATGCTCGCCGTCGCGGTGGGCGATCCGCTTGGGGCAGGTGGGAGCTGCGGTGCGCGCAACTTTCACCCGCGCATCGACGCCGACCTGGCGCAGCATCTTGTAGAATTCCGCGGCGAGATGGTTGCGGGCCGCGGCAACGATCGCGAGATGGAAAGCGAAGTCGACCTCCCCCGACGGGGCGTTCTCCGGCGTGGTTGCCGCGTCGAGGATCCGCGCCGTCTCGAAAGAGGAGGCGCGCAGCGACGCCAGTCGGGCAAGGCCCGGCTCCATGATCAGGCGCAATTCCAGGACCTCGATCGGATTGGTTACCCTGACCAGTTCCTCGCCATATCTCGGAAGAGCGGTCGGCGCCCGCCTGGCGCGCGCCGGTTTGAGGTCGCCCGAAAGGCGCAGCACTTCAAGCGCCTTGCGAAGCTGATGGCGCTTGACGCTCAGATGTTCCGCAAGATCGCGCTCGGACGGAAGCTTGCCGCCGCCCTGCTGCAACTGGCGGACCGCGGCGATGATGTCGTCGAGATCCGATGGTCCGACCTGCGGCTCGAATGCGCTCAAAACCAAATCTCCTGTCCGATCGGCAGACCGCCGACTCAACGTCCCGACATCATATTGTGACACGAAAACCTGTTCGACGGCACTCAACCAATTCAACCAATCTACAACTGTACGCAATGGTTGACAACACCAGTTGCGCGATGGTTGACTGCCATGTCGACGGTTGCCATCGCGGCGGGCCGTTTTCTCCCGAGGATCACGCATGCCGGCTGGCGAAACCTTTGACTACGTCATTGTCGGTGCGGGATCGGCCGGCTGCGTGCTGGCGAACCGGCTGAGCGAGGACCCTGCCGTATCGGTGCTTCTGCTGGAGGCGGGGGATTGGGACCGCGATCCGATGATCCACATCCCGCTCGGCTGGGGCAAGATACTGACCGAGCGCCGCCACGACTGGATGTATTTCTGCGAGCCCGAGGCCAATGTCGGCGGGCGCAAGGTCGAATGCGCGCGCGGCAAGGTCATCGGCGGCTCTTCCTCCACCAACGCCATGGCTTATGTGCGCGGCAATCGCGGCGACTACGATCGCTGGGCGGCAAGCGGCCTGACGGATTGGTCGTTCGACAAGGTGCTGCCCTACTTCAAGAAGCAGGAGCGCTGGGAAGCGGGGGAAAGCCGGTACCGTGGTGGCAGCGGGCCGCTGAACACCCAGTTCTGCCGGTATAAGGACGAACTGATCGATGCCTTCGCCACAGCCAGCCGTGATGCCGGATACCCGCAGACCGACGACTATAACGGCGCCATACAGGAAGGCTTCGGCCGGCTGCAGATGACGATCGCCAACGGCCGCCGCTGCTCGACCGCGACCGCCTATCTGCGGCCCGCCATGCGCCGCGGCAATGTCAAGGTGCTGACCGGCGCGATGGCGACGAAGATCCTGCTCAGGGATGGCCGCGCGGCGGGCATTGCCTACACCAGAGGCGGGGCGAGCCATGAAGTTCTGGCGCGGCGCGAAGTCCTGCTTGCCGGCGGCGTCATCAACACGCCGCAGCTGATGATGCTGTCAGGCATAGGCGACAGCGGTGAGCTCGCGGCGCATGGCATCGAGACGAAGGTCGATCGTGCGCAGGTCGGAAAGAATTTGCAGGACCATGTTTCGGTCATCCTGATGTATCGGCGCAAACAGCCGGGACCGTTTCTCAAGATGATGCGGGCCGATCGTATCGGGCTGGATTTCGTCAAGACTTATCTCACCGGAAAGGGCTTTTCGGGAGATGTGCCTGGCGGCGTCGTGGCATTCCTGAAGAGCGACGCAAGCCGGCCGCTGCCGGACGTGCAGCTGCTTTTCACCGCTGCACCGCTGGGGGCATGGCCTTACATGTCGCCGTTCAAGGCGCCGTTCGCCGACGGCTTTGCGACCCGTATCGTTGCGGTGCAGCCGGAGAGCCGCGGCAGCGTCAAGCTGGCGTCGAGCGATCCGGTCGCCGCGCCGCTGATCCACCAGAACTTCCTGTCCTCGCAGCGCGACTGGCAATCGCTTCGCGCCGGCTTTCGCGTTGCGCGCAACCTTGCCAGCCAGCCGTCCATGGCTCCGTTCGTTGGCGCGGAGTTCTTTCCCGGCCCGAAATGCGAGAGCGACGAAGAGATCGACGAGCATATCCGCAAGACCTCGATCACCGTGCATCATCCGGCCGGCACGTGCCGCATGGGCGTTGATGCGGCATCGGTGGTCGATCCGGAATTGCGGGTGCGCGGCATCGCCGGACTTCGTGTCGTGGACGCCTCGGTCATGCCCGACCTCGTCTGTGGTAACATCAATGCGGCGGTCATCATGATCGCCGAAAAGGCCGCGGATCTGATCCGCAGCCGCGCTCAACAGAGCGTGGCGGCCTGATAGAGGCGGCCGGAATACAACCAAAGTCTTTTGGTTGAGACTGAAAAACTGCGTTGGTTGGACTGTCATGCGCTTCCGCATGGCCGTGGCGAAGCGGTTTCACGCCCTGATTGCGAGCCGTATCTCGCGCATTTCTAGGCTATTCTGCCTATTTCTGGGCATTTGCCTCCCAAAAATGCACCTCAACCAAAAACTTATAAAATTCGCAATTTGGGTATTGTCGAGCAAAACCAATGCGAATACGGTTGAGTTGGTTAGAAGTATTTTCTTCGTGACGAGAGGTGTCCGATATGTCCCTGGCGCAACCAGCTAACGATGTGCTCACCAACAAGAAGGCAGCACTCAAGGGCCTCTATGACGCCCTCTACGCAAAGAACATGTTTCCGTTCTGGGCGACGTCGGAAGGCGTCGATCATGACGAGATCAAGCAGCTGATGGCGACGTCGAAGGCCGTTCCCTTCGTGTGGTCCTATTCGGACATCGAGCCGCTGCTGCAGCGCGCCGCCGAACTGGTGACCATGGACGACAGCGAGCGCCGTTCGCTGATCCTGGTCAATCCCGGTCTTGCGCCCAAGCGTGCATCGGTCAGCACCATGTACACCGCCTACCGCCTGAACGATCCCGACGAGATCATGCCGCCGCACAAGCACTCGCCGAGCGCCATCCGCTTCGGCCTGACCGGCAAGGGCAATTTCACCGGCGTCGAGGGCGAGGACGTGGTTTTTGGCCCGGGCGACATGGTGCTGACGCCCAACGACGCCTGGCACAATCATGGCACCGTCGGCGGCGAGCAGGCGGTCAACCTGTCGGTGCTCGACCTGCCGCTGGTCGAAACGCTGCATGCCGTCCATTTCGACCACAAATACACCGAGATGGTCGATGGCAAGGAAGTCGAGAAGAAGGTGCAGACCGCCCGCTATCCCGGTGACTACTCACAGCGCATCTATGGCGAGGGTGGCCTGATGCCGCGTTTCGTCGATCACAAGCGCGGCGGCGGCCTGTCGTCGCCGATGTATGTCTATCGCTGGGAGAAGATGGAAGCGGTTCTCGACGCCCACAAGGATTGGGATGGCGACCCTCATGAAGGCATCGTCATCGACTATGTCGATCCGACCACCGGCGGACCCGTCTTCCACACCATCAATTTCTACGTGCAGATGCTGCGCCCCGGCGAGAAGACCTTGCCGCAGCGCGAGACCGCCAGCCTGCTTCTGGCGCCGTTCCGCGGCAACGGCCATTCGATCATCGACGGCAAACGTTATGACTGGAACCAGTTCGACACCATCGCCATACCTGGCGGTTCCTGGGTCGAGCATGTCAACGGCTCGTCGAGCGAGCCGGTGATCTTCTTCGGCGCCACCGATGCGCCGACGCAGAAGGCGCTGCTCCTCTACAAGCGCTGGGGCCGCAACCAGGCCGGCGATCTGCTCCGCCTCGTCTAGCTCCGATCCTATTGTCCCGCCGCCAATGGCGGCGGGACATCGAAATGACGTTTCAGCAGCAAGGGCGTATGCATTTGGTTTCGGCGTTCAACACCAAGCAGATCGGCCATGTCGACTGCCCAGGCGGCGGCCAGGTCTGGGTCGACGGCAACATCCTCTATATCGGCCACATGCGGCCGCCGAGCGGCACGACGCTGGTCGACATTTCCGACCCGCGCAATCCGCGCAAGATAGCGACGATCGATGTTCCGCCCGGCTGGCACTCGCACAAGGTGCGCGCCAAGGACGGGCTGATGATCATCAACCACGAGCGCTTTGGCGATGCCGGCCCGGCCGATTTCGGCGGCGGACTGGCGCTCTACGACACCACCAAGCCGGCACAGCCCAAGCTCATCTCGAAATGGATAACCGGCGGCAAGGGCGTCCACCGCTACGACTTCGACGGCCGTTACGCCTACATCTCGCCGACCGCCGACGGTTATGTCGGCAACATCGTGATGATCCTCGACCTGATCGATCCCACGAAGCCGGTCGAGGTCGGACGCTGGTGGATACCCGGCCAGTGGACCGGCGGCGGCGAAGAATACCCGTGGCATGACTATGTCACGCCGCGTTGCCACCATCCTTTGCGCATGGGCGACCGGCTCTATGTCAGCTACTGGCATCACGGCCTGTTCATCCTCGACATTTCGGACATCACCAAGCCGAAGCTGGTCTCGCACGTCAATTCGAGCCCGAGCTTTCCGCATCCCACCCACACCTGCCTGCCGATCCCACAGCCGCTCAAGGGTCGCAACATCATGGTGGTGGCGGACGAGGATGTCGCCAAACTGCGACCTTCGCCGCCGGCCTTCACCTGGATCTATGACATCACTGACGAGACCAACCCGTTGCCGATCTCGACCTTCCAGGTGCCTGGCCTCGACCCGGATGGCGCGCCTCAACCGCCGATGACCGGCTGCCACCAGCCCTCCGAGCGGTTCAATGGAACCGTCATTCCGTTTGCATGGTTCGCGCAGGGGCTGCGCCTCGTCGACATCGCCGATCCGTTCTCGCCAAAGGAAGTCGGCCATTTCATGCCCGACGCGCCGGAGGGGGCGGAGCGTTCCTCGTCCAACGACGTGACCATCGACGACCGCGGCATCGTCTACCTGATCGATCGCATCCGCGGCGTCGACATCATCGAAACCAGCGTTCTCTAGGGGGGTATGTTGAGCGACAGCACGCGAAAATCCGCCAGCCACTACGCCATCGGCAACAAGAACCCGAACCTGCCGTTTCATCCGGCGGTGCGTGCCGGCGATTTCATCTTCGTCTCGGGCCAGGTGCCGAAGGACGAGAACAACAACGTGATCAGCGGCACGATCGAGGAAGAGACGCTGGCGACGCTGAAGACCATTGCGCGCGTCATCGCGCATGAAGGCGCGACGCTGTCGGATGTCGTGCGGATCACCACCTATCTCGAGGATACGCGCGATTTCGGCCGCTACAACAAGGCGTTCCTCGAAGGGATCGGCGACGCCGTTCTGGCGCGCACGACCGTCGAGGCAAAAGCGGTCATCAACACCAAGATCGAAATGGACGCCATCGTCTACAAGCCGCTCCCGGCGAGCAAGTAGACCCTGGACACTAGCGAGGAGACGACATGTACAAGCTGTTAGGCCGCCAGACATCAGGCAACGTCCAGAAGGTGCTCTTCATGCTCGAAGAGCTGGGAGCCTCCTACAAGCGCGAGGATTATGGCCGCCAGTTCGAGAACACGCAGACTGCGGAATACAAGGCGCTCAACCCGACCTCCAAGGTGCCGACGCTGGTCGACGGCGACACCGTGATCTGGGAGTCCAACACCATCCTGCGCTATCTCGCGGCATCCGGCGGCGAACAGTTGAATGGCGCCACGCCGGCCGAAAAGACCGAGGTCGAGCGCTGGATGGACTTCCTGCTGGCTGCGGTCAATCCGGGCTACCTGGCGGCCTTCAAGGGCGCCAAGCTCACGCCCGAAGAACAGACCGCCGAATACAAGGAACAAGTGAAGGACCTTGTCGCGCAGCTCAAGATCGTCGACGGCCACCTGGCCGGCAAGGACTTCCTGGCGCTCGGCAAGCTGACCCTTGCCGACATTGCCTGCGCGCCGATCCTGAAGCGCTGCGTCGACTTCAAGATCGACCGGCCGTCAATGCCCAATCTGGAGCGCTGGGTGGCCGCAATCGCCGCCCGGCCGGCCTTCAAGGCGGCAACCACCGCTGCTCCCGCAAAGGCGGCATGATGATCAAGCGCGCCGCTCTCATCGGACTGGGAACGATGGGTCCAGGTATCGCCGCGCGGCTTTCGCGCGGCGGGCTCGATGTGACGGCGTATGATGTTTCGCCAGGGGCAATCGAGCGCGCCCGCGGCATGCTTGATCTGGCCGGCGGCGTGCTCGACCGTCTCGACATCGAGGCGCCCGGGACTGGCGCCGGCAGCGTGCGTTTCGTCGAGACGATCGCCGAGGCCGTCGATGGCGCCGAACTGGTGATCGAGAACGTGCCCGAGAATATCGAGATCAAGGCGCAGACCTATCGCGACATCGATCCGCTGATCGGCCCGTCCGTCATCGTCGCGTCCGACACGTCGGGCATCCCGATCACCAAGCTGCAGGCGCATATCTCGCATCCCGAGCGGATGGTCGGCATGCACTGGTCGAACCCGCCGCACATCATCCCGATGATCGAGGTGATCGGCGGCGAGAAGACCGCGCCTGAAACCGTGGCTGTTATCCGCGACCTCATACGCTCGATCGGCCTGCTGCCGGTGGTGGTGAAGAAGGACGTTCCAGGCTTCGTCGAGAACCGCGTGCTCTATGCGCTGCTGCGCGAGGCGGTCGATCTTGTCGAGCGCGGCGTCATCGAGCCGGAAGACCTCGACACCTGCGTGTCGTGGGGCATCGGCTACAAGATTGCCGTCATCGGCCCGATGGCGCTGCTCGATATGGCGGGGCTGGATATCTACAAATCCGTCTCGTCCTTCCTGAATGCCGATCTGTCCAACCGCGACGATGTCGCGCCGATGGTGCTGGAGAAGACGGCTGCGTCTAAGTTCGGCATCAAGTCGGGCGAGGGCATGTTTGCCTACACGCCCGAGCAGACAAAAGCGCTACAGGGTGAACGGGCGCGCAAGCTCGTCGCGGTGCGCCGCATCCTGGAAGGCCGGGAGTAGCCAATGTCACATGGTGCGCACAGGGCAGGCCGGTTCGAGGAGTTCCACCGGCCGGCTGTTTGTGTGAAGGGCGCCTTCGCCATCAAGATGGTGCGGGTGCGGCAGAAAACAGCGCGCGGGGCGGCAAGCCATGCGCATTGAAACCATCCGAGCCGCCGGCGACAGGCCGGCCCATATCCGCCATGACGATCTGATCTCCGCCAAGGGCGTTTCGGTGGTCATGGCCCGGCAGCTGATCCTCAGCAACATCGATCTTTCGGTGCCAAAGGGATCGTTCGTTTCCCTTATCGGCCCTTCCGGCTGCGGCAAGAGCACCTTGCTCAAGGTGCTGGCCGGGCTGGTGCAGCCGACCCAGGGCAGCGTTTCGATCGCCGGGCTCGCGCCGATCGAGGCGGCGCGCAAGCGGATGATCGGTCTCGTCTTCCAGGACGCCAACCTGCTTCCCTGGAAAAACGCCGTCGACAATGCCTCGCTGCTGCTCGGCATTGCCGACAAGTCGCTGTCGCGCTCGGATCTGCGGGCGCGCGGGCAGGAGATGCTGGAACTGGTCGGGCTTGGCGACAGCGCCCACAAGCGGCCAAACGAGCTGTCGGGCGGCATGCGCCAGCGGGTCGCCATTGCACGGGCCCTGGCGCTCGATCCGGCGGTGCTGCTGATGGACGAACCGTTCGGCGCGCTCGATGCCATCACCCGCGATTCGATGGGCCAGTCGCTGCTGGAGATCTGGCAGCGGACCGGCAAGACGATCGTGCTCGTCACCCATTCCATCGACGAGGCCATCCATCTGTCGCGCCATGTCCACGTGCTGGGGATCAAGCCGGGGCGGATCACCGAGAGCCTCGACATTGCGCTGCCTTATCCGCGCGACCTGTCGGTCACCGAGGATCCGGAGTTCGTCAGGCTGGTAGTCCAGTTGCGAACGATGCTGCGCTCCAGCCATCAACCGGGAGGCGCGTCTTGAGCGACCAGCCCATCACCGATCTTTCCGAGCCGCGCCTCGCCTCCAGCTGGAGTGCGGCGACCGGCAGCTGGCTGCCGGCGGTTATCCTCCTGCTGGTGACGATCATGGCGTGGGAAGCGGCCGTGCGGATCTTTGCCATATCCGCTTTCATTATTCCCGCTCCGTCCGAGATCGCGAAGTCGCTGGTCGCGCAATGGGGCACGCTGATGCAGGCGACGCTGGTGACGGCGGGCGAGATCCTGTTCGGCTTCCTGGTCTCGGTCGTGGTCGGCCTCGCCATTGCGCTGATCATCGTGCGCTTCGATTGGTTGGGACGCGCCCTGTATCCGCTGGTGGTGCTGTTCCAGAACGTGCCGAAAGTCGCGCTCGCGCCGATCTTCATCCTCTGGTTCGGATATGGGCTGGCGCCCAAGATCGGCCTGATCCTGGTCATCGCCTTCTTCCCGGTGACGCTCTCCATGCTGGCGGGCATGCAATCGGTCGACCGCTCGCTGCTGTCGCTGATGAATTCGGTCGGGGCCAGCCAGACGCAGATCCTGTTCAGGATCCGCGTTCCGCACTCGCTGCCGAACCTTATGGCCGGAACCAAGATCGCCGCCACGTTGAGCGTGATCGGCGCCATCGTCGGCGAATTTGCCGGGGCGTCGGACGGTCTCGGCTACGTCATCCAGTTCGCTTCGACCCAGCTCGACACGGCGCTGGTCTTCGCAGCGCTGCTGCTCGTTTCCGTGCTTGGCATCGCCTTCTACTACGCCGCCGAAATCCTCGAACGCATCGTGGTGCCGTGGGCGCCGAAATTCAGCCAGTCCTAGGCCCACTCGATCAACCAAATTCATAAAGGGGAACAAAACATGCTGAGACGGTCACTTATCAAGGCAGCTACCTTGGCAGCTTTTGTCGGCGCGCTCGGCTTCTCCAGCGCGGCTCTGGCGGCCGACAAGGTCAACGTCCAGCTTGACTGGGTGGTGCGCGGCAATCACGCCATGTTCTTCGTCGGCAAGGAAAAGGGCTTCTTCGCCAAGAACGACATCGATGTGGCCGAGATCCGCAAGGGGTCCGGCTCGCCGGACGCGATGCGGCTGGTGGGCAATGAGAACGCGGATTTCGGGTTCGGCGATCTTCCCACGCTTGCCGTCGCACGGTCGCAGAATGTCCCGGTCGTGGCGCTGGCGGCTGTCAACCAGCACTCGCCGCTGGGGATCATTTCGCTGGCCAAGACGCTGAAGCTCACCAAGCCGTCCGACCTCAAGGGACTGACCATCGGCATTCATCCGGCCGGCTCCACCTACATCTTCTTCAAGGGTTTCCTGGCCGCCAACGGCCTGACCGAAAAGGACATGACGCTGAACAGCGTCTCGCCTCCCTATGAAAGCTATTTGCTGCTTGGCCGGGTTCAGACGGTCGTCGGCTATATCGATGCGGAGGTTCCCGAACTGGAAGCGAAGGCCGGAGGCCCCGGCTCGCTCAGCATCATGATGGGGGCGGACCATGGGTGGAAAGCCTATGGCTCGGGCCTGTTCACCTCGCAGGCGATGATCAAGGACAACCCGGACGTCGTACGCCGCTTCGTCAAGGCCTACAGGGAAGCCTTCGACTATGTCGTGGCACACCCGGAAGAGGCTGCCGAGATCACCGCCAAGGCGGCGCCCGGCTATGCGGAGAAAAAGGATGTGCTGCTGGCGCAGATCAACGCCGACATCGCCTCGACGTTCAGCAGCCCCGACACAAAGGAACACGGTCTCGGCTGGATGACGAAGACTCAGTGGGAGGAGACCCTGAAGACGCTGACGGACCAGGGCGTGCTCAAGGCGGCTCTGTCGGCGGACGACGTCTTCACCGACGCATTCCTGGCAAAAGAATAAGGGGCGCGCGGTGTTCGAACGGAAAGCTCGATGAGCGCCTACCGGCAGACAAGGCTGTCCCGCGCGATGCCGCAGGACACATCACGCTCGCCTTTCGCCGCATCGGTGCGGTCGAGCGTGACCTGCACGCGGGTGGCATATGCGCGGCTCGCCAGACCGCACCACAGCCGCTCGACGGGCAGGTTCTCGCGTTTGTCGTTGAGGATCGTGAACGTGCCGGTCTTCGCATCGAACCAGAGCTCGACGCGGGTCTTCTTGCCCGGCTCGACCGTTGCGATCCCGGCTGAATACCAGTGGGCGAAGTCGGCGTTGCAGGAGAGGCCTTCGCTGCCCGCATTCGAGATCGTCAACGGAACCATGTCGAGCCCGTCAGTGCCGGTGCGGACGGTGACATGGTGCAACTCAACCGCGTTGGCGAAGGACGACAACGCCAGCATCACCGGAAGGGCATAACGGATCTTCACTTTGCCTGAGCTCCACAATGTAATTTTTCCTAGGCAGTCTATCTCGCTTTTGCGCAATAACAATAAGAATATTGATTGGTAAACAACAGAGAGGGTAACATGTTAAAGTTTCTTAAGAGCAGTGTAAGTGCAGTTATATTGACCGGTGTCTTGATGAGCGGCGCGCTTGCCGGCGAGGTCAAGTCGATCGCCATCCTGACGCCCGAAGAAGGCACGGACTATGGCTGGAACCAGCAAGGCATCGACGCCGCCAAGGCGGCGGGCAAGGCCGCCGGCGTCGAAGTGGTCGTGGCCCAGGGGCTCGGCTATGGCGACGTTCGTCCGACCTTGCGGGAACTTGCCTCCGACGGCGCCAGCCTGTTGATCGCGCATGCCAGCGGCTACAACACCTCGGCGCCCGAAATCGCCAAGGAACTGAAAGTTCCGGTGGCGATCGTCGACACGCCAGCCGGCCTGGAGAAGGGCCTCGTCGCCGACTATACGCTGAGCGGCCACGAGGGTGCCTATCTCGCCGGCCGTCTCGCCGCCAAGGTGTCGCGTTCCAAGTCGGTCGGCATCGTCGTCTCGGGCGAACCGCCATCGTGGAATTCGCAGTCGGCGGCGTTCGCACAAGGCGTGAAGGCGGAAAATCCTGAGGTCAAGATCACCTATGCGGTGATCGGCCCTGCCGCCTACAGCGATGCGGCCGGCGGCAAGCGCGTCACCGAAAGCGTGATCGCATCGGGTGCCGACATCATCTTCGGCCAAGGCAACGGTTCGAGCTTCGGCATGCTGCAGGCGGTCGAGACGACCAAGGCAGCCGATGGCGGCAAGGTCTATTTCATCGACGTCATCGGCGACAAGTCACCGATCGACAAGGGCTTCCTGCTGTCGTCGGTGGTGTGGAACATCGAGCCGGTCTATGCGGCGATGATTGCCGACCTGAAGGCCGACACGTTCGGCACCAAACACTATACGATCGGCCTCAAGGACGACTCGGTCAAGCTGCTGAAGACCGCTGCGGTCCCGGACAATGTTTGGACGGAAATCCAGGCGCTGCGCGAGGACGTCATTTCCGGCAAGATCAAGGTTGAGCCGGTCTATGACGCGGCCGCCGTCAGGGCATTGATGACCAGCGTCGCCCAGTAAGGCGATCACGGTCGGCTGCCGGAGGGGTGATCCGTTCACCCCTCCGGACGATTCCCGTTTTTTTGGTGCTGGGCTTTCATGAGCGGTTTTTCTTCATCGTCCGTTGCCGGGCGCGACATCGTCGCGCTTGAAGGCGTGACCAAACGGTTCCCCGGCATCGTTGCCAATGACAGCGTCGACCTGTCGATCCGCCCGGGCGAAGTGCATGTGCTATTGGGCGAGAACGGTGCTGGAAAATCGACATTGATCGGCATGTTGTCAGGCCTGCAGCAGCCGGACGAAGGACGCATACTGGTCGACGGCAAACCGACGCCGATCACCTCGCCGCGCCATGCGCTGGCACTCGGCATCGGCACCGTATTCCAGCACATGATGCTGGTGCCGACGCTGACGGTGGCGGAAAATTTCCTGCTTGGCGGGCCGTGGTGGCAGCGCCCCAGGACCGAGGAACTGGCGGCGCGCGTCGCCGAGATCACCGGCACGCTCGGCATCACCGTCAAGCTTCAAGCCAAGGTATCGGAGTTGTCGCTCGGCGAGCAGCAGCAGGTCGAGATCCTGCGCGCGATGCTGCGCAACAGTCGGCTGCTCATCCTTGACGAGTCCACCTCCATGCTGACGCCGAAAGGTATCGACGAACTGGGCGCGCTGATGCGCCGCCTCGTCGAGCAGGGCCTGGCGATCGTCTTCATCACCCACAAGCTCAAGGAGGCGGCTGCCTTCGGCGACCGAATCTCGGTGCTGAAGCTTGGCCGCAAGGTCGGCGAGATCCCGCCCGAGCGGTTTCGCGCGCTGGGCGAACAGGAGATCGTCTCGGAGATCGTGGAATTGATGTTCGGCAAGCAGAAGGATGACCCGGAAGCCGTCGAGCGTCCTGTCCGCACTGCCCGCGCCGGAACGGCCCCGCTGCTTCAGGTCGCGGATCTGGCGGTCGCGCCGACGGACAATGCGCCGGGCCTGTCGTCGATCTCCTTCGACATCCGCCCGGGCGAGATCCTGGGCATTGCCGGCATCGACGGCAACGGCCAGAAGCAACTGGCGGAAGCGCTGGCCGGCCAGCGTACAGCTGCCGGCGGCTCGATACGGCTGGACGGCGCCGCCATCGAGACGCTGAGCGTCGGCGAGCGCCGCCGGCGCGGCCTTCGCTACCTGACCGACGACCGGCTGGGCGAGGGCACTGTCGGAACCTTCCCGGTCTCGATCAACTTCTTCCTCAAGCAGGTCGGCGCGGCCCCGTTCTGGCGCAACGGCGTCGAGCAGCGCGCGGAGATCGACAAGCGCGCCACCCAGCTCGTGCGCGAATATGACGTGCGTACGCCGAGCCTGAAGACGCCTGTCGCGAGGCTGTCCGGCGGCAACATCCAGAAGGTGCTTCTGGCGCGAGAACTGGCTGAGGGCGCCAAGGTGGTGATCTTCAACAAGCCGACCTACGGTCTCGATCTCGCCAACACTTTGGCGTCGCGCCAGCGTATTCGCGACACGGCGGCGCGTGGCCTTGCGGTGCTGCTGATCTCCACCGACCTCGAGGAATTGCTTGGTCTGTGCGATCGCATCGCCGTCATCGCCGACGGAGCTTTGGTCGGCACCGTCGAGAACGTAGACGACGCCCGCACCAAGGTCGGTCGCCTGATGATCGGACTTGCCGCATGAGCATCGACACCGCACCCACGGTCAGTGCCACCGCACTCGATGCCACGAGCGGGGCAAGGACGCGCCGCGACATCGCGCATCGGCTGCTAATGACGCTCGGCCCGATCCTCATCGCTCTCGTCATAGCCGGCTGTATCCTGCTTGCGGTCGGCGTCGACCCGCTCGCCTATTACGGCTTCGTGCTGGAGAAGGGACTGTTCTCGCCGCTCGGCATCCAGCAGACACTGACGCGCATGGCGCCGCTGCTGTTTCTTGCCGCCGGCCTGATCGTCGCCTTTCGCGCCGGCATGTGGAATCTCGGCGGCGACGGCCAGTTCCTGCTTGGCGCGGTGACGGCGGCTGCCAGCGCTCCCGTGTTCGTGCAGATCATGCCAGCCTGGCTGGCGCTGTTCTGCTCGTTCCTTATCGCCATGGCGGTGGCGATGATCTGGTCGCTGGTGCCGGCCCTGCTGCGTGCCTATCAGGGCGTCAACGAGATCATCACCACGCTGATGATGACGTTCCTCGGCACCTCGCTCGCCAATGTGCTGGTCAAGCTGGCGTTTCGCGACCCGAACACGACCGTGCCGCAGACGCGCACGCTGCCGGTGGAAGATCGGTTGCCGCGCCTGTTCGAAACGACCATCACCAGTGGCCTGCTGCTTGGGCTGGCGGCAATCGTCATCGTGCATCTGGTGATGACGCGTACGGCGTTCGGGCTGAAGCTGAGGATCGTCGGCGCCAATCCACGCGCGGCGGTTCACTCGGGGCTCGGTGTCCCCGGCCTGACCGTCGCCGTCTTCGCCATTTCGGCAGGGCTTGCCGGCCTTGCCGGCGCCGTCGACATCATCGGCGTCCAGGGCAATGTCCGCGCCGACTGGAATCCCGCCTATGGGCTTGCGGTGATACCCGCCGTGTTTCTCGCCCGCATGAACGGCTTTGCAGCCATCGGCTTCGTGTTCCTGCTTTCGGTGCTTTCGATCGGCGGTGAGAGCGCGGCGCGCCGGCTCGGCGTGCCCAATCATTTCACTCTGGTGCTGGTTTCCATCGTGCTGATCGTGCTCGCGCTCGCCGAATATTTCGATCACCGATACAACCAGTCGCGGAGGGCCTAGGCATGACCGGGCTGTTCAGCGAAGTCTTTCTCAGCGCGCTCCTGTTCGGCGCCGTCACCGCGGCGATCCCGCTGCTGCTTGCCGGGCTCGGCGAGCAGATCTCCGAGAAGGCGGGCGTGCTCAATATCGGCATCGAAGGCATGATGCTGGCCGGCGCCTATCTCGGCTTTGTCGGCGCTTTCTATTCCGGGTCGCTGTGGCTGGGCTTTCTCACCGGTGCCGCCGGGGGTGCTGCGGTGGCGCTTGTCATGGCGCTGCTTTGCGTGCGCATCGGGCTGAACCAGATCGTCATCGGCATCGCGCTGACCTTGGGGCTCGAGGGCCTGACGGCACTGCTCCACCATTTCCAGTTCTCACGCAGCTACCCGCGCCTGCCCGCGGCGGATGCTACCGTCATTCCGCTGCTTTCGGACATCCCGGTCATCGGGCCTGCATTCTTCAAGCATCATCTGATCGTCTATCTGGCGGTCGCGCTGGTTTTCGGCATGAGCTACCTCTATCGGCGCACGCAACTCGGCCTCAATTTGCAGGCGGCAGGCGACAAGCCGGCCGCGCTCGATGTCGCCGGCATCGATGTCGTGCGGACCCGCACCGTCGCCGTGTTGACGACCGGAGCGCTGGCTGGGCTCGGCGGCGCCTATCTCGCCAATGTCGGGGCTGGGCTGTTCATTCCGTTCATCACCAATGGCGCGGGCTTTCTCGGCATCGTCCTGGCCATGCTGGCGCGCGGTCGCCCGATCTGGGTGCTGTTCGGTGCGTTGCTGTTCGGTGTCTGCCTGTCGCTGACGACGGCCATGCAGGTGGCCGGCATCAACATACCGACCGACATCATCCAGATGCTGCCGTTCCTGGCGGTGATGATCATGCTGGTGCTGTTCGGCCGGCGGGCGAGCCTGCCGGCGGCGCTCGGCATTCCATACGAGCGCGGCGCGCGCTGAGGACAATTCATGCGCGGACGGGACCCGCGCCAATAAAGGAGGCAAGAATGTCGGATACCAAGGTTTATCTGCTCGACGGCGGATCGCTCGTTCTCGACGGCTATCATGTGTTCTGGAATCGCGGCCCTGGCGGCGAAGTGCGCTTCCCGGTCTATTCGATCCTGATCGAACATGCCGAGGGCCGGTTCCTCATCGACACCGGCTACGACTACGATCATGTGATGAAGGTGCTGCCGTTCGAAAAGCCGATCCAGGAAAAGCACCAGACCATCCCCGGCGCCCTGGCGCTGCTCGGCCTTGAGCCGAAGGACATTAACGTCGTCGTCAACTCGCATTTCCACTTCGATCATTGCGGCGGCAACAAGTATTTTCCGCATGCCAAGAAGATCTGCCACCGGACCGAGGTGCCGCAGGCGTGCAATCCCGAGCCTTTCGAGCATCTCGGCTATTCCGATCTGAGCTTTTCGGCGGAGGCTGCCGAAGCGCGTGGCGCGACCGGGCAACTGCTTGCAGGAACGACACGGGCGAACTCGACCTTTGAAGGCATCGATGGCGACGTCGAGCTTGCCAGGGGCGTCCGGCTGATCTCGACGCCCGGCCATTCGATCGGCCATTACAGCCTGCTGGTAGACTTCCCCAAGCGCAAGCCGATCATGTTCACGATCGACGCGGCCTATACGCAGAAGAGCCTTGAAACGCTGTGCCAGGCGGCCTTCCACATCGATCCGGTGGCGGGCGTCAATTCGATGCGCAAGGTGAAGAAACTTGCCGAGGACCATGGCGCCGAGTTGATGTACTCGCACGACATGGACAACTTCAAGACCTACAGGACCGGCACGCAATTCTACGGCTGACCCCGCCAATCCGGAGACCAAGACGATGCGCTATCTCGAACATGCCGATCCGGTCATCACTCTGACCGCAGGGCCAGTGAATGCCTATGCCGAAGTGCTGCGCGGCCTCGGGCGTACGGTGCTGTACGACTACGACCCGGCGTTCCAGCTCTTCTACGAGGGTGTGGTCGACAAGGCGCAAAAGGCGATGCGGCTGTCGAACAAGCCGGTCATCCTGCATGGCGAGCCGGTGCTTGGCCTGGAGGCCGCCGCGGCCTCGCTGATCACGCCGGACGATGTCGTGCTCAACCTTGCCTCAGGCGTTTACGGCAAGGGGTTCGGCTATTGGGCGAAGCGCTATTCGCCACATCTGCTCGAGATCGAGGTGCCCTATAACGAGGCGATCGATCCGCAGGAGGTCGAGGCAATGCTGAAGGCGCATCCGGAGATCACCGTCGTTTCCGTCTGCCACCACGACACGCCGTCCGGCACCATCAATCCGATCGACGCCATCGGTGCGCTGGTCTCGGCGCATGGCGGCTATCTCATCGTCGATGCGGTCTCGTCCTTTGGCGGCATGAAGACGCATCCCGAGGATTGCAAGGCCGATATCTATGTCACCGGCCCGAACAAATGCCTGGGCGCGCCTCCCGGCCTGACGATGATGGGTGTCAGCGAGCGGGCCTGGGCCAAGATGAAGGCCAATCCCCTGGCGCCGCGCGCGTCGATGCTGAGCATCGTCGACTGGGAGCATGCGTGGTCGCGGGACAAGCCGTTTCCATTCACGCCGTCGGTCTCGGAGATCAACGGGCTCGATGTCGCGCTCGACCTCTACCTCAATGAGGGACCGGAGGCGGTGTGGGCGCGCCATGCACTCACCGCCAAGGCCATGCGCGCCGGCGTTGCCGCGATGGGCCTGTCGATCTGGGCTGCCAGCGACAGCATCGCGTCGCCGACCACGACCGCTGTCCGCACGCCCGACGGTGTCGACGAGAAGGCGCTTCGCCAGGCCGCGCGCGCCCGCTACGGCGTGGTGTTTTCGTCTGGCCGTGGCGAGACCTTGGGAAAGCTGACGCGCATCGGCCATATGGGACCGACAGCCCAGCCGATCTGGGCGATCGCGGCGCTGACGGCACTGGGCGGCGCCATGAACGCGGCCGGCCAGAAACTGGCGATCGGCAAGGGCATCGACGCGGCGCTGGCCGTGATCGACGCCGACGCCTGAACAGACATCACCACGGATTGAGGGAGCATTTTCATGACTGAACGGCTTGCGGGAAAGACGGCCCTGGTTACAGGCGCCGCGCAGGGTATCGGCAAGGCGATCGCAGCGCGGCTTGCCGCCGACGGGGCAACCGTCATCGTCAGCGACATCAATGCCGAAGGCGCCGGGGCGGCGGCCGCGGCGATAGGTGGAAAGGCGAGGGCGATCGCCGCCGACATTTCCGATCCGGCATCCGTCAAGGCACTCTTCGCCGAAATCCAGGCCCTGACCGGGGGCATAGACATCCTGGTCAACAATGCCAGCATCGTGCCGTTCGTCGCCTGGGACGATGTCGATCTCGACCATTGGCGCAAGATCATCGACGTCAATTTGACCGGCACCTTCATCGTCAGCCGTGCCGGTACGGACCAGATGCGTGCGGCGGGGAAGGCCGGACGGGTAATCAGCATCGCATCCAACACCTTCTTTGCCGGCACGCCGAACATGGCGGCCTATGTCGCGGCCAAGGGTGGCGTCATCGGCTTCACCAGGGCGCTCGCCACCGAGCTTGGCAAATACAACATCACCGCCAATGCGGTGACGCCCGGCCTGATCGAGAGCGACGGCGTCAAGGCGAGCCCGCACAACGAGGCGTTCGGCTTCGTCGAGATGCTGCAGGCGATGAAAGGCAAGGGGCAGCCGGAACATATCGCCGACGTGGTTTCGTTCCTGGCCTCCGACGATGCGCGCTGGATCACGGGCCAGACCCTCAATGTCGACGCCGGGATGGTGCGCCACTAGCCAAAAGCGCATCCCAAAACCGCTACGACCCTTCCGGGCGACCTGCATTTTGGGTCGCAACAGCGGATGAGCGCGGCCGTGCCCGCAAGGCCGTGCCGCAAATGGCCAATCAAGGAAAAATCACAGTGGACTTCGGATTCGACACGTCGGTTTTCGACGGGCTGACGATTGCAATGCTGGTCGCCGGCCTGGCCATGACCGGAATGGCCTCCGGCGTGCTCGCCGGTCTGCTGGGAGTCGGAGGCGGCATCGTCATCGTCCCGGTGCTGTTCTGGGTGCTTAGCCTGTTCCACTTTTCGCCTGCTGTGATCAGCCATCTGGCTGTCGCGACGTCGCTTGCGGTCATCATCCCCACCTCGATCTCGTCGATGCGGTCGCACAACAGGCGCGGCAATGTCGACCGGGCACTGCTCACACTATGGGGACCGGCCATTTTCGTCAGTGCCCTCATCGGCGGCATCATGTCGAAATTTATCCCGGGCGCCGGCTTGCGGCTGGTCTTCGGCGTGGTCGGCCTGCTGGTGGCCGTCAACATGGCGTTGCCGAAGCACCTCGTGATCTCCGATCACCTGCCGCAAAGCGGCTGGATGAACCGCGCGATCGCTGCTGTGATCGGCTTTGTCTCTTCGCTCATGGGAATTGGCGGCGGCACACTGTCGGTGCCGACGCTTTCCAGCTTCTCCTTTCCGGTGCACCGGGCCGTCGGCACGTCGTCGGCGCTTGGCCTGCTTATCGCGCTTCCAGCGGTGGCCGGCTTCATCTGGTCGGGTCTCGCAAGTGCAGGCAGGCCTCCGCTCAGCCTGGGCTATGTCAGCTTGCCGGCGGTTGCCGTCATAGCGCCCATGAGCTTTCTGTTCGCTCCTCTGGGCGCAAGGCTCGCCCACGCGCTCAACCCGCGCTACCTGAAGCTTGCCTTTGCGTTCTTCCTGGCGATCACGGCCGGGCGAATGCTGCTTTCCTGAATTCGTTGGACGGCCTACGGCTATTTTTCCCGCATGGCCCGGCGGAAGTTCTGCGTGATCGGCTCGGCGAGATAAGAGAGCACGGTGCGGGTCCCCGTCCGGATCATCGTCTCGCTCGACATGCCGGGCAGCAGCTTGCGGCCCTCCAGCTTGCCCAGTTCGCTTTTGTCGATCACAACCGTCGCGGCGAAAAACGGTGCGCCGCTGCGCTCCTCAACCATGCGGTCAGCCGACACGATCTCCACGACGCCCTCGAGCGGCGGCAGGTTGTAGCGGGCGAAGGCCGGGAAGCTGACGCGCGCGAGCTGTCCGGGTGCGATCGTCTCGACATCCTCCGGCTTGACCATAGCCTCGACCACGAGTTGTTGTCCGAGCGGTACGATCGTCATCAATGTCTCACCGGGTTTCACGACACCGCCCGCCGTATGGACCTTCAGCTCCATGACGATGCCGTCAACCGGCGCGACGACGTTGGTACGGCTAAGCACGTCCCTGGCGGAACGCTCCTGCTGTCCGAGGTCAAACAGCTCCGCCTCGACCTTGCTCAACTCGTCGACGGCCTCGTTCAGGCGCACTGTGTTGAGGTTCAGGATCTGCATGTCGATCTCAGCCATGGCGCTTCCGGCACGGGCGATTGCCGCGACATTGGTGGCGCGCTCGCCCTCGATCTCCCGCTGCTGGCGTCTGAGCGACAAGTTCCGTTCGCGGGTGGTCAGCCCTTTCTTGAGCAGACCCTCAAGGTCTTTGCTTTCACCCTCGATTGCCTCGATCTGCTTGTCTTCCGTGACGACAAGCTGCTCCAGCCCCGTTATCTCTTCCTCGACCTGGTGACGGCGCTGGCCGAGAATTTCCTGCTCGTCCTTCAGATTGTGGTGCTTCGCTGTAAACACGTCACGCTGTGCTGCCACCGCGTCCTTCACGGCGATCGCGGGGTTTGCGAGCAACGCCGGATTGAACTCGATCTCGGTCTTGCCGTCACGCTCGGCCCTGAGACGCGCGGCCAGCGCCTCACGCGTTGCTATCCGGTTCTGGATCAGGTCGAGCTGCGCCTTTGCCTGCGTGTCGTCGAGCCCGACGAGGATCTTGCCCGCCTTGACGATATCCCCGTTGGCGGCGTTCAACTCCGCGATGATGCCGCCCTCGAGGTGCTGGATGAGCTTGCGGTCGCCGGCGACCTTGATCACGCCCGACGCCACCGCAGCGCTGTCCAGCGGCGCCAGGGCCGCCCATCCCCCGGCCACGCCGAAGAACAGGAACATGATCGCGAAGCCGGTGCACGTCACGCCGGTGAGACGGAGGGGTTGCGGCTCCAGGAGAGAGGGCGGCGCGAGGGGCAGCGGCACGACCTTCAATTCGGGGGGGCGGCTCATGCTTCCTTGACCTCTTTGATTTCCTTCACCACTTCAAGGGCTGGCAACTGGGCCGCCTTGGGCAAATGGGCCACCTTGCCGACACGGCTGGCGAGTTCGTTGAAGACATGGTCGCGCGGCCCGAAGAGATCTTGCTGACCCCTGTTGAGGACCAGTATCTTGTCTACCTTGTCCAAAATGCTGGCGCGGTGCGCGATAAGGATAACGGTCGTATTCGTCGCCTTGGCCACGCCGAGCGCGGCAATCAATGCCTCCTCGCCCTCCCTGTCGAGGTTGGAATTGGGTTCGTCGAGGATAAGCAGCGCGGGGTCGCCGTAGAGTGCCCGCGCCAGCCCGATGCGCTGGCGCTGCCCGCCCGACAGTATCGCACCCGCTTCGCCGATTTCGGTGCCGTACGCCTTCGGCAGTCCTTTGATCAGCTCGTGGACTCCCGCCAACCGTGCGGCCTCGACCACCTTGTTGAAGACCGCCGGGTTGAGCGTAGCAAAGCGGCAAATGTTTTCGGACACGGTGCCGGCGAAGAGCTCGATGTCCTGCGGCAGATAGCCGACATGACGACCACGGTCTTCCGCCGCCCATTGGGCAACATCCGTTCCGTCCAGCAAGGCGCGCCCCGCGGACGGGCGCCAGGCACCGGCGAGTATGCGCGCCAGGCTCGTCTTGCCAGCCCCGCTCGGACCGATCAACGCCATCGCTTCACCCGGCTCGAGGCGGAAGTTGATCCCTTTCAGGATATGCTCGCCACCCTGCCGGGCAAGCACAAGGTTCTCGGCCTCGAACCTGCCTTTCGGACGGGGCAGTGGCAGGACCGGTGTGGCCTCTCGGTGCTGTACGGCGACCGCGGTGAGGCGCCGGTAAGCGGCACGGGCTCCGACCGTCGCCTTCCAGGTGCCGATCGCTTGCTCGACCGGTGACAATGCGCGGCCCATCAGGATCGAGGCGGAGATCATGATACCGGGCGAGGCCTCGTTGCGAAGAACCAGATAGGCACCGAGGCCGAGTATGGCCATTTGCAGGGCCAGCCGGTGACAACGCGCGATGGCCGCGATGACCCCACCCCGGTTAGCGGCAAGAACTTGTCCTTTGTTCGCCTCGTCCTGCTGTGCCTTCCAGCCCTCCATCAGCGGCTTTAGCATACCCATCGCCTGGACGACCTCGGCGTTGCGGATCGTCGCCTCGGCCTGCACGTATGCCCGCGACTGTGCATTTGCAGCATCGGTCAACGGTTTGCGAGTGACGTATTCGTTGAGCAATGCCAACGCAAAGAGGACAATCCCGCCGCACAGCGCCAACCAGCCCAGCCAGGGGTGCATGACGAATATGGCGGCGAAAAACAACGGTGCCCAAGGCGCGTCAAGAATCGGGAAGATGCTCGGGCTGGTGAAGAAATTCCGCACTTGATCCAGGTCGCGCAGCGGACGGGCGTTGGCATGACCGGGCGCCGAGGCGGCATATTCCACGGATGCGGTCAGGAGAACCGGTGCCAACCGCGCGTTCATCCACGATCCGACTTTAGCCAGAAGACGCCCGCGCACCACCTCCAGCCCCGCCATTGCCGCGAGTGCCCCTGCCGCCATAAGCGACAGCATCACCAGCGTTTCCAGGCTGTGGCTGGACAACACGCGGTGGTAGACCTGGAGCATATAGAGCGCCCCGGTCAGCATCAGCACGTTGATGCCGCCGCTGAACCAGACAAGCGGCCGGATGGCGCGTCTGGCCTCTTTCATCACCACCTGCAGGGCAGGCGGCTGTTGGTTGGTTCTCATCATCTGGATGACATCTCCGTGCAAGAGATCGCGGGAGGCGCACGGGGGCAGCATCGGCTGCCCCCGTTGGTCAAGTGTCAGGCGACATCAACAAGTATGTGCTGCATGTCTGTCACATCCCCGTCCGCGTCCGCCACCTGGAAGGCGAAGTCGAGGCTGGCTGACGGCGTCTCGGTCACGGTCGTGCTGAAGGCGATGTCCACGATCTTCAGCACGTCGTTGTCAGCGCCGTCGAAGCTCACCAGATCGTTGGTCGCAACGCTGCTGCCGCCGCCAGCTCCGGTCTCCCTGATCAGGTCGATGGCACTGCCGGTGATCCCGTTGCCCGACTGCATGATCTGGACACCCTGCAGCAGGTACTCTTCGCCGGCTGCGTTGTAGTCGTTCTGCTCGATGATCACGAGGCCGTCATTGTTGTCGAGCGTGAACTCCGAGCTGTACGGGGACGGGGCCTGACCCGTCTTGAAGATGTCGGCGTTCTGCACGTACATAGCCCTTGTGATCGAAGTGTCGTCCGCGGTGCCGAAAATGTTGTCGGCACCGTTGTCGGCCAGGTTGAGGATCAGCATCAGGTCCTCGCTGTTGCCGATGCCGTCGAACTCGATGGCCATGCTGCCGGCGAAAGCCGACGTCTGCGGTGTCTGCTGCACCTCGGTTGCGATACCGACATTGTTGTCGAAGAACCGCAACGTGAGCAATTCGCCTTTCTGGATCGTGTCACCGGCGACACCGTTGGTGTTCTGCGTCGCAGACACCCATGTTTCATTGTCGTTGCTCACCATGTCGTGAGCGCCGAAGGCGAATGAGGAGTCAAAGGGATTGGATGCCCCCTCGCCGTTATTCGTCAATCCGAACGGGTTGGATCTGTTGATCGCGTTGCCCGTGAACTGCACGTAGAAGTCTTCGTCCACATTCTGTGTGGTCCCGTCATCCGCCTGCAATTGTTCCAACACGATCTGCGGGTGGCCCGTATTGCTCGTGGGCTGCTTGGACAAGAGTTCACTGGTGTGGATAAGGTCGAAGCTGAAGCCTTCGAGCGGGTCGGTCAGAGTGATGGTATAGGTGCCGTCCTCCTTGTCGAAGACGAGGGTGCCGCCCGCCGTGCCCGGCTGGACGAGATCCGCTGGGTCCTTGTCGTAGGTGAAGCTGAAGTCGAAGGTCGCGGAGGTTGCACTCTCCGACACAAGCGTCACGTCCGGGGTAAGGATATTCCCCCCGCCGCCGCCGGTGATCGAGCCGGTGAGTGCGATCTGGATGCCATTAAGCGGGTCGCCATCCTGGTCGACGAAGTCAGAGTGCGTGGCATCGTAGAACGCGCCCGGGCGAGCATCCGCGCCGATGTCGTACCCGAAGGCTCCGGTGGCGGACGCATTGGCCGCATTAGCCAGGGTTTCGTGGGTACCATCGCTACCACCACCGGAGGCATCACCGTCGAACGGCACCGTGATCGTCGGGCCGTCATCCTCGAAGGTGAAAGCAGTGCCGATGTTGGCTGTTGCCTCGGCGGTGTCGCCGTCACCATCGGTGGCGGTCGCGGTCAGAGTAACCAGATCGGCCGCGGCAAGTACCGCCGCCGAAGCGCCACTCTCCACGGGATCTGCCGGATCGTTATGGATAACCGAACGGTCCTGAGTCAGCGTTACCTCGCCGGTGTTCTCATCGACGCTGATCAGGAAGGCGACCGTAGCCGTGTCGTTCTCCAGATAGCCTTCGACTTCGCCGTTGCCATTGACGCGCAGCAGAATGTTATCGCCGCTGAGCGTGTCGTCGAGGCCGCTGTCGACGTCTGCGCTCTTGACGCCGAGCTCATAGGTGACGGCGCCGCCGTCGGCGCCGAGGTCGGTGCTGAAGGCGGAAGTAAAGCTTGCCGATGTGGTATCGGAAAGATCGCTGTCGTCGGTGGTCAGCGGCGCAACCGTACCGTCAGCGGTCACGCTCGGCCCGTCATCCTCGAACTGGAAGGCGTCGCCGATATTGGCGGTTGCAGCATCGGTGTCGCCGTCACCATCGGTGGCGGTCGCGGTCAGTGTCACGAGGTCGGCCGCGGCAAGTGCCGCCGCCGAAGCACCGCTCTCCACCGAATCTGCCGGATCGTTATGGACGATCGCGCGGTTCTGGGTCAGCGTTACCTCGCCGGTGGCATCGACGGTGATCAGGAAGGCGACCGTAGCCGTGTCGTTCTCCAGGTAACCTTCCACTTGGCCATTGAGGTTGACGCGCAGCAGGATGTTGTCGCCGCTGAGCATGTCGTCGAGGCCACTGTCGACAGCGGTGCTCTTGACGTCGAGCGCAAAGGTGATGCCGTCGAGACCATCGGCGCCGGCGTCGACGCTGAAGACCGATGCGAAGCTTGCCGACGCTGTATCGGGAATGTCGGTATCGTCGGTAATCAGCGGCGGAACAGTGCCGTCCGCTGTCACCGCCGGCCCGTCATCGTCGAAGTTGATGAAGGAGCCGACCTCTTCGCTGTGGGCGTTGGTGTTCGTCGTCGAGAAATGGAACTCGGAGATATCGAGCCCTTCGTTTGAATCGACCGATGATACCTGCAGCCGATCCATTGGGCTGCTGGTGATGACATCGACGGTGGTGACGTTGTCGAGTCCGGTGATGGTGACTATGCCCGTGCCGAGCCCACTGACGGTGACGTTGCCGCTCCCAGTGGCATAGGTGCCATTGGCGATGATGGTGGACGCAAACCCTGATTCACCCGTCAACGTGAGGCTGGTGATGTTCACGAGGTTGGTCGCGGTGCCGTCAAAGAAATCCGTGCCTTGATCGTTGCCCGTATTGTTGAAGGCAGCGATACTGACGTCCACCCGATCAGTGGGAGTAGAAGGCGTGATCTGGTTGATTGTGAATCCGGCCCGCGTGACGGTCTCGAGATGGCTATCGTACTGGATTTCCGAGGCATCACCCGCGGCCAGATCACCGCCGGTCACAAAATCGACCTGGAGCGTTTCGCCCGGATTAATGCTCTGGTTGTTGACGCCGAAGCCCTTTTCACTCACGTTGGCGGTGCCACCGTTCAAGCCTATCACCAGAAGCTGCTTGGAAGCGTCATCGGGCGAATTGATCAAGTAAAAATCATTGTTGCCGGGCGCGGCGTCCTCGCCCAAAAAACTGACCACGGAGGTTCCCGCAACGGAGGCGAACACTGCGTCTTCCAGATTGATGCGGTCGTCCGGGTTGGTCTCGTCCGGATGGAACAACGGCACGTACTGGACCGTATACAAATCCGCATTGGTGTTGCTGGTGTTGATCAGGGCGAACGAGAAGGCGAGCGGCCCGGTCTCGGCGGGCTCAGTGCCCGCGTCAGAGGTGCCAATGACGCCGATCACGACGTTTGGATGCGTTAGGTCCTGGAACAGCCAGACATAATTGCCATCGACCGTCTGAATGCCGCTGTTCACGCCGACGGTGGTGGAAAACGGGGTTCCAGCGAGGTTCTGTGAGAGAACGACCGAGGTGATGGTTTCTCCCGCGCTCGCCGAGGCCTCCACGAAGTTGGCCTGGAAGGCGACCTCAGGCGAGGTCAACCCACCCGGATCGTCGAGACTTAGGAGATATTGCACCGTGGGGTTGGTGTCGTATGGCGGAATGGCCGGATTGATATCATCGTCCGTAAAACCGATTGTCTCGTCGATGATGATGTCTTGAGCTGCGATGTCGAGTGCCATGGAGATTCTCCTTGGTTCAAAATGCTTTCTGGAAAAGGGATGCAGCCCCCAATGCCGGAAATGCACCTACCCCGGTGCAGCCGGTCGCATACTGAAATGCGCCCCTCCAATTTCATTGTGCCGCCGGCGCAGAGGACGCGTCCATTCCCGCTTCGATAGTATTGCGGTCAATGTCCGCACCTGATCGAACGATATATATCCTTCGATAGATCAGGCTGGCGGGCGCTGGGAGAGGCCGCGCCGGCACAAGGCAGATGCCGTCAGCGGCTTTCCGGCCGTTGCCTTGCGTACAATGTCAGTGCGATGAGAGAGGGGCGGTCAGAGCAGGCCGGTTCGGCCCGTTCCTGGACGCTCGGCGCCTTTGCCGTGCGCCACCCAAGCCAGTTCCGCCCTGCCGCCGAGATGCAGCTTCTCGTAGACGTGATGCAGGTGCATCTTCACCGTGCCTTCGGATAAATGCAGCCGCTGCGCGATGGTCTTGTTGCGCAGCCCGCGCGAGACGAGATCGGCGATCTCGGTCTCCCGCCCGGTCAGCCGGGACATTGGTTGCGGCTGCGACCCGGGCATCAGCAGTTGCTGGACGATCTTGTTGTCGATCCACTTCTTACCCGCCGCCACCGCATTCACGCATTCGACGAGAAAGCGGTGGCTGATGCCGTCCAGAAACAGGCCGTCGACGTCGAGCGTCTGTATTTCCCTGACATCGAGCCTACCGGTTGGCTGCACGATGAAGATGATGCCGAGAGCGCTGTTGCCGGCCTTCAGCCGTGAGGAAAGACCTGATGTCTGCTGGTCCGCGAGATCCACGCCCACGATGACGATATCAGGTTGATGGCGCTCCACATGAGCGAGAACGTCCACAGGGCGGCGGCACTGGGCGACAACATCGTGTCCAGCCTTCTGCAAAACCCATTCCAGACCGGCGAGATATACCCCTCGCGGGTCCGCCACGACCAACGTCGACATGCGAACACCGTCCGTAAAAAACGCAACGAACTTGGTTAAGTACCCGTAAAATCAGGAAACCAGAGCCTAGGCCTATTGTCAAGTAATAGCTAATATACATGTTGCTATAATGACAATCCGCCGTCTGCCAGGCGGATCAGCGGACATCTCGCATCGCACTTGGGCGGGAAGCTGGCTAGCTGCCCTTCCTGGCCGCTATCACCATGAAATCGCTTCCAAGCGTGACGCTTTGCAGCCGACGATATTGACCTGCAATGCGTACTTCGCGGAGATGCCAACAGCTGTTTCACTACCCCGGAACTGCGCGGTGAAAGGCGAACCTATGATATGCCTGTCACTTCAAGGTTCTACCGTCCCTTGCCGCGCGGCCCAGTCGTACGGGTACAGGCAGTAAAAATAGCCGGTGCGCTCGGTTGCGATGTATTTCAGATGCGTGCCATTGGGCAGCCAGACGATGTCGCCGGGGCGGCATTCGTGGCGGCCGTCATCCAGTTCGATCGTCAGCGTGCCTTCATGGATGAACAGCACCTCGTCATAGGTCACGGTCCAGTCGATCGAGGCGTTCTCCAGATACTCAATGCCACCGCCCATGGTCCGGCTGATCTCGGCATTGATCACGCGCGCGATCGACGACGTTCCGGTAGGCGTGACTGATGGCTTCAGAGTCAACTCGCTGTGCTTGAAAACCCTGGCCTTGGACATTGTCATCCTTTCTTTGCGCGAAGATTGGCTTTGGAGGGAGTGACGCCGGACGGAGCCAGCCCGGCGAGCCATCTCGTCACCGGATCCAGCTTGCGCCCGGCATGTTCGAGATCGTCGCGCCGACGCACCGCGCCACGGACGAAATGCGCACCGACGAAGCGAAAGGGTTCGGGCGGGAAACCGCGCGCCACCGGACGCACCAGCGCCGAATGCGTCAGTTCCGATTCGCCGTCAGTCAGCAGGCCGGTGAGGATCTCGCCGCCGATATAAGCCATTGTCGTGCCATTGCCGGAAAAGCCGTAGCCGTAGACGACATCGCGGTTGGCGGGCAAAGCGCCGAACAGCGGGACGCCGCTGACCGTCCGGTCGATCGGGCCGTTCCACGATGTCTCGAGCGGGAAATCGGCGAGCGCCGGGTGGCCATCCCGCAGCACGCGACGCATTTCGGCGACCCGTGGCGACAGGCCATGGAAACGCTGGTCGACGATGCCGCCGAAGCCAATGACGCCACCGCTGACGCCGACGGACAGCCGACCATCGCGCGTCGGAGACCAACCGCCAACGAAGACGCGGGAATCGATCATCAGCGGCGCCCGGCGGTAGCCGACCTTGTCGAGAAGGTCTGGAATGGGCTGTGACATGGCGTCGTCGCTGGAGATGTTGAAGATCGCAGGGGCCAGTTCCGGAATCGCCCCGGACCAGGCGTTCATGGCAAGCACGACCTTGCCGCAGGACACAGTTCCTTTCGCCGTTTCCACCGTGAGCTTGCCACGTCGCGAAAACCGCTTCATCGGCGACTTTTCATAGATCCGAACGCCGCGGTTCAGCGCTGCACGACGCAGGCCGCGCACCAGGAACCCTGGATGCACAGTTGCCGACGAAGCGTCAAACGCACCGCCAAGGTGGCTCGTCGTACCGGCCATCGCCGCGATCTCCGGGCGCGAAACTCGCCGCGCCGGGACGTAGCCGTGCGCTGCCAGCTTGTTTAACGCGTCGTCCCAGGCGCCAAGCTGTGCTTCGCACGTAGCGCCCCAGATCCAGCCGATGCGATCGAACCAGGCGTCGATTGCCTCGGCCTTGCAGAAAGCCTCGATGCCGCCGATCGCGGCTTCGGATGCCTTGATGATCGAAAGCGCGTCGTTTCCGTCGCGCAGCGCGGCAAGCGCGCTGTATTTGGTCCACGCCGAAAGCACCATTCCGGAATTGCGGCCGCTCGGGCCACCACCACAAATGTCGCGCTCTACAATGACAACGTCGAAGCCTGGATTGTGCTGCTTGAGGCGAATGGCGGTCCACAGTCCGAGATACCCGCCGCCGACGATGCAGATGTCGGCCTGCGTTGTCTCTTCGAGCGGAGGCGCAAGGTCCGGGTCCTCGGGCAATGCCTGCCGCAGCCAATGGCTCCGCCAGCGGATGTCTTTTTCCGGCAACTGCATCACGATGCGCCTGCCGCGGACAGGCGGCGCTCCACCAGCCTGACCCAAAGACTGGCGCCCATCGGCAGGATAGCGTCGTTGAAATCGTAATTGGTGTCGTGCGCGGCGGCCTGGTGCGCGTCGTCCGCCTGGCCAAGCAAGAAATAGCAGCCCGGCCGCTGTTCCAACATGTAGCAGAAATCTTCAGAACCCATCTCGGGAGGCGGATCGACGACGAGACGTTCCGAGCCCATCACCTCGTTCGCAATCGCGATCATCGCGTCGGCTTGCGCCTGAGTGTTGATCGTCGGCGCGAAGGGCGTTTCGTAGCGAATATCGACGCTGGCGCCAAAAGCTTCAGCCTCGTTTTTCGCGATGCGGCGGATTGCCATCTCCAGCGTCTTTTGAACCTGGTGGTCGAAGGTGCGCACGGTGCCGGTCAGAAACGCCGCATCGGGGATGGTGTTGAAGGCTTCGCCGGCGCGCAGGCTGCCAACGGTGACGATTGCCGGAGAGTGCACATCGGTCAGGCGACCGGGCAGGGCTTCGATTGCCAGCAGGATGCGCGCGGCGACGGGGAGTGGATTGATCGCCAGATGCGGCATCGCCGCGTGGCCGCCCCTTCCATGGACGACGATCTCGAAGCGATCGGCCGCCGCGGCCACCGTTCCGCGGTGGACGGCGATCTCGCCGAGAGGCCGTTCGCAATTATGCAGCGCGTAGACTTCATCGCAAGGGAAACGCTCGAAAAGGCCATCATTCAGCATGGCGAGTGCCCCACCTCGACCCTCCTCGGCCGGCTGGAAAATGAAATGCACGGTACCGGCGAAGTCGGGCGAGCGGGCAAGCGCCGAGGCTGCGCCGAGCAGCATCGTCGTGTGACCGTCATGGCCGCAGCCATGCATCCTCCCGGGAATGCGGGATGCATGCGGCAGCGGCCGCGCCTCGGTCATCGGCAGGGCGTCCATGTCGGCTCGGATGCCAAGACTGCGACCAGCGCCGAGCCTGCCCCTGAGCGTGCCGACGACACCTGTCTGTCCGACGCCTTCGGTCGTCTCGATGCCCCACGAGCGCAGTTTGTCCGCCACGAAACGCGCCGTCTCGAACTCTTCGAAGCCGAGTTCTGGATTGGCATGCAGATGCCGCCGCCAGGTCGTCATCTCGGTCTCCAACTGCTGTACCGATGGAACCAGTCTCATGCCGATGCCCTTGCGCGGAGAGTTTGCGAGCGGCCCTGAAGGATGGCGATGACACCAAGCAGGGTCGCAGAGAATGCGATCAGCAGCACAGCGACGGCCGCGATGGCAGGGCTGATGGATTCGCGAACCCCGGAGAAGATCATGCGAGGCAAGGTTCGCTCCGCGCCTGTCGAGAGGAAACTTGCGACGACGACTTCGTCGAAAGAGATGATGAAGGCGATGATGGCCCCTGTAATGACGCCCGGCGCTATCAGTGGCAGCACTACCTTGAAGAATGTGCGCATGGTGCCGGCGCCGAGCGATGCCGCCGCGCGAACCAACGTCCGGTCGAAGGTCGAAAGGCTGGCGACGACAGTCGTCAGCATCACAGGCACGGCCATCGCCGTATGCACCAGAATAATCGATAGCTTGTTGCCGACGAGTCCCAGTGTGGCGAAGAATGAAAAGGCCGCGACGCCGACGATGACGACTGGCGTCACCAAGGGCGCGGCGATGATCGCGTAGAGGATTCGCTTGCCGGCAAAATCGCCCCAGGCGAGTCCGATCGCCGCAGGTATGCCGAGCAGCAACGCCAGAACCGTGGTGGACAGCCCGATGACGACCGAGTTCCACAGTGCGTTCGGCCAACGCTGGTCGACCCACAGTTCGGCATACCAGCGCAGCGACCAGCCCGGCGTCGGAAATGCCAGCGAATTGCTCGAGGTCAGCGACATAGGGATCACGATCAGCAGGGGCAGGACGATGAACGCCAGCAACGTCGCCGCATAGGCATACATCAGCCACTTCCGGAAGCGGTCGGCGCTCATGCGACATGCGCCTTGCGGCGGAAGAGGACGGACGCCGTCCAGAACATGAACGCAAACAACACGAGGATCATCAGCAGTTGCAGCGAAAGCGCTGCACCCATGCCCCAGTTCAGTGTGCTGTTCGTGTAGAAAGCTATGTAGCTGGAGATCATCTGGTCGGTCGGCCCGCCGACAAGCGTCGGGGTGATGTAGTAGCCAAGTGCGAAGACAAAAACGATCGCCCCGCCAGACAGGATCCCTGGCAGGATCAACGGCAACTGCACGCGGCGCCATGCCGTGAGCCACGGCGCACCCAGCGACAGTGCCGCGCGCATGTAGGTGGTCGGAACCCGCCGCATGACAGCGACGACGGAGAGCACCATCATAGGCAGCAGAACCTGAACCATCGCCAAATAGAGCGAAAAGCGGGTGTAGATGAGGTCGAGGGGTTCGCTGACGATACCCAATCCGAGCAGAGTGGAATTCACGGGGCCGTTCTTCTGCAGCACGATGATCCAGATGACGGTGCGCACCAGCAGCGATGTCCAGAGCGGAAACAGGATCAACGCGAACATCAGCTTCGACCAGGCCGGGGGCGCGCTGACAATTGCCTGCGCCAGCGGCACGGCGAGCACCGCGCAGATGACGGTCACCACGATGCTGATCCAGATCGTACGCAGCAGCGCGTCGACGAAGATGGCGCGGTCGGCGGAAACGGCTTCGATCGAATTGTCCGCGCCTCGCTTCAGGTCCAGGCTCGCAAGCAGATAATAGTCCGTTCGCGCGCTTTGCTGACGCGCTATGACCTGCCAGAGATCGATGTTTTTCCAACCGGCCTGTTTGGCGAGCACCTCGTCGCGCACGGGGCGCATGTCGAGCTTGCCGTCGGCCGCATCCTTTGCCGTCTTGATGACGAGGAAACGGCTGCCGACCACGCGCTGGTTCACGAGTTGCGCCAGGACGCCTTCCTTCCCGGCGCGCCGCGCGTCGGCCAAATCCTCGACGAGTGCTGCAAAGACGGGTTCGCCAGGCAGGCCGCTATCCGCATTCCAGCCCGCCAGAGCGGCAATTGTGCGCGGCAGGTTGTTCGAGAAATCCGAGTTGTCGACGGCCAGAGCGAGGAAGCGCGCTACCGGCCACAGAAACAGAATGACGACGAACAGAATAAGCGGGGTCGTCAACAGGGCGAGCATGCCGCCCCGTTGGCGCCGCTTCATAGCCGGCTTTGTCCCGACCAACATGCCTGGGTTACTTCGCGAGCCAGGCCTTGAAGCGTTCTTCCAGTGCTTCCTTGTGCTCGGTCCAGAAGTCGTTGTCATAGGAGGCGCCGTACTGAAGGTGCTCCGGCGACGTCGGCAGGTTGGCCTTCCAATCCGCGGGAATGAGGTCGGCGGCTTCCTTGCGGCCGGTGCCATAGGCATAGAGTTTCGAGAAGCCGGCCTGATTTTCAGGGATGGAGAACCACTTGAGGAGATCCAGCCCGGCCTGCTGGTGCGGCGCGCCCTTCACCACCGCCCAGTAGTCGGTGCCATAGAAGAAGCCAGCGTCCCATGCGATCGCATAGGGCTTCTTCTCGTTGATGGCTTCGTTGGTGATGCGCGCATTGAACGCGTCGCTGAGAGCCACTTCACCACTGTCGAGGTTCTGGATGCCCTGCGTCGTTGTGGACCACCAGACGACGTGCGCCTTGATCTTGTCGAGCATGGCGAAAGCCCGGTCGACGCCTTCCGGCGTGCCCAGCACCTTGTACATGTCCTCGCGCTTAACGCCGTCGGCCATCAGCGCGTTTTCCAGCGTGAACTGCGCCTGCTGGTAGAGACCGCGCTTTCCCGGAAATTTCTCGACGTTCCAGAAATCCGCCCAGCTCTTCGGCGCGGCGTCACCTTTATAGACCTTCGTGTTGTAGGCGAGGACCGTAGCCCAGGTGTCGGATGCGACGCCGCATTCGTGCAGGGTGCCTGGAAGATAATTCGCCGCGTCGCCGGTGATCTCGGGCGTCAGCGGGACGAACAGGCCTTCGGCGCAGCCGACTTCCATGGCGGGCGCTTCGACCGAGACGACGTCATAAGTGATGTTGCCTGCCTGCACCTGGGCACGCACCTTGGCGACCTCGCCGCCCCATTCTTCCATGACGATCGGAACGCCCGTCTTTTCGGTGTACTTGTCCCAGACCCCATCCTTGTAGGCTTTGTCCCATGTACCCCCCCAGCCGACCACCGTGACGGGGTCGGCCGCAGACGCGGCCAAAGTCGAGGTCGCGAGGCAGATCGCGGCGGCAGATACGGCTTGCAGATAAGTCCTCATTGCAGTTCCCCTTTCTTATCGTTGCAGATTTGATCAAATTTCAAACGCAAAATCGATTGATTAGCAACAGGAATTTGCGATAGGGTGCAAAAAAGTTGAAAAGACGAGGAGATTTGATCGAATGCTGCAAGGCACTAGAGACCTGCGCGCCAATGTCAGTCTCGCTGCTGTTCTGGACGAGGCGCGACAGCGTTTCGCTGACGCCAACCCGAACAGCCGGGCGCGTCAGAACGAGGCCGCGGCATCGTTGCCGGGCGGCAATACGAGGGCTGTTCTATGGTATCGGCCATTCCCCGTATCGTTTGTTTCCGGTGAAGGCTGCAGGGTGACCGATCTGGACGGCCATACCTATGTCGACCTGGTCTCGGAATACAGTGCCGGTTTCTACGGCCACTCCGACAAGGCGATTTCGGCGGCCCTTGTGGACGTCATACAGGGTGGCATCATGCTGGGCGCACCCAACCGCTATGAGGCGCGCCTGGCTGCCGCGGTGGTCGACCGTTTTCCGGCCATCGAGCGCGTGCGCTTCTGCAACTCGGGCACCGAGGCGAACATCATGGCGATTTCGGCGGCTCGCGCCATCACGCAGCGCTCGAAGATCCTCGCCTTCCGCGAGGGCTACCATGGCGGCGTACTCACCTTTGCGCATGGCGGCTCGCCGCTCAATCTGCCGTTCCCCTTTGTCTTCGCCGACTACAACGATAGTGCAGGCGCCGTGGCGCTCATCAAGGAACAGGGCGACGAGCTTGCCGCCGTCATCGTCGAGCCGATGATGGGCGGCGGCGGCTGCATCCCGGCGACGCGTGAGTTCCTGGAAGCGCTGCGCGCGGCGACGAAGGAGACCGGCGCGCTGCTGATTTTCGACGAGGTCATGACTTCGCGCCTCGACTACCGCGCGCTCCACGGGGCGCATGGGATTTTTCCCGATTTCGTGACGCTCGGCAAGTATATCGGCGGCGGTGCGAGTTTTGGCGCATTCGGTGGACGCGCGGATCTCGTCGATCGCTTCGATCCTGCTTTGCCTGGTGCGTTTTCGCATGGCGGGACGTTCAACAACAATATTCTTAGCATGGCTGCTGGTTTCACCGGTCTGACGCAGGTGCTGACGCAAGAGGCGAGCCGCGCCATCAATGCGCGCGGCGATCGCTTGCGTGAAGCGATGAACGTCTCCCTTGAGCGGCATGGCGTCGAGGGCATCGTCATAGGGCGCGGGTCGTTGATGAACCTGCATTTCGTCAGGGGGCCGGTGGACACGCCGGCGCGGCTCGACGACGCCGATCCTTCGGTGATTGCGCTTTGGCATATCGAAATGCTGTTGCGAGGGTACTACGTGACGCCGCGCGGCATGCTGGCGTTGTCACTGCCATTTGGCGACGCCGAACTCGACGGCTTCGCCGCCGCATTCGACGATTTCCTGTCGAGCAACCTCAAAATACTGCCGCGCCGGACAAACTGATGCTCGATCGCAAGGATGCCAGTGCCGGCTCGGCCGCGCAAAAGACAGCTCATGTTCGTGTCCATACGGCCTTAAAGGAGGCACTGATGAACGGTGACTTCCTGCCCGGCCAGAGACTGGTCGTGCGACAGCTTGCCGAACAGTACCGGACCAGCGCCATGCCGGTGCGCGAGGCCTTGCGGCAACTCGTCAGCGACGAGGCGATGTTCGACCACCCAAACCGGGGCGTCATTGTCCCCGAGGCCACGGTGGCGCGTATTTCGGATCTGGTGCGTGTGCGCTGCAGCGTCGAAGGAACGGCGGCCGAGTGGGCCGCGACGACCATCACGCCCGAAGAACTCGATGAATTGGCGAAGCTGAACGGGCTGATGCGCGAATGCGTCGAGAGCAATGTCATGGCTAATTATCTCGGCCTGAACAGGCGCTTCCATTTCACGATGTACCATGCCGCGCGGTCACCTCTCATCCAGCAGATCATTGAGAAATTGTGGCTGCAGGCAGGACCGTTTCTGAACATCGTCCGCTCGGACGTGACCTACGGCCTGGGCCTGGACCATCACGACGAAATGCTCGCGGCGCTGCGTCGCGCCGATGGCGCGGCTGCGCGCAAGGCGCTGGTTGCCGATCTGCGTGAGGCCGCCGACATCATTCTTCGCGCCGCGGCGGCGGCTGAGGCTCAGCCTGCGCGCAAACGCCCGGCTTCGGCACGCCGTGATCCCAAGGCGCAGGCGCGGTGATGGGCGGATCCCCGCGTGGCCCGGTTCATGTCGAGTTTCGTGGCGTCAGCAAGCGCTACGGGCAGACGGTCCAGGCGGTGCGTCAGCTCGACCTGGAAATCATGCGCGGCGAATTCCTGACGCTGCTGGGGCCTTCCGGGTCTGGCAAGACGACGGCGTTGATGATGCTTGCGGGGTTCGAAGATACGACCGAGGGCGAAATCCTCATTGACGGTCAGCGCATCGACAACGTTCCCGCCAATCGTCGCGGCATCGGCATGGTGTTCCAGAACTACGCGCTTTTCCCGCACATGACGGTCGCCGAAAACCTGGCTTTCCCGCTCGAGGTCCGCAAACTTGGCCGCGACGAGGTGACGCGACGTGTCAGGAACGTTCTCGACATGGTCCAGTTGCCCGAATTCGGCAACCGGCGTCCGGCGCAGCTTTCGGGTGGGCAGCAACAACGCGTCGCGGTTGCCCGCGCCCTGATCTTCGAACCAAATCTTGTCCTGATGGACGAACCGCTCGGCGCCCTCGACAAGCAATTGCGCGAGCAGATGCAGTTCGAAATCAAGGATATCCATGCCCGGCTCGGCGTCACGTTCGTTTATGTGACACACGACCAGACCGAGGCGCTGACCATGTCGGACCGGATCGCGGTGTTCAGTGCCGGCCGCATCGAGCAGCTTTCGACACCACGCGAACTGTATGAGCGTCCGACGGGCAGCTTTGTGGCGAGCTTCATCGGCGAGAACAACCGCATGTCCGGCACCGTGCTTGCCGGCGGTGAAAACGGTGGCGTGGCCGTCCATCTAGACGATGGCGATCTGGTGTTGAACGCCATTTCCCCTGGCGCGACGCCCCCTGCGGGCGCCAGGGTGACGCTGTCGATCAGGCCCGAGCGCATGTCCTTATTGCACGATGGCTCCACCGCCCTCAACGTGATTGCGGCAACCGTCGTTCAGTCCGTCTATGTCGGGGATCACATCCGGCTCGTCGCTGTGACGGCGGGCGGCCTGAAATTCATTGTCAAGCTTGCCGCATCGTCGTCTCGGTCCGAATTCAATGCGGGCGAGGCGGTTCGATTGGGCTGTGGTCGTGAGGATTGCCTCGCGCTCGAGAGATAACAACAAAAGGCAGACAAGGGAGAGTTCAACAATGAAGAAATCGCCGAAAGTCGTCATCACCTGTGCGGTCACCGGTTCGATCCACACGCCGACGATGAGCCCGTATCTGCCGATAACGCCGTCCGAGATCGTCGACGCCGCCGTCGGAGCAGCCGAAGCCGGAGCGTCGGTGATCCATCTGCATGCCCGCGATCCGGAGACCGGCAAGCCTACCCCTGATCCAAAGCTGTTTATGGATTTCCTGCCGCGCATCAAGCAGCAGACCGACGCCGTGATGAACATTTCCACCGGCGGCGGGCTGAAGATGACCCTCGAAGAGCGCCTTGAAGCCGCGCACGCTTCGAAGCCGGAACTCTGCTCGCTCAATATGGGATCTATGAATTTCGCCCTGCACCACATCGCGCCGAAATACACCGACTGGAAGTACGACTGGGAGAAGGGCTACCTGGAAGACACAAAGAAGGGCATCGTCTCCAACACGTTCGAGCAGATCGAGCGTATCATCGTCGAAGTCGGCCAGGCCTACGGCACGAAGTTCGAGTTCGAGTGCTACGATGTCAGTCACCTCTACACGCTTGCGCACTTTCTTGACCGCAAGCTGCTGAAGCCGCCGCTTTTCGTCCAGACGATCTTCGGGCTGCTGGGCGGAATCGGCGCCGACCCAGAAGACATGATGCACATGCGCAGGACGGCTGATCGGCTGTTCGGAGACGACTATCTCTGGTCGATCCTTGCCGCGGGCAAGCACCAGATAAATCTCTGCACGATGGGCGCGATCATGGGCGGCAATGTACGGGTCGGTTTGGAAGACAGCCTCTATGTCGGCAAGGGCACGCTCGCTAAGAGCAATGCCGAACAGGTTGCCAAGATAAAGCGCATTCTCAACGAGTTGTCGCTCGAAATCGCGACGCCCGACGAAGCCCGTCAACTGCTGGATCTCAAGGGCGCAAACGAGGTCGGGTTTTGACGCCCGGCATCGAAACCTATGTCGGCGTCGTGCATCCTTGGATGTGCGACGCGATGGGCCATCTCAACGTTCGTCATTATGTGGCGATGTTTGATGACGCCAGTTTCCAGTTGCTGGGCAGGATTGCCGATCCTCGTTTGACGCCGACCCTCGGCTGGGCGGATGTGAGGATGGAGATCGACTACGTGCATGAAACCGCGGCGGGAACTCTGGTCACCGTTCGCAGCGTTATAGAAAAGCTTGGGAAATCGTCGCTGACTTATCTGCATGAAATGCGCGGTACGCTGGACGGAGTCCTGCATGCGCGCATGCGCACCGTAACGGTACGCTTCGATCTTCAAGCGCGGAGCAAGATCGAGATCGAAGGCGAAGCCCGACAGGCGAGCGCGAAACTCCCGAAGGGTGAAGCCGATACGCGTGGGTGACGGCGAGAATATCTGGTGACGGCATCGTTAGCCGCATTGGCGTCACTGAGCGAGATGCTGTAGGTCGCTGAAGGCTTCTACTCGCCCTAGGAAGGTCAGATATAGCCGCTATCGCACAGGACACCGCATGGGCAGCCCGCCACAATCGGCCACTGCGTACGATAGTGGGTTTGAAGTGGTAGCGGGAGAGGGACTTGAACCCCCGACCCCAGGATTATGATTCCCGTGCTCTAACCAACTGAGCTACCCCGCCAGGGCGGCGAAAGGACCGAAATCCGCCTCAAATCGAAAGGCATGTCGGGGGCGTTCGCCAAGGTCGCGCGGATATAAGGTTGGGAGGGTGAGCCTGTCAAGCTTCGAAGCAACCGGCTTGCCGGCTTATCGTCATTATCGAAAAGCTTTGCCGCGCGGACATTTGGTTGCCGCCGCCGGGGTTGAGTTCGAAGGGGCACGTCGCTATGTCTCGGCCACGAGTTTTTAGAGTTTGAAACAGATGAAGCCGCGCATAGCAGTCCTCGGTTGCGGATACTGGGGCAGCAACCACATCCGCACTCTCAAGGCGCTAGGCGCGCTGTACGCGGTCTCCGACACCAACCGGGCCCGCGCAGAAGGCTTCGCCAGCGAGCAGGACTGCCTGGCGATCGAGCCGGACCAGTTGTTCGTGCGTGACGATATCGACGCCATCGTCATGGCGCTGCCGCCGCAATTCCATGCCGACCTTGCCGTGCGTGCCGTCACGGCCGGCAAGGACGTGCTGGTGGAAAAGCCGATCGCTCTGACTGTGGCGGATGCCGAGCGTGCGGTGCAGGCGGCCAAGGACAATGGCCGCGTCTTCATGGTCGGCCATGTCCTGCGGTTCCACCCTGCCTTCGAGACGCTGAAAGGGCTGATCGACAAGGGCGAGCTCGGCGAAGTCCGCTACATCCACTCGCACCGGCTCGGCCTCGGCAAGTTCCACACAGAGAACGACGCGCTGTGGGACCTGGCGCCGCACGATCTGTCGATGATCCTGGCGATCACCGGCACGGAGCCGATCGAGGTGCGCGGCGAGGGGGCCGCTCTGCTCGACAGTCTCAGCGACTTCGCGCATCTGCACATGCGCTTCCCCAACGGCCTGCGCAGCCATCTCTTCACCTCGCGTCTCAATCCCTATCGCGAGCGGCGGCTGACCGTGGTCGGCACCAAGGCGATGGCGGTGTTCGACGACGTCGAGCCATGGGAACGCAAGCTTGCCGTCTACCGTCACGCGGTGTGGCAGGACAGCGGCCAATGGGCCTTCACCACCAATGAGCCCTCCTATGTCGCGGTTGCCCAGGGCATGCCGCTGACACGCGAGCTGGAGCATTTCATCCAGTGCATCGAGACGCGTGCCGAACCGCGTACCAGCGGCGAGGAAGCCATCAGGGTGCTGCGCATCCTGACCGCCGGCACGGTCACCCACACCAAGTCCAATTCCTGAGCGCGGATTATTCGGCGGGAATCTTATTCGGCAGGTATCTTATTCGGCAGGTATCTGGGCCGGCCTGGCGGCAAGCCGGGTCAGCATCGCCTCGGCCTCGGCGCCACGCTCCGAACGCTCGATGAAGCCGCCGCCGAACACGCGGGCTTCGTTGCCGTCATCGGAGTAGAGCACGCAGGCCTGGCCCGGCGCGATGCCGGATTCGCCGTCGACCAGTTCCACCCATGTGGCACCGGCACGATGATGCAGCACGGCCGGGCGCGGCGGCCGCGTCGAGCGGACCTTGGCGAACAGCTCCAGGCCGCCTGCAGGGACGTCTGTGAGCGGTCCGTCGCCCAGCCAGTTCATATTGCGCAGATAGATCTTGTGCGTCTCCAGCGCCTCGCGCGGGCCAACCACGACGCGAGCGCGGTCGGCATCGAGGTGGACGACGTAAAGCGGCTCGCCGGAAGCGATGCCGATGCCGCGGCGCTGGCCGATCGTGTAGCGCAGGATACCCTCATGGCGGCCGAGCACGCGGCCGTCGATGTGGACGATGTCGCCCGGATTGGCCGCAGTTGGCTTCAACTTGGCGATGATGTCGGAATACTTGCCCTGCGGCACGAAGCAGATGTCCTGGCTGTCCTGCTTGGCGGCAACCGCCAGCCCCATCTCCTCGGCGATGGCGCGAACCTGAGGCTTCGACAGGCTGCCGAGGGGAAAGCGCAGATAATCGATCTGTGCCTGCGTGGTGGCGAACAGGAAATAACTCTGGTCACGGTCGGCGTCGACCGGCCTGTAGAGCGCGCGGTGGGCGCCGTTGGCGCCGGAACGGATGTAGTGGCCGGTGGCCAGCGCGTCGGCGCCGAGCTCCTTGGCGGTGGCTAGCAGGTCGGCGAACTTCACCGTCTGGTTGCAGGAAACGCACGGGATCGGCGTCTCGCCGGCGACATAGCTCTCGGCGAAGGGATCGATGACCGCCTTGCGGAAGCGTTCCTCGTAGTCGAGCACATAATGGGGGATGCCGAGCGTCTCGGAGACACGGCGGGCATCGTCGATGTCCTGCCCGGCGCAGCATGAGCCGGCCCGGTGCGTCGCCGCGCCGTGGTCGTAGAGTTGCAAGGTGACGCCGACGACGTCGTAGCCCTCGCGTTTCAGCAGGCCTGCGACGACAGAGGAATCGACGCCGCCCGACATGGCTACGACGATGCGGGTGTTTTCGGGACGTCCGGGAAGATCGAGACTGTTCATGATGCTTTCGTTCTGCGCGGCGCCTCAATGCCAATGTCGAGAATATAGGTCAAGCTTTACCGCCGCGCCAGCGTGCAGGGCGATTCACCGGTTGCGGCCGATCTCCGCCAGGGGATGCATTTTCCCCGGCAAATCAGCGTTTGCGGGCAGATGTTTCAAATGCCGGCGAAAAGACTAACGCGGCGTTCATGATCCTTACCTAGTCATTAGGGTCTGCTTAGGCAATTTTTAAAGCTGTGGCGGTAACGTGGCGGGGATTGGGTCTTTGAGTTTTTTGTAGAGAGTACGATGACCGATCTGGTTAGACCGAGAGTCAAATATGTTATCGGGCCTGACGGCAGCCCTCTTACAATTGCCGATCTGCCGCCGACCAATACACGTCGCTGGGTTATCCGGCGTAAGGCGGAAGTGGTTGCGGCCGTGCGCGGCGGGCTTTTGAGCCTGGACGAGGCATGCCAACGCTACAAGCTCACCACCGAGGAATTCCTGTCCTGGCAGGCGTCGATCGACGAATATGGCCTTGCCGGGCTGCGCACGACACGCATCCAGCAATACCGGCACTGACCATTGCGAATTTAGACGAAGGGCGCGGCTAACCTCGCGCCCTTCTGTTTTCACCGTTCCCGCTCAGAGCGATAGCACAACCTTGCCGATCGGCTTGGTGGCGAGGAAGGCGTGAGCGGCCCCCGCCTGGTCCAGCGGGAAGCTCTTCGCCACATGGACGGCGAGCTTGTTGGCATCGATCAACCGAGCCAGTTCCAGCAGGCCCTCCCTGTCGGGCACGACGGACATACGCTCGACCCGAATGTCTCGCGCGCCGGCCTGGGCTCTGGTGTTGTCGCTGACATCGAGCAATGACACCAGCACGCCGCCACGCCTGAGCACCTTCAGCGAGCGTTGGGCGTGGTCGCCGCCCATTGGATCCAGCACCAGATCGATGTCGCGAACCTGATCGGTGAAATCGCCCTTGGTGTAGTCGAAGACCTCGTCGGCGCCGAGTTCGCGGACGAAATCGAGCTTGCCCGGGCTGGCCGTGGCGACAACGTAGGCGCCGCGCGCCCTGGCGATCTGCACCGCCAGATGACCGACGCCGCCGGCTCCTGCATGGACCAATATGCGCTGCCCCGATTTCAGTCCGCCGTGGCGAACAAGCCCTTGCCAGGCGGTGAGGCCGGCCAGCGGCAAGGCGCCTGCCTTGAGGTGGTCCGCGCCCTTCGGCTTCAGTGCGATTTGATCGGCAGGCACGGCAGCCAGCTCGGCATAGGCCGCCGCCTGCTTGGGAAAGCGCGGCATGCCGAACACCTCGTCGCCGATCTTGAAGCCGGTGACGCCGGCGCCGAGTGCTTCGACAGTTCCCGAGATATCCCAACCCAGGATGAAGGGCGGCTCGCCGAGCAAGGGGTAGTAGCCGGCACGGACGGCGCCGTCGACCGGATTGATGCCTGCGGCCTTGACGTGAACCAGCACTTCGCCGGCCTCTGGCGTGGGATCCGGCCGATCAGCGATGACAAGGACGTCGGGTCCGCCGACGGAATTCTGGATAACGGCACGCATTGAGATGTCTCCTGCTCGGTTGATGCCACTATCATTTGGATAGTAATATTCCCTTGTCCAGTATGTACCTTTCTGATATATACGCACCTTATGGATAGTGAAGATGATTGCGGTTTCGGCTATGATGCGTTCCGGCGGACGTGTCCTTCGCACACCGTGCTGGAGATGCTGGCCAGCAAATGGGTCTACCTAGTGGTTTGCGCGCTGCGCAAAGGCCGGCTGCGCAATGGTGAGCTCGCCCGCAAGCTCGAAGGCATCACGCCGAAGATGCTGACGCAGACGCTGCGGGTGCTCGAGCGCGACGGCCTGGTGCGGCGCGAGATTTTCCCGGTCATTCCGCCGCGCGTCGAATATGAATTGACCGAGCTCGGCCAGAACCTGGCCGGGCTGCTTACCCAGATCAGGTCATGGGCGGAGCAGCATGCGCCGGATATCAAGGATGCCCGTGCAAGGGCAATTGCCGAGAGTGAAGGGGATTGGGCCGCGTAGGGCGGGTTCATTTTTCCCGCCGGAGCCGCAAGCCGCGACAATGCGCCAGCCTGATGGCGAGCGTTGGTGCGGCAAACCGCCAGGTCTTAGCCGATCATGGCGCTGCGGCCACCGACTTCGGCTTCGCGGATCTTCGTGTCGCGCGATTCCAGCATTTCCGCCTTGGAAAGCTCCGCTTCAGCTTCGCCGAGTAATGATTCGGCGGCGCTTCGCTGCTGGGCGAGGTCGCTTTGGGAATTCCTGAGGTTGTCGCGGCGCAGGCGAGCCGCCTTGGCGAAGGTCGGATAGGCGAAATGGTTGATATCGGTGATGCCGGCCTTCTTTTCCTCGGCGGTGATCTGAAGCTCCAGCTCGACGGCCATGCGTTCGAACTCGGCGATCATCATGTCGAGCTGCAGCAGCTGCCGCCGCTTCTCATTCACCTGAAACTGTTTCAGCCGAACGAGGTTTTCACGTGACTTCATGATTCGGTACTCCCGGAAACGCACACCCGCACTTATCGTCCAAACCACCTGGAAACGCCCAGGCCGCACCCGTGTCCACCGCCTTTCCCCGAACTATGGGAAACAAAACCCTAAAGTTTTTTGCCGACGGTAACCATTCGTTTACGGGCATTGTTAATCATACGGGTCAGGACTTAAGGCCGGGTAAAAATTCCGGCCACCGATGCGGAAGCGACGTCGATGAGTCCCTGGAGTCGCTTAGTCCAGGTTGTTAATGTGTTGCATTAGGAATTTGGTTCTGAGATTCGTTATTAGATTCAAGAGGGTGTAGAAAGAGGTTAAAAAATCTGGTACCGTCATGGACGGGAAATTAGGATTTGTTAACCATTCAATGGCAGCCTCTGCACAAGGCAACCACTGCTCCGGGCCCGGACGGGTCGTGAAATGGTCCGGCAGCAGAAAAGGGGAATGAAATGCGTGTTCTGCTGATAGAAGATGACAGTGCAACCGCACAAAGCATCGAACTGATGCTGAAATCGGAAAGTTTCAACGTCTACACGACCGATCTCGGTGAAGAGGGCGTCGATCTAGGCAAGCTCTACGACTACGATATCATTCTCCTCGATCTCAACCTGCCCGATATGTCGGGCTACGAGGTCTTGCGAACGCTTCGCCTTTCCAAGGTCAAAACACCTATTCTCATCCTCTCCGGCATGGCCGGCATCGAGGACAAGGTGCGCGGCCTCGGCTTCGGCGCGGACGACTACATGACCAAGCCGTTCCACAAGGATGAGCTGGTTGCCCGCATTCATGCCATCGTGCGGCGCTCCAAGGGCCACGCCCAGTCGGTCATCACCACCGGCGACCTAGTGGTCAACCTAGATGCCAAGACCGTCGAAGTCGGCGGCCAGCGCGTGCACCTGACCGGCAAGGAATACCAGATGCTGGAGTTGCTTTCGCTGCGCAAAGGCACCACGCTGACCAAGGAAATGTTCCTCAACCACCTCTATGGCGGCATGGACGAGCCTGAGTTGAAGATCATCGACGTCTTCATCTGCAAGCTGCGCAAAAAGCTCGACGCGGCATCGGGCGGTCAGAACTACATTGAAACGGTCTGGGGGCGCGGCTATGTGCTGCGCGAACCGGAAGACATTCGCGTCAGCGCCTGAGCGACGAATCGTTCGAATCTTTTCCATAAAAAACCCGGCTTCGGCCGGGTTTTTGCATGACGGCTGGTAAGGGTCTGTTTTGGGCTGCCGAGCAGGAAACCGTCACGCACTTTTTCTGGAATTGCTCAAGGGTGCCGAATCAGGTGCGCTCTTCAAGGTGCGAAAGCGCTCGAGCAGCTGCGGGCGGTTGAACGGCTTCAAGAGATAGCCCTGGGCGCCGGCGCGCTTGGCCCGCATGATCGAAGCAATATCGAGCTCGACAAGGGAAATCAGGATCTGCGGCCTTATCGGGCTCTCCATGGCGCGGACGCGACGGATGAGATCGACCGCCGGTACGTCGGGCAAGGCGCCATCGACGACGATGATGTCGGGCATGTCGGCGGCGCACATCTCCAGCGCGTCAAGTCCGCTGGCGGCCTCGATGACAATCATTTCGGAGCCGCCCAGGATGCGTTTTGCAACCTTCCTGATGACGCTTGAATCGTCGACGAACATGCAGCGTTTCATTTCCGGGTCCTCTTTGCCTTCTGGCAGTCCGGTAGCGTCGGGGGCATCCAGGACGCACCATAGGCCAATCTGGTAAAGAAGCCGAAAAGGCGTTAGGTAAAATTTTTACAAAGATAGGCAGGTGCCTACTTTTATTCGCGAATGCTTTGGCGCTGCCTGGACGACCAGACGCATCTCAAGTCGATGAGCTGGAATTACAGATTTCAATGTAGAAATACTTCGCGCTATCGGCTGCGCAATCAGGCCGCAGAAAGCACGATTTCTTCCGGCGTCGCGTGGATCGATATCGTCATGCCGGCTTCGCGCGCCAGAAGCAGCGTGTAGTAGGGCTGCACGGAATGCGCGTCGATCGGTTCCTCGGGCTTGTGGCCGGAATGCAGTTCGAGGAATTTCGGCGGCACACGCAGCATCGGGCCAGCCGACGCAAGCGCGAAACGAGGTTCGGTCTCAAGATTTTCCAGCGTCACGGAAAGCTTGCCGCCGCGCGGAATGGCGGCATTGGCGACGAGGATCAGGTTGAGCAGCAGCTTGACCTTGTTCTTGGGCAGCAACGCGCGGGGCCCGTTCCAGGTCAGTTCCGGCTTTTCGTTCTTGAGGAAGGCGATGGCGACCGCTTCGGCATCGCCGGTATCGATCAACATGCCGGCCGAGCCGGCGGCACCAAAGGCGATGCGGGCGAACTGCAGGCGGGCCGAAGCGTTGCGGGCGCTCTGACGGATCAGCTTCATGGCGTCCTCGTCGGCGCCGCCTTCATCAAGCAATTCGAGCCCGTTGTTGATCGCGCCGACCGGCGAGATGATATCGTGGCAGACCCGACTGCACAAAAGCGCTGCCAGATCGGGTGCGGAAAGGGTGAACAGATCGGCCATCGGCGAAAAATCCCTGCAAAATCTCACAACTCATGGCCGGGCGATCGATCGTCGCCTGCCACACGAATCACACACTCTCTCCTCGGGCTTTCTGAATACACAGCGCCCGTGCGTGCAGCAACAAATCCAAATTGTGGTTGTGGCAAATGGCGTGTTGACGCAGGCTGCCGGCCCCACTTGAGCGACCCCAAACAGCCTTCGAACCGCCATGTTCATGTGGGAGCTTAATGGTTGAAAAAGGATTACGGCATAGTTTGCCCCTAACAGTTACCCTTAACGGCCGGCTAAAAGAGCCGTACGGGGTGCGAGGCGTCGGCGAAGGTGCTCCCTGACGGAGATTGGAAGCATGTTTTCCCGATACTACGACCGGAGCTTTCTCCGTGTCTTCTCAATGGCGGTCACGCTCCTGGGCGTTCTCGTCTTCTCGACTTCAGCCCTGCGGGCCCAGGAATACACCGCTCAGGAGATTGTCGATTCCGGTCACAAGTTCTTCGGCGCGACATCGGGCGGGCTCGCCACGGTCGTCGAGAAGATTTTTGCTTCCTATGGCCTGCCCAACGGCTATCTGCTGGGCGAAGAGGGCTCGGGCGCGCTGATCGGTGGCCTGACCTATGGCGAAGGCACGCTCTACACCAAGAATGCCGGCGATCACAAAGTGTTCTGGCAAGGCCCATCGCTCGGCTGGGATTTCGGCGGCGAGGGGTCGCGGGTGATGATGCTGGTCTACAATCTCGACGATGTGGGCAGCCTCTACAACCGCTATGGCGGCGTCGCCGGTTCGGCCTATGTGGTGGCTGGTGTCGGCTTCAACGTGCTGAAGAACAACAATGTGGTTTTGGTGCCGATCCGCACCGGTGTCGGTGCCCGGCTTGGCGTCAATCTCGGCTATCTGAAGCTTACCGAGCGCGCCACCTGGAATCCGTTCTAAGCTGAAGTCCTTGGCTGTCGTTGCCCAAAACCGGGACCGCTTTTGGGTCGACATGCATTAAACTCGTGGCGTTGCGGCAAACCCTTGCCGCAACGCTGGATTTCCGCCATGTCAACGTGGCACAGTCAAAGCGCTCTATGCGCTTTTGGTTTATCTGGTTTGATGCTTACCGGCCACAACGGGTAGTCACTTGGTCCAGTCGGTCCTGTTCTTCGTCCTCGGCTTTCTCTGTGCTGGCTTTCTGGCGCTCATGGTGGCTCCGGCCATATGGCGTCGTGCGGTCACGCTTACACGCAGACGCGTCGAATCCTCGATCCCTCTGACGCAAACCGAAATCCAGGCGGACAAGGATCGCATCCGCGCCGAATACGCCATGACGACGCGCCGCCTGGAAATCAGCGTCAAGGCGTTGCGAGAGAAGGCGGCCGAACAACTGGTCGAGATCAATCGCGGTCGCGAGGCCATGAAGGGCCTGGCGGTCGAGCGGACGGACAAGAACCAGGCGCTGACCGATCTGGGCGCGAAGAACGAAGCGCTGCGCCAGCGAGAGGGCGAGTTGCAGCAGCTTTCGGAGCGGCTGAAGGAAACCGAGCGCAAGCTGGAAAAGCGTGCACTTGAGCTGCAAAAGCTGGAGCGCATGTATGACGACGCCAGTTTTTCCTCGAGCAGCCGGCAGATCGAACTCGTGGCGCGAGAGTCCGAAATGCAGAAGCTCGCCAGTGACATTGCGATGCTGCGCGGCCAGCGCAAGGAAGCCGACAGGCGCGGCCAGGAAATCGCGGCCGAAAGCAAGGCCGCGCGGGAGGCCCTGAAAGCCGAGAAGAAAAGGACCGCCGAACTCGACAAGAAGGTCGAGCGGCTGCTGGCCACACTTGCCGATCGCGAAGACAAACTCGACCGCCGCGAAAAGGAACTGGCACGCATGCGCGTAAGATCGAAATCCGAAGACAGCGCGCCAGCCTTGCGCCTGGTCGGCAAGGGCGGCGATGTCGCCAAGAGCGATGACTTGGACAAGGCAATCGCCAAGCTCGACAGTGACCGTGAGCAGCTCGAGGCGAGGCTGACGGCGCTGGCGCGCGAGAACAAGCGGCTGAAGGCCGACCTCACCGCACTGGCCGCGTCCACGGCCACGGACAGCAGCTCCGCCTTGCGCGAGCAGATGAACGCGCTGGCGGCGGAGGTCGTCCATCTGACGGCGAAGCTCGAGGGGCCTGGTTCGCCGATCGCCAAGGCATTGGCGGTACCGTCGGACGCCCGCTCCGGCAACGGTGACCGCAGTCTTGCCGACCGCGTGCGCGCGCTGCAGAAGGCTGACGCGACAAGCTGAATCAGGCCTCCTTAGAGCATTTCACCGTTTCACGGAAACGGCGAGATGCCCTAACTCTTTGCTTTGACGCAATTCTGGACGGAAAACCGCTTCACACTTTTCCTGGAATTGCTCTAGTCGAAAAATGATGCAGCGCGATGGCTGAAGCCGCGGCGACATTCAGGCTGTCGAAGCCTTTCGCCATGGTGATCCGCACGTCGTGCAGGCTTGCGAGCAGGTTGCCCGGCAAGCCTTCGCCCTCGGTGCCGAGATAGAGCGCCAGGCGCTCGCTACGCTGCGCATCGCGGATGTCGGTCCTCCCGCGGGGCGACAGCGCGAATTGTTCGAAGCCACGCCGGGCGAGCATCGTTGTGAAGCCGGCGGTGTCGGAGAACGATGCGAAAGGGATCTTGAGCGCGGCGCCGACCGAAACGCGGATCGCCTTGCGATAGAGCGGATCGCAGCATGTCGCATCCAGCAGAACCGCGTCGGCGCCAAAGGCGGCGGCGTTGCGGAAGATCGAGCCCACATTGTCATGGTTGGCGATGCCGACGAGCACTACGACCAGCGCACGAGGGGGCAAGCCATCGAGCAGGGCTTCGGCCGGCTGCGGCTCTCCCTTGCGGCCGATGGCCAGGATGCCGCGATGCATATGAAATCCGGCGATAGCGTCCATCACCGCGCTGGTGGCGACATAGACCGGGAGGTCGGCGGGCGCCTTGCTCAGAATGTTGTCGAGACCTGCCAGCCGGTTTTCCAGGACCAGGATCGATTCGGCGGCAAAGCGCCCGGTCGAGAGCAGCAGGTCGAGCACCACCTTGCCTTCGGCGACGAAGCGGCCTTGCCGGCCGGCGAGGTCGCGCTCGCGAATGTCGAGATAGGCAGCGACGCGCGGATCTTGCGGGTCGTCGATGCGAATGGGATCCATGCAGTCCTCGCGACCGTCGCACCGGCCCGAAACCCGGACGGAACTCCCGGCGCTCGCCCTATTTGGAGAGGACGATGCGACGATTCGGGACAATCAGCCAGCTTTATGCGCCCCGGATGGGCGCATGTCGCTCTCAAATCACGGCGAGATCGGCGCTATGTGGTCAGGTTCCAGCACGGCGCAAACGGTGCGCCATCTGGGACAGGTCATCCTTGCCGCTGCCGAAAATGCCGTCCAGCATGACAAGCAGTTCTCGCACGGCGTCGGATTTGCAGGAGTAGTAGATCATCTGCCGGTCGCGGCGGGTGTCGACAAGGTCGAGCGCCCGCAACTTGGCCAGATGCTGGGACAGGGCGGATTGGCTGAGCATCACCTTCTCGGCGATGGCTCCCACCGACATTTCACCTTCGGCGAGGTAGCTCATGATCAACAGTCGCTTCTCATTGCCCATCAGCATGAGAAACTCTGCCGCCGATTCGGCGTTCACGATTAGCTTTGTCGAGACCATCGATCCCCCATGCTTCCTGTTCATCCCGACGCCATGGGGGCAATGGCGTCTGATTCCATAAATTCACTTATCGATCGGCGCTGGCGATTCAGCGTCACCAAAAGGTAGAGCATTTCACTTAAATCTCAAGTGTTGCTTTTGGTCCAGCATAATTAAGTCTCCGTCCCGGCGTCGACAATGGCTCGGCCGGCCTTGGCCATATCGACCAGAACGTGCCGCAATTCGCCTGCCGCCGCCAAAGGTTGTGGGTAAAAGGCACGGCAAACATCGTCGCCCGACACCAGGTCCATGCCATCGGCATCGAATCCGGCAACACGCCAGCCGTTTCCGGATACTTTCGCGAAATGCTGTGCGTAGACGGCGATCGCGTCGAGATGGTCGGCGTTCATGTGGTCGATGGCAGATTGTTCGCGCGCCGCGAGTTCCTCGACGATCGGTCCGCTGGTGAGCAAATCCGATCGATCGAGGTGGTAGGCCTTGCCGAAGCCGCCGTTGAGGCTGGCGCGTTGCGGATCGAGGCGAAAGATCGAAAAGTCGCCGAGACCGGCGTAAAGTTTCGCCTTGGGATTGTGATTGAGATAGCGGCGCTCGACGCGGGCGTGTTCGGCAGATCCGCGCTCAAGCCGTGCTGCCTGGCAGATCAATGTCAGGCGCGGGTGCGCCAGCGGGTCGCCCTTGCCCGGTTCGCCGAGCAACAGGGAGCAGCGCGGATCGGCAAGCAGGGCGCCGGTGTGCGCCGAAAGCATCGACACCAGGATCAGCGGCGCGCCGTCGATGTCGGTGGCCACGCCGACCCTGCTGGCCAGCGGCGAGCCGGTTTGCGGTTCGATCACCGCCAGGGCGCCAAAGCGGGCGCTGCGCAGAAGCGTCTTCGCCAGCCGGATCGCTTCGGCGTCCGTCTCGCGGATCACGTCCTTTTTCGGCTCGTCCAAGGCAGCACCGCAGTAAGTTGATCTTTCTTCTCTAGTTATCGTTATCGGTCAGCAAGCCGGATTTGACAAGGCCGTCGATCTCGGCTTTCGCAAAGCCGAAACGTGCCAGAATTGCCGATGGCGACAAATCCTCGTCGCCGGGTATAGTGGCCAATGTCGGTTGCGAGCTCGAGAAACGCGGCGCGGGGGCCGGGCGCTCAAATGCACCTGTCGTCACAGAGGCGTTGCGTGCCCGATTGTGCGGGTGGTGCTTCGCCTCTTGCAGCGACAGGACGGGGGCCACGCAGGCATCGGTCTGGGCAAACAGCAGGTCCCAGTCGTCGCGTGGTTTCTGCCGGATCCGATCGGCAATGGCGGCGCGCATCGGCGGCCACAGGGCCTTGTCGTACTGGCCGGACGCAAAGCGCTCGTCGAGCGGCAGCAGCCTGGCGAATTCGGTGAAGAATTGCGGCTCGAGGCAGCCGATGGCGATGTGCCCGCCATCCGCCGTCTCATAGGTGTCGTAGAACGGGGCGCCGGAATCGAGCAGGTTCGCGCCGCGCTTGTCGCTCCACAAGCCGGCCGCCGTCAAGGCGTGCAGGGGCACCGCCAGCATCGAGGCGCCGTCGACCATCGCTGCGTCGATGACGTCACCCTTGCCCGTGCGAGAACGTTGGAACAGGGCGGCCAGCACGCCGGCAATCAGCATCATGGCGCCACCGCCATAGTCGGCGACAAGGTTGAGCGGCGGGACGGGACGGCCGTCGGCATGGCCGATGGCGTGCAGCACGCCGCTATAGGCGAGGTAGGTGATGTCGTGGCCGGCGCGGCCGGCGAGCGGGCCGTCCTGACCGAAGCCGGTCATACGGCCGTAGATCAGCGCCGGGTTGCGCGCCAGCACCGTTTCGGGGCCGAGGCCAAGCCGTTCCATGACACCCGGGCGAAACCCTTCGAGCAACATGTCCGCCTTTTCGGCAAGGCGCAGCAACAGATCGGTGCCTTCACGGCGCTTCAGGTCGAGGCGCAGGAGGGCGCGGCCATGGCGGTCGATGTTGTACTCATCCGGCAGCGACAGGAGCTCGCTCGTCCCCGTCCGTTCGATGCGCAACACTTGCGCGCCCATCTCCGACAGCATCAGGCCGGCCAGCGGCACCGGTCCGAGCCCGGCCATCTCGATCACCTTCAGCCCGGTCAGCGGACCGGTTTTAGCGGCAGCGGACAGGCCGGCGTTCATGACCTTCTATTTCGGCGCCATGCGGATGGCGCCATCGAGACGAATGGTCTCGCCGTTCAACATCTGGTTCTCGATGATGTGCAGGGCGAGAGCGGCATATTCGGACGGTTCGCCCAGGCGCGACGGGAAAGGCACGGCGGCGCCCAGCGAATCCTGAACCTCTTGCGGCATGCCGGCCATCATCGGCGTCTTGAAGATGCCGGGCGCGATGGTGCAGACGCGGATGCCGGAACGGGCAAGGTCGCGCGCCACCGGCAGCGTCATGCCGACGACGCCGCCCTTGGATGCCGCATAGGCGGCCTGGCCGATCTGGCCATCATAGGCGGCAACCGAAGCGGTGTTGACGATGACGCCGCGCTCGCCGCCTTGCAGCGGCTCGAGCTTCGACGCGCGCTCGGCGGCGAGGCGGATCATGTTGAACGTACCGATCAGATTGACCTCGATCACCTTGCGATACTGATCAAGGGGATGGGGACCATCCTTGCCGATCGTCTTCACGCCGATGGCGATGCCGGCGCAGTTGACCAGGATCCGCGGCTCGCCAAGCTTGGCGGCTACGTCGGCGAGCGCAGCGGTTCCGCTGTCGGCGCTGCTGACGTCGCACTGGACGGCAATACCACCGATCTCGGCCGCGACCTTGGCGGCGCGGTCAATACCCACGTCGAAGATGGCGACGCGCGCGCCCTTGGCGGCCAGCGCGCGCGCCGTTGCCTCGCCAAGGCCGGAGCCGCCGCCGGTGACGATCGCGATCTGGCCGTTGGGGTTCATGACGTCATCCTTTGATCTCAGGAACAGTGGGACGGATCAGGCGCCAGATCGACGGGAAAGGTCAAGCCATCGCGGCGACAGGATCGGCCACCCGGGCCTGATCGGCGTGGCAGACCTCGCCCAAGAGCCTGGCGACCGCGCCCGGCGCGATCTCGTGCGACAGCAGCCGGTCGAGATCGACGGGGCGCGGCATCGAAATCTGGCCGCGCGGAATCCGCTTGAAACCGAGCGGCCCGTAGTAGGGTTCGTCACCCACCAGCATGACAGCGGGCGCGCCGGCCTTGGCGGCGGCCTCCAGCGCGATCGCCACCAACCGGCGGCCGATGCCGAGATTCTTGAAGGCCGGCCGCACCGCGAGCGGCCCGAGCATTAGCGCGCGACCGGCACCGGCGGCGATGCGGGTCATGCGCACCGAGGCGACGACGATGTCGCCATCGACGGCGACAAAGGACAGCGAACGCTCGTGCCCTCCGGCCTCACGAATCTTGTAGGCGGCCAGCACAAAGCGGCCCGGCCCGAAGGCTTCGTCATTGATGGCTTCGATCTCGGGGTCGTGCGCCGGGGTTTCCGGCAGGTATTTCACGTCGGCAAGGCTCATGGTCTTTGCGTTCCGGTAAGGAGGAAAGGTTGCTGCAAACGGCAGCATTCGCCAGTCAGCGCTTCATCAAGCGCGGGCGCCCTTTCGTCGTCGGTAAAACCGGATCGAAGCAAAATCGAACATGCGGATTGTCCGCTAGCATCAATTTCCCGCCGCTGCAATCGGCCGTTTTGTTCGTCATTTCCGCCAAGTGACGGTCTGTTCAGCACCTGACGTCTTCGACAGGGCAGCCTTGCGCCTACATCAACCAACAGGACGCAAGGAGATTTGTATGGGAATGCTGGTCGAAGGAAGGTGGCAGGACCGCTGGTACGATACAGCGGACAATGGTGGCAGGTTCGTGCGGACGCAGTCGCAATGGCGCGACTGGGTCACCGTTGACGGGGCGCCTGCCGAAGGCCGGACGCGTGGTTTCAAGGCCGAGCCCGGCCGCTATCACCTCTATGTCTCGCTTGCCTGTCCGTGGGCCCACCGGACGTTGATCTTTCGCGCGCTGAAGAAGCTGGAAGGCGTCATATCGGTGTCGGTGGTGCATCATTTCATGGGCGCCAACGGCTGGACGTTCGTGGCTGAGGACGGCGCCACGGGCGACATGCTCTATGGCCTCGACTTCCTGCACCAGATCTATGCCAAGGCCGATCCCGCCTATTCGGGCCGGGTGACTGTGCCGGTGCTGTGGGACAAAAAGGAGCAGACCATCGTCTCCAACGAGTCTTCCGAAATCATCCGCATGCTGAATTCAGCCTTCGACGAATGGGGCGACGCCAGCCTCGATTTCTATCCGAAGGCATTGCGCGGCGAGATCGATCGCATCAATGCGCTGGTCTATCCCGCGGTCAACAACGGCGTCTATCGCGCCGGCTTCGCCACCACGCAACGTGCCTATGAAGAGGCGTTCGGTGAAGTGTTCACAGCGTTGGATACGCTGGAGGAGCGGCTGTCGAAGCAGCGCTATCTCGTCGGCGATCGTATCACCGAAGCCGACTGGCGGCTGTTCACCACGCTGGTGCGCTTCGATCCGGTGTATGTCGGCCACTTCAAATGCAATCTGCGCCGTATCGCCGACTACCCGAACCTGTCCAACTATCTGCGTGATCTCTACCAGGTGCCTGGTGTGGCCGGGACGGTGAACATGCATCATATCAAGGCGCACTATTACGGCTGCCACCAGACGATCAATCCGACGCGGATCGTGCCTGTCGGACCGGATCTGGATTATGCCGCATGGCACGACCGGGCGCGCTTCGAGAAAGCGGCAGCCTGATCTACCAGTAGGGCGAGGGCTGCTCGCCGTCAAAAACCTCGGCGATCCGGCGCAGCGTCGCCGGCGTCGTGCCCTGCGGCAAGCGGTCGAGCGGGAAGAAGCCGGCTTCGGCGATTTCGTGATCCGGCCGCTTCGGCGCCGTCTGGCTGAAATGCTCGAGCAAATAAAAGCCGACATGGTCGCGGCGGCTGGAGCGGCGGTTGAAATGCATCGATTTGAACACCGGCGGGGCGGTGAGAGCGATGTTGCCTTCCTCGGCCAGTTCACGGGCCAGTGCCTCGTTCATCGTCTCGCCGACTTCGACGCCGCCGCCGGGCAGCTGCCAGCCTGGTACGTAGGTATGGCGAATGAGGAAGACCGACTTGGACGCCCTGTCGTGGATCAGGCCGCGCACGCCAAGCGTCATCGGCCTCCGCAGCACGAAATAGAGATGGAACAGCCTGGCCCTGAAACCTGGCCAGCCGGTCTGGCGGAAGGCATCTTCAGGGCTCGTCATTGATAGCGAAACCGTGGGTGGAAAGCCGTGCGCGGGTCGCCTATGAAGGTTGTATGTTCAGGCTCGCGCATATTTCCGATGTCCATCTGGGGCCGCTCCCCGATGTATCCTATCGCGATCTCGCCTCCAAGCGCGTGCTCGGCTATGTCAACTGGCAGCGCAACCGCCGCCGCCATATGCATGATGCGGTCATCGACACGATCGTCGCCGACATCAAGGCGAACACGCCTGACCACCTCGCCGTCACCGGCGACCTGGTCAATCTGGCGCTCGACGGCGAGATCGAGATGGCCAGGCACTGGCTGGAGACGCTGGGGCCGGCGCACGATGTTTCGGTCGTTCCGGGCAACCACGACGCCTATGTGCCAGGCGCCTTCGACAAGGTCTGCCGATCCTGGGCGGCGTGGATGAGCGGCGACGGTGTCAACACGCCGGTCGATCGTAACGCATTTCCCTATCTGCGCGTGCGCGGCAACGTCGCGCTGATCGGTGTCTCGACGGCGCGCGCCACGGCACCCTTCATGGCCAATGGTTTCTTCATGGAAGGCCAAGCGAAGCGGCTCGGCAAAATCCTTGGGGATACCGCCGGACAGGGGCTGTTTCGCGCCATCATGATCCATCATCCGCCGGTGCGCGGCGCGGTCCCGCAGCACAAGCGGCTGTTCGGCATCGCCCGCTTCAACAAGATCATTCGCCGCCACGGCGCCGACCTTGTGCTGCACGGCCATTCGCATCTGCCGTCGCTGTTCTTCATAGGCGGTCGCGGCGTCAGGATCCCGGCGGTCGGTGTCGCTGCCGCCGGCCAGGCGCCGGGCGGCAAGAACCCGGCGGCGCAGTATAATCTGTTCGACATTGATGGCGAGAAGGGCAATTGGCGGATCCGGCTGACACGGCGCGGCCTGACCGGGCCGTCCATACCGCCATCCGATCTGCAGACGGTGGAGCTTGGCGCCGAGGCCGCTATGGCCGCAAATTGACAACCATGGCCACGATGCGGTCCCAGAACAGGACGACCGACACCACAAGGCCGACCAGTGCGCCGGCAGCGACCAGGCCAAGCCCGGACAGAAGGGCTGACCAGCGTTTGCCGCGCTCCGTTGCGCGCAGCGGCGGTTCGGCTTCCGGCACATAGGCACGTTTCAGGCCGGCGACGGCGGGTTCGACGCCGCCTTCCAGCATCCTCTGACGCTCGACGATGCGCTCGGCGACATAGCGCGTCACGGAATCGGCCACCGGCTTCATCTCGGTGGATTCGGCAAGCACCACCCGGCCGATACGGGTGTCCTTGAGGAAGCGATAGGTCCGGCGGTCGCGTCCCATGGCGACATGGCTGACGGCGTCGATCCACAGGCGCGGCTGCAAGCCGGACGAGACGACAAAGTCGAAATTGTCCATGTCGGCCGGAACATCGGCAAAAACCGGTGCCAGTTCGGCGGCGAGCAGATCGAGACGCATGCGGTGCGCCTCGCGCATGTCGACGACGACGTCGTCGCGGTCGGCGAAGGCATTTTTGACATCACGGATGGCATCGGACAGTTTCTTGGACTGGTCGATGGTCTTCTCGCCTGCTTCCTTCATCGGCGTCTGCCTCGTAGGTTTGGTTAACACCGGGTTAACACAGCCGCCGGCGAAATGCACTGGCGAGATCGACGGCCCGGGGTGTCCAGGAAGGTTGTCGTGCGCGAAAAAGGTCAGCTGGCTGCGGCGGCGAATTTCTGGCGGTGTGGCCTGGCGCGACGATTGGTGTTGCGGCGAATGATCTCAGCAACAAGGTCGGGGGCTTCCTCAGCCAGCATATGGCCGGCCTCCAGCACGTGGTGCACGTGAAAATGCGCCGGCAGGTCATCCGCCTGGGTAAAGGGCAGCACCGCATCGCTGATTCCCCATGCCACCATCACCGGCATGTTCAGTCCATCGAGGCGATCGTGCGGGATGACGCCTTGCCGACCGTCCACGGTCATGGCGGCTGCGATCTCGACGAGCTTTTCGAGTTGGCCGGGTCGCCTGCGCATTTCCCAAAGGGTGTCCACCGTATGTTCGAGCGGCGGGGCTGAAGGTCCCGACATGACGGCGAGGCAGGAGCGGATCTCGGACCGATCCGCGGCTTCGGCATAGCGGCGCAACAGCGGTCCATTGATTTCGGGGCCAAGGCCGCCCGGCGCCAGAAGCGTCAGCGAGGCTATCTTTTCGGGCTCGGCCAGCGCCATCAGCGCCGCCACGGCACCGCCCATCGAGTGGCCCACGAGATGAACGCGCTTCAGGCGACGCTCCGAGAGATCGGCGAGCACGGCCTTGGCTGCCACCCTGGCGGGACCGGCGGCGGGAAAATCGAGCGACAACCCGTGCCCAGGCAGATCATAGGCCAGCGTATGCGTGGAAGGCGTCAGGGCGGAAATCACCTCGCGCCATACATCATGGCAGCCGCCGAAACCGTGCAGCAGGACGATGGCCTTCGAGCCAACACCCTCTTCGGCGGCAAAAAGTGATGCGGTCATGAAAGCTGATTTTTTGTTATTGCAGAATGCGCGACACCCAATGGTGGCTGAATTGCTCCTAGTCCAACGTGATGACCAGTAAAATTTTCGCGATTTGTACGGTTGTGTACAGAACTTGGCGACCAATCGGCGATCGGAGCGCAGGAAATCCATCGGGACGCGGCACAGCCAGTGCGCGGACGTCGATGGTGTCAGCTTGGGCTGCCGAGCCCGGCAGCGCGGAGTGCCTGGACTAGCCGGTCGGTCAGGTCGGCCGGATATTTCCGCTCGACGAAAGTCGCCCGCGGATCGGCGGCAAATTTGGGGAACTCGGTGGTCAGTTGTTTCAGCAGCGTGCTCACCAGATGATCCTGTCCGGCAGCCTTGGCGCCGATCAGCCGCGCCGCCAGATAGTGTGATTTCGTTGCCGTCGTTCTCAGGGCCATGCTGGCCGCGACTGCCTTGTTCATGTCGCCGAGCATGAACTCACCGACGAACAGCCCGTAATCCCACCATGTCGGGTGCCCGCTGAAGGTCTCCACCGCATGATCGAGGATCGGCGTTCCTTCAGCATATCGTCCGGCGAAGATCAGCCCGTAGCCGTAAGCGGCGGCCATGCCGAGATCGTAGGGGTTGAGTTCATAGGCCTTGCGCATCCAGCGGATCGCTTCGTCCGTATTGCCGAGGCGCGAACTGACATAGCCGTAGGAGCGATGCGCATAAGGGCTGGTCGGACCCATCTGCACGCCGCGATGGGCAAACTCGACGGCTGTCTCAATCGTCGCATTGGGCGGATAGGCGTAATGATCGGACACCGCCTCGAGATGCAGGGAAGCAAGCTCCGAATAGACGAGCGAGGACTTGGTTCCACCATTGGCCAGCTTCTCGAGGCATCGGTAGGCTGCCTCATGGGTCCTGGCGTTCTGGTCGAGGTAATATTTGCCGTTGAGCAGCAGGCATTGCGTCAGACCGTTTGGCGTGCCGGTCTGCTCGATATAGTTGTAGATGGTGCCGGAGGCGGGGAGTGCCGAGCTAAGCATATCGGCGATACGGTCTTCGACCGCTGCAGGTGCGCTGTCGGCGGGGGTGAGATTGCGCGATAGAAGCACCCGTCCGGACGCCATGCTTTGCAGTTCTATGGTGATGTCGCCCGCGTCCGGTCCAGATAGGACGTCGAATATGAAGCTCGTCGCGTCGTCGGCCGGATCGCCGACGGTGTCGCGGCCGATGAAGTCGATCGTATCGAAGCCACTCAGGCCGGCGCGCAGCGATGCGGCGACACGGCTGGCGTCGGGGCCGTCAGCCTTCAGTCCGATATAGACTTGCGGCAGGGCGTCAGCCCTTGCCGATGCCGTGATGCTTGCGGTTGCGCCAGCGATCTCCGTTGCCGAGATGTCGTCGCCTGCCAGCAAGGCAGTGCTGCCCTGGCGAAGGATCAGTACGCCCAGCATGGCGATGACCAGAGCGATCGCCATCCAGAAAAAGCGGAGATGGCGCGCCACCGAGGGAGCCGGCGAAGATGGTACGGAAGCCAGAGACATCGCCTCCAGCATGCCCGTGCCGGCTTCGTTTGACCGATCGGTGGATGCGGCGCCGTCCAGCCTGAGTTCGGGAACAGACTCGGCAATATCGGGCAGGCGGATCGCGTTCAATTCATAGGCAGGAACATAGCCGCCGCGCGGAATGGCGATGCGGACCGGCTCGGCAATTCCCTCATTGGCAAAATAGTGCTGCAGAAGCTCGCGCAGCCTGCCTGCCTGCACACGCACCACGGCATCGGTGGACGGATCGAAGTCGCCGTCCTTGCCGAAAACATCCATGGCAATGGAAAAGCCCTTGAGCCTGTCGGCTTCGCCGGCCTGTTCACGTTCGACAAGATAACGCAGCAGCTTGCGCGCGCGTTCGGATCGGCCGAACGTTTGGCTGGCAAGCAGTCGCTCCAGTGTCTCGCGCACTGCGGGGGCGGCAGGCGTGGCATGCTGCAAGTGTCGATCCTCTCGAAGTCGGCACAGGTTGAGGCGCGATCATATAGGTCCCGCACCACCACACAAGTATACACCCCGTTATGCGATCACGTACCCACTGGATAATTCCGCGGTGGTTAATGGCCCGAAAGATCGGAACCGTCACCAGTTTGGGTGGGTTCCGATCTTTGTTCCCGTCGGGCGTCAGCCGGCTTTTTTACCGACGATACGGTTCGCGGCAGACATCACCGCCTCCAGTGAGGCGGCGACGATGTTGGTGTTGATGCCGGCGCCGAACAGCTTGCCACCGGGATATTCCATCTCGACATACGAAATGGCCGACGCGTTCGAGCCGCGCTGCATCGAGTGCTCGGAATAGTCGAGCACCGACATCTCGACGCCGACATGGCGCGACAGCGCATTGACGAAACCATCGATCGGGCCGGTACCCGTGCCTGTAATCGTCACTTCCTTGCCGTCGTCGAGGATGACCGCCTCGACGACGCGCCGGCCCTTGATCTCGGTGCTGGGATAGGTGTGGTGATCGAGGAATTTCAGCCGCGCGCCGGGCTGGTCGACATAGGTCTCGATAAAGCGCTCGTAGATGCGTCTGGCCGGCACTTCCTTGCCCTCGGCATCGGTGATCGCCTGGATTTCCTGGCTGAACTCGATCTGCAGATTGCGCGGCAGGTTGAGGCCGTAATCGGCCTGCAGCACATAGGCGATGCCGCCCTTGCCGGACTGCGAATTTATGCGGATGATGGCTTCGTAGCTGCGTCCGACATCGGCCGGGTCGATCGGCAGATAGGGCACTTCCCACAGGCTCGTATTGGCCTTCTTCAGCGCCTTCATGCCCTTGTTGATGGCATCCTGGTGCGAACCGGAAAAGGCAGTGTAGACGAGTTCGCCGACATAGGGGTGGCGCTCGGGGATCTTCAACTGGTTCGAGTATTCGTAGACGTCCTTCATCCGGTTGATGTCGGAGCAGTCGATCAACGGATCGACACCTTGCGTGTACATGTTCAGCGCCAGCGTGACGATGTCGACATTGCCGGTGCGCTCGCCATTGCCGAACAGCGTGCCTTCGACACGGTCGGCGCCGGCCATCAGGCCGAGCTCGGTGGTGGCGATGCCGGTGCCGCGGTCATTGTGCGGATGCAGCGAGACCAGCAGGTTTTCCCGGTTGTCGAGGTTGCGGCACATCCACTCGATGCGGTCGGCATAGATGTTGGGGGTCGACATCTCGACCGTCGAGGGCAGGTTGATGATCAGCTTGTTGTCCGCCGTCGGCCTGACGATCTCTGTGACGGCGTTGCAGATCTCCAGCGCCACTTCCAGCTCGGTGCCGGTAAAGCTCTCCGGCGAATACTCGAAACGAAAGCCTCCGCCGGCCTTGGCCGCCATGTCCGTGATCATCTTGGCGGCGTCGGTGGCGATGCGCTTGATGCCGCCGACGTCCTTTTCGAAGACGACGCGACGCTGCAGCTCGCTGGTCGAATTGTAGAAATGGACGATCGGGTTGGTGGCGCCCTTCAGCGCCTCGAAGGTGCGGGTGATCAACTCCGGTCGGCACTGCACCAGCACCTGCAGCGAGACATCGGCTGGCACGTTGCCTTCCTCGATGCACCAGCGGGCAAAGTCGAAATCGGTCTGCGATGCCGACGGGAAGCCGATCTCGATCTCCTTGAAGCCCATGTCGAGCAGCAGGCCGAACATGCGTGCCTTGCGCTCATGGCCCATCGGATCGATCAGCGCCTGGTTGCCGTCGCGCAGGTCGACCGAGCACCAGATCGGCGCCTTGTCGATCACCTTCGAAGGCCAGGTCCGGTCGGTGAGGCCGACGGTCGGATAGGGCTGATATTTGCGAGCCGCGTCGGGCATCCCTTTGGCCGAATCCGTGTCGGCTACCGCGGCATCGGAGCGGATTTCTTCTCGTGCGTTCATCGTCGTTTCTCCCGGCGGCTCATGGATCCACCTTCGGTGGACTGATGGCGAGCGGCGCCTTTACCAGAATTTCGTTCGCTTGATGTGATTGCCAAGGAGCATGCGCTTGCGCGGCGGTTCGACCGCCGGGCGCTCCTTCAGCGAACCCGGCGATCGCCGATAAGGCCGAGAAGAAGCAGGGTCGAAGCCAGCGCGCGCACGGTCTCGCCGGAAAAACCGGTCGGACGGGAAGCGTTGGTGGCGCGCGTGTTCATGGCGGTTCTCTTACAGGAGCGGCTTGTGAGAGGCAAGTGGGGGCCGCGTGGCGGGCCGTGATCTGTCGGATGTTGTCCCGAACATGCGCGCTCTTCCCCACGCGCGGCAAATGCGCCAGACTCGGGCATCGACAGGGTTTCGATGCCCCTGTCGCGGGAGGGGTCGTCCATGAATTTCGTGTTCTTCTCGCCGCATTTTCCCGCCAACGGCGCGGATTTCTGCGACCGCTTGAAGAAGGCCGGGGCCAGGGTGCTCGGTATCGGCGACGCGCCCTATGACGCGCTCGACGCCAAGCTGAAAGCAGCCCTTTCGGAATATTATCGCGTCGCCAACATGGAGGACTACGATCCGGTGTTTCGGGCGATGGGGCATTTCGTCCACAAATGGGGCCGTATCGACCGTTTTGAATCGCTCAACGAACATTGGCTTGAGCTGGAAGCCAACATACGCACCGACTTCAACATCTACGGCACCAAGCTCGATTTCGTGAAGAACCTGAAGCGCAAGAGCCGCATGCGTGCCTTCTTCCGCAAGAGCGGCGTCGACACCATCGCGCAGCGCAAATGCTCCGACCGTGCCGGGGCCATGACTTTCATCCGGCGCGTCGGCTACCCCGTCGTGGTCAAGCCCGACAGCGGTTCCGGCGCATCGAACACCTTCAAGATCTCCAACGCCAAAGAGCTCGACCAGTTCTTCCGGGACAAGCCCGAGGACGTGACCTTCGTCATGGAGCAGTTCATCGAGGGGCTGGTGGTGACCTTCGACGGGCTGGTCAACCGCGACGGCGAGGTGGTGCTGGCGGCCAGCCACCGCTACGACCAGAGCGTCATGGAGGTGGTCAACAAGGACCGCCATATGAGCTACACCTGCTTTCCCAGGATCAGCCCGGCGGTCGAGGAGGCCGGCCGCAAGATCCTGAAAGCATTCGACGTACGCGAACGCTTCTTCCACATCGAGCTGTTCGAGACCAAGGACGACCGGGTCATCGCGCTTGAGGTCAACATGCGCCCGCCCGGCGCCTGGATGACCGATGCGATCAACTACACGTTCGACATCGACGTCTACGCGGCATGGGCCGACATGGTGGTCAGGGATGCCGCCGGCGGCCCTTACGAGGGGAAGTATTTCACCGCCTATGCCAGCCGCAAGCGGCGCCTCCACTATTTGCACAGCCATGAGGACGTGCTAGCCGCGCAGCGCGATAAGATCGTCCACCATCAGGCCATCGAAGAGGTTTTCAGCCGCGCCATGGGAAATTACGCCTACCAGATGCGCTCGAAGGACGAAGCAGCGTTGCGTGCAGCGGTCGCGTACATCCACGCGGAAAAGGCGTAAGGCGATGGACATTTCCTATCACAAGAATTTCTCGAGCCAGCTCGGCCGCGACATGGAATACAAGCGCTACGGCCATGCCGGCCGGCCGGTGGTGGTGTTCCCGACCTCGCAGGGCCGGTTCTACCAGCTCGAGGATTCCGGCGGGGTGGGCGCACTGGCCGAATTCATCGACACCGGCCGCATCCAGCTGTTCACGGTCGACGGCGTCGATTCTGAATCCTTCTTCGACAAGCATGCCGACGCCGCCCACCGCATCGCCCGCCACGAGGCCTATTTCCGCTATGTGCGCGAGGAGGCGCTGCCGGACTTCCTGTCCACAGCCGAGCAGGCCAATGGCGGGCGCAAGCTGAAGCCGCTGTTCTCGGGCTGTTCGATGGGCGGCTATCACTCGTCGAACTTCGTCTTCCGCTTTCCTGAACTCGCCAGCGGCGTCATTGCCCTGTCGGGCGTCTATTCGGCGCGCGACTTCTTCGGCAAAGCGCTCGAGGGCGACATTTTCTACAACTCGCCGCTCGACTATCTGCCCGGCATCGTCGATCCTAAACTGCTGGCCCGGTTGAAGACGCTCAGGCTGATCTTCTGCTGCGGCCAGGGCGCCTGGGAAGAGCGGATGCTGGTCGAGACGCGCAAGTTGGAACAGATCCTGCGCGACAAATCCATTCCCGCCTGGGTCGATTATTGGGGCGGCGATGTCAGCCACGACTGGCCATGGTGGCACAAGCAACTGGTCTATTTCTTCGGCCGTTGGCTGGATGAGGACCTGATGCACAGGCTCGACTGACAGCGGGGCTCGTCCGCTGACAGCTACCCTTCCTGGCCTGCCGGCAGAGCGACGGTCTCGTGTTCCGACGCCGATCCGCGACGCAGGCCAAGGAAGACGACGATGGCGGTCATGACGGTGATTGCCGCCAGCACGATCAGCAGCCTGTCGAACGCCGCCTCGTAGGCCTGGACCAGAACAATGGCTCCAGCCTGGGGCAGATGTTGTGCTGCTTCGCCGAGATTGCCGGTCACCAGCAGTTGGGCTGCCGCTGCTGCCTGCGTCGAAGATGCCGTTCCCTGTGCGGCGAGATGCGCGGCGGTAAAGCCGGAAAGGGTCGCCATGACGATCGCCAGCGCCACGCCCTCGCAAGCGACGCGGGTGGTGTTGAAGATGCCGACCGCCATGCCGGCGCGCTCTCTCGGCACGACACTGACGGCGAGCCCGTCCATCAATCCCCAAGGCAAAGCGATGCCGACGCCGATCAGCATCAGCGGCGCCACCAGCGCACTATCGACCGGTGGTGTCAGGCTTAGCCAGACAAGCCCGGCGGCAGCGACGAGCAGGCCGACGCCGCAGATCGTGGCCGGCGCGATCCAGCGCGCCAGCTGTCCGGCGAGCATCGGCAGGATCAGCAGCGGGCCTGATAGGCAGATCATCAATTGCCCGGCCTTGATCTCGCTCATACCCTCGATGCCGATGAAGCGGATCGGCAACAGGACGAGCAGGACGACGAAGGCGTAAGCGGGTGCCGCAGCCAGAAACTGGACGCCGACGAAGCGGGGATAGGCAAACAGCGTGAGATCGAGCATCGGCCGTTGTGCTCGCCGCTCGACAACGACGAAGGCGACAAAACAGATGGCAGAAGCGGCCAGAAGGGAGACGACGAGGGGATCGGCCCAGCCGCTCTGCGGGGCCTGGAGCACGCCATAGGTCAGCGACGCCAGCGCGATCGTGAAGGTGCCGGCTCCCGCCCAATCTAGGCCCGTCGCATCCGGGTCGCGCGATTCCCTGATGGTGCGCAGGCCGAGCATGGCGGCGGCAATCGCGAGTGCTGCAACCAGAAGAAAGATCGACCGCCAGCCGAATGCAGAGATGAGCAGGCCCGACGCGATTGGGCCGAAGGCGAGGCCGACGCCGAAACTGGTGCCGAGGAAGCTGAAGGCGCGCAGCCGCAACGGCCCTTCGAATTCCTGGGCAAGTGCCGAGGCGCCGCCAGCGAAGGCGGCCGCACTGCCGATACCCTGCGCGGCGCGGAAAATTTCGAACCAGATGATGTCCGGCGCCAGCATCGCGCCCAGCGACGCCAGGACATAGAGGGAGAGGCCGACGAGGAAGAGGCGCTTGCGCCCATGATTGTCGGCCAGAGCGCCCGACGCCATCAGGGTGGCGCCGAAGGTCAGCATGAAGGCGTTTGTCACCCAGTTGAGCTCGATCGGACTGCCGCCGAGATCGGCCGCGATGCGCGACAGAGCGACGGCCGGACCGGTGAAGGTCAAGGGCATCGTCATCGCGGCAAGGCACACGGACAAGAGCACGAGCCATCTCTCGGCAGAGCCGGTTGTGGTCCTGGAAGTCATGGATTTCCCTATCTGAAACAGTACTCGCCGGTGGACCGCGCGATTGCGGAGCCGGTCGTGATGACAAGATAGGTCGTCGGCGTTTCAGGAAAAATGGTGTTATATCTCCTGGCATATCGGACTGAAACGCTCGAATGGAATGACGCAATGGATCGTCTCAACGCGCTCCTGGCCTTCGCCCGCACCGCCGAATTCGGCAGTTTCGTCGCCGCCGGGCGGGCGCTTGGCATCTCGGCTTCCGCTGTGGGCAAAAGTGTCGCCCGGCTCGAGCAGGAACTCGGCGTGCGGCTCCTGCAGCGCAGCACGCGGCGCATTGGCCTGACGGAAGAGGGCAAGCTGTTCAACGAGCGGGTGCGCCGCATCCTCGACGACATCGACGATGCCGAGGCGATGCTGTCGCAGACACGGGAAACACCGCGTGGGCGGCTGCGCATATCCACCCCGATCGTCACCTATCATCTGCTGCTGCCGGTGCTGTCGGAGTTCATGGCACGCTATCCCGAGATCGAGCTCGACATCGATTTCAACGACCGGATCGTCGACGTCATCGACGAGGGTATCGATGTCGCGATCCGCAGCGGCGAACTGCCGGATTCGCGCCTTGTGTCGAGACCCGTTGCGCCCTTTCGCATGCTGCTGTGCGCGGCGCCCTCCTACCTGGACCGCCATGGCGCCCCCAGCGTGCCGGCTGATCTCATCAGACATTTCGGCATAAACTTCCGCTTCCTGAACAGCGGCAGGCTGCTGGAGTGGCCGTTCACTACCGGAAGCGCCGAACCGCAGATCCGCTCGATGCTGACCTGCAACAACATGGAAGCCTTGAAGGGCGCCACGCTCGCCGGCCTCGGCATAGCTTGCATGCCGGATTTCCTGGTGCGCGAGGCGCTGCACGAAGACAGGCTGCGTACCGTCCTCGATGGTCATGTCGACGGCCGTGGCCAGTTCCGGATGCTGTGGCCCTCCAATCGCCATCTGTCGCCGAAGGTGCGCGTCTTCGTTGATTTCCTTCCCGAGCGACTTGCTGCGACAAGCGGCTCGTAGCCAACTCATCGAATAAATATGATTATTATTGTCATGTTTCTGTGGAAACATCGGAGCGGCTGTGGCATGCCGCTGACGGTGAGGGTGCCGCGCGGCGCCTTGCCCGAACCGTTTCGAAGGACTTGAGCGATGGACCAACTTAGCGCGCAAACCCGGATCAGCGACGCGGCGATCAGATCGGTGATGGACCGGCTGCGCGCAGAGCACAGCGAATTCGAGATTGACACTGGCGTTGCCGACCAGTGGGAGCTCCGCCTCTACTACGGCTCGTTGAGCGCTACGCTCGATGATGAAAGCGTGCTGATCCGCGTCGCGGCGACAGACGAAACCTGCCTGTCCTACATGAAGATGACGGTCGCCGGCCATGTCGCCGAACATCTCGGCACGACCAAGGGCATCCATTGGCAAGGCGACGGCAGCGACGCCGGTACTCCGGTCTTCTTCCGCGAGATCACGGTGATGTCGTCGACGCGGATATCGGCGCATATGCAGCGCCTGCGCTTCGCCGGCAAGGATCTCGGCCGGTTTAGCCATGGCGGCCTGCACATGCGGCTGCTGCTGCCGCCGCCTGGCCGCCGGCTGGTTTGGCCGACGATGGGCGCTGACGGCTTGATCGTCTGGCCTTCTGGCGACGATGCGCTTGCCGTGCGGGTCTACACGATCCGGGCGCTGGATGCCGCAAGCGGTTGGCTCGATGTCGATTTCGTGTTGCACCCCGGCCAGAACACGCCCGCCGCCACATTCGCGCAAAACGCACGGGCGGGAGACGTCATCGGCATGATCGGACCCGGCGGCGGCGACGCCCCGGTGGCGCAGACCTTGCTTCTGCTCGGCGACGACACCGCGCTGCCCGCCATCGGCAGGATTTTGGAGCATCTGCCGCCATCAACACGTGCCGAGGCGCTGATCGAGGTCGATAGCCCGGATGACCGAATGGCGCTGGCGCAAGGGGACAATATCGACATCACCTGGCTTTACCGGCGCGGCCTCGAGGCCGGCACCGCAGGCCTATTGTCGACCGCCTTGCGTGAGCGCAATCACATGGCGCTTGCCGACGGCCTGTACGTCTGGGCAAGTTGCGAATTCGGCGATTTCCGGGAGATACGCAAGATCGTGCGCAAGCAGTGGGGCCTGCCGCGCGACCGGCACCTGGTTACGGCCTACTGGCGTCGGGATGCGCATAGCGTGGGCGAGGGCGGCGAGGACTAGTCGCTGCTTATTGCCTGACGCTTCTGGCCACCAGCCGAGCGACGCTCGGGCCGACCAGCAGCACGATCAGGAAGCGTGCCGATTGCAGGGCCATGACGAAGGAGATGTCGACGTTCTGCGCGGCGGCGGCGATGATGGCGATGCTGTCCATGCCGCCGGGGCTGGTCGCCAGATAGGCGGTCAGCGGATCGATGCCCAGGAGATGGCTGATCAGGAAGGCAAGGCCGCCGCAAAAGGCGATCAGCGCCACGATCGAGGCGATGATCTGCGGCAATGCGCGCGTTGCATGGCGCAGGATCGCCGTTGTGAAGTTCAGGCCGATCGACCAGCCGACCATGGCGTAGCTGACGGCCAGCAGCCATTGCGGCAATTGCATCTCCACGCCCAAGCCAAGATGGACGACGGTGCCGAAGATAAAGGTGCCGAGGAAGAAGGGCGAGGGCAGCCGGAAAATCTTTCCCGACAGGCCGCCAACCAGCGCGATGCCGATGGTGGCGGCGAAGGCCTGGCGGTCGATCGGCGGAAACCAGACGATGGGCGGGATTTCGACGCCCGAGGTGTCGACCCACATCTTGGCAACGAGTGCTGCGGTCATCGAGACGAAGATGACGCGCAGATATTGCATGAAAGCGACGAGACGCTGGTCGGCACCGAAGGCACCGGCCATCAGCACCATGGCGGTGGCCGCACCCGGCGACGAGCCCCAGACGGCGGTGGTGCCGGGCAGGATGCGCCAGCGGCTGATCAGCCAGCCGAGCAGGCTGGAGGCCGTGACGGTGGCCACCACGACGCCGAGAAACAGCGGCCATTCCTGGTAGAAGACCGGAAAGATGTCGGCCGAGATCGAGCTGGCGACGAGACAGCCGACGATCGCCTGGGCGGCGCCGAACAGAAGACGCGGCACACGCACCGTGGCGCCATTGGTGCCGGCGACGATGGCCGCCAGCATCGGTCCGATCAGCAACGCCGCCGGCAGGGTGGCGAGTTCCAGCGCGCCGGCAAACAGCAGGGAAACAACCAGCAGGGCAAGCCACTGCCAGAGCTTGCGCATCCGCGCCATGCGCTCGAGTGTGGGCAGGTCCGGGGATGGCTGCTCGGCCGAGGAATCCATGTTTCGGTCTTAGACTTGAAGCGGGACGATGCGAACCCCCGCTTTGCCGAAAAAGGAAGCTGTGTGACGCGCGAGTCACGCAGTTTACCAAGGTGTCAGAGCTTTCGGATAGGACCGGGATAACGGGCGACAAGATCGTCCATCGTCAGCAAGGTAATCCCCTCAATGGTTGCCTGGGCGACCAGGATTCGATCGAAGGCATCCTTGTGGATCGCCGGAAGTCCGTCGATGGCGAGGGCATGTTCACTGGTGATCGGCAAGTCGTGATAGCCATTGTCGAATAGGCCTCGCCGGAGCAAACGGGGATCGACCTGGAAATCATCCCGTCCCAGTCCTCGTTTGATTGCGATCTCCCAAAGGCTGGCGGGACTGAACAGCAATTCGTTCTCGGGGTCCTCAATCTCGGCGAGAGCCGCAGGTGTTAGCCGATCCGGTTCGCCAGCCGCCCACAGCAGCAAATGGGTGTCGAGTAGCAGTTTCAAGTGTTGACACCGAACAGTTGCTCAATCTCCTCGCCACCCATGCGGTCGAAATCGTCGGGAACGGAAAACTGGCCGGCCATAAAACCGACCCTTCGCGCCTGCGACGAGGCCGGCTGATCGATAGGCACGACTTTCACCAATGGTTTGCCCGCCTTGGCGATGATGAACGGCTCACCTTTGGCAGCTCGGTCAACGAGACGTGAAAGATTGGTCTTCGCATTGTGGATGTTCACGGTCTGCATCGCAGGTTTCTCCGAGTGGACTTAGTCCACAGAACTTAGTCCATTTTCAGAGAATTACAAGTGGAGCGCGATGACTGGCAAAACCCGGGGTCGAAATTGTTCACCTGTCGATATTGCACCTGGAGTGCGAACCCTCGCCTCGGCATCAAGCCGTGGGCGGATCACCCCGTCTTGCCGTCAGCCAGCCCGAAGCCGCCGACGGGGTGGGTTTCGACCTGGAATTCAAAACCGGCGATGAACGGCCGCGCCTTGGCGATCGCCGCCTGGACTTCGGGAAGCTGCAGCGAGGCCTTGTGGCTTTCGGCGTCGGTCCACACTTCGGTGACCCAGATCGCGTCGGCATCGGCGGGGTCGCGCGCGATGATATAGCTCAGGCAGCCCGGCAGGGCGCCTGTACTGTCGCGCAGAAGGTCCATGACCGCGTCACGCTGGCCGCGCGCCGCCCGCATCTTGCCGATCAGTCCGTACATTCCGTTGTCTCCCTTTGAGGTTTTCGACAAGAACATGCAGACCGCCAGTATGCCGGTAGCCGTTCAAGGCATCAACTGGCCGCCATTCACCTCGATCACCTGGCCGGTGATGTAGCCGCTGAGAAGGTCCGAAGAGAGGAACAGATAGGCGCCGACGCAATCCTGCGCCGTGCCGGCGCGTCCCTGCGGAATGGTGGCGACCATGCCCTTCATCTGCTCGTCGGTCGAATAGCGCTCGTGGAACGGGGTGAGAATGGTTCCGGGCGCTACCGCGTTGACGCGGATGCCGAAGCCGATCAGTTCCTTGGCCATGCCGCGCGTCACATTGGAGACGAAGGCCTTGGCTGAGCCGTAAAGCCCGGCGCCGCCGCCGGCGCCGTTGCGCGCGGCGATCGAGGAGGTGTTGACGATGAAGCCGCCCTGTTTCTTCAGCCACGGGATCGCCTTGCGCGAAGCAGTCAGCACCGAGCGCGCATTGAGGTCCATCACAGCGTCGTAATGCGCCTCGGTCTGCTCGGCATAAGGGATGCGGCCAAGCATGCCGCCGGCATTGTTGACCAGCCCGTCGAGGCGGCCGAAATATTGCGCGCTGTCCTCGACGACGCGCTCGACATCGGCGGCAACGGAAAAATCGCCCTGAACGAGAAACACCTCGCCGCCCTTGTCGGCAATCGTCAGGCCGAGCTTCTCGGCGGCGTCTTGACTCGAATTGTAGTGCAGCGCCACCTTGCATTTCTGCGCTGCATAGGCCAGCGCGAGCGCCGCTCCGATGCCGGTCGACGCACCGGTGACCAGCACTGCCTTGCCGGCAAGATCGGGTATGCTGAGTGTGGTGGCTGGCACGGTTCTTCCTCCGGGAGGTCTGCCTGTCCTTCGTAGGCCCTTGCCACCCCGGTGTTCAAGCCTTTGAGCAATTCAAGGAAACGTGTGGAGCGGTTTCCCGGCAAAGCGAGTAGCGCTTTCCCTCGGGGGATTTGCGCCAAACAAACCGCTCTACGGATGCAGATAGGCGTAACCCTGGCCTTGCAGTTCGGCGAGTTTGACGACGCCGCCCTTGTCGGCGGCATGAAACCCGGCGAGCAGGTCGGGGAGCGAAATATCCATGCCTTGCATGGTGTTGGCGCAGGCATGGGGTTCCAGCCCCTGCCGCACCAGGCCGGCGAAGCGCCCGGAAATCGCGGCCGATATGCCTTTCGACTTGAAGGCCGCGAGCGCGGGACCATGCACGACCAGCACGATGTCGACATTGCCGCCGGTGCCCTCATAGTGGTTCTTGATGTTGCCGAGCACGAAATTGACCTTGTCGGTGTCGCTCAAGTGGTAGGCGACTTTTTGCCTTGCGGGCTCGGTGGCGGCTGCCTGTGCTGCCCGCAAACCGAGAAGCGTTCCGGTTCCGGCAAGAACCGCGCGGAACATATCGCGCCGACGCATGGAATCCTCCTCCGCTTGGCGGCCCGCCGCGAATTGCGTGGCTGCGGCCGCAATACTAGCATAAATTGACGTTGCGTCCTGTCGATGCGGAGGAGAGATCACATGGCGTTCAGGGCAGGGGAATGGAAGACAGTCGCCGGCGCCGGGTTTGGCGCGGCGCTGCTTGGCTTGCTTGCCGGATCGGCCTCCGCCGACGATGCGCTGAAGCTCACCGAACTCAGTCCGAACGGCGCTGATGCCTGTTTCGGCCGCGTCTATGATGCGGGGCATCTCAAGGCGCACCCGAAGCAGAAGGTGACGCGGATCTTCTTCTACTACGGCCATGATCCGGTCAGCCGGCCGAACGAGGAACCGACCGTGAATTCCGACACGTCCTACAATGCCTTCATCGCCACCACCGTGCGCGGCGCCAAGTCGCCGGAATGGGCCGGCGGCTGGTGCAATCATGCGTCCGAGGACGGCAAGACAGGCCCGGTTCATTGCGGCATGGAATGCGACCGGACGCTTGCGTCGCTGAAGGTCGACGACAAGGGCCGGCTGTTCCTCTCGGATCTGCAGCCCGACATCTATCTCGATGCCGGTTCGGAAGAAGAGCTTGGCGCTGCGGAATATAGCAGGCAGGCACTCGGCAAGGATGACGACAATTTTCGCCTCGACCCGATCCCAGCGGCGACCTGCAAGGCGGAGTTCGCGCGCATCGATCCGGTCGACCCGGCGCTAGGCCCGCCGCTGCGCGAGCGGCTGAAGCCGGACCAGGCCTTCTGCTATGGGCGCGACTACGATGCGGCGCATCTCGGCTCGCACCCCGATCAACTCACCCAGTCGATCCGGGTTTTCCGCGGCAAGGTAGAGCTGGCGTCCTTCGCCTCGGGTGGCGACGCCGCCAACTGGCCAGACGGCGCCGACATTGCCGTTACCGTCACCACACGGCAGAAATCGGCTGAGGTTACGCAGACCTATTCCTGCCAGGGCGAAGCCGACCAGTGGCGCTGCGCGGCCAGTTCGAAGATGAGCGATTCTTCCTGCGACATCGCGCAGAAGGAGATTTTCCTCAAGCGTGGCCTCAATGGCACGATGATGCTGGCAAATCCCAACAGCGCGCTCGCGATCGTCGACCTGTGTTCGAAGGCCGCCGATGGCAAGACGAAATCCGACGACAAGGTCTATCGGCTGCAGCCGATGCCGCAATCGGCCTGCTCGCCTTGAGCTTCAATGGAGGGCGCGAATGGATAAGGCAAAAGTCTTTTGGTCTGGCGGATCGCAAGCAGTACGCATGCCGAAGAAATACCGTTTCGATACCGGCGAGATTTCAATCCGTCGCGAGGGCCGAGCGGTCGTTCTCGAACCGCTTGCGCAGGATTGGGTCTGGCTCGACAGTTTGACCGGGCCACTTGACGACGATTTTGTTGAGGCAGCTTTGGAAGGCCGATAGAGACTGGCGGCGCAGACCATAGGATCCATGCGTGACATCTGAGCGCTGCTGCGGTGCAGAATTCTGTTCCGCTGCACTCTACGGACAAGGTCGCGGCATGGATCCTCGGGTCTCCGCGACGGAGCTTCGCTCCTGCTTCGCCCGTGGATGACGAAGTCGAGAAGCTTCGGTTAATTTTCCCAAGTCGCTACAGGAAATCGCCTCAGGCAAACGGCACGGCGGTTGTGCCCTTCGGCAGCTTGGCCTCGTCGTCGGGCTCGACATGGATGGTGACGCGCACCGAGGGGATTTCGGCTTTCAGCGCGTCCTCGATGCGGTCGCAGATGACATGGCTGGCGCCGACCGACATGTCTGCGTCGACGACCAGATGAAACTCGATGAAGGTGGCGCGGCCGGCGATGCGCGTCTTGAGGTCGTGAACCTCCAGCGCGCCCTTGCAATTGGCCGAGATGACGTCACGGATGCGCATGTGTTCCTGGGTGTCGACGGCGCGGTCCATCAGGCCGTTCATCGACGAGCCTATGACATGCCAGCCCTGCCACAGGATGTTCAAAGCCACGAGGACGGCAAGTGCGGGGTCAAGGATCTGCCAGCCGGTCAGGATCGCTCCGACCAGGCCGCCGAAGACGCCGATCGAGGTGACCACGTCGGTCATGATGTGGTTGCCGTCGGCGACCAGTGCCGGTGATTTCTCCGCCCTGCCGGCGCGGATCAACGTCCAGGCCCAGAAGGCGTTGATGACCGTAGCGACGCCGTTGACGGCAAGACCTTCCCAGGGCTGTTCGAGCGGTGCCGGGGTCTGCCAGTGGCGCCAGACCTCGTTGAGGATCAAAAGGGCGGCGAGCACGATCAGCACGCCTTCCAGCACCGCCGAGAAATACTCGGCCTTGTGATGGCCGAAAGGGTGGTCCTGGTCGGCCGGCTTGTGGCTGACCTGGATCGCCCAGAAGGCTGCAACCGAGGCAATGACGTTGACGATCGATTCCAAGGCGTCCGAGTAGAGCGCCACCGAGCCGGTGACGTACCAGGCGGCAGCCTTCAGCGCGAGCACGACAAAAGCGACGATAATCGACCAGAAGGCGAGATTGGCGATTTTGCGCTTCGCGGCCGCCTTGGCCGCGATCGCCATCGTGTTCTCGGCTTCAGCCATGATCGTCAGGCGGCCTTTTCCTTGGCCTTGCGGGGCAGGTGGGCGACGATGTTCTCGATGATGCGCATGCCAGCATTGTGGCCGAGCGTCATGATCGATTCCGGGTGGAACTGTACCGCGGCGATCGGCTCCTTGCGGTGTTCGAAGGCCATGATGATGCCGTCCTCGGTCTCCGCCGTGACGATGAAATCGTCGGGCAGGCGCACCGGATCGGCAAAGATCGAGTGGTAGCGGCCGACGGTCACTTCCTTGGGCAGGCCCGAGAAGATGATGCCGGGCTTGGAGACCCGGATGCGCGACGGCTTGCCGTGCATCGGTATGTGCAGCTGCCGCAGTTCGCCGCCATAGGCCTCCGCCAATGCCTGCAGGCCAAGGCAGACGCCGAAGATCGGCAGTTCGCGGGCGCGCGCCTTCTTGATGGTTGCGGCGCAATCGAAGTCCTTCGGCGTGCCGGGGCCGGGCGACAGCACGACGAGATCGGGTTTCAGCCGGTCGAAGACTTCCTCAGGCACAGGCGAGCGAACGGTCGAGACGTTGGCGCCGGTCTGGCGGAAATAATTGGCCAGCGTGTGGACGAAACTATCCTCGTGGTCGACCAGCAGGATGTTGACGCCGTCGCCGACGCGCGCGGTCGTGCGCTCGGTGCTGGCGGAATTGCCTGTCTTGGCGTCGCGGATGGCGGAGAGCATGGCGGATGCCTTCAGTTCGGTTTCGGCTTCTTCTTCCTCGGGAATGCTGTCGAACAGCAATGTGGCGCCGGCCCGCACTTCGGCAATGCCGTCCTTGATACGGATGGTGCGGAGCGTCAGGCCGGTGTTCATGTCACCGTTGAAATTGACCATGCCGATCGCACCGCCATACCAGGCGCGCGGGCTCTTCTCGTTCTGTTCGATGAAGCGCATGGCCCACAGTTTCGGCGCGCCGGTGACGGTGACCGCCCAGGCATGCGACAGGAAGGCATCGAAGGCATCCATGCCTTCGCGCAGCCGGCCTTCGATGTGGTCGACCGTGTGGATCAGGCGCGAATACATTTCGATCTGCCGACGGCCGATGACGCGCACCGAACCCGGCTCGCAGACCCGCGACTTGTCGTTGCGATCGACGTCCGAGCACATGGTCAGCTCGGATTCGTCCTTCTTCGAGTTGAGCAGTTTCAGGATCTGCTCTGAGTCGGAAATGGCGTCGTCGCCGCGCTTGATGGTGCCTGAGATCGGGCAGGTCTCGACGCGGCGGCCGTTGACGCGCACGAACATTTCCGGCGAGGCGCCGATCAGATATTCGCCTTCGCCCAGATTGATGAAGAAGGAATAGGGCGACGGATTGATGGCTTTCAGCTTGCGCGAAATCTCGGATGGCTGCGTCTCGCAGCGCTCGTAGAACATCTGGCCGGGCACGACCTCGAACAGGTCGCCGCGCTTGAACGAATCCATCGCCTTGCGCACCAGATTGGCGTATTCGCCCGGTTCATGGTCGCCGCGCGGCGGGATGCGGTCAGGGCTCTTGAACGGCTCGGCGATTTCGTCGCGCGGCAGCCCTTCGGTCGAAAAACCCTCGCCGGCATAGTCATAGCGGTCGGTCCAGGCCTTGGCGGAATAATGGTCGACGACCAGGATCTCGTCGGGCAGGAAAAGCACCAGGTCGCGCTGGCTTGGCATGCGCTCGAGCTTGTAGTCGACCGGGTCGAACTGGAAGGCGAGGTCGTAGCCGAAAGCGCCGTAGAGACCGAGATTGGCGTCTTCCTCGGTCCTGAACAGAGCGGTGATGGCGCGCAGCACCGTGAAGACTGAAGGGACGCGGCTGCGCTCCTCCTCGGTGAAGACACGGCCGGGCTTGGCGACATCGAGGCGGATGAGTGTCTTCGACGTCTCGGCGATGGTGACATCCGCCTGGCTGGCGAGCGCCTTGCCGATGACCGGCAGCAGCGCCTCGCCACGGCGGTTCAGCGCCTCGATGCGCATGGCGCGGCCGCGCGCCGAGACGACCAGCGGCGGATCGATGATGGCGGTGTCCCAGCGCGTGTAGCGGCCGGGATATTCATAATTTGAGGAAAACACCGCACCGCGGCGCGAATTCAGGCCATCGACATAGGCGTCAATCGCACCTGCATAGGGCCGATCGTGGCGCGCGCGCGTGATGGTTATGCCACCCGCGGTCACGAAACTTTCCGCGCCGTTTTCCAGAACCTTCATCGTCATTGCCGTCTCCATCAGCTTCTTGGGCAACGGACCCGGGAATGGCTTGGAAAAAACAAATGGCCGCCCGGACTTTCCGTTGCGGCCACCCTCTCTTTTCACGCGCACGTGTTCGAACAGGCCGCTGTCAGCAGGCCCACCACCAAATGGTCTTGATCGAACGCATGTTCATGGCGAAAATCCATAGCCGCGAAAAACCGGATGCGCAACTGATTTGAAAAGCCTGTCCGGTGGCCGCCGCTTCAGCGTCTCATGGCACATCGCCAGGGCGGACAGTGCCGCTTAGACTGTTCCTCTAACAGCAGGAGACGGGAAAACACCATGACCGAGCAGATCGAGCGTGCGCGGACGTTCCATTCCCTCCACGTCAAGGGAAACCCGATCGTTCTCTACAACGTCTGGGATCCGGGTTCGGCCAAGATCGTCGAGAAAGCGGGCGCCAAGGCGATCGCCACCGGAAGCTGGCCGGTGGCTGCCGCGTTCGGCTATGCCGATGGCGAGAAAATCCCGCTGGAGCTGGCGCTCGACAACATCAAGCGCATCGTCACTGCCGTCGACCTGCCGGTGACCATGGACCTCGAGGGCGGCTACGGCGTCGATCCGGAGATTGTGGCTCGCACGGTGACGTTGGCGCTACGGGCCGGCGCTATCGGTTTCAATTTCGAAGACCAGGTTGTCGGCGGCACCGGCCTGCACGACATTTCTGTTCAGGTAAAACGCATCGAAGCTGCGGCAGCGGCCGTCAAGGCCTCCGGCATACCGGCGTTCATCAACGCCCGAACCGACATCTTCCTCAAGGCGAAACCGGATGCGCATGACGACGTCCTGCTCGACCAGGCCATCGAGCGCGCGCAGGCCTTCGAAAAAGCCGGCGCACACGGCTTCTTTGCGCCGGGTCTTGGCGATGAGGACCTGATCGAGACGCTTTGCAAGGCAATCGCGTTGCCGGTCAACATCATTGCGCTGGGGCACGTGCCGCCGCGCCAGCGGCTGGCCGAACTCGGCGTCGCCCGCATCAGCCACGGCCCGGTGCCTTACCGGCAGATGGCGGAATGGCTGGAGGCCAAGGCTAGGCAGGCCATTTCTGGCTAGATCAATCCTCTAGCGTCCCCGATCGGGCGTCGGTGCTCTTCCTGTCGCCGACCAGCTTCAGAAGATCCTCGCCGGCGCGGATGATGCGGCGCGAGCGGCGGGTCAGGATGATGCCGTCCTGCGGCGCGAAGATTTCGGTGCGGCCATCGGCTTCGCCCGGCGCATGGACGATGGTGGCGAGGCGCGCGCCCCTGGCGACGCGGTCGCCGGGTTTCACGTCGTAGAGCACGGCACCCGCCCGAGACGCCGGCATCATGTCGATGTTCTCCAATGGCGCCACGAGGCCGGTGAAGGGGCCAAGTGCGGGCAGGGCGCTATCGGCGATCACGCCGCGCGCCACCAGCAGCCGGTAGAGGCCTTCGGCGTCGGCGGCGGCCAAGGCGCCGTCGACATCGAGGATGCCGCGATATTCGACCGTGGTGGCGACGCGGCGGTCGAGCTTGGCTACATCAGCTGGGACATTCTGGTAGGGCATGATCGAGGCGCCCTCGAAAGTGCCGTCGGTGTCCTCGCTCCACAGCACGACCGCGTCGACGCCCATGGCCGCGGCGCAATCGGCCATGGCAGGCCACAGGCTGGTGTGGACGTAGAGGTAGGCGAGGCCCTCGTCATCGCAGTGCAGGTCGAGCACGATGTCATGGCCGAGCGAGAGCTGCACCAGCCGCGTCTTCAGCCGCTGGTCGACGCTGCCAAGGGTGGTGTCGGGCAAGAGCGCTGTGTCGGGCGCGGCGAGCAGCGGAAAGCCGCGGTTGAAATTGGTGCGCGTGCCCAGATGGAAGCGGCCCTGATGCTCGCCGAAATGATATTGCGCCCGGCCGATCGGATTGGCCCAGGGCACGACGGTGAGATTGCCCTTGATGCGGCCTTCGGCCTCCGCTTTGGCAAGCATCGGCATCAGCGCGTCGATGGCGACGACGCCCGGCAACTCGCCGGCATGGAGTGCCGCCTGTAGGTATGCCGAAGGAGCAGCCTTGTCGGAACCAGTGAAGCGGAACAGCGGGAATTCGTAGGAAACCCCTTCGCTTTCGCCGGCGATGCGCTCGATCGATTTCTGCATGACTTCCTCCATCAAGAGCGAGAGACATGCGATTTGAAGGCGCCGATGTCGATTGGTCCAGCCCGCCGCGCTATGGGCGCAAGAGGCTATTCAGCCGGAAGCGGGATGACCGGCGCGCGCCGGTCCAGCGCCTGCGACAGCACGGCGACGGTGACCGCCAACAAAGCGAGTGCTGCGCCGACCAGCGGCAAATTGGCATAGGAAACACCGGCGGAAAGGGCAACGCCGCCGATCCAGGCGCCGCTGGCATTGCCGACATTGAAGGCGCCCTGGTTCAGCGTGGCGGCGAGGTTCGGTCCCTCGGAGGCCGCCTCGACGACCCGGATCTGCAGCGGCGGCACGACGACGAAGATGAGCAGGCCCCACAGGAAGACGATGCCGACGGCAACGCTGGCGATTGCGCCGAACTGCCTGAAGCCAACGAAAAGCAGGGCCATCAGCAGCAGCGTGCCGATCACTGTCGGCATCAGTTTCCAGTCGGCCAGTCTGCCGCCGATAATGTTGCCGATGGTCATGCCCGCGCCGAACAGCAGCAGAACCCACGTGACTGCCGAGGTCGACAAGCCCGATACCTCGGTGAGGTAGGGTTTGATGTAGGTGAAGACGGTGAACAGGCTTGCGGAGGTCAGCGCCGCGATCAGCATGGCCAGCCAGACCTGCAGCTTGCCCAGCACGCGCAGCTCGCCGCGCAGGCCGCCACCGCTTGGCTGGGCGACATCGGACGGCACCAGCCAGGCGATCGCTGCCACCGAGATCAGGCCGATACCGACCACGGCAACGAAGGTGGAGCGCCAGCCGAACGCTTCGCCAAGTGCGGTTCCGGCGGGAACACCCAGGATGTTGGACAGCGTCAGCCCGGCGAACATCAGCGCGATGGCGCTGGCGCGTTTGTTGCGCGGCACCAGGCTGGCGGCAACGACCGAGCCGATGCCGAAGAAGGCGCCATGGCCGAAAGCGGTGAAAACGCGCGCGGCCATCAGCGTCCAGTAGTTGGGCGAGATGGCGCAAAACAGATTGCCGATGACGAACAGCACGGCCAGCCCGACCAGCACAGGCTTACGCGGCAAATGCGCGGTGGCCATCGCCACGATCGGGGCGCCGAAGACGACGCCCAGCGCATATCCGGTAACCAGCAGGCCGGCAGAAGGGATCGATACGCCGAGGTCGGCTGCGACCTCGGGCAGCAGGCCCATGATCACGAATTCGGTGGTGCCGATGCAGAAGGACGCAATGGCAAGCGCAAGGATCGGCAAGGGCATGGGGCGTCCAGACTGAATCGGTTCAAATCGAGACTGCGCGAAGGACGCCATCGTGCGCAAGCTGCATTGCTGCATCGCAGCGATGCAGAAAAGGAAGAGCTTTGAAATGGGTCGCTAACAGGCTGTCAAACCAGCGGCTTCAATTCCTGGGCAATGGTTGGCAACAGCTCCGAGACATTCGGGTGGATGTGCACGGCACGCGCCAGCGTGTCGACGGGCGCCTTGGCGTACATCAGGTCGAGTACGCAATGGATAACCTCGTCGCCGCCGGGGCCGAGCACCGAGCAGCCGAGGATCTGCCTGGTGTCGGCGTCGACCAGGATCTTCATGAAGCCCTGCGTCTCGCCCTTTTCGATAGCGCGGCCGACGCGGGTCATCGGCCGCTGGCCGACCAGCGCGCGACGGCCGGATTTCTTCACCGCGGCCTCGGTCATGCCGCAGCGGCCGAGCGGTGGGTCGATGTAGAGCGCATAGGCTTCGATGCGATCACTGACCTTGCGCGGATCGTTGTCCAGCAGGTTGGCGGCGACGATCTCGTAGTCGTTGTAGGAGGTGTGGGTGAAGGCGCCCCTGCCGTTGCAGTCGCCCATCGCCCAGATGCCGGGCACGCTGCTGCGCAACTGGTCGTCTACAGAGACGAAGCCGCGCTTGTCGACCTCCACGCCAGCCCTCTCCAGGCCGAGGTCATCGGTGTTGGGCGTCCGCCCCAGAGCCAGCAGCACGTGCGAGCCGACCGCCGGCGGTTTGCCGGCGGAGAAGGTCACGGCAATGTCCTGGCCCTGTCTGGCGAAAGCGATGTCGTCGGCGCCGACATGGACCGTGATGCCCTCGTGTTCGAGGATCGACAGGATGGCGGCGGAGACATCCTCGTCCTCGCGGCCGGTCAGGCGTGGGCTCTTCTCGATGACGGTAACTTCGCTACCGAAGCGGCGGAACATCTGTGCGAATTCGAGCGAGATGTAGCTGCCGCCGACGACGATGAGATGGCGCGGCAGCACGTCGAGATCCATCATCGAGGAATTGGTCAGATAGTCGATGTCGTGGATGCCGGGCAGGTCTGGGACCGAGGCTCGGCCGCCGGTGTTGAGGAAGATCTTTTCGGCGGTCAGCAGATCGTCGCCGACGCGCACCGTGTTGGCGGATTCGAAACGCGCATGGCCGCGATAGAGGGTGCATTTGTCCATGCCGGCAATCCAGGTCTCGAGATTGGTGCGGGCGTCGATCGTCACCTTGTCCTTGCGCGCCTTGATCCTGGCATAGTCGACGCCGACGGGGCCACTGAGCGTCACGCCATAGTCGGCGGCGCGGCGCGCAAGATGCGCGGCGTAGGCGCTGGCGACCATGGTCTTGGTCGGCATGCAGCCGGTGTTGACGCAGGTGCCGCCGACCAGCTTGCGCTCGATCAGCGCCACGCTCATGCCGGCGGCCGTCAGTCGGCCGGCCAGCGGAGGGCCAGCCTGTCCGGCACCGATGATGATGGCGTCGAAGGTTTTCGTCGTCATGCCACCGCCGCTACGATCAGCAGGCTGCCGATGATCGCCACCGCGTCCTCGATGAAGGCGGCGGGCGGATCCTTGCCGAAGGCGGCTGCGAGCCGGCCGCGAGCTTCAGCGCCGCCCAGCGTGCCGATGACAGCGCCGATGGCGCCGGCAATCAAGCCGCCGATGGTGGCGCCGCCTGTCGCGCCGATCACCGCGCCGGTGAAGGCGCCCATGACGATGCGGGCGCCGAATTGCTGCGGCACTTTACGGCTCGGCGTCGACGGCAACTGGTCGGTGACCAGTTCGACGATGGCCAGGATGGTGAAGATGCCGACAGCCGCCCAGTGACTCATGAAGCTCGCCCAGGTGCCGGCAACCGGCAGCCAGCCGAGATAAGCGCCCCAGGCAACGGCAGCCGGCGCCGTCATGGCGCGAAGACCGGCAATGACGCCGATCAGAAGTGCGAGAATGTAGAGCATGGTCGATCCCCCTCGATCACCGGGCCAGGACGGCCTTTGAGACGGCAGGCTACCATAGGTCCAATATTTGACCAGTACTTGCATCGGCGCTTTTCTGTTGGCCGCACTTGTGCTTTTGAAGGACGTGAACTGGAGACCGCGTCATGGCCGAAAGCGAGCGCGTGAAGATGGCGGCCGGCGAATGGTATACCTGCCTCGATGATGAGCTGGAGTCCTTGCGTGTGGTAGCGCGTGACGCGGTGTTCGAGCACAATTGCCTGCCGCTGCGGCAGCGCGGCAATCTCGGGTCGGGCTTGAAAGCTTTACTCGGCGACGCCGGCGAGGGTGCCCGCATCGAGGCGCCGTTTCACTGCGCCTATGGTTTCAACATCTTTCTCGGCGACGGCGTCTTTCTCAATGCCGGCTGCACCATCCTCGACACAGCGAGCGTGCGCATCGGCAAGGGAACGCTGCTCGGTCCCAATGTGCAGATCTACTGCGCCGAGCATCACAAGGAGGTCGCTGGGCGGCAAGCTGGACTGGAGATCGCCAGGCCGGTCGAGATCGGCGCCAATGCGTGGATCGGCGGCTCAGCCGTCATCCTTGGCGGCGTCAGCATCGGTGAAGGTGCCATCGTCGGCGCCGGCGCGGTGGTGACGCGCGACGTGGCTGCGAACACCACGGTGGTCGGCAATCCGGCACATCAGGTCAAGCGGGACTGAATAGATCAGGACGCCAGAACGTACGTCATGCGCTCGCCCTGGTCGGCCCTTCTGGAGAATTCGCGCCGATACTGCGCCGGCGATGTTCTGAGCCTTGCGGCGAAATGCTGGCGCAGCGAGGTGGCGCTGCCGAAGCCGGCTTCGAACGCCACCAGGTCCATCGATTTCTCCGTTGCCTCCAGCAGCCTTTGAGCCAGTTCTATCCGTTGGCTGGTCAGCCAATCGCCGAAACTGGTGCCGATCGATTTTTGGAAGCGGCGGGTAAAGGTGCGCCGGGTCAGGCCGGCGGCCTCGGCGACGCTATCCAGGCTATGAGTCTCTCCGAGCGCCGCGCGAACCGCGTCGAGGGCCTGGGTGAACCGGTCGGCGTCCGCGCTTCTTTCCACCGGATGCTCGATGAATTGCGCCTGCCCGCCCTGCCGATGCGGAGAAAGGACGATCTGGCGGGCGAGCCGCAGTGCCGCTTCCGCGCCGTAGCGGGCGCGCACGATGTGGAGACAGCAGTCCAGACCGGCGGCGACGCCGGCCGAGGTCACGATGTCACCATTGTCGACATAGAGCACCGAGGCATCGACGGCGACGTCGGGGTGGAGTTTCTGCAACTGTTCGGAATAGGCCCAGTGCGTCGCGGCACGACGGCCCGAAAGCAGCCCGGCCGCGGCAATGGCGAAGGTTCCAAGGCACAGGCCGACGATCAAGGCGCCGCGTTGGTGCGCCCGGCGCAACGCCTCCATCAGCGACGGCGATGCCGGCTCGCCGAGATGATGCCAGCTTGGAATGATGACGATATCGGCGCCGTCGAGCCCTTCGAGCCCATGCGGCGCGGCAATTGTCAGTCCGGCCTCGGTGTGGATCGGGCCGGGCTTGACCGCGCAGATGCGGAAGTCGAAGCGCGGCAGGCCAAGCGCCGTCCTGTCCTCTGCGAAGACCAGGCACGGTACGGAAAGGTGGAACGGGCTGATGCCGTCGAAGGCGAGTACGGCAATGATCGGGTCGGTCATGGGTGCTTCCGGCAGTTGAATGCGGATTGTCCCAATTCTTTCGAATGATGTCAATCGGGCCACTTTCGGCTGTCTGGCAACCCACCTATTTTCCACCCATCGCATTCAAGCCGGAAAGGAAAACACCATGTCTGACCCAGCCAACGCCACGCCGCGCCGGGCGCTGATCGTCGTCGATGTGCAGAACGATTATGACGGCGGCAGTCTTGCCATCCAGCATCCGCCGTTCCGCGACAGCGTCGTCAATGTGGCGCGGGCGATGGATGCAGCGACTGCTGCCGGCATCAAGGTGGTGGTCGTCAAGCAGATGGCGCCCGAGACATCGCCGATCTTCGCCAGGGGAAGCCATGGCGGCGAACTGCATCCCGAAATAGCCAGGCGTGGGCGCGACCATTATGTCGAAAAGAACCTGCCCTCCGCCTTCACCGGCACCGACCTCGAGGACTGGCTGCGCGCCAACGCCATAGATACGATCACGGTGGTCGGCTACATGACGCACAATTGCGACCTGTCGACCATCATCCACGCCGTGCATATGGGCTTTGCCGTCGAGTTCCTGTCGGATGCGACCGGATCGGTGCCTTACGCCAACAGCGCCGGCTACGCCTCGGCCGAGGAGATCCACCGCGTGGTCACGATCATCCTGCAGTCGCGCTTTGCCGCCGTGCTCAAGACCGCCGAATGGGTCGAGTGCCTGAAGACCGGCGCGCTGCCGGAACGCGACACCATCTTCGGCTCCAACCAGCGGGCGCTGTCACGCAGCGCCGCGTAGGGACTATCTGAAAACAGAAAGGGCGCCACATCGCTGCGGCGCCCTTTCTGTTCGAATAGAAGGATTCTAGAACAGGCCTTCGATCTGGCCCATCTCGTTGAGGAAGATCTTTTCCGAGGACGGCGCCCTCGGTAGGCCGGGCATGGTCATGACCTCGCCGCAGATGATGACGACGAAGCCCGCACCTGCCGAAAGCCTGACCTCGCGCACCGGCACCGTGTGGCCGGTCGGCGCGCCGCGCAGGTTCGGGTCGGTCGAGAACGAGTACTGCGTCTTGGCCATGCACACCGGCAGGTGGCCGTATCCGGCGTCTTCCCAGGCCTTGAGCTGGTCGCGCACCGACTTGTCGGCGATCGCTTCCGAGCCGCGATAGATACGCTGGACGATGGTGTTGATCTTCTCGAACAGCGGCATCGCATCGGGATAGAGCGGCGCGAACTGCGAAGCACCGGATTCGGCCAGTGCCACCACCTTGTTGGCGAGATCCTCGATGCCGGCCGAGCCGTGCGCCCAGTGCTTGCACAGGATCGCCTCTTCGCCCATCGAGGCGACATAGTCCTTCATCGCCTGGATTTCGGCGTCGGTGTCGGAGTAGAAGTGGTTGATCGCAACCACCGCCGGCACGCCGAACTGGCGGATATTCTCGATGTGGCGGCCGAGGTTGGCGCAGCCCTTCTTCACCGCCTCGACGTTCTCCTTGCCGAGGTCTTCCTTCTTGACGCCGCCATTCATCTTCATGGCGCGCACGGTGGCGACAATGACGGCCGCCGCCGGCTTGAGGCCTGCCTTGCGGCACTTGATGTCGAAGAACTTTTCAGCACCCAGGTCGGCGCCGAAGCCGGCTTCGGTGACGACGTAGTCGGCGAGCTTGAGCGCCGTCGTGGTGGCGACGACCGAGTTGCAGCCATGCGCGATGTTGGCGAACGGGCCGCCATGCACGAAGGCCGGGTTGTTCTCCAGCGTCTGCACCAGGTTAGGCTGCATGGCGTCCTTGAGCAACACGGCCATGGCGCCGTCGGCCTTGAGGTCGCGGGCATAGACGGCCGACTTGTCGCGGCGATAGGCGACGATGATGTCGCCGAGGCGCTTTTCCAGGTCCTTCAGATCGGTCGACAGGCACAGGATAGCCATCACTTCCGAAGCAACGGTGATGTCGAAGCCGCCCTCGCGCGGGAAACCGTTGGCGACGCCGCCGAGCGAGCAGATGATCTCGCGCAGCGCCCGGTCGTTCATGTCCATGACGCGGCGCCAGACGACGCGGCGGGTGTCGATGCCGAGCTCATTGCCCCAGTAGATGTGGTTGTCGATCAGTGCGGAAAGCAGATTGTGCGCCGTGGTGATGGCATGGAAGTCGCCGGTGAAGTGAAGGTTCATGTCCTCCATCGGCACGACCTGCGCGTAGCCGCCGCCGGCAGCGCCGCCCTTGACGCCGAAATTCGGGCCTAGCGAGGCCTCGCGGATGCAGACGATCGCCTTCTTGCCGATGCGGTTCAGGCCGTCGCCAAGGCCAACCGTAGTCGTGGTCTTGCCTTCGCCGGCCGGCGTCGGGTTGATGGCGGTTACGAGGATCAGCTTGCCGTCCTTGTTGCCCTTCACCGACTTGATGAATTCGGCTGATATCTTGGCCTTGTCGTGGCCGTAGGGCAGCAGGTGTTCGGTCGGAATGCCGATCTTCTGGCCGATCTCCTGGATCTGCTTTTTCCTGGCGCCGCGCGCGATCTCGATGTCGGACTTCACTTCGGCCATGACGGCTTTCCTCTGGATTGGACGGTGGAGGGGACGGGTTTGATCTTACTGGCAAGCAGGTTGGAACCGGGCGCGGGCATGTTCTAACCCTGTCGCTGCCACGGCGTCAACTTGTATGCAACTATGTTTCCTCTGGAGAAAGTTCCTCTGCGGACCGGCCGACCTGTCGTCGGTTCTTCCCGGCTCCGTTGCCGCGCCGTATAGAAGCCAGAGGACGCGCCGTTCCGCCGTCTCAAAACAGCCGCACAATGCACGGAATGCGACAGAGGCGACGGCGCAAATTCGCCATCGCCTGGTCCCTAATGGAACAGCGCTACTGCGTCAGAACGTTGCTGATTTCGACCATGTTGGAGCGCACCCTGAGCACATAGAAGCCCATCGTCGTCAGATGCGTCGGCAACAGCCAGCCATCCTCGCGGCCATTGGCGATGATGAAGGGCTGGATGCGCAGCGCCGAAACGAACTGCGAGTCCATCGTGTCCCACAGGTTCTGCAGATGCTTTTCCTTGATGACGTCCTCGAAGTCGGCCTGGGCTCCCTTCATCAGGCCGTAATAGCCGTAGAGCTGGCCATAGGCGAACCAGTAGCGGTCGTCGGCGCGGAAGTCGAACCAGCCATTGTTGTGGTTCTCGGCGCGTTCCTTGAGGATCGCCGAGGTCGAGCCGATGTCGGACGAGATGCGGTCGATATACTGTTTCAGATTGTCGGCGCGGGCGTCGAATGTCGCCTGGCAGGTGGCAAGGCGGGCGTTGAAGGAACGCAGCATGCGCACGGCGTCGCGATAGTAGCTTGGCGTCGGCGTCTTGGGGCCGAACGGGTTCAGGCCGAAATACCAGGTCTCTTCGTCGAACTGAAGGTTGCCGCGGGCATTCTGCAGATCGCTGTCGATCTGCGAGGTGGTGCGGACGCGGCCGAGATTGTCGGCAAGTTCGGTCGCCGTGCGCCGCACCGCCTGGTTGATGCCGCGCTGGAAGGAGGCCTTGTTGTCCATCCACGGCGTGTGGTCCCAGTCGATGCCGAACAGGCCCAGCTTGTAGAGGATCATCGACGAGATCCAGGCATTCTGGTTGACGTTGAAGTCGGTCAGGTCAGCGGCGATCTGGGCTATACCAGAGTTGCCGCAGGTCTTGGCGGTGTCCGTGCCGGCGCCGGCGGCGACCTGTTCGCCGGCGGAGACATTGCGCTTCTCGAAGGTGTATGTGTCGGGATAGTTCGGGTTGAAATTGTTCCACCACTGGGTGGCGTAGAAGAAATTGGCATAGAGGCCGATCAGCACCAGCAGAGCGAGGCCGACCGCCGCCTTGAGGATCCAGCCGCGCTGCGTATACCAGCGTCCGGCCCACAGGAAGGGCCACAGGATGACGCCGATCAGGAGGCCGATGCCGCGGCCGATCCACTGGAAAATACGGGTGAAGAAATTCACGATCGGATCGAGCATGGCTGTGTCACCCCCTCAAAGCATGATGCCAAAAAGTTGCAGACTTTTTGGATAACATCATGCGCCAAAACAAGAAGTTAGAACGAAATAACGGTTCATTTCGTTCTAGTCAGTCAGGCCGTAGAGGCGTGTGCGAAACGCCACCTTGTCCTTCAAATATGTGGTTTTGAGAACGTCCACAACATGCGATCGCCAGGCATCGCTGAAGCCGTCATAGTCCTTGTAGAAGCCGTCCTTGTTGAAGATGTAGCGCGAGACGAAGTCCGACGGTACGAAATCCGAGATCAGCCGGTTGGTCAGCCAGGCGTCGGGGTGGTCTGGCTTGGCGCGGATCACCAGGAAACGCTGCTGCGGGAAGACATCCTCGATCTTCAGGTGGCCGAGCTGGGCGATCTCGCGCTTGGCGGCGTTGAGGAAAGGGAAATTGCCGTCCCTGGTGATCAGGTCGGCATGGCTCTGGATCCAGGTCTGCAGCCAGACCTTGTCGACATTGGTCAAGTTGCGGTTCGGCTCGGCGTCGCGGATCAGCGCGCGCACCACCATCTCGGCGCGGTGCTCGAGATAGCCCGAGGCCTCGACCCAGGAGGCACGCGGCAGCTCGATGCGGCCGGTGGTGGCGAGGAACTTGAACACCTTGTCGGCGTCGTTGATCGAGAGATAGCTGACCTGCCACGGCCGCGAGCGGCGAAAACCGGGGGCGGCCGGATCGCTGATCACCGTCGTCACATCCGGATCGACGAACACGTAGAGGCCGCCGAAATGGCTGGTCCAGTAGGCGTTGTGTCGGAAGATCACCTGGTCGGGTACCAGCGCGTTCTCGCGGATGTCGCCGCAGATCTTGGCGAGCTCGACCATGCGGGTCAGCATGGCGTTGTCGCGCCAGGCATCTGGCTCCTGCTTCAGACGGTCGACGAGCTTGCCGAGTTCGGCTGCCTTGCCCAGCACATCCTCGGCCGACAGCACCTTGAATTCGACCTGGCTGATCGACAGCAAGTCCTCGATGTCGTTGACCTTGGGAATGGAATCCTCGATCTCGCCGTAGATGACGTCTTTGATCGTCAGCGCATCGATGGCGCGCCGGTTCCTGGACATGAACTCGAACATCAGTTGCGAGGTGTTGGAGAAGGCGGTGTGCACCACCGGCAGGTCAATCTGCGACGGCGTCAGGATGATGAAACGGCGGTTGACCTCGTTGGGATCGAGATAGTCATAATCGTCACATTCCTCGGCCACTTCGGGCGAGAAGCCGGTGCGGTCGATCTGGAAGCTCTTCAGTTTCGTCGGCTTCAAGCCGAATGCGGCCAGCGCCTTGTTGTAGCGCTGGATCAGGTGCGGCTCGTCGACCGTCAGCAGCCGGCCATAGATCAGCTCGTTGTCGCGCAAGAGATCGGGTTTCTTGGCGGGGCTCATCTTCCCTTCTCCCCGTTTACGGGGAGAAGGTGCCCGAAGGGCGGATGAGGGGCGGCGCAGACGCTCATCATCTTTCCTCCGACGTTGAAGCTGGCAAAAACTTCACATCGACAGCAATCATTTTCCGATCGAGTCGACCATCCAGCGCAGCAACAATCGTATCCAGCACGCTCTTACGGCTCGTCAAAACATCAGCGTGCCAAACCCTCAACACCGACCAGCCGTTCCTGTTCATCGTCTCATCCCTGTATCGATCGTGGGGCCGATTTGCATGCTGACTTCCATCGACTTCCACAACCAGATTAGCCTCACGGCAGGCGAAGTCTGCGAAATATGGGCCGACCGGGAGCTGACGGACAAACTTGTGGCCATTCAGCCGCCTTCGACGCACTTCGTGCCACAGCCATTCCTCGGCATCATTCTCGACTTTCCGAAGCTGCCGGGCCCTTGCTACCTTTGGCTCATTACTGCCTCGCACAGCGCTGCCCCTCATCCGCCCTTCGGGCACCTTCTCCCCGTGAACGGGGAGAAGGAAGAGGTGCCAGGCTCACGCATTCCATAGCCCCTTTTTCTTCATCTCCTCCATCTCGCGCGCGGCTCGCTCGCGCAGGCGGGCGTCGCGCAGCAGCTTTTGCACGGCGGAGTCGTCGGACTTGTCGGAATAGCGGAACTCCGAGTCGGCGTAGCGGTTGATCTCCTGCATGACCATGTCCATCGAGAACGGCCCGCGCAGTTCCTCGATCATCGCTTTCTTCTCGTCGTAGCCCTTGTGAATGAAGACTTCCGGCTTCTCGAACCAGTCGTCGGGAAGCTCGATGTCCATGGCGCGCATCTTGATGGCGTCGGTGACGTTCTTGATGGCGCGGCCGGTGAAGCGGGGCTCGGCATCCTTGATCAGGTGCAGATAGGTGCCGATGTCGGCCATCGATTTCGGCGCGCCGTTCTCCTTCATGTAGCGTTCGTAGACCTTCATCAGCCCGTCTTCTTGCGGCTTCTCGTGCTCCTCATAGGCTTCGGTCACGGCGCGCTGGATTTCCTGCGCGGCGTAGAGATCGTGATCGCCGAGCGGGATCTTGTGGTTTTTTCCCGCCAGCAGGACAAAAATGTCGATGTAGTCGTTGCGGCTCTGCGGCCCGTCGACCAGCCAGCGGGCGCCGGCGCGCTGGCGCAGCGCGTCGTCGACATTTTCGGGATAGTTGGAGAACATGCCGAACGAGCAGTTGCCGCGCACCACGGTCGCGGCACCGGCGAAGGCATCCATCAACACGCCGGTGATTTCCTGCTGGCCGGCCGAGGCGCGGTCGTCTGAGCGGCGCGCCGCCACCTGGTCGATGTCGTCGATGGTGCCGAAGCCGATGACGCGCGGGTTCAGCACATTGTTGATGAACTGGCGGCAGTTCTGGCCTGATTTGCCCTGATAGGACGAGATCTGGTCGACGCCGAAATTCTCGTAGGCGAAGGGATAGCCGGCGACCTGGCAATAGCCGTTGACGAGGCCGGCGATCATCTGGATCAGGGTCGTCTTGCCGGTGCCGGGCGCGCCGTCGCCGATGAAGGTGAACAGGAAGCCGCCGAGCTCAACGAACGGGTTCAGCTCACGCTCGAAATCGTAGGCCATCAGCATCTTGGCGAGCTTGACCGACTGGTATTTGGCGATGTGGTTGCCGACGACCTCTTCCGGCTTCTTGAATGTCATCACCAGCGGTTTTGAACGCTTGCCCGGCGCGACGTCGAAACCATCGAGGGTGAAATCGTCGGCATCGATACGGATATGCGCGTTCTCGAACGGGCCGATGCCGTCGAAGCGGCCCTTGCGGGCCAGAAGCCCGTCGATGGCGACGCGGGCGAAGGCGCGCGCCCTTGTCATCAGGTCGGCGTCGTCGGACGATCCCGAGATCGCCTTGTCGAGGCCTGCCAGGATCGACTTCACCGCATCCTGCGGCGTATCGAACAGGAAGTCCGGTTCGGGACTGTCGTTGGGCGCCTCGCCGTCGCTGTCGATCAGCTGGAACAGGTAGGAGGCGAGGCTGAAGGCCGAAATGTAAGCCGAGGCCGACAGAAGCTTCTTGAAGGTGGACGCCTCGTCGCCCTCGAGCGGCGCGCGGGTGTTCTTGGCCTGCAGACTTTCAAGGTCCGAGCCCTCGGCAAAGACGTCCGATATTGCCAGCGCGATCGCCGTGCCGCGCCGGGCGCGAAACAGGAGCGTGTGCTGCGGGATGGTCAGCAGCTGGTCGTCGGGATGAACGGCGCCGACGGTCTTGGCCAGCTCGACCTCGCGCGTGCGGCGCACCGAACCGGCCGAGACGGTCGAAACGAAGCGGCGGTTGGTGCCGGCAAGCGCGGTGCCGGAGGAGCTAGACGGGTCCTCCAGCACGACGACGCGGGTGATGAAGCTCTGCGCGGTGGCGCGGTGCTTCTCGATGGCGGCTTCCGGGATGGTAGTCAGGCCGGTATCCATGAAGGGTGCTCCGTGGTGTGACGGTCAGACGTCTGAGATGACCTGTCCGTTGGACAGAATGTGAACCTTGTAGCCGGCAAAGATCTTCTGCGCCTCGCCGGCGGCGTAGAGCGCCTGATAGGCCTCGTGCGGGATCAGCGCATGGTTTTCGTAGCTCGACACGCCCTGGCGCGCGGCTTCCAGATCGTCGGTATTGATGAAGAATTCCTGCGTCGTCTTCTCGCTGGAAAACAGCCCCTTGCGGCCGGGTTTCTCGGCCTTGGAATAGACCTCCTGGATGGTCCAGGTCAGCAGCCAGGCATTTTCGGGCTTGCGCACCTTGGCCAGGACTTCGGTCACCGTCGAATTGTTGTCGGTGATGCCAGCCGAATAGAACGGGCCGAGCACGACGCGGCGCAGCTGCTTGGGATGCAGCGGCTCGAAATCCTTGTCGAGATTGACCGCGATGGTCGCCGGCGACAGCGTGTAGGCGGAGTTCTTCTCGGTGAAATCGTCGAAACGGTGGGCAAGCTCGGGATTGAGCAGGCCATCGACCGGCAGAGGAATGTCGATCGTCTCGTTCAGCTTGCCGTTTCTGTCGACGAGCTGGCGGATCATCGTTTCGGACGAATCCTCCACCGTCACCATGTAGACCAGAGGCAGGTTGGCGCTGCCGTCGAACGTCGCCCAGTGGACGAGATAATAGGGCCGCCCCGTCTTCGGATTGACCGAGACCTTGGCCGTTTGCGCCAGGGTGAACGGGCCGAACGTGTTCTCGCTTTTCACGTCCTCGAGATAAAGCCGCTCGGCTATCGACTTCTGCAGCGCCGCGGGGAATTCCTTGTGGCGCAGGATGAAGTCGGCCATTTCCTCGCGCAACTCGCCGGCGAGCGGAATGTTGGCAAGCCGCGCGTCGGCTTGGCGTCGGTCGTTTTCCAGTTCGAGCAGGTTCTGGAACACCGGAAATCCGCTTTCGGCGCGCGAAATGCGGAATGTGTCCATGAAGCCCAGCCGGTTGCGCCAGCAGGAAAACGACTTGTCGAGCCTGGCGATGTGTTCGGCGACGATCTTGGCGACGATGCCGTGCCGGTAGAGCGGCGAGCGATCGTCGCGCATGAACACTTCAAGGCCGCTGAGCGCGGCCGTGATGGCGGAAAAATACCGTGCCGCCGCTTCGTTTTCGGGGGTCATGCCTGGTCGCTCGCGGGCAGTGCTTTCACCCTTAAGACTGCACGTAGTTAGCCGAATTGTGCTTCTTCAGCACCTCGTCGAAGCGGCGGGCGAAGGCATCGTCGGCCAGCTTCTTGCGGCGCTGGATATCGGCGGTGGCGACCATGTTCTTCTCGTGCATCTCAAGCAGGTCACCGATGTGCTTTTGCGAAGCAGCACCGATACCGGCCATGGTTTCCTCGGCGGTGTTGTCGACCTGGCTGCCCAGCGTGTTGATCTTGTGGGCGACGTCCTGCTGGGCGGCGGTCTTCAGCGAATCTTCCAGCGCCTTGTAGAGCACGATGCGCTGCTCGGTATCGATGGTCAGCTTGTTGATCAGCGTCGATTGCGCGGCGATCTGGTTGTTGAGCGAATCGACGAAGGTCTGGAACATCGAGGTGTAACGCTCGAGCGTCTGGCTCTCGGCCAGCAGTTCCTGCTCCTTGGCCTGCTTTTCGTTGTATTCCGTCGCCAGCTTGGAGCGTTCGCCTTCGAGCTGCGTGCGGTCCTTCTGGCTGGTCGAAGCGGCGATCTTGTTTTCGATGTCGAGCAGCATCGGGTTGAGCTCCTCGATGCGCTTCTGCACGGCTTCGAGGTTGGTCATGGTGGTCTTGCGGCGCTCGATCACCTGCGACAGGCTGGTTTCCGAGGTCTTGTAGCGTTGGTCGAGAACCTCTTTCTGCGCCTTCAATATGCCGACGATGGTGTCGGATTTGACCAGCAGTTCCTGCAGATTGCCGGCCAGCGACATGTTGCGAACGCGGTCGGTGCGCATGCGCTGCTTGCTCTGGCTGGAGAAGATGCCAATGAATTTTTCCCAGCCGGTGTAGTTCTTCATGCTCTCGAACTCGGCGCCAAAGACGTTGGTGGCGTCCTCCAGCCCGATGATCAGGTCGGCAATGTTGCCTTCCATCACCTTCTGCTGCTTCAGCACATCCTCGATGCGGGCGTTCTCGAGGTCGAAATTGGCGTCGCCGATCTTCTTGTCTGATGTGGCAAGCGTATCAAGCATGGTGCCGGATTGCTCGATCTTGGAGCGCATGTCCTGCACGACCTGCTTGGTCTTGGCAATTTCGGCGTCGAAATTCTGCAATGTCGCCATTGGGGCCTCCCGCTTCGGCATGACGTCGCTGGTCGCGAACAGCGGCGAATATATGTGGGGCATCAGGGGATTGAAAGACGTGAAGACAAGGGCGGCGTGAAAACAAAAAAATTCGCCAGGGTCTTGAAAGCCAGTGAAGGCTTGGGCTTAGCGTGATTAGCTTGCCGACCGGCCATAGTTCAGCTGTCATTGAACTTTCATGCGGCAAGGCGAAGGCGCACGGATGCCTTTGTATTGGGCAAACCACCGAAGCAATCGCGGCCGCGATATGCGACGAGAAAGCCGGTTTTACAGAGCTGGCGAACAGCGGATCAGGGCTTGGGATCGGCCTTCAGATAGGCGATGACATTGGCGATGTCGTCGTCCTTGGTCAGGCCGGCAAACGCCATCTTGTTGCCGGGCACTTTCAGCTTGGGTGCCCTGAGATACTCGGCGATATTGGCTTCATCCCAGACCAGGCCGGCGGCGCCGGCACTCTTCATCGCCTCGGAATAGCGGCCAAGATAACTCTCGGCGCTACCGGCGGTGCGGCCAACGACGCCCAACAGATGCGGACCGACCTTGTCGCGGTCGGTGGCTGCTTCATGGCAGGCCATGCACCGGTTAAAGGCCTTCTTGCCCAGGGTCGGGTCGCCGCCGGCATGGGCCACAAGCGAGCTGGCGAGGAGAAGGATGCTGGCGGACGAAGCGGCTCTTAACATGCTGCCCCCGGAGAGTTCTGTCTGGCGGCCTTATAGTACCGAGCCTTTAACAAACGCTGCATCGCGGCGGGATTGCGGAAGACAGGCCCGCGAGTCAGGCCTGTTGTGCCAGATCGCGGCGCAGGAAATCATTCAGCCGCTCGACCGCCTGGGTCGTCGACAGCGGGTTGCGCAGGATGCCGATTTCGAGGTCCGGCAGCACCGGCAGCCCTTCATTGCCGCCGACGATGCGCAGCGATGGCGGTACGCTGCGCATCGCAAGGCCAGCCACCGCGAGCCCGGCCTGGACGACGGCGATCAGGCCAAGCAGAGAGGCGCTTGAATAGGTACAGCGATAGGAGCGGTCGGCATCGCCAAGCGCCTGCAGGACATTCATCCTGGCGGCGCAGCCCGGTTCGAACAAGGCGACCGGAAGCGGGGCGGCCTCCCAGGCGACATGGTTGGGCGAGGCGACCCAGACGAAGCGTTCCAGCCGGATCACCTCAAGCGGCTGCTCCGGCAAGCGGGTGATGATCGCCAGATCCAGCCGCCCCTCCGCCAGCGTCTTCACCAGCGCGGTCGACTGTTCGCAGATCAACTCCACCGTCACCAGGGGATGCTCCGCCGCGAAGCGTGAGAGCACGGGCGGCAGGAGGAAGGCGGCATAATCGTCGGGCACCCCCAAGCGGACGCTGCCTGTCTCCTTGGGCCGGGTGACGCTTGCCCAGGCTTCATCCGACAGTTTCAGCAACCGGCGCGCATAGATCAGGAAATCCTCGCCGATCGCATTGGGAGTGACGGTTCTGGGACCACGCACCAGAAGCTGGTTGCCGACCATCTCCTCCAGCCGCTGCATCTGCATGCTGACCGCCGACTGGCTGCGGCCGACCCTGGGTGCTGCATTGGAAAAGCTGCCGCTCTCGACGACGGCGACGAAGGTTTTCAACAGGTTGAGGTCGAGTGGCGCGGGCATGGTGCTATCAGCATATCGAATAGGTCATTCCAAATCTATTCGCTTGTTTGAAGGTGGCGCCAGTGACCAGATGGTTGGGATCGCTGGGAACCACCACATGACGGACGCCTCGACTGCCCGCTTCCCGGCCGCGAGCCTTGCTCTGGCAATGGTGATTGCCGGCACGGTCGGCGCCTTCGCCACGGAATCGGGGCTGCATCCCGCTGCCGTCGTCTTCTGGCGATGCGTGTTCGGCGCGCTGTTCCTTTTCGCATGGTGCCTGTTGCGCGGCTACCTGCCGGATCGGACGCTGTTGCCGTCCCGGCTTGCCCTTGCAGCACTTGCCGGCGTGTGCATGGTGCTGAGCTGGACGGCCTTCTTCGCAGGCTTCGCCATGACGTCGATCGCCACGACGACGATTATCTACCATATCCAACCGTTCTTCGTGGTCCTGATCGGCGTGGTTTTCCTAAGGGAACGCATCTCGCCCGACCAACTGCTGTGGATGCTCGCTGCCTTTCTCGGCGTCGTGCTGGCCAGCGGCCTCGTTTTCGCGCACGGTCATGCCGATGCCAACTGGGTGCCGGGCATTGCGCTGACGCTGGGCGGCGCACTGCTCTATGCCGTTACAACGATCCTAGCCAAAGGCCTGGGCCAGCAGCGCGCCGAAATCACGGTACTCTGCCAAACACTGGTGGGGGTCGTCATGCTCGCCCCGTTCGCCGGCATCGGCCAATATATTGCGCCTGCATCATGGGGCTGGCTGCTCGGCATCGGCGTGCTGCACACTGGCATCGCCTATGTGTTGATGAATTCGGCCTTCCCACGGCTGACGACACCGGTGATCGGCGTCATCACCTTCATCTACCCGGTCGTCGCCATCATCGTCGACTGGGCTATCTATGGGCATCCGCTCGGACCGGCGCAGGCAGCCGGCATGGCACTGATTGCGCTGGCAACGCTTGGTGTGCGGCTTGGCTGGCGGTTTCCAAGACGGCGTGTCTCGACCGTGTGAGCCCGAAGCAATTCCCGGGAAAGCACATAGCGCTTCCCCTGGAATTGCTCCAATAACCAAGAGACAGAGTCAGCCTTTGATAAAGCCGATGAAATCGTCTGGCGTGGCGCGGCCCATCTCTTCCTCCCAGTGGCGGCGGCAGAGCGAGACATAGACATCCTTGCCGATTGCCACCTGCTCGCCCTGGCGCGCCACCTTGCCATCGGGGCCGAGGCGCACGACCATCGTCGCCTTGCGGCCGCATCGGCAGATGGTGCGCACTTCGCGCAAATCGTCGGCGATGGCCAGCAGCGCGCGCGAGCCGGAAAACAGCTTGCCCTGGAAATCGGTACGCAGGCCGTAGCACATGACCGGGATGTTCAACCGGTCGGCGATGCGGGCGAGCTGCCAGACCTGCTCCTCCTCGAGGAACTGCGCCTCGTCGACGAAGACGCAATGCACTGACGTATGCGCGTGATGCTCGGTGACGCGGGCGAACAGATCGTCGCCATCGCGGAACATCTCGGCTTCCGTCTCCAGGCCGATGCGCGACGAGATCAGGCCGGTGTCGCCCTTGCGGTAGTGGCCGGCGACGAACAGCATCGTGCCCATGCCGCGCTCGCGATAATTGTAAGAGGCCTGCAAGAGCATCGTCGTCTTGCCGGCGTTCATCGTCGCGTAGTGGAAGTAAAGCTTGGCCATGCCGCTCTTTTAAGCCGACTTGCCCTGATACGGGGAGGGGCGGTCGCCCGCATTCCCCTGAAAAAGCCGCCCCGTCTTCGAAAAACCCGTCCGGCATGGCAAAAGCGCCTGATGTGTCGCTGATTGGCCAGCCCGCGCCGTTGATCGCGATTGTCTTAATGCTTGAAACCACACCAGAATGGTGTTTGGCTGACGAAACAAGGCGGGCATAGAAACCGTAGCTACGCTTCGCCAAAGAATCACAATGGGAGACTGTCTATGTCGCGTATGAACTCTTTCGTCGCCGGCCTCGGTCTGGCGGCTTTTTTGTCCACCAGCGCTGCCTTTGCCGGCGATCCGGCGAGCTGCAAGGCGGTGCGCCTTTCCGATGTCGGCTGGACCGACATCCAGGCGACGACCGGCATCGCCTCCGTGCTGCTGACCGCGCTCGGCTATGAGCCGCAGACGATCCAGCTGTCGGTGCCGGTGACCATGGCGTCGCTGAAGAACAAGGATCTCGACGTGTTCCTCGGCAACTGGATGCCGTCGATGACCAACGACATCAAGGACTATACCGCCGATGGCTCGGTCGAGACGATCAGCACCAACCTGACCGGCGCCGGCTACGGCATCGTCGTGCCGACCTATGTCGCTGACGCCGGCGTGAAATCGCTGACCGATATCGGCAAGTTCAAGGACAAGTTCAACGGCAAGATCTATGGCATCGAGGCCGGCAATGACGGCAATCGCATTATCCTCGACATGATCAAGAACCCGAAAGACAATCTCGAAGGCTTCGAGCTGGTCGAATCCTCGGAGGCCGGGATGCTGACGCAGGCCGAGCAGTCGATGAAGAGCAATGAATGGATCGCCTTCCTCGGCTGGACGCCGCATCCGGTGATGGGTGCCATGAAGATCACCTATCTCGATGGCATGGGCGACAGCGGCTTCGGCGCCGCCACTGTCCATACCAATGTGCGCAAGGGTTACACCACCGAGTGCCCGAATGCCGGCAAGTTCATCGCCAACCTGAAGTTCAATCTCGATATGGAAGGCGAGATAATGGACGCGATCCTCAAGGGCGCTGACGCCAATACGGCTGCGACCGACTGGCTCAAGAAGCATCCGGACGCGGTTGCTCCGTGGATTGCCGGCGTGACCACTTTCGATGGCGGCGACGCCGCTGCAGCCGTGAAGACTGCGCTCGGAAGCTGAGCAGGTCTTGCGTTCGGCGTGACCGATCAAGAAGGGCAGTCACTGTAGAAAGGGCTGCCCTTTTTCATATCCTGTGACAAGATGACCGTCCGGCAAGGACGGCGACTGCCAAAGAGGGGCAAGATGGATCCGATTTCAAAATTCTTTGTCAGTTATAAAATCCCCATAGGCGAGTGGGGCAAAGCGTTCTTCACCTTCCTTACCGACAATTTCAACACCTTCTTCCGCGGCCTCTCCGGCGGCTTGAATTTCCTGCTCGATGGAGTGGTCGACACGCTGCTGTTGGTACCGCCGGTCCTTCTCATCGCGCTGATTGCACTGCTTGCCTATTATCTGCAGCGATCGAGAGGCTTGGCGGTGGCTGTCTTTCTCGGGTTGCTGTTCATCCTCAACCAGAACCTCTGGAAGCAGACGGTAGAGACACTGGTGCTGGTGGTTGCCGCCGCCGCCGCCTCGATGGCCATCGGTGTGCCACTCGGTATCTGGGCGGCGCACAAGCCGAAGGTCTATCGCGTCATGCTGCCGGTGCTCGATTTGATGCAGACGCTGCCGACCTTCGTATACCTCATCCCGGTGCTGACGCTGTTCGGCCTCGGCAATGCGCCCGGCCTCATCGTCACCATCATCTTCGTCATCCCGACCGCGGTTCGTCTGACGCATCTCGGCGTTGTCTCGGTGCCGAAGTCGATCGTCGAGGCCGGCGAGGCGTTCGGCGCCACCAAGAGCCAGTTGCTGTGGAAGGTGGAGCTGCCCTCGGCGCTGCCCACCATCATGGCCGGTCTGACGCAGTGCATCATGCTGTCGCTGTCGATGGTGGTGTTTGCCGCACTGATCGGCGCGGGCGGCCTCGGCACCGAAATCAACCGGGCGCTGGGTTCGCGCAAGATCGACCTCGGGCTCGAGGCGGGCCTCGCCATCGTCGTTTTGGCCATCGTGCTCGACCGGATGACCCGCATCGCCGTTGGAGGCAAGAAATGACCGTCGCCGTCGATTTCCGGAACGTCGATATCGTCTTCGGCGCCGACCAGGCCGGATCGCTGAAGATGATCGACGCCGGAGCCAGCCGCGCCGAGATCCTCGAAAAGACCGGCAATGTACTGGGTTGCGCCGGCGCCAGCCTGACCGTGAACGAGGGCGAAATCTCCGTGCTGATGGGTCTCTCCGGTTCGGGCAAGTCGACATTGCTGCGGGCGGTCAACCGGCTCAACGTGGTGTCGCGCGGCCAGGTGCTGGTCAAGGATGGCGACAAGACCGTCGACGTCGTCACCTGCGACGAGGCGACCCTGCGGCGCCTGCGCCAGAAACAGGTGGCGATGGTGTTCCAGCAGTTCGGCCTTTTGCCCTGGCGCACGGTGGAGGAGAATGTCGGTCTCGGCCTCGAACTCGCCGGCGTACCGGAAGCCGAGCGCAAGGAGCGCGTGCAACGCCAGCTCAAGCTGGTCAATCTCGACCAGTGGTCGAAGAAATACGCGCATGAGCTGTCGGGCGGCATGCAGCAGCGCGTCGGCCTGGCGCGGGCCTTCGCCACCGAGGCGCCGATCCTGCTGATGGACGAGCCGTTCTCGGCGCTCGACCCGCTGATCCGCACCAAGCTGCAGGACGAATTGTTGCAGCTGCAGGCCGAATTGAAGAAGACCATCATCTTCGTCAGCCACGACCTCGAGGAGGCGCTGAAGATCGGTTCCCACATCACCATCATGGAGGGTGGGCGCATCGTGCAAACCGGCGCGCCGGAGGACATCGTGCTGCGGCCTGCCAACGACTATGTCCGCGACTTCATCGCCAATGTGAACCCGCTGTCCGTGCTGACCGCATGGAACGTGATGCGCGACCGTCGCGATCTGGAGCACGGCAAGGACGGCTGGGTGTGGCTCGACCGCCGCAAGACGACGCGCTTCAAGATCGATGATCACGGGCTGGTGGCGGCGGCCGAACGCGATGGCAAACCGGCGGTCTGGGTGTCGTGCGCCGATGTCGAAGGCCAATCCGAAGAAGCCGCGCAAGTGTTCTGGGCCAATCCGGGCACCTCGCTGAAAACCGTGATGCTGGCCATGCACCGTTCGCAGACCGCTCCTGTGGCGCTGTTCGACGATCAGTCGCGCTTCGTCGGCGCCATCGGTATCCGCGATGTGCTGAGCGCGGTGCTGCGGCGGTAGGTTCTTCGGAACCAACGGCGACGAGGCGCGGCGACCAATCGCACCTCTTTTTTTAAGCCGCCAGCGGCAGGCGCAGTTGCGTCAGCAGGCCGCCGCCCGGGTTGTTGGACAATCGGATCTCGCCGCCGGCGGCGCGCGCGATGTTGCGGGCGATGGTCAGGCCGAGGCCCAGACCGCCGGTCTGGCGGTTGCGCGATTGTTCGAGGCGCACGAACGAGCCGAACACGGCGTCGATCTGTGCCTGCGGTATCCCGGGCCCTTCATCGCGGATGGTGAGCAGGATCATGTCTTCCGACCGGCGCAGCGAAAGATGCGCCTTCTTGCCGTAGGTGACCGCGTTCTGCACCAGATTGGTGACACAGCGCTTGAGCGCGACCGGCCGCGCCATGCAGATCAGCCCGCGCGAACGGGTCTCGTCGTCGAACGATACGTCGTCATAGCCGTCGGCGATCGATTCCACGAGCGACCAGAAATCGATGCGTTCGTTCTTTTCCTCGGTCACTTCGAAGGTGGCGAAGTCGATCACCGAGCTGGCGATGCCCTCGACATCGGCGAGGTCGTGCGCCAATGCCTCGCGGACCGCCGATTTGCGCAACAGCTCCAGGCGCAGGCGCATCCTGGTCATCGGCGTGCGCAGATCATGCGCCAATGCCGCCGCCAGATGTTCGCGGTCCTCGACATATTCGCGCAACCTTGCCTGCATGGCGTTAATCGCCTTGGCGGCGGCACGGACCTCGCGGCTGCCGCTCTCGGCGATCGGCGGGCTCTTTAGATCCTTGCCGATCCGGTTCACGGCGGTTTCCATCATCCGGTAGGGCGCCGTCAGCCGGCGCAGCGACCAGATCGACATGATCACCACCAGCCCTGCGATCAGCGAATAGAGCGGCAGGCTGTCGAAGCTCAGGATCGGGCCGACCGGCGTGATCGGCTCGGTGAAGTTCAGCCATTGGCCGTCGGCGAAGCGCAGCGAGGCCGTCAGCTTGTCGCTCTGGGCGAAGTCGGCGGCCAATACCAGAAGGTCGCGCTCGACCTGGCCGATGTCGGGTCCCGGGGCCGTGCCGTCCGCGTCATCGGCCTCGCGCGTCGCCGGATCGCGGCGTACGCGTGCATCGGTGATGCCGAATTTCGACAGCCTGCCGACGAGGATGTCTTCGAGTTCGGCCAGTTCGTCGTCACCGGCGATCGACGAAGTGACCGCCGGTGTGTCCGAAACGGTGAGCGCATAGGTTGAATTGAACAGGCCGCTCGCCGTCGCCTTGCGCTCGTCCGGACTGGCGTCATGCATGAGCTGCACCAGCGAGAAGGCACGGTCGTTGAGCCGGTAGAGGTCGACGACGTCGTTGGCGGCGGCGCGGTCGCGCGACACGATGTAGAGGGTCGCGACCTGGCTGATCAGCAGGCCGGCAATGACGATCAGCAGCACCCAGACAGGCAAGGTCTGCGGCAGGAAACGTCTCATTCGGAGGTCGTCTCGGGCAGGAACTGGTAGCCGCCGCTGCGCACGGTCAGGATCAGCTTGGGCGTCTTCGGGTCGTCTTCCATCTTGCGTCGCAACCGGCTGACCAGGATGTCGATGCTGCGGTCGAAGGAATAGTCGCTGTCGCCGCCGGACAGCTCGATGAGCTGGTCGCGGGTCAGCACGCGCTGCGCGCTCTTGACGAAGGTCTGCAGCAGGTTGAATTCGGCCATGGTCAGCTCGACCCTGACATCGTCGGGTGCGATCAGCCGGCGCCGAGCACAATCCATCGTCCAGCCGGCGAAGCGGTAGATCTGCTTGGTGGAGGCGCGCTTGGGCTCGGCGGCGCCATTGCGCCTGAGCACGGCGCGGATACGCGCCAAAAGCTCGCGCGGATCGAATGGTTTGGGCACATAGTCGTCGGCGCCCATTTCCAGGCCGACGACGCGGTCTGTCGTCTCGGTGACGGCGGTCAGCATGATGATCGGCGTCGAATACTGGGCGCGCAGGTCGCGGCACAGCTCCAGCCCGCTTTTGCCGGGCAGCATCACGTCGAGGACGATGAGGTCCACCTGGACGCGCCGCAGGATGGTCTCCATCTCGATGCCGTCGGCGGCAACCGAGGTGTGCAGGCCCCGCTTCTGGAAGAATTCCTGCAGCAGGTCGCGAATACCCTTGTCGTCGTCGACGATCAGTATGTGTGCGTCGGATTTCACAGCAGCCCTGTCATTGTTGCCAAGCCCTTCTGTCGCAACCCACACGATAGAATTCAGGCCATATGTTGGCCAGTGGCTATGATGGGTTCACACCGGCTTTCTCAGACACACTCCAGAAACAAAATTCTACAGTTCAGAAAAACTCCTGAAAAATTTCAAAGGCATAACTGGTCTCGTGGCGGTCAGGTCATCGGCTGCGACGCTAGTCTCCGGGTTTACGGATAAACCGATGCCAAGGTTGTCGATCAGTTTGTTGGGTGCGTTGCTGGGCTTCTGCCTGGTCACTGCCGCTGTCGGACAATCGGACGCAAAGGCCACGCTCACAACCCGGAGCGAACGGTGCGCCAATCTCAGCCACCAATTTGATGAAGCCCTCGAAACCCATGCCACGGCAACGCAGGTCACCGCGGCAAAGGCACTTCAGAGAAAGGGCAACCGGTACTGCGCCGCCAAGAAACAGGCGCAGGGCATCCGGATGCTCGCCAATGCTTTGAAGCTGCTTGGAGTGACGCCGAACGACCCGGTTCAGTAGCACTCAGAAACTTGACCCGCATAAAAAGGAAACGAAGCCATGAAAAAGTCCATCCTCTCCGCCACCGGTCTCGCCGTCGCTCTCGCTTTCGCGATGCCGGCTCTCGGCAACGCCGCCGCCACCACGACCGCTGCTCCGGCTGCTTCGACGACCACAGCTCCGGCGACTGCCGCTCCGGCCAAGGCTGCTCCGAAGAAGGTCGTCAAGAAGACCGTCAAGAAGCACAAGAAGTCTGCCGAGAAGGCCGTCAAGAAGGACGCCCCGAAGACCTGATAAGGTCCGGCACAAAATGCCGGCCTGTTGACCAAGGCCGCTCCAGCTGGTTTCGGCTGGAGCGGCCTTCTTCCTGTCCGAACCGCTGAAGCCCTGACGTTGGCGATGAAGCGGGTCGATGGGCTCAACTGATCTTGACGAAGTCTGGCACCGGCAGCTTCCGCCTCGACTGACACTTAACCCGTTTGCAACGCCGACGGTGTAGGACAATCCGCATGAAGAAGCGGCTTTCGTCCATTTTGCGCTCGATGGTGATCGGCGGCCTGGTTGCCACCGGCGTCGCCAGGGTGCTGATCCTGTTCACCGCCAGCCCGGTGCCCGATCCGGCCACCGGACGCACCGAGCCTTCGCTGTTCGCGCCTGCGATTTCCACCAACTGGGACTACATCACGCCGGCACAGACCTGGCTGCTGATCGTGCTGACAGGCGCGACGTTGATCTGCGTCGCCGCGTGGCCGATCACGGTCTGGCTGGAACGCCGGGCGGATGCGGGTGGAAACCGCTTTCACCCCGATATCCGGCCCGCCACGACCGCGCGGCAGATTCCCAGCCGTCGCATGTTCGGCCGCCAGGGCCGTTGAACGGCAACCGACACTTTCCCACATGATTGTGAATGGCCGCGTCGGCGGACACTGGTTTTCGCGCGTCGACCAAAATGGACGACCGCTTTCGCTGGTGCCAGAATGGCGGCAGGGTTGCTACGCCAGAGCAATTCACCGTTTCGTGGAAACGGCGAACCGTTCTGATCCTTTGTCTTGACGCAATTCCGGGCGGAAACCGTTTTACACTTTTCCTGGAATTGCTCTAACTGTCGGTTCCAATGCCTGAAATCACCACAAAACCGCGCGTCCAGGTCAAGCCGCAGGTCGAACGGCCAAAGCTCTACAAGGTCATCCTCATCAATGACGATTTCACGCCGCGCGAATTCGTCGTGACGGTGCTGAAGGGTGAGTTCAAACTCAGCGAAGACCAGGCGCATCGGGTGATGATCACCGCGCATCGTCGCGGCGTCTGCGTCGTCGCCGTGTTCACCAGGGATGTCGCCGAGACCAAGGCGACGCGCGCCACCGATGCCGGCAAGGCCAAGGGCTATCCGCTGATGTTCACGACGGAGCCGGAGGAGTAGCTCTACCGTCCTTCGCGGTACCACATCGAACCCATTGCCAGAAGCAGCAGGCCGAGGCCGAGGAAGCCGCCGAACAGCGGCACGCGCGAGACGGCCTTGAGCACGCTGTCGTCCGTGGTGCGCAGTCCGATCCAGTCGTTGCCGGACGCGGCACCAGCCGAGCGCACAGGCACGATGGAGGGTAGCGTCACGTCGCTGCCAAGGGCTGTGGACGACGCCAGCCGGCGCACGCTGCCGCCGGTGGCTTCAGCCGGCGCCTTCAGCCGGCTTTCGGTGGAAATGACGTCGGCGAATTCCGGGGCGTTGACCGGCCCGACATGGGCGAGCGCGGTGAGGTCGCCATTGGCGACCTGATAGAGGCCGATCTCGCTGGTCTCGACGCTGCCGAGGAAGACGCCGGGCTCGGATTTCTCGAGCTTGACGGTCAAGGTCTTGCCGGATGGGGTGATGATCTGCGCGGGGCCGGGATCGTCGGCCATCGTCTGGCGGCGGATTTCCAGCACCATGCCGCGGCCGTCGGCGGTCAGCCGCTCTTCCTCGAGCTCAGGCTCCTTCATCAGCCAGTGGGCGATGCGCCGGTAGAGCTGGACATGCGGGCCGCCGCCCTCGAAGCCGCGCGCCCACAGCCAGCCCTGATCGGACAGCAGCATGCCGACGCGGCCTTCGCCCTTACGGTCGAGCAACAGCAGCGGCCGGTTGTCGGCGCCCTTCATCACCACTGCGCCTTCGGGATTCTGCACGCCGATGGTGCGGAACCAGCGGCTCCAGTGCGGCGGCTCGGTGGCAGAGCCATCCAGCCCACGCGTCACCGGGTGGCGCTGGCCGAGTTCGGTGAGGCGCGGATAGAAGGCCTTGTCGACCACCTCGCCGGTCGGCATCGCCGGCAGGGCGGACATCAGCGGCGTACGCGCGATCGAGCTTTCGCCGGCATATTCGGGGCCGGCCGCGATCAGCAGCGCGCCGCCCTTTTCGACATATTCGGAGATGTAGTCGTAATAGAGGATCGGCAGCACGTCGCGGTGCTGGTAGCGGTCGAAAATGATGAGGTCGAAATCCTTGATCTTCTCGACGAACAGTTCGCGGGTCGGGAAGGCGATCAGCGACAATTCGTTGATCGGCGTGCCGTCCTGCTTTTCCGGCGGCCGCAGGATAGTGAAATGGACGAGATCGACCGAGGCGTCGGATTTCAGCAGGTTGCGCCAGGTGCGTTCGCCGGCATGCGGCTCGCCGGAGACGAGCAGCACGCGCAAGTTCTCGCGAATGCCGTCGATGAGCGCGATGGCGCGGTTGTTGGTGTCGGTCAGTTCGCCCGGTTCGCGATCGATGGCGAGTTCGACAATGTTGCGGCCGGCGCCCGGAATGGTGACCTGCAACGGCATCGCCTGGCCGACAGTGGCGTGCTCGACCGCGACCTGTTCGCCATTGACCGAAACGCGCACATCGACCGGGCCGGTCTCGTTTTCGGTCGAGATGACGCGGTAGGTCATGTCGAGCGGCTTGCCGACAAGGCCGAAGCGCGGGGCGTTCTCGAAACGTATGCGGCGATCCTTCTCGTGATCGTTGCCGGTGATCAAAGCATGCAGCGGGGCGTTGAAATCGGGCGCACCGGGGGGCGCGTCATGGACCTCGCCATCGGTGATCATGATGGCGCCGCCGATGCGTGACGGCGGCACGTCGCGGAAGGCGCCTTCAAGCGCGCCGAACAGCCGTGTCTCGGTGCGCTCCTCGGCGGCCTCGGATTTGCCGGCCTCGACGACGCGCACGTCGAACTGCTTGAAGCGGCCAAGCCGCTGCTGCAGCCCGGCCAACGCCTCGTCGGTCTGCTTGGTGCGGTCGCCGATATCCTGGCTCTGGCTGCGGTCGACGACGAGGGCGACAACACTTTTCAGCGGCTCGCGCTCCTCGTTGAGGAACACCGGGTTGAACAAAGCGGCGGCGAGCGCCAGAAGGGCGATGAAGCGGAAGACCGAACCGCGCTGGCGAAACCACAGGCCGACCAGCGCAAGCAGCGCCAGCGGCACCAGCGCCAAGGTCAGCAGTGGCCAGGAGATCAGCGGTTCGAAGGAGATCGACCAATTCATTCCTTACCCTCCTCTTTTTGGGGAGGGTTTATCCGCGACCGGAGGGCATCAAACAAACTCATCCTACTGCCCCAGCCGTTCGAGCAGTATGGGCACGTGCACCTGGTCGGATTTGTAGTTGCCGGTCAGCATGTACATCATGATGTTGACGCCGGCGCGCAGCGCGTAGATGCGCTGCATCGGGTCTGCCGGCACAGTTGGCAGCAGCGCATCGCCGTTCTCGTCGACCGCCCAGGCGCCAGCGAAATCATTGGCGGTGATCATGATCGGCGAGACGCCATCGCCGGTACGCACCGGCCGGTTCTCGGCGTTGCTGGCGTCGAGCGAGGCCTCGACCCAGAGCGGGCTGCCGGCGAAGCGGCCGGGGAATTCGGGCAGGATGAAGAAGGATTTGGTCAGCACGTGGTCGGACGGTACCGGTTCCAGCGGCGGCACGTTGAGATTGCCGAGGATGTCGCGCAGCCGCTCCGTCGCCGGGCTGGTTGAATCGGCGCCGATGCCGTTGGCGAACTGGTCGCGGGTGTCGAACAGCACCGTGCCGCCTTGCTGCATATAGGCGTCGACGCGGGCGATCGCTGCCTGGCTGGGCATCGGTGCGGCCGGATCGATCGGCCAGTAGATCAGCGGATAGAACGACAACTCGTCCCTCGAAATGTCGACGCCGGCCGGCTCACCCGGTTCCAGCGCCGTCTTCTCGACCAGAAAGCGCGTCAGGCCCTCGAGCCCGGCGCGGCTGATCGAATCGTCGCCCGGCACGCCGGTCAGCACATAGGCGATGCGGGTCTTCGAAATCGCCTCGATGGCAATTTCGTCACCCGGCTTGGCGTCGTCGGCGCGGGCAAGGTCGGCATGACCGAACGAGCTACCCAGCGCAATCAGGATGGCGGCGGTGGTTGTCACGGCACCGGCGCGGCGCGGCCGGCGTGAAAACAGGCCGCCCATCCAGAACACCGCCAGCGTATCAAGCAGCATCAGCACCAGGGCGGCCGCGACCAGCGCGCCTTTCAGATTGCGCGATTCGTCAAAGGCATACTGGATCGAGGTGATGGGAACTGTGATTTGCGGGCGTGCCAGGGGCGCCAACTTGCTGTCGGCTTCCAGCAGATTGTGGGCAAATACACCCGTCTCGGAACCATAGAGACCGGGCGGGTTTTCAAAAGTCACCGGCAGCGCGCCAGCGCCCGGTACAAGCGGCCGTGCATCCGGCGTTGGCGGCACCAGCGAGCCGTCGGCTGCAATCATGCGATAGGGCGCCAGCGACGCCGCGGCGGCTTCGGCATTGGCGATGGCCGCGCCCTGGTTGCGCGACAGCTGCACGATGCGGCGCAGCATCTCGACGAAGCTGCCAGAGATCGGCAGGTTCGACCAGGTTGCCTCGGGGGTGACGTGGAACAGCACCAGCGTGCCCTTGCCTTTCTTCAGTCCGGTGACCAGCGGCGTGCCGTCGGCAAGGGCCGCCCAGGTGCGCTCGACGATATCGGATGTCGGCTCGGCCAGCACCTGCCTGCTGACGGTGACCTCGGTCGGCGGCGCCAGATCGGCGAACGGGCCGGCCTTGGGGAATTCGGTGACCGGCTGCGGCGACGTCCATGACAGCGCGCCGCCGAGCGACCGCTCGCCGGTGCGAAGGCGGACGGGCAGCAAATCGTCGTCATCGCCCGCGGTGGCCAGCCGCGAACCGGCGAAACGCACCAGCGTGCCGCCATTGTCGACCCAATCGACAAGTCTCTGCCGGACCTGTCCGGGAATGGTGCCGATATCGGCCATAACGATCATCGCGGGCTTCTGGTCGAGGATTTGCGGGATGGCGTCGGCAAGATCGGCGCTGGAGGGTTCGACCAGATCGGCGAAGGGCTGCAGCGCCCGCCTGATGTAGTAGAGCGGCGACAAAAGCGGCTGTGCCTGGTCGGCCTCGGCCTGCGACAATAGACCGACGCGGCGGCGCTTGGAGCTTTCGTCGAGGACGCGGACCGCACCGGCCTGCCGCTCGCCGTCGAGCGCGATGGAAGCGAAGTCGTTGCGCAGCTCGAACGGCACCGCCATGGTGCCGGTGGCGGTGGTTTCGCCAGGCGAAAAGGTCAGCGTCGCATCGGCGATGCGGCGGCCCTTGTCATCGAAGGCGCCGGCGGTGACCTGAGCCGGGGCAGGGTCGCCCGGCGCGCGGATGGCGGTCAGTGCAAAGCCGTCGACCTGGTTGTCGGCGGCGGTCAGGCCGGTCAGCGACAGCCTGTCCGCGGTTGCCCAGACGACACGCGCGGCATTTTTCGACAAAAGCGTGTTGAAGGCGGCTTCATCGCCCTTTGCCGCCAGGCCGTCGGCAAGCACGGCGACGCTGGCCCCGGGCAAGGTCTCCAGCACGCCGGCCACGCGGGCATAGATGGCGGGCCGGTCGGTCGGGATCGGCCGCGGCTTGGCGGCGCGCAGCCGGTCAAGCGCGGTGGCGGCATCGAACGGGCCGACCTCGGCATTGGCCTTTTCGGCGGTGAAGGCGATGACGACCGGCACGCCGTTGGCGCCGGCATCGTTGATCAGCCGCTCGGCGGTGGCGACGCGTTTGCCCCAGTCGGCGGCACTTGCCCAGTCATTGTCGATGACCAGGGCAAGGGCGGCTCCCTCGGCCGGCAGCTTTTCGCGCGGGTTGAAGACCGGGTCGGCCAATGCCGCTACGATGAGGGCCGCCATCAAGAGCCTGAGCAGCGTCAGCCACCACGGGCTCTGCTGCGGCGTCTCCTCGCGCTTCAGCACGCGCGCCAGGATCTTCAGCGGCGGGAAGATTTCGGTCTGCGGCTTGGGCGGCGTCAGCCTGAGCAGCCACCAGATCACCGGCAGTGCCAGCAGGCCCCACAGCACCATGGGGGCGCCAAAGGAAAGCGGCAGCCAACTCATGCGACAGCCTTTCCTGGCCGATCGCCACCGGTGATCGTGCCGGCACGACTGCCAAAGTCGGTCGGCCCTGGCTGATCGCCGCTGGCGATCATGCCTGCATGACCGCCGGCGGTCGGCCTGGCCGAGGGGCCGTCAGCAGTCATCGCCATGTGCAGCCGCACCAGTGCGTCGGAAGCGAGCCGATCGGTGTGGTTGACGGTAAAGCTCCATCCAAGCCGTTTGCACCAGGCCGTCAGTTCATGGCGGCGGGCGGCGTAAAGCAGACGATACTCATCACCCAGCATTTCGGCGCGGCCGGCGGTCAGCTTGTCGCCGGTCTCGGGATCGGTGAACTCGGTTCGGCCGGCATAGGGGAAGGTCTCCTCGGCCGGGTCCGCGACCTCGATCAGGTGCGCGCGCACGCCGTGGCGGGCCAGCACGTCGAGCCAGGCCATCGTCTCTTCGACCGGATCGAGGAAGTCGCTGACGATGACGATGTCGCAGAAGCGCCTGATGTCGGACAGGTCGGGTTTTGCCGGCAAATCGCCCGCATGCATCAACTGGGCGGCGATGCGTTCGGCGCCGTTGCGGGCGGTGAACGGGTCGGTGAGGCCCGGCCAGGCGATGCGCTCGCCGCTGCGCGACAACAGTTCGGCCATGGCCAGCGCCAGCACCAGCGCGCGCGATTGCTTGGAAACGCTGGCGCCGGTGGATTTGTAGAGCATCGACGGCGAGGGGTCGGCCCACAGCCAGACCGTATGGGCGGCTTCCCATTCGCGGTCGCGCACATAGGTGTGGTCGTCGCGGGCCGAGCGGCGCCAGTCGATGCGCGAGGAATCTCCCTCGACATAGGGCCGGAACTGCCAGAAATTTTCACCGATGCCGCGCTTGCGGCGGCCATGCCAGCCGGCGATCACGGTGTTGACGATGCGGCGCGCCTCGACCAGCAGGTCTGGCACAAGCGAGGCTCGCAACCGGCCACGGGCGAGCGCGTCGCGCGTCGCTGCCGGAGCCTGGACCTCGCCGATGCGCGGCATCAAATCCCTTTCACGAGTTTCGCCACCACGTCACGCACGCTGGTGCCTTCGGCGCGGGCGGCGAAGGTCAGCGCCATACGATGCTGCAGCACCGGCTCGGCCAGCGCACGCACGTCGTCAACCGAGGGCGCCAGCCGTCCGTCGTAAAGCGCGCGCGCCCTTGTGCACAGCATCAGCGCCTGGCTGGCGCGCGGGCCGGGACCCCAGGCGACGTTCTTGTCGGTCTCGGCATTGCCTTGGCCGGGACGCGCCGAGCGCACCAGCGTCAGGATCGCCTCGACGACGCTTTCAGGCACCGGCATGCGGCGGATCAGCGTCTGGATCTCCTTCAGCCGCACCGGCTGCAGGACGTTCTGGGCTTTCGCGTCCTCGATGCCGGTGGTTTCCAGAAGGATGCGGCGCTCTGCCTCGATTTCGGGATAGAGGATATCCACCTGCATCAGGAAGCGGTCAAGCTGGGCCTCGGGCAACGGATAGGTGCCTTCCTGCTCCAGCGGGTTCTGGGTTGCCAGCACGTGGAAGGGCGCCGGCAGGTCATGGCGGGCGCCGGCAATGGTGACGTGGTATTCCTGCATGGCCTGCAGCAGCGCCGACTGGGTACGCGGCGACGCGCGGTTGATCTCGTCGGCCATCAGCAACTGGGCGAAGATCGGCCCGGAGATGAAGCGGAAGGAGCGTTTGCCGGTTTCGTCCTGCTCCATCACTTCGGAGCCGAGGATATCGGACGGCATCAGGTCCGGCGTGAACTGGATGCGACGCGAATCGAGGCCGAGCACGATGCCAAGTGTTTCGACCAGCTTGGTCTTGGCGAGGCCCGGCACGCCGACCAAAAGCGCATGGCCACCGGCCAGCAGCGCCACCAGCGTGCGCTCGACGACGCTTTCCTGTCCGAAGATGACCCGGCCGACCCCGTCGCGGATACGGGAGATGTCGGCAAGCGCCTTTTCGGCTTCTGCGATCATGTCCTTTTCGCTGATCGGGCTTTCCTTGACCATCACGCTCATGCCGCATCGATCCTTGTGGTTGGAATACCATGGCTGGAACAACGGCTGCACCATACCATAAGTTGCCGCGATTCGGCCTCGCGTGGCGCCTATGTCGAAACTTAAATCACAGACTTAGGCTGACAAGCGCAACAACAGTGACTATTTCGTGACCATGACGGGACCCTTGGGACATCGTGAAGAAAGCCTGACGGATGCCACCGAGGCGCGTGGCCTCGAGGCGCTCATCTCGCGCGCCGCCCGTGCCGGCAAGGGCGCGGCACCCGTCGAACGCTGGAATCCCGACTTCTGCGGCGATCTGGACATGGAGATCAAGTCCGACGGCACCTGGTTCTATCTGGGCACGCCGATCGGGCGCATGCCGCTGGTGCAGCTTTTCTCCTCGGTGCTGCGCAAGGACGCCGATGGCAGGACCTATCTGGTGACACCGGTGGAAAAGGTCGGCATCCGCGTTGCCGATGCGCCGTTCATCGCCGTCGAAATGGACGTTTCGGGTAGCGGCGAAGCGCAGACCATCACCTTCCGCACCAATGTCGGCGATGTCGTCGAGGCCGGGCCGGAACGGCCGCTGCGCTTTGTCGACGAGAACGAGACCGGCGGATTGAAGCCCTATGTGCTGGTGCGGGGCCGTCTGGAGGCGCTGGTGGCGCGGCCGGTTATGTATGAGCTGGTCGGGCATGGCGAGGAGGTCGAGATCGGCGGCGAGACGATGTTCGCGGTGCGCTCCAAGGGCGCCGTGTTCCCGATCATGCCGGCGGACCAGTTGAAGCGGCTGAGTGCGTGATGGACCAGGTGACGCCGGCGCCGTTTTCATCCGCGGATTTTCGCGCGCGTTTTGCCGTGCAGCCCGATGCGCATGCCGGCGACGATTATGGCGATCATCGCTTCAACCCCGGCCATCCGCGCCTCAACCAGGGCAAGGCGCTGCGCAATGCCGCGGTGCTGATCCCGGTGGTCGATCATGAGGGCGATGCGACGGTTCTCCTGACCAAGCGGGCTGAAAAGCTGCGCAGCCATTCGGGGCAGGTGGCATTTCCCGGCGGTACCATCGATCCGACCGATCCGAGCCCTGAGGCGGCGGCGCTGCGCGAGACCTTCGAGGAGATCGGGCTTGGCCGAGACCGCATCGAGATCATTGGTCGCATGCCCGACTATGTGGCCGGCAGCGGCTACCGCATCGCGCCGGTGCTGGGCATCGTGCTGCCCGGTTTCCAGCTGACCCTCAACGCCGACGAGGTCGACGCCGCTTTCGAAGTGCCGCTGCGCTTCCTGATGGATCCGGCCAACCACAAGCGCGACAGCCGTATGTGGAACGATCTCGAATGGTTCTTCTACGACATGCCTTACGGCGACCGGCGCATCTGGGGCGTCACCGCCGGCATCATCCGTACCCTCTATGAAAGGCTCTATGCGTGAGTGTCTCGATCGCGGACAGGGCCGACTGGCTCGGCGACAAGCATCTGCAGCGCCTGCTGTTCGCACTGGCCGAAGGCGGTGAAGAGGCGCGAGTCGCCGGCGGCGCGGTGCGCAACACGCTGATGGGCCAGCCCGTCGCCGACATCGACATCGCCACCACCTGCCTGCCGCAGCAAACCCTCCGCCGCGCCGAAGCGGAAGGGTTCAAGGCGGTGCCAACCGGCATCGAACATGGGACAATCACCGTGGTTGCCGGCGGAAAACCTTATGAAATCACCACCTTGCGCGCCGATATCGAGACCGACGGGCGACGCGCGAAAGTGTCGTTCGGGCGCGACTGGAAGCTTGACGCCGAGCGGCGCGACTTCACCATCAATGCGCTCTATGCCGAGGCCGACGGCAGGGTTGTCGACCTGGTCGGCGGCATTGCCGACATCGAGGCACGCCGGCTGCGCTTCATCGGCGACCCGGAAGCGCGTATCCGCGAGGATTATCTGCGCATCCTGCGCTTCTTCCGCTTCTTCGCCTGGTACGGCGATGGACGGCCGGACGCCGAAGGGCTGAAAGCCTGCGCCCGGCTTAAGGAAGGGCTGGCCCAGCTTTCGGCCGAGCGCATCTGGTCGGAACTGAAGAAGCTCTTGTCGGCGCCCGATCCGTCACGGGCGCTGCTCTGGATGCGGCAGGCAGGCGTCTTGACCGCAGCGCTGCCGGAAAGCGAGAAATGGGGCATCGATGCCATCCATGGGTTGGCCAAGGCCGGGAAGGATCTGGGCTGGGCACCCGACCCGCTGCTCAGACTGGAAGCGATCGTGCCGCCCGATGCCGCTCGCATGAAGACGCTCGCCGAGCGGCTTAAATTCTCGACAGCCGAAGCGGATCGCCTGCGCCACTGGGCGCTTGCCACCGCCGTCGAACCGAAGACGACCGAGGGCGAACTGGCGAAAAGGCTCTATCGCGGCGACCGGAACGGGTTTGTCGACCGGCTGCGGCTGTCGCTTGCGGCAGCCAGGGTGCGCGCCGTCGAGGACAATGAGGCGCTGCTCGAAGCCGGTGGCTTTTCGCGCCTGCTTGCCTTCGCCGTCAAATGGGAAAAGCCGTTGTTTCCGCTGAAAGGTGCCGATCTCACGGCGCTCGGCGCAACTCCAGGACCGAAACTCGGCGAAATCCTCAGGAATCTCGAGGCGGAATGGGTCGAAGCCGGGTTTACCCCTGATCGCGACGCGCTCCTCAAGCGCGCCGCCGAAGCTTTGAACGCCGGGTAGATCAGGCCGCGTCGCGGGTCTTTTCGATGCGCGAGCGGATCGCCTCGATCATCGTCTCGCGGATCACCGTTTCGCCATGCGTCTCGCGCATGTGCTCGACGGCACGGCGCATCACCTCGGCCTCCTCGTCGGCACGCGTGTGCCAGTCACAGCCGGGCACGAGCGACCCGCAGTGAAACTCCTTCATGGGATTTTCTCCTTTTCCTCCGTGAAGCCTGGTCGAGGCTCCGGTACTTTTTTGGCTCATGGTCCGGTTCCAGGGTTGAATCCACGGACCGCGAGCGGGTGAGAAGCATAACACAGATGGGGCGGCATTGGTTGCGGTCAACGGCAAAAAGGCGGAGCAGCGCTGCTCCGCCCTCTTAACACTACCCCGAAACAGGACCGGACATCGTCTCATCCTGCTCTGGCGGGCAAGCCATCATTTTGCGGCCTTGACGGCCTCGGCGACCTTGTTCTTGCCCTTCATATCCCATGAGACACGGACTTTTTCACCGACCTGCAGGCCAGGATCCTTGAAGGTCTTGGGAAGCGTAAAAGACGATCCATCGTCGAGGACCAGACTCATGGCCGTTGCGTCAAAGGTCTTGATCGTTCCGGTGGTGTGCTTGACGGCGGCGAATGCCACCGAACCGGAAGCGAGAAGGGCAGCGGCGGCCGCCGAAACAATGATCTTGCGCATTGCGAAGTACTCCTGGAAGTAGGGCATCCCTCTCTATGAGGTGCCCCGCGTCGTCTGGGCCGTCCGGTCGCGTCGGGTCGCGGCTCGCTTTGACGCAATTCCGGTCGGAAAGCCGTTTCGCACTTTCCTGGAATTGCGCGCAGGCGAACCGCCGGCGCTTCCCGACCCGGCCCCACAAATAGGCCAGTCTTTTCAACGGCCTATTAGACGAAAAAGAAATTTTTCGCCGCACCGCGTGCCACATTCCATGCCCATTTTAAGCGAATGGGACATCAATGCGGCTCACGCAGGGCTCACCATTTTGTTACGGCCAGCGGACCTCGGGCGGCAGGCTGGAGAGAATGGACGCGACATTGCCGCCGGTCTTCAGGCCGAAGATGGTGCCGCGATCGTGAAGCAGATTGAATTCGACATAGCGGCCGCGGCGGATGAGCTGTTCGTCACGGTCGCCATCGGTCCAGTTCTCGTTGAAGTTGGCGCGCACGAGGTGACCGTAGACGACGAGAAAGGAGCGGCCGACATCCTGGACAAAGTTGAAATCGGCATTCCAGCCGCCTTTGTCCTCGCCCGAATGCAGCCAGTCGAAGAAGATGCCGCCGGTGCCGCGCGGCTCGTTGCGGTGCGACAGATAGAAGTACTCGTCGCACCAGGCCTTGAATTTCGGGTAATCGGCGACCGCGGCATTCTTCTCGCAAGCGAATTGCATGGCGCGATGGAAGGCGAGAGTATCAGGGTCGTCCTGGGTGCGGCGGCGATCGAGCACCGGTGTCAGATCGGCGCCGCCGCCGAACCATTGGCGCGATGTTACCACCATGCGCGTGTTCATGTGCACGGCCGGAACGTTGGGATTCCACGGGTGCGCGATCAGCGAAATGCCGGATGCCCAGAAGCGCGGGTCTTCCTCGGCGCCGGGCATCTGCTTCCTGAATTCGGGCGAGAACTCGCCATGGACGGTCGAAGTGTGGACGCCGACCTTTTCGAAGACGCGGCCGTGCATCATCGACATGGTACCGCCGCCGCCACGGCCCTCGTCGCGTTCCCACGGCGTCTTTTCGAAACGGCCCGGTGACCACGAGGCCAGCGGCCCGCCAAGGTCCTGCTCGATCTGCTCGAAAGTGGCGCAGATGCGTTCGCGCAGCGCCTCGAACCACAGCCGTGCCTTCATCTTCTTCTGTTCGATGTCGGCGGGCAGGCCTGTCGGTATTTCTGGTCGTTCCAAGTGCCGTCTCCGGTTGGGGCGGCGAGTCCCACAAATGACTCGTCTTTTGCCGGCGCGATCCCTAATCTCTTAAGGGCAAGGGTCAAGTCACTTTGGTTTTGCGCATGATCCTTTCCGAAACTCGATTCCGATTTCGGGTCATGCGCCAGGTGCAAGGAGCTGTTTCGTGCGCACCCCGGCAAGACCGCCGCTGGATGGCCTGAAGAGAAGGCTCGACCAAAGCCGTGCCGAGCGCGTGCGTATGCCGCGCGACGGTTTCCTGCGAGAGACCTTCGTGCTGCCGCGCTCCGATGCGCGGCTCAAGGCCAAGGAATGGTTCGAGCGCTTTCCCAAGCAGGCCTACTGGACCGAGATCGAAAGCTGGTTCGAGCGGCCGGGCGACCTGATTGAGTTCACCATCAGGCGGTTGCCAGCGGCTGACTAGGATGTCCTTGAGAGAGGCGGAGCAACCAGCCTTCTTGCCCCTGTCCCCTCGCGCGCCAGCCGGTCGCCCTTGTTGCGCAGCGGGCATTTGTCGATGGACATGCAGCCGCAGCCGATGCAGTCGGTCAGCCCGTCGCGCAGTTTCTTCAACTGGGCGATCTTGTGGTCGAGCCCGTCGCGCCAGGCGGTCGACAAAAGGTTCCAGTCGTCGCGCGTCGGCGTGCGGCCTTCGGGCAGTGATTCAAGTGCGGCACCGATTTCGGCCAGCGAGATGCCGACCTCCTGTGCAACCTTGATGATCGCCACGCGCCGCAGCACATCGCGGCCGTAGCGGCGCTGGTTGCCCGACGTGCGATGGCTGCGGATCAGGCCGCGGGCCTCGTAGAAATGCAGCGCCGACACCGCCACCCCGCTGCGCATGGCCACCTGGCCGACCGTCAATTCCGTTATAGGCGCCATGTCTGATTTTCCGCCCCGATTTTTCCGCTTGACCTCAAGTTAAGTTGAGCTTGTAGCGAAGAAACCCTGGATGTGCAAACGAAGGAGAAGGCGATGTGCGCCTGGGTCAAGATGACGGGAGACGGACTGCCATTATCCGAGTTGCCGGACGGCTTCGCCCGCCACCATGGCGACGGAGAGCGCGACGTTGATGCTGCGCGCCGTACCCTGCATCGGGATGGTCAGCCGCGTATCAGCCGCCTGATGGACAGGATCCGGCACGCCTGCGGATTCCCGGCCAAACAGGAGTATGTCGCCTTCGGCGAAGATGAAGCTGGTGTAGGCCGTCGTGGCTTTGGTCGACAGCAGCACCAGCCGGCGCGAACCAGCCTTGCGCCATTCCTCGAAGGCATGCCAGTCGACATGCCGGGTCAGGGCAGCCATTTCGAGGTAGTCCATGCCGGCTCGCTTGAGCGCTTTGTCGGAGAGCGGAAATCCGGCCGGTTCGATGATGTCGACGCCAAGTCCGAGGCACGCGGCGAAGCGCAGGATTGTCCCGGTGTTGCCGGCAATGTCAGGCTGGTAGAGCGCGATGCGGAGACGACAGTTCATTTCCGCGTCCTTCTAATAAGTGGCGGATCGGCCACAGCGGCTTGGCGGTTTTGGAAATTGCTGGACCTGCGGGTGGCCATTTTCTGCGAGGTCGGGTATACAGCCAGGATTGTCAACCCGAACCGATGGAGGGGTAATTCATGATGATCATGCACATCCAGCGCTCCTCTCGTGGGCTTACCTGCCTACCGGCGGTTTCGGTACGACGATTCTCCTGACTCTCTAAGACTTGATCGCACCGATTCCCGCCGAAACGATTTTTCGGCTCTCGAAGGAATCCTGCGATGTTTTTCAAAAAGTCAAAAGGGCTGAACGCCCCATCTGAAGCTGTCCGGACCGATGCTTGTCGTGTCCGGACCGACGCAAAGCATGCCTCCGGCCGAATGCCGGCGGACGATATTGCTTCGCCTTTTTATCTCGATTTTCACACGGAGGACGGACCGATGTTCGATCCCTACAGAATACCTGGCTCGAGGAGCCTGCATATCCACCGACTGCCGACCTGGGCGCTGCTGATCGGCGACACCTATTCGTCGGCGGTTCACGCCGAGGTTCGCCGCCGGCCGCATCGCGGCATGCTGCCGGATGTCGATTTTTCGCGCGCGGTTCCCGATCTGAGCCGGCCTTCGCTGGTGCGTCGGATCATCCGGCTGATCCGGCCGGGCGCGAAAAATCGGGCTGGCGGCACCGTGTCGTCAGGATCGTCTGGCACAGCTGTCGGCGAAAAGCCCGCGAGCCCCTATATTGCGCGAAGCAGGGCCGACGGTCCGGGTGATTCCAGACCGTCGGCCCTTGACGCCATGGGTTCCGGGGATTTCGTACGCTCACGTGCTGCGTAAGCGGCAAACACATTTCACAGGCATAACCTATGTTGTTGTTTAGCTGGTTTGAAAAAAGGCTCGATCCGTTCCCCGCAGCGGAACCGGTCGAGCCGCCCAAGACGCTGGTTGCCTTCTGCCTGCATTATACGCGCGGCGCATGGCCCTATATCCTTTTCGACGCGGTGCTGGTGACGGCCATCGCGATCGCAGAAGTATGGATGTTCGGCTTTCTCGGCCGCATCGTCGACTGGCTGTCGGGGCAGAATCGCGAAACCTTCCTGCAGACGGAAGCCTGGAAGCTCGCCGGCATGGCCTTCATCGTGCTGTTCGCGCTGCCGGGCACGGTATGGCTGCATTCGTTTCTCAACCAGCAGACGCTGATGGGCAATTATCCCATGCGCATCCGCTGGCAGGTGCACCGCTATCTGCTCAAGCAGTCGATGAGTTTCTACCAGGACGAGTTCGCCGGCCGCATCGCGACAAAGCTGATGCAGACGGCCCTCGCGGTGCGCGAATGCGTCATCAAGGTGATCGACGTCCTGAACTACGTTATCGTCTATTTCCTCGGCATGCTGCTCATCGTCGGCTCGGCCGACTGGCGGCTGGCCGCGCCGCTAGGCGTCTGGCTGGTCGGCTATATCCTTTTGCTGCGCTACTTCATCCCGCGGTTGGGCAAGGTCGGCGAGGAACAGGCCAATGCGCGCTCGATCATGACGGGCCGGGTCGTCGACAGCTACTCCAACATCCAGACGGTCAAGCTGTTCAGCCATGCACGCCGCGAAGCGTCATTCGCCAAAGACGGCATGTCCGGCTTTCTCGAAACGGTCTACCGGTCGATGCGGCTGGTGACAGTGCTTTTTGGCTCGCTTTACATCCTGAATGCATTGCTCTTGTTCTCCGTCACCGCGATGGCGTTGTGGCTGTGGCTGGGGCAAGCAGTGACGATCGGCGCGGTCGCCGTGGTCATCGGCCTTGTGCTCAGGATGTGGGGCATGTCGCAATGGATCATGTGGGAAATGTCGGGCCTGTTCGAGAACATCGGCACGGTGCAGGACGGTATCGCCTCGATCTCGCTGCCGCGCCTTGTCGAGGACAGGCCGGACGCGAAGGAGATCAGCGTTTCCAGGGGTGAGATCCGCTTCGAGGACATCCGCTTCCACTACGGCAAGCAGAAGGGTGTGATCGAAGGCTTGTCGCTGGCGGTGAAGCCGGGCGAAAAGGTCGGCATCGTCGGCCGTTCCGGCGCCGGCAAGTCGACGCTGGTCAACCTGTTGCTGCGCTTCTATGATCTCGAAGCCGGCCGGATTCTGATCGATGGCCAGGAGATCGCCGGTGTGAAGCAGGATTCGCTGCGTGCGCAGATCGGCATGGTCACGCAGGACACCTCGCTGCTGCATCGTTCGGTGCGCGAGAACATCCTCTATGGCCGGCCCGATGCCTCGGAAGAGCTGCTTGTCGAGGCAGCGGGGCGCGCCGAGGCGCTGGACTTCATATCAGGGCTTTCGGATGCCGGTGGCCGGAAGGGCTTCGATGCCCATGTCGGCGACCGCGGGGTCAAATTGTCCGGCGGCCAGCGTCAACGCATCGCCATTGCTCGCGTTATGTTGAAGGATGCGCCAATACTTATCCTTGACGAAGCGACCTCGGCGCTTGATTCCGAAGCCGAGGCGGCGATTCAGGAGAACCTCTACAAGCTCATGCAAGGCAAGACCGTCATCGCCATCGCGCACCGGCTCTCAACCATCGCGGCGATGGACAGGCTGGTGGTGATGGACAAAGGCCGTGTCATCGAGGAAGGTTCGCACGAGGAACTCGTCGCCCGAGGCGGGCTTTACGCCCAGCTCTGGCAGCGCCAGTCGGGCGGGTTCCTGCTTGAGGGCGGTCCCGCCGACCCCGCCAACGATGCACTTGCAAAGGGGCAAGCCGCAGAATGATGGCCGCCGCATGATGACTGCCGTCTATCGCTGGTTCGAGAACTGGGTCTATCCGTTCAGGGAGCCAGCGAATCTTCGGCCACCGACCAGCGTCGGCGGTTTCCTCTGGCACTATGTCGGCCAGGCGAAGTTCGCCTTCTTCGCCATGCTGGTCATCGGCGGCATCGCGCCGCTGGTCGAGGCCGGCCTGTTCTACTTCGTCGGGCGGCTCGTCGATATTCTCGACCAGCTTCCCGCCGAGCGCAGCTGGCACGCACTGTGGGCCGCCGCCGGTCCTGAACTGGTTTTCATGGCCGTGGTGGTGCTGGTCATCCGCACCGTCGTCGTCGGTCTGTCGGCGCTGGTCGATGAACAGACCATCACGCCGGGCTTCTACAATCTGGTGCGCTGGCAGGCACACCGGCATGTCTCGCGCCAGTCCTACGCCTTTTTCCAGAACGATTTCGCCGGCCGCATCGCGACAAAGGTCTGGCAGGCGGGGCAAGCCACCGGCGACCTGATGGAAAGCTTCATCGAAGTCGTCTGGTTCATGATCGTCTACACGGTGACGACGCTGGCGCTGGTCGCAGGCCTCGATCTCAGGCTGGCGGTGCTGGTGGTGATCTGGATTTCCGCTTTCGCTTGGCTGGCCAAGCTCTACTTGCCGGCAATCCGCAAGCATGCCGAGGAAACCGCCGAGGCCGGCTCGATGATCACCGGCCGCATCGTCGATTCCTATTCCAACGTGCAGACGCTGAAACTGTTCTCGGCCGACGGCGACGACCGCTACATCAGGAACGGTTTCGACATCTACCTCGACGCATTGCGCCCGTTCACCCGCCGGCTGACCGGCGTGCGCATGGCGCTGACGACGCTGTCGGGCATTATGATCACGGCGATCGGCTGCTTTGCCGTTTATCTCTGGGTCGAGGGCTCGATCACCGTCGGCGCGGTCGCCTTCACCCTGTCGCTGGTGCTGCGGCTCAACATGCTGCTCGGCCGGCTGATGATGCAGCTCAACAGCATCTTGCGAAACCTCGGCGTGCTGGAGAACTCCAAGGCGCTGATTTCGCAGCCGCTCGGCCTCACCGACGCGCCCGACGCCAAGGAACTCGTGGTGGCAGGCGGGCGTATCGAGGTGAACAACGTCGAGTTCCATTACGGCAAGGGGTTCGGCGTGCTGAACGGCATCGACCTTGTCGTCAAGCCGGGCGAGAAGGTCGGGCTGGTCGGGCCGTCCGGGGCCGGCAAGACGACGCTCGCGAACCTGATCCTGCGGCTCTACGATCTGGAGAGCGGGTCGATCACCATCGATGGCCAGGATGTCGCCAAAGTCACGCAGAATTCGCTGCGCGCCAATATCGGCGTCGTCAGCCAGGACACGGCGCTGTTCCACCGTTCGCTGCGCGACAACATCAAGCTCGGCATGCCTGACGCGACCGACGCGGAGGTGATCGCTGCGGCGAAAAAGGCCGAGGCGCACGAGTTCATCCTGACCTTGCGCGACAACAGGGACCGCGCCGGCTACGAGGCCTTTGTCGGCGAGCGCGGCGTCAAATTGTCGGGCGGCCAGCGCCAGCGCGTGGCGATCGCCCGCGTCTTCCTCAAGGACGCGCCGATCCTGATCCTCGACGAAGCGACCTCGGCGCTCGATTCCGACATCGAGGCGGCGATCCAGGAGAATCTGACGCGGCTGATGGAAAACAAGACGGTCATCGCCATCGCCCATCGTCTGTCGACGATCGCGGCACTCGACCGGCTGGTGGTGCTCGACGGTGGCCGCATCGTCGAACAAGGCACGCATGACCAACTGGTGGCGCTCGACGGGCTCTATGCGCGGCTGTGGAAGCGGCAGTCCGGCGGTTTTCTCTACCACGAGGACAGCGTGCTCGAAGAGACACGCCCGGCGGAGTAGCTTTTATGACTGCTGTCTTGCCGCTTCAGACTGAAGTGCTCAATGAGTTACGGTTTGGCTTGCTTACGTTCCTCTCCGACTGTTCGGGGCTTTCCACGCCGGTCGCCGTCTCGTTTACAACACTGGACGATGGGGGCATGGGAAGCTTCGAAGTCGTAACTGTTGGATATTCTTTGGCGGCCAAGCCGCGACTCATCTCTGATTTCACCTACACGGATATCGACGGTATGGGCGTTTTGGTGTCCGCGTTTTCGGATGGACACATTATTTCCGTTGTGGATTTTTGGAGATACGATTTCGCTCCTATTTTGTCTTTTCCTGAAGCTAAGGACTTGGAGGCCCGCTGAATGTCTCTGCGATCCCCTCACGGTCCAACGAGTGCCACCGCCGCCGAAGCCGCCTTCGATGCGCTCGGCCATGAAATATTGGCGGAGAAGGCGGCAGCACTTGGCCGCGCCGGCCAGCGGGTAGAGGAAACGCTGGCCAGGTTGCGCGACAATGCCGACGAGCAATTGCGTCCCCGGCTGCTCAAGGATGCCGCCGAGGCGGTGCATGGTTATTTCATCCAGCGCGAGCTGTGCGGCTTGCGCAAGCACGATGCCGTCATTCGTGAATACAACATCCCGAAAGCGGTGCTGGGCAGGCTCGGCGCGAAATAGGGGTCACTCCAGCCATTCAGTGATGAAGCTGCCGTTTTCATGGATGTCGGTCGTTTCCAGCGGGCCTGGGCCGAGATTGGTGAATTTGTGCGGCGTGTTGGGCGGCACGATCAGGATCTGGCCGGCGGATGCCTCGATCTCCTGGTCGCCGACAGTGAACAGGCCGGTGCCCTGGCGGATGATGAAGATCTCCGCGTAGGGATGCGTGTGCAGGCGGGGGCCGCCGCCGACGCCAGGCAAATAGTTGAAGATCAGGCAGGAGTTGGAGCCGTAGGCGCCACATTGCAATTCGCCCTTCCAATGGTCGGAGCGAACAGACCAGGTGTCGCGGTCTATGACGTGTGCCATGATGGCAAGGATAGACCCGGCTGGCGCCTTGTGTCGAGCCGAACAGGGGCGTCGGATTTGCGGTTGTTTCCCGGTTGTTTAGCGATGTTTGGCGGCTATCCGGCGTCGCGTTGAGCGGTGGCGGATTTTGTCCCCGCGACAATCTGCCCTTGTGCCTTCACCCGTCTGGACAAAAACGGGCTTCACGCATAAACCGAAGTCCAAATGCCGGAGGAATTCGCAAGCCTGTTCGCCATGCGCTGTCGGGTTGGCGTAATTGAGCGGGGAACAAGGCTCAGCCACCGGCACGGAAGAGGCGAAAGGATCAGGCACCCGTGAGCGCAACCGACACCCAGGATCCCAACCGTCGTGATTTTCTCTACGTCGCCACCGGCATGGCCGCAGTGGTCGGCGCGGGTGCCTTCGCGTGGCCGTTCATCGACCAGATGCGCCCCGATGCCTCGACGCTGGCGCTCGCTTCCGTCGAAGTCGACGTCGCCTCGCTGACGCCGGGCATGTCGCTGATCGTCAAATGGCGCGGCAAGCCGGTCGTGGTCCGCAACCGCACCGAACAGGAAATGAAGGACGGCGAGGCCGTCAAGCTGGCCGATCTCAAGGACCCGATCGCCCGCAACGCCAATCTGCCGGCCGATGCACCGGCGACCGACGCCAACCGCACCACACCCGGCAAGGAAGCCTGGATGGTGATGGTTCAGGTCTGCACCCATCTCGGCTGCATTCCGCTCGGCCAGGAAGGCGATTTCGGCGGCTGGTTCTGCCCATGCCACGGCTCGGTCTACGACACGGCCGGACGCATCCGCCAAGGCCCGGCGCCTGAGAACATGGCGGTGCCGGTATTCAAGTTCATTTCCGATACCAAGATACTTATCGGTTGAGGCAGGGGACATTTCGATGAGCGAGGGACACTCGACCTATACGCCCAAAACCGGTCTCGGACGCTGGTTCGACGCCCGTATGCCGCTGCCGCGGCTGGTCTATGACAGCTTCGTCGCCTATCCGGTGCCGCGCAACCTCAACTACGCCTGGACGTTTGGCGGCATCCTGTCGATCATGCTGGTGGCGCAGATGCTGACCGGCATCGTGCTGGCCATGCACTACACGGCCGACACCAATCTCGCCTTCGGCTCGGTCGAGAAGATCATGCGCGACGTGAATTCGGGCTGGCTGCTGCGCTACATGCATTCGAACGGCGCCTCGTTCTTCTTCGTCGCCGTCTACATCCACATCTTCCGTGGCCTCTATTACGGCTCCTACAAGGCGCCGCGCGAGCTGCTGTGGATCCTCGGCTGCATCATCTATCTCCTGATGATGGCGACCGGCTTCATGGGCTACGTGCTGCCATGGGGCCAGATGAGCTTCTGGGGTGCCACCGTCATCACGGGTTTCTTCAGCGCCATTCCGCTGGTCGGCGACTGGATCCAGCAGCTGCTGCTCGGCGGCTTTGCCGTCGACAACCCGACGCTGAACCGCTTCTTTGCGCTGCACTATCTGTTGCCGTTCATGATTGCCGGCGTCGTCGTTTTGCACATCTGGGCGCTGCATGTCGTGGGCCAGTCGAACCCGACGGGTATCGAGGTCAAGTCGAAGACCGACACTGTCGCCTTCACCCCCTACGCGACCATCAAGGACGCGTTCGGCATGATCGTGTTTCTGTTCTTCTTCGCCTATTTCGTCTTCTACCTGCCGAACTATCTCGGCCATCCCGACAACTACATCGTCGCCAACCCGCTGAAGACGCCGGCCCACATCGTGCCCGAATGGTACTTCCTGCCGTTCTACGCGATCCTGCGCGCCATCACCTTCAATGTCGGGCCGATCAACTCCAAGCTCGGCGGCGTGCTGTGCATGTTCGGCGCCATCGTCATGTTGTTCCTGGTGCCGTGGCTCGACACTTCGAAGGTACGCTCGGCCGTTTACCGGCCCTGGTACAAGCTGTTCTTCTGGCTGTTCGTGGCCGATGCCATCCTGCTTGGCTGGCTGGGCTCGCAGCCGGCCGAAGGCAGCTATGTGTTCATGGCGCAGATGGCGACATTGTTCTACTTCGCCTTCTTCCTGATCGCGCTGCCGGTGCTCGGCCTGATCGAGACGCCGCGACGGCTGCCGAACTCGATCACCGAGGCGGTCCTCGAGAAGAACAAGGGCGGCAGCGGACATCCGGCGGGCGCTACGGCGGCGCCGGAAACCAAAGGCTGAGCGGGTAGAGAATCTAAGGGGATTTGGCATGAAAAAGATTCTCACCTCGCTGGCGCTGGTCGGCCTCGTGGCCGTCGGCATCGGGTCGGCGGGCACTTGGGCGATCGCCGCCGAAGAGGCGCACAACGCCGCCGCGCCGACGCATTTCCCGATCCACGAGCCGAAGGAAATGGACTGGAGCTTCACCGGCCCGTTCGGCACCTATGACAAGGCGCAGCTGCAGCGCGGCCTCAAGGTCTACAAGGAAGTCTGCGCGGCCTGCCATTCGATGAACATGGTGGCGTTCCGCACGCTGTCGGACCTCGGCTATTCCGATGCGCAGATCAAGACGCTGTCGGCCGAGTACACGATCCATGACGGTCCCAACGATGCCGGCGACATGTTCGATCGTCCCGGCAAGCCGTCCGACCACTTCCCGCCACCGTTCGCAAACGACGAAGCGGCCGCCGCTTCCAATGGTGGTGCTGCTCCGCCCGACATGTCGCTGCTGGCCAAGGCGCGCGGCGTCGAGCGCGGCTTTCCGCAATTCGTCTTCGACATCTTCACCCAGTATGACGCGGGCGGCCCCGACTATATCCACTCGCTGTTGACAGGCTATAACGAGACACCGCCTGCCGGCATGGTCATCCCGGAAGGCACCCACTACAACCCTTATTTCATGTCGGGCGTGTCGCTGAAGATGCCCAACCCGCTCTCCGACGGCCAGGTGACCTATGATGACGGCGCGCCGCAGACGGTCGACCAGTACTCCCGCGACGTTTCCGCCTTCCTGATGTGGGCGGCCGAGCCGCATATGGAAGACCGCAAGAAGACCGGCTTTCGCGTGCTGGTGTTCCTGCTTCTGTTCGGCGCTCTGGTCTATCTAACCAAGCGCAAGGTGTGGGAAGGCGTGGCGCATTGAGCCACACAATCAAGTGATCGCGAAGGGCGCCGGGAGGCGCCCTTTTGCATTTCCGGAGGCTGGTCATGTCACATGGCCGTCACCGCATCCGGCGATCCTGTGCTGCTCTCATCAAAGGATCGCATTCATGAAAAGATACGCATCGCTCGCGGCAGGCCTGTTGCTGCTCATCGTCGGCTCGGCCGCGCAAGCAGAAGACGCCCGGCCCTTCATCACCAACAAGGATGTCGACCTGACGATGATCGTGCCACCGCCGCCGGCAAACGATTCGGCGCAGACCAAGGCCGAACTCGGCGAGGTGCTGACTTTGCAGGTCACGCGCACCCCGGAGATGGTCGCCAGCGCGGTGGCCGATGCCGAGGAGAATGTCTGGCGCTTCGCCGACGTCATGGGGCCGAAATTCAACAAGGAAACGCTGCCGAAATTCAGCGCCTTCTTCGATCGCCTGGTGGCTACCGAAGGCGCTGTCGTCGATCCCGCCAAGGATGTCTGGAAGCGCCCGCGCCCGCATCAGCTCAGCGATCTCGTCAAGCCTGCGGTCAAGCTGTCGAGCTCCGGTTCCTGGCCTTCCGGACACGCCACCGTCGGCACGATGATGGGCATCATTCTGTCCGACATGGTTCCGGAAAAGCGCGCCGAGATCATGGCACGCGCGAGCAAATACGCTCACAACCGCGTGGTTGGCGGCATCCATTTTGCGTCCGATGTCGAGATGGGCAGGATTTCCGGCAGCGTCATTGCCGCGGTCCTGCTCAACCGGGACGACTTCAAGGCTGAATATGAAGTGGCCAGGGCCGAGCTTCGTTCCGATCTCGGCATGTAATCCTCGTCAGCCGGATTTAGACGGGAAGGGGCGCTTAAGGCGCTCCTTTTTTGTCTGCGCCATTGCTTAGGCGGAAGTTCGGCAATTAGTCCGTTGGCATGGCGGCATGAGGTTGATATTCGACGCATCGAACGGTGGCGAGAAGCTCGTCCCGCCATGGCTTTTGGATTTCGATGATGCGGCTCAGCGACTGTCACAACTTTTCCGATTTCCGCCACATGGCGCAGCGGCGGCTGCCAGGGCCGATCTTCAATTACATCGACGGCGCGGCGGACGACGAGGTCACCTACCGCCGCAACACCGAAAGCTTCGAGACCTGCGATCTGGTTCCCAATGTGCTGCGCGGGGTGAGCGAGGTCGACATGTCGGTGACGGTCATGGGCCAGAAGCTGGCGATGCCGTTCTATTGCTCGCCGACCGCCTTGCAGCGCCTGTTCCACCATCAGGGCGAGCGCGCGGTCGCCAAGGCCGCGGCCAAGTATGGCACCATGTTCGGCGTCTCGTCGCTTGGCACCGTCAGCCTCGAGGAGGCGCGCAGCATCAGCAGCAGCCCGCAGGTCTACCAGTTCTATTTCCATCGGGATCGCGGTCTCAACCGGGCGATGATGCAGCGCGCCAAGGCGGTCGGCGTCGAGGTGATGATGCTGACCGTCGACAGCATCACCGGAGGAAATCGCGAGCGCGACAAACGCACCGGCTTTGCCATTCCCTTCAAGCTCAACTTTGCCGGAATGGCGCAGTTCGCGCTCAAGCCGGCCTGGGCGATTAACTATTTCACCCATGAGGGGTTCAAGCTGCCGCAGCTCGACGAGCATGTCGACATGGGTGGCGGCACGATGTCGATCAGCCGCTACTTCACCGAGATGCTAGACCCGTCGATGACGTGGGACGACGTCGCCGAGATGGTCAAGCTTTGGGCGGGTCCGTTCTGCCTCAAGGGCGTCATGTCGGTGGAGGATGCAAGACGCGCCGTCGACATCGGCTGCAGCGGCATCGTGCTGTCGAACCATGGCGGGCGGCAGCTGGATGGCTCGCGGGCGGCGTTCGACCAGCTTGCCGAGATCGTCGATGCCGTTGGCGACAGGATCGACGTCATCATGGATGGCGGCGTGCAGCGCGGCACGCATGTGCTGAAGGCGCTGTCGCTCGGTGCCAAGGCCGTCGGCGTCGGACGCTACTATCTGTTCCCGCTCGCGGCGGCGGGCCAGCCCGGCGTCGAACGGGCCCTTGAGCAGATGCGGGTCGAGATCGAACGTGGCATGAAGCTGATGGGCTGCAGTTCGATCGAACAATTGTCGCGCAAGAACCTCCGTTTCAGGTAATCTCGACCCATGAAATCCTCCCTTGAAGACACGCTGCTTGCCGCGATCCGCACCATTCCGGACTATCCCAAGCCCGGCATCCTGTTTCGCGACATCACCACCCTGCTCGGCAATGCGCGCGCCTTCCGCCGCGCCATCGACGAACTGGTGCATCCCTATGCCGGCCAGAAGATCGACAAGATCGCCGGCATCGAGGCACGTGGATTCATCCTTGGCGGCGCCGTCGCCCATCAGCTCTCGGCCGGCTTCGTGCCGATCCGCAAGAAAGGCAAGCTGCCCTACGAGACGGTGCGCGTCGCCTATAGCCTGGAATATGGCCTGGACGAGATGGAGATGCACAAGGACGGCGTTGCTCCGGGCGAGAAGGTGATCCTTGTCGACGATCTGATCGCCACCGGCGGCACCGCGGAAGCGGCAGTCAAGCTGCTGCGCCAGATCGGCGCCGACATCCTCGCTGCCTGTTTTGTCATCGACCTGCCGGACCTCGGCGGTCGCGCCAAGCTCGAAGCGCTCGGTGTGCCGGTCAGGACGCTGATAGGGTTCGAGGGGCATTAGGTTTCTCCCTCGCCCCGTTTACGGGGAGAGGGAAGCGAAGCGAGCAACGCCAGCGGAGCAGGGTGAGGGGTAAGTACGACCGTCGAGTTTAAGACACCAACGCTGGCGCCGCCCCTCATCCGCCCTTCGGGCACCTTCTCCCCGTAAACGGGGCGAAGGAAAAAGCTACTCCACCTTCACCAGCACGGCGCTTTCGAACTCGAGCACCTTGTCGCCGGTGGGATTGAAAGCTTCCGAACGCAGCGCGAGAAGCCGCCAGCCGGGGCGTGAGGCGATCGGGCGGTGCGACAGCGCGGTGCGCGTGAAGGTGATGGCTTGCCCGGCATAGACCGGCTTCAGCCATTTCAGGTTCTTGAAGCCGGGCGAGGGGCCGAATTCCGGCACCGGACCGGGACCGCTCCACGCAGCGATCTCTGCGTCCATGCGGTTTTCCAGATTGAGTTTCATCCAGGTCGCGGCCGTGTGCCAGCCAGACGCGCAGAGGCCGCCGAGCACGCTTTTCTTCGCGGCCTCCTCGTCGATATGGAAGATCTGCGGGTCGTACTTGCGGGCGAAGGCCTTGATCGCCTCGGGCTCGAATGTGTGCGAGCCAAGCGTGACGGTGGTGCCGATACGGAAGAACTCGTCCAGTGTCATGCTTGGCTCCCCGCGGCATCGCGCGTGAGGAACATGACGGAGTTCTCGAGCTCGAAGACGCTTTCGCCACGCTGGTTGAACAGCTCGCTGCGCATGGTGACGAAGCCGAGTTGCGGCTTCGATTTCGACAGGCGCTTGGCAACAACCATCAGGGTGCCGGTCAGTTGGTCGCCGGCCAGGACCGGTTTCTTCCATTTGACCTGATCGACGCCGGGCGCGCCCTGGCAGGTCGAGTCCAGCAGGAACGCGTCGCAGAGCATGCGCATGAACATGGCGCAGGTGTGCCAGCCCGACGCTGCCAGCCCGCCGAGGATGCTGGCCTTGCCGGCTTCCTCGTCGAGATGCATCGGCTGCGGGTCGAATTCTCCGGCAAATTCGACGATCTCGGCGGCACTCACGAGCTTGGAGCCGAGGTCGATCGATGCGCCCTCGATGAAGTCCTCATAGGCCCATGTTTTTATCTCTGCAGTCATGGTCTGGAATCCGGCTTGTCGACCCACGATCCCCAGGATCGGGATTTCCGGATGCAGGCCGGCGTTCATTTGGTCAAGCGATTTTTACTGCGCCAGCCTGTGGCAGCCGATCGACAAGGCCACTCAGAGCCAGCCGCGGCGGCGGAAGTACCAGAAGGGCAGGATCGCCGACAGCACCATCATGGCGATGGCGAAGGGATAGCCAAGTTGCCATTTCAACTCGGGGATGATGTCGAAATTCATGCCGTAGATCGAGGCGACCAAAGTCGGCGGCAGGAAGATGACGGCGGCGACCGAGAAGATCTTGATGATGGCGTTCTGCTCGATCGAGATCATGCCGAGCGTGGCGTCTAGCAGGAAGGAGATCTTCTGCGACAGGAAGGTGGCGTGGTCGGCGAGCGACAGCACGTCGCGAGACAGCGTCTTGATGCGCGCCTTGGTGTCCTTGCTCATCTTGGTGCGGGTCGAGGCATGGGCGAAGAAGCCTGCCAGGCGCTGCAGCGAGATCAGGCTGTCGCGGATCGAGGAGGCAATGTCCTCCTTGCGGCCGATGGCTTTCAGCAACTCCTGGAAATCACGGTTGCGCTTGGAAACCTTGGTCGACCGCGCCTCGAAGATATCGCGCGAGATCGCCTCGATGTCGCGGCCGGCGCGTTCCAGAATGTCGGCGAGACGATCGACGATCGCCTCCAGCAAGCCGATCAGAATGGTGTCGCCGCTGGTGCAGCCGGTCGCCACCTTTTCGGCGCGCTGCGGAAAGGTCTTGAAAGCTTTCGGTTCGTGGTAGCGCACTGTGATCAGCCTTGTGCCGGCCAGCACGAAGGTAACGGGCGACATCAAGGGATCGTCGATTTCGGTCTGGGCGGGCAGGGTGGCGGTCATGAAATAGGCGCCGTCCTCGACATAGAGGCGGCTCGAAATCTCGATCTCCTCCATCTCCTCGCGCGTCGGAATGGCAACGCCGAGCCAGCTCTCGATCGTCGCTTCCTCTTCCTTTGTCGGGTTGAACAGGTCCGCCCAGACGATGGTCTCGCTGTTTGCCAGGAGATCGTCGACGACGCGCAGGCGGTCATTGTCCACGACGAAGGCCTTGATCATCGCCTGATATCCCTTGCTGGGGCCAAAGGGTGCGTTCGGATTGACGCGTCGTGTTGGATTGCACGGGTTCTCGACGTCAGCGCCGACCGTGCGTCTGCCGCTTAGACCTGTGACGTGACAAAATCAAGACAAGCGGCCGGCGGGCGGATGGCCGCCGGCGCCTGGAAGCATGTATCGAGGAACTTCGCCGACAGCTTGTCGGGATGTTCTCGACCGCTTCAGGGCATCAAGTGTTGAACTTGAACAACAGCACGTCGCCGTCCTGGACGACATATTCCTTGCCTTCGTCGCGCGCCTTGCCGGCTTCCTTGGCCGCCACTTCGCCGCCCAGTGTGACGAAGTCGTTGTAGGAGATGGTCTGGGCGCGGATGAAGCCGCGCTCGAAATCGGTGTGGATGACACCGGCGGCCTGTGGCGCCTTGTCGCCTTTATGGATGGTCCAGGCGCGCGTCTCCTTCGGCCCGGCGGTGAAATAGGTGATGAGGTGCAACAGGTCGTAGCCGGCGCGTATGACCTTGTTGAGGCCTGGCTCGTCGAGGCCGAGCGAGGACAGGAATTCCATCTCTTCCTCGTCCGAGAGTTGCGCGACCTCGGCTTCGATCGCCGCCGAGATCACCACTGTGCCGGCGCCCTGGGCGGTGGCCATCTTTTCCACGGCCCTGGTGTGTTCGTTGCCGGTGGCGGCGTCGGCCTCCGCGACATTGCAGACATAGAGCACGGGATGCGAGGTCAGAAGGTTCAGGCCCTGCAGGATGCGCAAATCTTCGGCCGAAATACCCTTGAGCAGGATGCGGGTCGGCTTGCCGGCCTGCAGCAGTTCGAGCGCTGCCTCCATCAACGGCAGCACGGTCGTCGCTTCCTTGTCCTTGCTGCCGGCGCGCTTGCGGATCTGCACGATGCGGCGCTCTAGGCTGTCGAGGTCGGCAAGCATCAGCTCGGTCTCGACCGTCTCGGCATCGGCGACGGGGTCGATGCGGCCCTCGACATGGGTGATGTCGTCATCCTCGAAGCAGCGCAGCACATGCACGATGGCGTCGACCTCGCGGATGTTGGCGAGGAACTGGTTGCCCAGCCCTTCGCCTTTCGAGGCACCGCGCACCAGGCCGGCAATGTCGACGAAAGAGATGCGAGTTGGAATGATCTCCTTCGACTTGGCGATCGCGGCGATCTTCTGCAGGCGCGGATCTGGCACCGCCACCTCGCCGGTGTTCGGTTCGATGGTGCAGAATGGATAGTTGGCGGCTTGCGCCGCAGCCGTTCTGGTCAACGCGTTGAAAAGCGTCGACTTGCCGACGTTGGGCAAGCCAACGATGCCGCATTTGAAACCCATTTTTGTTCGGTCCTATCGGGAAAATAGAAATTTGATCAGGGCTATGGGCGATAGGGGTGATCAACGTCAAGCCCTTCGGTCCCCTTGATGCTCAGTCCTTGCCGCCGAACAGCTTCTTCAGCATGGCGGCCATTGGACCGCTTTCCGGCAGCTTGACCACCGGCTGTTGAGGCCGTGCTTGGCGGACATGACTTTGCTGCTTGTGCGCCGACTGCTTCTGCGCTGGCTTTTCGGGCTCCGGCCCGGCCTTGCCCTGGACGGCGAGACTGGCCTTATTCATGAAGCCGGATTCGTCGCCCTTGACGATCATGGCGGCATTATCGGCGATCGCGTCGAGCAGCGGGTCGAGCCATTCGCGGTCGGCTTTGGCGAAATTGCCGAGCACATGGTGCTGGACCATTTCCTTGACGCCGGGATGGCCGACGCCGATGCGCACGCGGCGATAGCCATTGCCGATATGACCGTCGATCGACCGGATGCCGTTGTGGCCGCCGGCGCCGCCACCGGTCTTGATGCGCAGCTTGCCTTCGGCAAGGTCGATCTCGTCATAGAAGACGGTGAGCGCGGAAAGCTCGAGCTTGTAGAAGCGCAGTGCTTCGCCGACCGACTGGCCGGACAGGTTCATGAAGGTCTGCGGCTTGATCAGGACGATTTTTTCGCCGCCGAGCGTGCCCTCGGAAATGAGGCCCTGGAATTTCTTCGACCAGGGCGAAAAGGAATGGCGGCGGGCGATTGCGTCCGCCGCCATGAAACCGACATTGTGGCGGTTGTCAGCGTATTTCGCGCCCGGATTGCCGAGACCTGCAAACAGCAGCATCGCCTGCTCCGGGCGTGAAAGAGTTACTTCTCGTCGGCGGCAGGAGCCGCTTCAGGTGCAGCCGCTTCAGCCGTCTCTTCCGTCTCCGGCTTCATCGCCGACGAACCGGCAATGGTCGCGATGGTGAAGTCGCGGTCGGAGATCACAGGCTTGACGCCAGCCGGCAGCTTGACCGCCGAGATGTGGATCGAGTCGCCGATGTTGGCGCCGGTGAGATCGACGGTGATGAACTCCGGGATCGCATTGGCCGGGCAGTGGAACTCGACTTCGTGACGCACGATGTTGAGCACGCCGCCGCGCTTGATGCCGGGCGACTTGTCCTCGTTGATGAAGTGGACAGGCACGTCGACATTGACTTCGGTGTCCTTGCCGATGCGCAGGAAGTCGACATGGACAGGGAAATCCTTGACCGGGTCGAGCTGGAAGTCCTTCGGCAGGACCTGGATCTTCTTGCCGTCGACATCGATCGTGGCGATCGTGGTCAGAAACCCACCGCCATGGATCTTGTAGTAGATATCCTTGTAGGTGAGCGCGATAGCCAGGGGAGGCTGCTTGTCACCATAGATTACTGCAGGCACTTTACCGTTGCGGCGAACTGCACGGGCGGACCCCTTACCGACCTGTTCGCGTGCTTCGGCCTTGAGCTCGTAAGTGTCGTGGCTCATGGCATTTCCTTTCGGTTTACTGGAGCGCTCACGGTTGGCAGAGTGCCTGGACCGTAAACGTCGAAAGCCGACATACCCATGCATGATCTGGTCCGAAAACCGGAATCCACTTTTCGGGATCATGCGGGAAGGCGGCCTTCCGCCGCGTTGCCTCCAAGGGTGTCTACGCGGGTGGCGGCTCTATAGCGGAAGGCGGCCGGAGGTGCAAGCCAAAGGCACGCCCAGCCTGGTGCAGTCCAGGCGGTCGCTATCCGCGCTTTTCGATGACGGCATAAAGCACGTTGCGGTTCTCGCCGAAGAACACCCGCGCCTCGACGGTGTTGCGGTCGACGCTGGCATTGACGATGTTCCACATATCGACCTCCGATCGCAGCAGCAACACCCAGTCCATGAATGTCTCCCGGTAGCCGGCGTCAGGCGTGCCCTCGGCGTAGTTCGCAAACAGGAACGTCCCGTTCGGCTTCAACATCTGCAGGCAGGTCTTCGTGAGTTTCACCGCGACGTTGTGGGCGAGGTAGTCGTAGAGGCCGGAGGCATAGATGAAATCGAACTTGCCGAGCTTGTGGCCCCGCGTGAGCACGGTTCGCACCGAGCCGTCGATGGCTTCGACCGCAGTGCCCTGGAAGTCGCGCGCGATCAGCCCAACGCTCTGGGGATCCTGATCGAGCGCAACCCAGCGCTTGAGACGGCCCTCCGTCAAGGCGACCGAGCGATTGGCCTCCCGCAAATGGCCGGCCGCGATCGCCAGGACCTCGGATTGCGGTCCATTCTTGACCGCAATCTCGTCGACATATCGGGTCAGGAGGTCGCGTCGTTCCCGTGCCGCGACGCATGAGGGTACGTTCTGGGTATGGCTATAGAGCGCCTTGCCGATCTCCGAGGCATTGGCCACGCTCTCTGCCACGTGCGGGTCGCAATAGATGTAATCAAGCAACTGCGCGTCGCCGGAATAGCCCCTGGGCTTGGTGAAGGACCAGTGCGTCAGCGGATCCTCGAGAAAATACTTCAGGATCGGATGGTTCTGCGCCACCGGTATCAACGCATGCCAGACGTCGGGATGAACCTTGGAATGCAGGCCATTGAGGAAGGACAGCAAACGACCGACGATCTCGGCGGGGTTCTTGTCCTGTTCGATCTGCTGCTGTGTCGCGTGGAGAATGAGCGCCAACTCCGCGCGCGCGGTTTCGAACGCTTCGCCATGATGCTCGAGCTTTCCCCGAGGCAGCGTGCCGGCGAGCATCGCGGCAGTAATCAAGCTTTTGCCATCAAGAACGGTCTGCACGCCATCACTCCATAGTTAACAGTCGGTTAACTTATTGCGTAGAATGCTCCATTTGCCAATGTCGGGCTGACGGCATTTTATCGTTATGATTAATTTCCCGCCAACCATGTTCCTCTTTAGACGGCTTCCGGCCCGAATTCCGGGTTCGAGTTAACGGAAACTTGTCTTGCGCGATTGCATTTGTTTGCCCGGCGTCGCAATCGCCGTCGCGTCCCAAAGGAGCCGGCCCGCGTGGGGGCAGAAGCTGGAAATGAGTTCGGAAAACAAAATCCCTTTCAAACGGGGTCTATTGTGATGAACGAACACCTGTCCTCCGTATTGGTCGATACGGTTGATGCGGAGCCGTACGAGCCGCGCTATGAACTGAGCGCCGACGAGCTCCGCACCCTTTACCGCACCGAAGCGCAGGCGACGCGAAGAGGAGAAGCCAGGCCAGGGCTCTGGATTGCAGTTGCGATCTATCTCTTGTTTTCGGCAACGGATCTGCTGCTGATCCCGGATGTTGCCGCCTACACGATCACGGCGCGCTTCGCAGTCGGCTTGAGCGCGCTTTTGATCCTCGAAGCACAGCTTCGCCGGGGGATTGGAACGGAATGGCTCGACGTGACCTGCGCCGGAGCCATCATCTTCGGCTATGTTGGTTGGTTGTGCCCAGCGGTTCTTGGCGCGGACAAGGAAAGCGTCTCTTACTACATGGTCTTTGGGACCATATTCATGATGAGCGCAAATCTTTTCTTTACGTTCAATTTCAAGCTTTCTATCGTAACCTCGGCAATAATATTGTGTATACTTTACATCGTAAATTACTTCGTTCCTTCAACCCTTACATACAAAATGGTATTCGGGGCTTTCTATATATCCTGTTTCACGTTCACCTCGTATGTGAACTGGAAACTGAATGAGGAACGCTACAACGTCTTTCTGAATGCCCTGGAAGCCAAGATCCAGCACAATGAGGCGACCGAACGCGGCAAGGCCCTGCTGAGGTTGTCGCGGACCGATCCGCTGACGGGTCTGGAGAACCGGCGCGCGATCGACGAGAAGCTGCGGGACTACTGGAGCGATTGGCAAAAGGTCGGTACCAGCTTCGGGGCGATCCTCATCGACGTGGACTTCTTCAAGAAATTCAACGACTGCTACGGCCATCAGGAAGGCGACCGCTGCCTGATCCATGTCGCCAATGCCCTTAGCGACATGATCAAGCAGTATAATGGCTCCATCGGCCGCTATGGCGGTGAAGAGTTCATCGTCCTGGCTCGCATGGAGAAAAAAGAGCAGATACTGGATATAGCGGAAGCCATTTGCAGCACGGTCGAGAACCTGGCGCTGACGCACGAACTGCGGCGCGACGGCGTCTCGATCGTAACGGTGAGCGTTGGCGCCGCATTCACCAGGACGCAGACCGGCGCCAAGCTGGAGAAGATCATCCACGAGGCCGATCGCGCTCTCTATCTGGCAAAAGCCGGCGGCCGAAATTGTGCCCGGCTGTTCGATCCAACCGATCCGCAAAGCAGCGACGAGAGCGAGAACATCGCGGCCTTGCTGAAGATCGCGATCGGCCAGAATCTCGTTTCACTGGTTTATCAGCCTATCCAGGATGTCAAATCGGACCGGCTTGAAGCGGTGGAGGCTCTGATGCGCCTCAAAATGCTGGACGGCACGTCGGTTCCGCCGAGCCTGTTCATTCCCGTCGCCGAGCGAACCGGCGCGATCCTGGAACTCGGGCGCTGGGCGATAAGGACGGTGTGCGCCGAACTCCTGGCTGACGACCACGTCCGTGTCGTCAGCGTCAACGTCTCCCCGATCCAGCTTAAGACACCTGGCTTCGCAACGTCTGTCGCGACCATTCTGGGCGAAACCGGCGTCGCCGGCAGCAGGCTGGCCTTCGAGATCACCGAAGGGCTGGAGATGGAGATGCACTCGGACATTCTGCGCTGCATCAGCGACCTGAAGCTGCTCGGGATCAAGATATGGCTTGATGATTTCGGGACGGGCTTTGCGGGCCTTTCATGGCTTCGCCTGATCGATTTCGACACGGTGAAGATCGACCGATCGTTTCTGCACGACTGCAGCTCCCTGAGCGGCAAGGCAATGCTGCAGGACATCATCACCCTGGTTCGAAATCGCGGCCACAAGATCCTGGTCGAAGGGGTGGAAACCGACGAACAGATGGCTTTGATGCGCGAATTCGGCATAGACAAGATCCAGGGCTTCCATGTCGGCCGCCCCGCTCCCGCCGTCAGTTTCCAGGCAAAGCGGGCCATGCGCAAACGGTCATTTGCCGTGCTTAAGTCCGCATGATGGTGGCCTCTTTCCGACGTTTGGCTTAGCCGCCCTCAAAAGCCGTGCTGATTGCAATCAACCCATGACTGGGCCAAGCGGCTACGTAGGGGCTACCGGTCGCTGGTCAACGCGTTGCGTAGCGCCTGGATCTGCCGGTTCAAGGCATCGAGCTCGGCCAGCGTCATGCCCGAGCGTTCGACCAAGGTCTCGTTCAGACAGTTGCACTGGACCAGCAGCGCGCGTCCGGCTGATGTCAGGTCGACCTGCACCTGGCGTTCGTCGGTCTGGCTGCGCTGGCGGGTCACCAGCCCGGCTTGCTCCATTCGCTTCACCAGCGGCGTGACGGTGCTCGATTCCAAAGCCAACCGGTTGGCGATGGTGCCGACCGACATCCCATCGGCCTCTCCAAGCGCGTTCAGCACCAGGTACTGCGGATAGGTGATGCCCATCTCGTCCAGCATCGGCTTGTAGGTGCGGTTTATCGCCATGCTGGTGGCATAGAGCGTGAAACAGAGCTGATTGTCCAACGGGAGAGGCACGGCGCATTCCTTTTGCCAATATGGGCATCAATTCGATACCACGAAAAATGATATCGCGATACATATTTTTGTGGACAAGGGTTTTGTGCCGCGTTAGCTATATGGTTATCGCGATATTGTTTATCGCGGGAATAACCACAAGGAGATTGAGATGACCTCGCAAACCAAGCCCAGCTCCGGCAGCGGTACGATCACCACCAAGGACGGAACGCAGATTTACTACAAGGACTGGGGGACCGGGCAGCCTGTCGTCTTCCATCATGGCTGGCCGTTGAGCAGCGACGATTGGGACGCCCAGATGCTGTTCTTCCTGTCACAAGGCTACCGTGTCATTGCCCATGATCGGCGTGGCCATGGGCGCTCGACCCAGACGGATATCGGCAACGAAATGGACACCTATGCCGCCGATGTCGCGGAACTCGCCGCTTATCTCGACCTCAAGAATGCCATTCATGTCGGACATTCGACCGGCGGCGGCGAAGTGGCGCGCTATGTTGCCAACTATGGCGCCGGCGGCCGTGTCGCCAAGGCGGTGCTGATCGGCGCGGTGCCGCCAATCATGCTCAAGACTGCCGCCAATCCCGGCGGCCTGCCGATCGAAGTGTTCGACGGCTTCCGCTCCGCCCAGGCAGCCAATCGCGCCCAGTTCTTCCGCGACGTTCCATCAGGTCCGTTCTACGGGTTCAACCGTCCGGGCGCGGACATCTCGCAGGGCGTCATCGACAATTGGTGGCGCCAAGGCATGATGGGCGGCACCAAGGCGCATTATGATTGTATCAAGGCTTTCTCGGAAACCGACTTCACCGAGGATCTGAAGGCAATCGACGTGCCTGTCCTGGTCATGCACGGAGACGACGACCAGATCGTTCCGATCGCCGATTCGGCGCTGCTGACGATCAAGCTGCTCAAGAAGGGCGAGCTCAAGGTCTACAAGGGCTTCCCGCACGGCATGGCCACGACCCATGCAGACATCATCAACGCCGACCTGCTGGCCTTCTTCAAGGCTTAAGGCCATGGCCCACAAAAATGCACCCGTCATCAGGCGGGTGCATTTTTGTGACAGCGGCAGACCCGCCTGATCTAGGCGGCCGCCTGCGCTTTGCGCGCTTCCTTCATGTTTGGCAGGAACACGGTGAGCAATCCAAGAAACGGCAAATACGAGCAGATCTGGAAGACGAAATCGATGCCCTTCATATCGGCGACGATACCGAGCACGGCCGCCGCGATGCCGCCCATGCCGAAGGCGAAGCCGAAGAAGATGCCGGCGATCATGCCGACGCGGCCCGGCACGAGTTCCTGCGCAAAGACGACGATGTTCGAGAAGGCAGAGGACAGGATCAGGCCGATCAGCACCGTCAGCACCATCGTCCATTCCAGATTGGCGTAGGGCAAGGCGAGCGTGAAGGGCAGCACGCCGACGATGGAGAACCAGATCATCGCCTTCTGCCCGTAGCGGTCGCCGAACGGGCCGCCGAGCAGGATGCCCAACGCCGAGGCTCCGAGGAACAGGAACAGCATGACTTGGCTCATCTGCACCGAAACGCCGAACTTATGCATGGAATAGAAGGTGTAGTAGCTGGCGAGGCTGGCGATGTAGGCATTCTTGCTCAGCACCAGCAGGGTCAGCACGATCAATGCGTTCATCACCTTGCGGCGCGGGAAGGGCGAAACGAAGCTCGCCGCCTTGCGGGTGCCCTGTGCGGCACGCAGCCGGCTGTACCAGCCGCCGACCTGCCACAAAACGATGATGCCGATCAGCGAGCCGACGGCGAACCAGGAAATGCTGGTCTGGCCGAACGGCACGACGATGAAGGCTGCCAGCAGCGGCCCCATGGACTGTCCGAAATTGCCGCCAACCTGGAACAGCGACTGCGCCAGGCCGAAGCGGCCGCCGGAGGCGAAGCGGGCGATGCGCGAGGATTCCGGATGGAAGATCGCCGAGCCGATGCCGATCAGCGAGGCGCCGATCAGGAGCAGCGAATAGTGCCCGGCATAGGCGAGCACAATCAGGCCGATCAGCGATGACGCCATGCCGTAGGGCAGCGAATAGGGCATCGGCCGTTTGTCGGTGATCATGCCGATCACAGGCTGCAGCAGCGACGCGGTCACCTGGAAGGTGAAGGTCAACAAGCCGATCTGCCAGAAATCGAGGCCATAATTCTCTTTCAGGAGCGGGTAAATGGCCGACAGCAGCGACTGCATGATGTCGTTGATGCAGTGGCAGAAGCTCACCGCCAGGATCACGGTGAAGGCCGTCGCCTGGGCTGAAGCGTGACTGGTGGTCGCCGGTGGGGCGACGCTGGCGGCTGTCGTATCGGTCAAGGTAGGCTCCGTGGTCTTTTTGGCGGGCAGGCCCGCAGGCAGTTGACGGACGCACCTGCGGCCGCCTTGTCGGACGCTCCTGTGGAGCGCTTGGGACCGGTGCCTTATAAGCTGCTTGCGGGATGACTTCTTTCGTGGTTTGGTCCAATAGTTTCGCAAGTGGGCCATATCGGATGCCGCACGGCAAAGAAGTCTTTCACGCTGGCAACGCCAATCTCGGCCAGTTGCACGAGAGCCGCTGGGAGTGGCTTGAGCAAGTGGCCGGGCCGGCGGTGGCATTGCCGACCGAATATCCCGATGGCTACCGTGTGCCGCAGCACCGCCACAGCCGCAGCCAGCTCTTGCATGCGCTTGTCGGCGTGGTGCTGGTGACGACGCGCTACGGACGCTGGATGGTGCCGCCCGACCACGCGATGTGGATTCCAGCCGGCACCGAGCATTCCGTCGAGATGCTGGGCGATGTCTCGATGCGTTCGGTCTATGTCATGCCACAGGCGATCCCCGGGCTGCCCGAAGGCTTGCGCGTCGTCGGCGTCACCGACCTGATGCACAGCCTGATCGTGGAATCGGAAAAGCTGCCGCAAGGCGGCGTTCTGGAAGGACGTGGTGGGCTGATCATGAACCTTTTGCTGCACGAAATCCCGACCTTGCCGGAACGGCCGCTCGGCCTGCCATTCCCGTCCGATCCAAGGCTGTCGGCGCTGTGCCGGCGCTTCGTCGCGGCACCGTCGCCGCATGCGACGATCGATGAATGGGCGGATGCCGCCGGCATGAGCCGCCGCTCCTTCACCCGCGCCTTCCAGCGCCAGACTGGCTTGTCGCTGTCGACATGGCGCCAGCAGGCCTGCCTGTTCGCTGCGCTGCCCAGGCTGGCGGACGGCGAGCCGATCACCAGGGTGGCGCTCGATCTCGGCTATGACAGCGTGCCGGCCTTCATCACCATGTTCAAGCGCATGCTAGGAACCTCGCCGCGCGGCTATATGCGCGGCGCACGCGAGAGCGTCGAAGTCGCTCGTCGCCTGATCGGGCCGGTTCGGTTGGAAAGCCCTGCGCCTTAGGGAGCGGGTGCCGATCCTAAATTAGTCGAACAGGCTCGACACCGATTCCTCGGTCGCGGTGCGCGAAATGGCTTCGCCCATGAGGTCGGCGATCGAGATGACGCGGATGTTGGGCGCGTCGAGCACGCCCTGGGTGGGCTGGATGGAATCGGTGATCACCAGTTCCTGCAGCTTCGAGCCGCTGATGCGGGCAACCGCACCGCCCGACAGCACACCGTGGGTGATATAGGCGGTGACACTGGTGGCGCCGTTGGCCAGCAGTGCATCGGCGGCGTTGCACAGCGTGCCGCCGGAATCGACGATGTCGTCGATCAGCAGGCAATCCTTGCCGGCGACCGCGCCGATGATGTTCATGACTTCCGATTCACCGGGCCGTTCGCGGCGCTTGTCGACGATGGCCAGTTGCGCATCGAAGCGCTTGGCCAGCGCACGGGCGCGAACCACGCCGCCAATGTCGGGCGAGACCACCACGACGTTGCCGAGTTGCTTGTATTTGGCCTTCACGTCGCGGGCCATCACCGGCACGGAAAACAGATTGTCGGTCGGAATATCGAAGAAGCCTTGGATCTGGCCGGCATGCAGGTCAAGCGTCAGAACGCGGTCGACACCGGCGCGGGTGATCATGTTGGCGACCAGCTTGGCCGAGATCGGCGTGCGGCCGGAGGCGCGGCGGTCCTGCCTGGCGTAGCCGAAATAGGGGATGACCGCCGTGATGCGCTTGGCCGAGGAACGCATGAAGGCATCGATCATGATGAGCAATTCCATCAAATGATCGTTGGTCGGGAACGAGGTCGATTGCAGGATGAAGACATCCTCGCCGCGCACGTTTTCCTGGATTTCGACGAAGATTTCCTGGTCGGCGAAGCGCCTGACCGTGGCTTTGCCCAGCGGGACGTTGAGGTACCGGGCGACCGCTTCGGCCAGCACCCTGTTGGAATTGCCCGCGAAGAGTTTCATGCACGGTTCCTGGTGGAGGATGATGAGACCTGACGGACTCGCTTGCGCCCTTTAACCGGGCTTTTAGCGGCCCGCGCCGGTATTGCAAGCGCCGAGATCGGGAATCCGCCGGCTAAACTCAAGAAAGCTCCGCGCCATCGCCGGGCTGCAACAGGGAGCAGCGGACTTGCGCTGCTCCTTCTTCTCGTTGGGCATTGGATTTTCCCAAAACCGTCTCCACTTTTTGGGTCCGATGCCTCTAGCCCGCCTTGCCGCCGAGCCAGGCCGCGAATTGGTCGATGGTCTGGTCGGCGATCGTCTGCATGGTGACCGGCGAGACCCCCTTCCAGCTGTCGCCGCCCGCGCTGGCGCCGGAATTGACCGACGGGGCCTTCTGCTGACCATTGATGCGGTGCAGCCGGTTGCCGGCGGGGTCATAGACATCCCAGACATAGATGACGGTGGTGTCGGCGCCTTCCGACATCGTCGAGAAATAGCCCTTCAGCACATGTGTCACGGTCTGGTCGGCGCTGCCGGCGAGCGTGATACCGCGCTGCCTGGCGCGGGTCTGCAACTCCGCCGTCAGAGGTGTCGCGGCTTCCACCGAAGCGCCGACGATCGGCGCGATCTGCAGGCGGGTCTTCGACAGGATGGCAGCGCTTTGGGCTGATGTGACCGGTGCGGCGGTGGTTGCGGGAGCGCCCGCCGTGCTGGTGGCGGGCAGCGTCTGGGTCGACGTCGCCGGCGGAGTGATCGCCGACGGTTCGAGCACGTCCTTTGCGTTGGTGCAGGCGGCAAGAGCCAATGCCACAAGCAATGACACGGTCGTCACATGCGATCGTCTCATTTGCCTTCTAACTCCTTGGCGAAGAACGCCTCCCATTGTGGATTCACTGTACGATCAAGTCGAGATCATGGCGGGACAGCGGCTTGGGCTGGGATTCGGTGGTCAGGTAGGTGCGGCCAAGCGTCATCGCCGTCTCGGTATCGGAGTCCATGATGATCATATGGGCGAACAGCGTCATACTGGGCGCGATCGGTTCGGGATTGCCCTGGTAGAACATCGGCATGTCCATCCAGGACGGAGTGAAGCGGGCGCCGACCGAATAGCCGCAGGCGTTCAGCCGGTGCTTGGTCAGGCCGTGCGCCTCCATGGTGCGGGCATGCGCATCGAAGACGTCGCCGAAGCTGTTGCCCGGCGTCATCGCCTTTTCGACAGCCAGGAGTGCCGCGCGGGCGGCGTCGAACAGTTCCTGATGGCGCTTCGACACCTTGCCGGTCAGCACCGTGCGCATCATCGGTGCGTGGTAGTGGTTGAAGACGCCGGCCCATTCGAGCGTCAGCTGGTCATTTTTGGTGAGCTTGCGGCGGCCGGCCTTGTAGCGGCACAGCAGCGCATCGACGCCGGAGCCGATGATGAATTCGTTGGCCGGATAGTCGCCGCCGCCGGCAAAGATCGCACCCTGCATGGCGGCCAGGATCAGGGCTTCGTCGCCACCTTGCTTGATCCGCGGCAGCGCCGCGTCGAGCGCATCATCGGAAAGTTTGGCGGCCTTCTCGGCCTTGGCGATTTCGGCCGGGCTCTTGAACAGGCGCAGGCGGCCGACAATGCCGGACGCATCGGCGATCTGGCCGAAGGTCTGCAACTGTTCGTCGAGCCGTCGGCCATTGAACGCGGTCAGGCCATGGGTGTCGTATTCGACACCGATGCGGGCTCCGAGCAGGTCGAGTTCGTTGAGCAGATTGCGCAGGTCTACCGCCGGATTGGCGCCATTACGGTCCGTCCACAAGACGATGTTGTCGATAATCGAGGTCTGACGCGCCTGGCGCAGGTCGGCCGAGCGGGTCAGCAGCACCATCGAACCGTCGGCCTTCACCACCAGGCACTGGAAGAAGCAGAAGCCGAACGTGTCGTAGCCGGTCAGCCAGTACATGCTTTCCTGCGCGAACAGCAGGATGGCATCAAGCTTTTTTTCGGCCATCTCGATGATCAGCCGGTCGCGCCGCGCGTCAAATTCAGATCGTTCAAAATGCAGCGCCATTATTCCCTCTCCAAGACGATTGCCGAAACCTGCCGGCCGTAATCGGGCTCCTTGCGATGCGTGGTGCGCCGGTAGGAGTAGAACAGGCCTTCCTCGGCGTAAGTGCAGCGGTCGAGGCCTTCAGCCGTCACGCCGGCCTCGGCCAGCCGGTCAACCGTGTAGCGGTTGAGGTCGAACATGGCATGGCCGGCATTGGCGGACGGCGCGAAATAGAGGATATTTTCGGCATCGGCTTCGACAAAGCGGGCGACGAATTCCGGGCCGACCTCGTAGTTATCAGGGCCGATGGAGGGGCCTAGCACGGCGATGATGTTTTGGCGCCGGGCGCCGAGGCTTTCCATCGCCAGGATGGTGTTTTCGAGCACGCCGGTGAACGCGCCTTTCCAGCCGGCATGCGCGGCGCCGATGATGCGCGCCTCAGCATCCGCGAACAGCACGGGACCGCAATCGGCGGTCGAGGCGCCGATGGCGATGCCCGGCCGGTCGGTGACGATGGCGTCTGCCTTGGGCCGCTCGCCGGCAAAGGGCTCCCTGGCGATGATGACGTCGGGCGAATGGATTTGCCAGGCGGTCAACAGATGGTTCGCCGGCACGCCCATCCAGGCGGCGACGCGGCCGCGGTTCTCTGCGACCAGCGCCTGGTCGTCATTCGATCCGGTGCCGATGTTGAGGCCCTGGTAGATGCCGCCGGAGACACCGCCGATGCGGGTGAAATAGCCGTGGCGGATGCCTTGTGCCTGCGCCTTGTCCAGCAGCGGCGACCGAACGGGATCCGGTTTGGTCTGATTCAGCATGCGGGCGTTGTTGTCCGTGTGGGCGGTTTCGTCAAGAAGAAGGTGCTTGGTCGAGAACAGGCGCTGCAAAGCGCGGACGAGAGATTGGGAGGGGCGGCGGTAAAAAGTCAATCCGCCCCGGCGAAGGGCCGAACCGCCACGCCGCGAGGCAGTACCGCAAGCACCTTGAACAGCTCGCCCATGGCTTGCGGCCCTGCGAGGCGCTCGACGTCGCCGGCGATCCTTTCGCGCGCCGCCTGGCCGGCATCGGCGCCAAGCCGGCCGGCGCGCTCGAGGATGCCCATGCCGAGCAGGAAGTCGCCCTGTGTCGTCAGATGGGCTTCGAGGCGATGTGCACGCACGATCGCGGCCAGGGCGGCGAAATCGACATGGGAGGTGAGGTCGGCCTCACCGGGATTGGCCAGCACATCTTCGTGATCGTGGCTGCGCAAGGCCTGCAGCGTGTCCCCGACACCCGGCTGGAGATGGCCATAGTCGAGAAACAGGCCAGCGCCGCCATGCCTGGATATGCGCTCGGCGATCGTTGCCATGAGCGCGGTGCGGGCAGGCGCCACTTCGGCGATCGAACCTTGCGGCGCTTGGGTGGCATCGGCGGGCAGCAGCGTCGGGTCGACCGAGCCGGCGCCGGCGAAGAAGCAAAGGTCGTTGGTCTCGTCGAGGCCGACCACGCGCTCGCGCCAGCCGGCGCCGGCGCGGAGGAACTGGCGGATGGGCACGGCGTCGAACAGTTCGTTGCCGACGATGAACAGCGGTTGCTGCGGCAAGGTCTCGATGGTTTCATGCCAGCCAACCGCGAAGGGTGTGGCGCCAAGCGTCTGCTTTTGCACCTCGGTCAGGCGCGGGCTGGTCTCGATCATGGCGAAGGTGGCGCCGCTGGCCAGATCAGGATCGAGCCGCGACAGCGTACGCAGCATGTCCTTCATCAGCGTGCCGCGGCCGGGGCCGATCTCGGCGATGGTGGCCGGCAGCGGCCGGCCGCTCGCCTGCCACGCCTGGTACATCCACACGGCGACCAATTCGCCGAACATTTGGCTGATCTCCGGCGCGGTGATGAAGTCACCGGCCGCACCAAAAGGCTCGCGCGTCGTGTAGTAGCCGTCCGCCGGGTCGAACAGGCACATCGCCATGTATTCGTTGATCGGTATCGGCCCCAGGGCCTCGATCAGGTCGACGATGCGGGTCTTCAGCCGTGTCATGCCGGCTACGGCTGCGTCACCGGCTTGGCGGTCAGCATCGCCCAGATGCCGGCCAGCACCATCGGCGTCGACAGGATCATGCCCATGGTCAGCCAGTTGGTGCCGAGGAGATAGCCGAGCTGCTGGTCGGGCTCGCGGAAGAACTCGACAAAAATGCGCGACAGGCCGTAGCCGCAGATGAAGGCGCCGCCGACGAAGCGCGGCGTCTTCAGCTTGAGGCGCGAATGGGTGAGAATGCGCAGCACGAGGAACAGCACCACGCCTTCGAGAAGCGCCTCGTAGAGCTGGCTCGGGTGACGGGCAAACGGCCCGCCATTGGGGAATTCGAAAGCCCAGGGCACGTCGGTTGGGCGCCCCCACAGCTCGGAGTTGATGAAGTTGGCGACGCGCACCAGGCCAAGGCCGACCGGCACGCCGGCCGCCACGACGTCAAACAGCGACCAGGTGCGGATGCCGCGCTTGATGGAAAACAGCGTCATGGCGAGGATGACGCCAAGCAGGCCGCCATGGAACGACATACCGCCTTGCCAGACCGCCAAGATATCGAGCGGGTGGGCGATGTAGCGTGGCAGATCATAGAACAGCACATAGCCGGTGCGGCCGCCGAGCACGACGCCGATGGCCGCCCAGACGATGAAGTCGTCGAGATCCTCCGGCTTCATCGGCAGGACGCCGTTCGGCCACAGCCTGGCATTGGCGGCGAGCCGCTTGGCGTACCACCAGGCAAACAGGATGCCGACGATATAGCCGACGCCATACCAGTGCACCGCCAGCGGCCCGATCTGGATGAGGATCGGGTTGATGTTGGGGAAGGGCAAGGAGGCCAGCGGCAGCAGGAAATATTCGTTCAACGGGGAACTCTCATTGCGAAACGCGTTTGCGCGCGGACCATGCGGCAGGGTTTTGGCAGGGTCAAGGCAAGGTGGGCGCCCTCGACTTGATGCCGCAGCGCGGCGCAACATGCTTGCATTCGACGCGCAGCGCCACTACGTCAATTTGTGCAAGCGCGAGGATTTGCCATGTCGACCGGACCGAACCGCATTCTCGATGAATTCGCCAAGCTGATGACCGACGCCGCCGGCGCCGCCCAGGGCGTGCGCCGGGAGGTGGAGACGGCCTTCAAGGGGCAGGCCGAACGCATTCTCAACACCATGGACGTGGTGCAGCGCGAAGAGTTCGAAGCCGCGCGCGAGATGGCCGCCAAGGCGCGGGAAGAAAACACTCGCCTTGCCGCCCGCATCGAGGCGCTCGAGGCGAAGCTTGCCGAACTAGCCGGCGACGCCACACCAGCGACGGCGGCCAAGCCGCGCACAAAAAAATAATCGTTAAACTTTTCCACATAGCCCGATCCTGAAAAGCGCTTTGCCGTGAATCGCTTAACGGCATTGCATGAATCTTTGTGACAGCGGCTTTCCACATGCGAATGACGCAGTGCGAAAAATTGGGCTGTTCACGCGACTCCCGATCAATAGACTGAATTTGTTGCATGATTCGGAGCAGGGTCATGCGACCGGGCGGTGGGGTCCGGTCTGGGGTCTTTGCGTCGAGAAGGTAGTCTTTTGCGCGAAGAAAGTCCTGGCCGTCCGAGTTCTAGACAAGATTGTTCGTTGTGTGTGCCCTCCCGCGGAGCGTGTGGCGGCGCTCGTACAGAACGACAGGAAGCATTCCATGGAACTTCTCGAACTCGAATTCTCCCGCGAAATCCATCCGGTGGATGTTATCGAGCAGGTGGCCCACAACAACGACTGGTCCTTTGAGCGGGCCGGCGACGACGAGATTTCGATCTCGGTTGCCGGAAGCTGGACCGACTATCACGTCTCCTTCTCGTGGATGGAGGATTTCGAGGCGCTGCACCTGGCCTGCGCCTTCGACATCAAGGTGCCGGAGACCCGCGCGCTGGAAGTGATGCGGCTCTTGTCGCTGATCAACGAGCAGATGCTGTTTGGCCATTTCGACCTCTGGGAGCAGGAGGGCGCGATCATGTTCCGCCAGTCGCTGCTGCTGGCCGGCGGGGTCGAGCCGTCGAGCCAGCAGGTCGAAGTGTTGCTGTCGTCGGCGCTGGAAGCCTGCGAATGCTATTTCCAGGCGTTCCAGTTCGTTGTCTGGTCGGGAACCTCGGCCAAGGACGCCCTGGCCGGCGTGCTGTTCGAGACCTACGGCAACGCCTGAGTCCCCGCAAGGCAGACAAGAACCAAGATGAGTTCGAACAGCGAGCGCAAGCCCGAGATCAGTTTTGCCGATTTCGATCGTGTCGACATCCGCGCCGGCACGATCGTCGAGGCCGAGCCGTTTCCCGAGGCGCGCAAGCCCGCATTCAAGCTGAAGATCGATTTCGGCGCCGGCATCGGCATCAAGAAATCGTCGGCGCAGATCACCAAATATTATACACCGGAGACGCTGATCGGCCGGCAGGTGTTCGCGGTGGTCAATTTCCCGCCGCGCCAGATCGGTCCATTCATGTCGGAAGTGCTGACGCTCGGCTTTCCCGACGAAGAGGGCGCGGTGGTGCTCGGCGCGATCGAGCGCAAGGTGCCGGATGGCGGCAGGTTGTTTTAGGCCGCCAGCTTGCGCGTCGTTCCCAGCGCTTCCTCGACCGTGTCGAGGAACATCTCTGCACAAGCCTTCCAGCTGTAGCGCATGGCGCGTTCGCGTGCTTCGGCACGGTCTACATTGAGCGCGGCAAGCGAGGCCTCGCGCAGATCGTTGGAGACCGCGCCGCCAAAGCCGTCGCCGACAATGTCGATCGGCCCGGTCACCGGATAGGCGGCAACCGGCGTGCCGCTGGCCAATGCCTCGATGATGACGTTGCCGAACGTGTCGGTGCGGCTCGGGAAGACGAAGACATCGGCCGAGGCATAGATCTCGGCCAGTTCGTCGTTGGGGCGATGGCCGAGGAAATGCGCTTGCGGATATTTTGCCTTCAGCCTGGCAAGCTCGGGGCCTTCGCCGACGATCACCTTGCTGCCCGGCAGGTCGAGGTCGAGGAAGGCGGAGAGGTTCTTTTCGATGGCGACGCGGCCGACGCAGAGGAAGACCGGGCCCGGGAAGCCGAGATCCTTCTTCTTGTCGGGCCGGAAATGATCGGTATCGACGCCGCGCGTCCACGGCCGCAGCTTGGTGAAGCCGCGCGCCGAGAGGTCGTCTGCGAGCGACTGGGTGGCGACCAGCGTGCCTTGGCCGGAATTGTGGAAATCGCGCAGCCAGCGATAGGCCCAGCTTTCCGGCACCGGCAGCCGTGCGCTGAGATATTCGGGGAAGCGCGTGTGATAGCTGGTGGTGAACGGCCGGCCGGCATTGCGGCAATAGCGCCGCGCCATGATGCCGAGCGGCCCTTCGGTGACGATGTGGATGTGGTCGGCCTTGCCTGCGTCGATCAGGCGCGCGACATGGCCGGGCGTGGTCAGCGCCAGCCTGATGTCGGGATAGGTCGGCAAGGGCAGGGTGCGAAAGATGTTCGGCGTCAGGAAATCCACGGCGACATCGAAAGATTTCAGCGTCTCGGTGAGTCGCTCCAGCGTGTGGACAACGCCGTTAACCTGCGGCCGCCAGGCATCGGTGACCATCAATATGCGCATGGCGGCCCTTTGCAGGAAAGGTCGACGGTTGCCTTGAGACGATGCCGGAACGGCGACCAGACCGCTGCTCTCGCTTCGCTCCAGCGCACCCGGACGGGCACGGGGTCGAAGTGAGGCGGCAAGGTCGAATCAATTGAGGTCGCGCGCTTCATGCGCGTTCTTGATCATGGTTTCATGACGGGCGGATGAAGCCTGTTTCCACTTTCGGTATCGTGCCGGTTATGCGGGAACCTTGATGATAGCGCGCAGTCCGCCGAGCGGGCTGTCTTCAAGGGTGATGTCGCCGCCATGGGAACGGGCGATGTCGCGGGCGATCGACAGGCCGAGCCCGGTGCCGCTGGCATCGAGGTTGCGGGCTTCGTCGAGCCGCACGAAGGGTTTGAAGACGTCTTCGCGCCGGTCGGCGGGAATGCCCGGACCATCGTCGTCGATGGTGACCAGCAGCGAGCCGCGGCCATGGGTGGCGTTGACTTCCACCGTCTTGGCATAGCGGAAGGCGTTGCCGATGACGTTGGACATCAATCGGGCAAAGGCGTTCGGCCGCACATGCACATCGGGGTCTCCGGCAAGCGTCGTCGACAGCTTGCGCTTGCGCAGCCTGGCTTCCTCGCCGAGCTTTTCGAAATAGGCCTCGAGATCGAACCGTCCGGCGTCTTCCGAAGCCTCGCCACGGGCAAAGGCGAGATAGCCTTCGAGCATCGACTGCATGTCGTCGATGTCCTGGTCGAGCGCGGCCTTGGTCTCGGCCTTGCCGCCGGAAAGCGCCAACTGCAGCTTGAAGCGGGTGAGGATGGTTCGCAGGTCATGACTGACGCCGGTCAGCATGGCGGTGCGCTGCTCGATCTGGCGCTCGATGCGTTCGCGCATCTGCATGAAGGCAAAGCCGGCGCGGCGAACCTCCTCGGCGCCGCGCGGCCGGAAGTCACGCGGCATCGGCCGGCCCTTGCCGAAACTTTCGGCGGCTTCGGCAAGCATCAGGATCGGCCGGATCTGGTTGCGCAGGAAGGGAATGGCGATCATCAGGAGCACCAGCGAGGTGCCGACCATCCAGATCAGGAAGATGTGGGTGTTGGAGGCATAGGCCTGGCTGCGGCGCACGAAGACGCGCAGCACCTTGCCCTCGAGCTGCACGCGCACCTCGACGATGTTGGAGTTGCCGACCGTGTCGATCCAGAACGGGCGGTTAATCTGGCGGGTGATCTCCGACGAGAGAACATCATCCAAAATCGAGAAAAACGGTTTTGGGCCAGGCGCGGGCAGCGGGTCGGGCGGCAAGAGGTCGACCTTCAACTGCATGCGGTCCTGGGCGATGCGTATGATGTTGGTGTAGTCGGCATCGCGCGGATAGGTTTCGATCAGGTCGATGATGGCGGCGATGTCGCGCACGGTGGCCTGCGACAGGCGCTGCGTCACGGTTGCCCAATGACGTTCCATGAAGACGAAGGCGACGACCGATTGCAGCAGGATCATCGGCGCGATGACGATGATCAGCGAGCGGGCATAGAGCCGCTTGGGCATATACAGCGAGACGAGGCGCCAGAAGCGGTTCCAGGCGCGCGGCACCGCCTTCAGCGTCCGCGCGGCGCGTACGCTCAAGCCGCCATTGCCCGGCTGTTCCAGTTCCGTGGTTGCCATTCGCTCATTTCGCTTGCCCGCAGCCGCTCAGCAGGCCGCAGGCGGCATTCTATTCCACGCTGAGCCGATACCCAATACCGCGCACGGTCTGCAGCCAGACCGGGTTGGACGGATCGCGCTCGATCTTGCGGCGCAGCCGGTTGATCTGGACGTCGATGGTGCGCTCGCCGACCTCCGAATCGTCACCGACAAGCTCGTGGCGGGGTATCGTCTCGCCGGCCCTTGCCGCGAAGATCGCCAGGATCTCCTGCTCGCGGTCGGTCAGCTTCAGCGCCTCGCCGCCACGCTTCAACTCGCGCCGGGCGATCTGGAAGGTGTAGGGGCCGAAGACCAACTGCTCGACCTTGGGCGTGGTCGCCGGGCCACCACGGCGAAGGATGTTGTTGATGCGCAGGATCAGCTCGCGCGGATCGAACGGCTTCGGCAGGTAGTCGTCGGCGCCGGCCTCAAGCCCTGAGATGCGGCTGTCGGTCTCCGACAAGGCCGTCAGCATCAGGATCGGTACGTTCTTTTCGGCTCGCAGCGACTTGGTCAGGTCGACGCCCGTTTCACCCGGCATCATGACGTCCAGCACCAGAAGGTCGAAGTCGAGGCCGGCAAGCTTGCGCCTGGCTTCGCCGGCATTGCCGGCGACGGTGACGCGAAAGCCGTTTTCGGTCAGATACTGCTTGAGAAGATTGCGGATGCGGGTGTCGTCGTCGACGACAAGCAGATGCGGCGCGTCGTCGTCCGGCGCGGCCGCGTGATCGACCCGTTCAGTGCTCTCCATGGCTTTTCCCTGACATTTTTGCGGACCCAACGTCGATCTGCGCCCTCAGTTCCGGATTGACCATCGCTTCGAGGAACCGTTCCACCAAGGTCCGTTCGGTTACTCCGGAATCCCCCAATGCAGCATGGATGCGGCGCGACTGTGGCCGCGCCAGCGCCAGCGCCAGCGCACGGCCCTTGGCGGTCGGATAAAGTTCGCGCTGTCGGCGGTCGCGCGGACCTTGCAACTGCACGACATGGTCGGTGTCGATCAACTGCTTGAGCACACGGGCCAGGCTCTGCTTGGTGATCTTCAGCACGTCGAGCAGTTCGGCGACCGTCAGGCCCGGCCTGCGGTTGACGAAATGCAGCACCCGGTGGTGGGCCCGGCCGAAGCCGTAATCGGCCAGGATCTGGTCCGGATCGGAGGTGAAGTCGCGATAGGCAAAGAAGAGCAGCTCAATGATGGCGAAGTCGATGCCGTCCTCGACCGACATCGCGGTCCTGATCGGTTTTCCGGCGGCTGGGCTTCGATCCGTCATTATTTCTCCGTGGGAAAGAGAGATTATGTCAGTACTATTGACGTAATTTCCCTGCAATGGTAATTTTTGACAAGCTTTTGGGCGGATTGCGAACGAAAAGGCAAGGGAAGCCGGTTTTTCCGGAACTTCCTGAGTTTGCCAGAGCGCAATTATCCGCCTACGCTCCACCACAAAAGCCGCTTTGGGCGGCCGACACGAAACACACAACGATAAAACTATCCGGGCTGCCGCCCGTGGGAGGTTAACATGGCATCCGTTCCCTTCGATCAACTCGATGGCTTCATCTGGATGAACGGCGAATTCGTCCAATGGGGTGACGCCAAGATCCATGTGCTGACGCACGGGCTGCATTACGCCAGCGCTGTTTTCGAGGGAGAGCGCGCCTATGGCGGCGAGATATTCAAGCTCAACGAACACACCGAGCGCCTGCATGAATCGGCACGCCTGCTCGGTTTCAAGATCCCCTATTCGGTAGCCGAACTCAACGACGCCTCTTCCACGCTTCTCAAGAAGCAGGGTTTCCAGGACGCCTATGTCCGGCCGATCGCCTGGCGCGGCAGTGAGCAGATGGGCGTCTCGGCGCAGAACAACCGCATCAACTGTGCCATCGCAATTTGGCAATGGCCGAGCTATTTCGATCCTGCGCAGAAGCTGAAAGGCATCCGTCTCGATGTGGCGGAATGGCGCCGGCCCGACCCGCGCACGGCGCCTTCCAAATCGAAGGCCGCCGGGCTCTATATGATCTGCACCATGTCCAAGCATGCCGCCGAGGCCAAGGGCTATGCCGACGCCATGATGCTCGATTGGCGTGGCCAGGTCGCCGAAGCGACCGGAGCCAACATCTTCTTCGTCAAGGAGGGCAAGATCCACACACCCAAGCCCGACTGCTTCCTCGACGGGATCACCCGCCGCACGGTCATTGGGCTGGCCAAGGATCGCGGCCTGGAGGTGATCGAACGCGCCATCCTGCCGGAAGAGCTGGAAAGCTTCGAGCAGTGCTTCCTGACCGGGACGGCAGCGGAAGTGACTCCGGTTTCGGAGATCGGACCTTACCGATTCGAGGTCGGCGAAATAGCCAAGAATCTTATGAATGACTATTCTGCGGCCGTTCAGCCCAAGCACGCGATCGCCGCAGAATAACGAAAGTCACAGCTTTTTTAGGAAGTAGGGGCGGTTTTCGGGCCGCCCCTTTTATTTCAGCGTTTCTGCATTTGACTTTCGTCCAATTCGGCGTCTCATGATGGTGTCGGCCCGGGAGGCTGACAGCTATGGAGGGACTAATCATATGGACATGAACACGCTTCTTCCGATCATCATACAGGTGATTACTGGCGTCATCGGTGGTCAGGCGGTCGGTGCGGCGCTCAAGACGGCGGCGATGGGTCAGCTTCCCAAAATCCTGGGCGGCGCCATTGGCGGCGTCGGCGGTGCGGCGATCCTCGGCAGCCTGCTGGGTGGCGGTGCGGTCGATCCGGCGGCTGCGGCAGCAGCAACGAGCGGTCTCGGCAGCGCGCTGAACCTGCAGAACATCGTCGGCGGCGCCGGCGGCGGCGCGATCCTGACCGCCATTCTCGGCGCGGTCATGGGCGCCATGAAGAAGTAGGCGGGCCGTTTCGGTCTTTTCAAATGGGCGGCTTCGGCCGCCCATTTCCGTTTTCGGAGCTACCGATGTTCGCCTTTCGAGGGTGGACGCCCTTTATCCGCGCCTCTACATCACCCGTGAACATCGAAAGGACGATCATGGGTCAGCTCAATGCCGGCATCGTGCCGGTCACACCGTTCCAGCAGAATTGCACCATCCTGTTCGACATGGATGACAAGCATGGCGTCGTCGTCGATCCTGGCGGCGATATCGACAAGGTGCTGGCGGTGCTGAAGGACAATGCGATCTCAGCCGGGGCGATCTGGATAACGCATGGCCACATCGACCATGCCGGCGGCGCAATGGAGTTGAAGGAGGCGCTCGGCGTCGAGATCATCGGTCCGCATGAGGCCGACAAGTCGCTGCTCGACAATCTGGAAAACCAGGGCAAGCGCTACGGCATCGCCGGAGCGCGCAACTGCGTGCCCGACCGGTTCCTGTCCGAAGGCGAGACCGTGTCGTTCGGCGGCCATGTGTTCGAGGTGCTGCACTGCCCCGGCCATGCACCAGGTCACGTCGTCTACTACAACCGCGCGGCCAAGTTCGCCCATGTCGGCGACGTGCTGTTCCGCGGCTCGGTCGGCCGCACCGACCTGCCGGGTGGCGACCATGCTGCACTGATCGCTTCGATCAAGGACAAGCTCCTGCCGCTCGGCGACGACATCGGCTTCATCTGCGGCCACGGTCCCGGCGGACGTTTTGGCGAGGAGAGGCGGACCAATCCGTTTCTCGTTTAGGGCAATTCACTATTTCACGGAAAGGGCGGGGCCGCTCTAACCCTTTGTTCTGACTCAATTCCCAAGGGAAAACGCTTCGCGCTTTTCCCGGGAAACCGTTTCACACTTTTCCTGGAATTGCTGTAGGGCGTGCCGATATTCGCCTGCCCCAATCCTGTGATGCTCCAAACAGAAAAGCGCTGGCCTTGCGGTCAGCGCTTTTCTGTTGGGGCAGGGAGGCCCTGGTTTAGTTCGCCGTGCAGAAATGCTGTTCGCCGTCATTGCCGGTGAACGTGCCGGTGCGGGAATTGAAGGTGCGGTAGCGGTCCGAGCAGTATTCGTACCAATCACGCGTCCACGGCTCGGCATAACGATCAGCGTAGACCACCCGCGGCTCCGCATAGTAGCGGCGGACCGGGGCCGGGCGCACCACCACGTCACGATCGTAGTAACCGTCATCGTAGTAGCGGTCAGCGTCGGGCGGCGGGCGGTCATTGGCCAATGCGCCGCCGATCAGCGCACCGGCCGCGAGGCCGAGCACGCCGGCGGCAATGGCATCGCCGTTGCCATGATGGCCATGATGACGGCGCCAATCACGTGCGTTGGCGGCGGGCAAGGCCGAAAGCGTGGTGGCGACCACGGCAGCGGCCAGGACGGCGGTCTTGAAAATTCGGTTCATCTCGGTCTCCTTCGTGCCGGCCCGTGTAGTTTCGGGGATGCGGTCCGGCTTTACCAAAGACTAATATGCAACCGTGGCTGAACGGGGGCTGAACGGATTTCGACGAATTTATTCAAAACAGGCGTCAAAGGTCACACGCCCTCCAGGGAGCGAAAACCATCGCCGGTCCAGGCCGGCTCAGCCGACCGACAGGTTGACGGCCTTGGGTCCCTTGCCGCGCTTGTCCGGCTCGGTGTCGAACGACACTTTCTGGCCATCCTCCAGGCCGGGAAGGCCGGACGCCTGCACGGCTGAAATATGGACGAAAACATCCTTCGCGCCATCATCGGGCGTGATGAAGCCGAAGCCCTTGGCATGGTTGAAGAATTTGACGGTGCCGGTCTGCGGCATGGGAAGCTCCTTTGTCCCATAAACTCCAGTCTCGGGCCGGCAAATGCCCGAGTGGAAATTTGTCCTTTATTTTAGCGTCATCGGCAAGAGAAAGTTTTGCGGGCGTCTAAAGCACGTTGCGGCACGCTTTGGGTCTTTGTTTTTATGCAAGTCGTTGCCCAGAACCTGGCGGCTTGGGCGACATCACCGGCCCGCGCCTTCGATAAGGAAAAGGCGCGACGAAGATCGCCGCGCCTTTCAAAAATTCAGATCCCTCTCCAGGCCAGGTGCAGGCATGGAGCCTCCGTCGCACGTCCGAGTGACATGCGGCGCGCCGATGGCTCAGGCTGCGCGGAGGTTGACGGCCTTGGGGCCCTTGCCCATGCGGTCCGGCTCGACGTCGAAGGTGACCTTCTGGCCGTCGACGAGCGTGCGCAAGCCGGAGGCTTCGATCGCGGAGATATGGACGAACACATCCTTGGCGCCACCATCGGGCGTGATGAAACCGAAGCCTTTGGTCGCGTTGAAGAATTTAACGGTGCCGGTCTGGGCCATTGGGGAAACTCCTTCACCCGTTCAGTCTTTGGTGGTCCCGCCCGCCGCCTGGCGCAAAGGGCAGTTCCCGGTGGTTGCTTCGGCAGTCATGCATTGGCGCATGGTCAAACCCCCCGCCGAAAACGGGGCCGTCAGAGATTCACAGTATCGGGGAAAGGTCGTCCAAAACGTTCCGCTCTCCGGGTCGCAAATGCCCGAACACGGAATTTATCGCACGGAAACGTGATGGTTGCAAGATACCGCCGCGGGCCGCCGTACTGGCGCATCCCGACGCATCAATCGACTGACCTGAGCATCGATGGGCTCGGCATAGGCTTGCTTGCCGGCCGGGTCATCGGCCAGAGCCGGGCCACGAATGGGCCAGACATCGCGGCGCGCTGACCTCCCTTGCGGTCCAGGCGCCGTTGTCGGTTGCCGAGCTCAAACGGGGGTTGCATTTGGCAAGGGAATGGCGAGGATCGGTAACCGGGGACCGATCGTGGGAGATCATCATGAAATTTCTGGCGGCAATCTTTTCGCGGCAGGGTTTTGTCATCTTGTTGCTGTCGGCAATTCTTGCCGCCTGCACCGTTGTCGTCGATGAGGGACCAGGGCCACGCCCGCGTCCGCCACGGCCCGAGCCGCAATATTGCAGCAAGCAGTACGAGCCGGTCTGTGCCCGGCGCGGCGGCGACCGCCAGACCTTCGCCAATTCCTGTCTTGCCGACCGGGCTGGCTACCGCATCGTGCGCGACGGTCCGTGCCGCGATAGCGGCGGTGGCGGGGGCGGTGGCGGTGGCGGTGGCGGTGGCGGTGAAGAGCAGACGTTCTGCACCCGCGAATATGCTCCGGTCTGCGGCCGCCGGCATGGCGAGATGCGCACCTTCCCCAATTCCTGCGAAGCCCGCGCCGCGGACTATCGCGTCGTTGGCGACGGGCCGTGCTGAGAACGCTGCGCCTTGTTGAGGACGACAGGCGTCAAGCCGTCGGCTCCACCTGGCGACAGTAGGCGATGAACTCGGACGCAGGCATGGGTCTGGCGAAAAGCCAGCCCTGGCCGTAGTCGACGTCGCGCTCGGCGAGATAGTCGGCCTGCGCCTGCGTTTCCACGCCCTCGGCAACGATCTTCAGCTTCAGTGTCTTGGCCATGTCGATGATATGCGGGGTGACGGAACTGGTGGCGGAATTCGTGCTGATCGTATCGATGAACGATTTGTCGATCTTGAGCGCATCGAGCGGCAGCCCCTCGAGATAGGACAGGCTGGAATAACCGGTGCCGAAGTCGTCGATTGCCACTGCGTGCCCCAGTTCGCGGGCACGAATGAGCGTCGAACGCGCCGAGTTGATATCGACGAAGCCGCGTTCGGTCGCCTCAAGCCAGATTTGCTGCGGCTGGATCCCGGTGTGCTGCAATGCTTTCTCGATAATAGGCAGGACCCGCGCGGTGCCGACATCGGTTGCGCTGAGATTGATGGCGATGTGAAGCGAGCGATCGGCGACCAGGAGCCTGTTCAGGTCGAACACAACCATCGCAATGACCTGATCGGTGATCGCCGTGATCAGGCCGCTCTCTTCCGCCAGCGGAATGAAAAGATCGGGCCGGACCAGGGAGCCATTCGGCCGCTTCCAGCGCACCAGCGCTTCCGCGCCGATGCAATTGCCGGTCCTGAGTTCGACGATCGGCTGATAGTGGACGATGAATTCGTGCTTGCGCACGGCGATCTGCAATTCTCCCAAGGGCGAAAGCCGCCTTCGTGACAGCCACACAACCACGCCGATGATGAAGGCAGCCATGAAGGCGCCGAGCGGGAGCAGCATGAATTGCTGCTTGCGAACGCTGCCCAGGATCTGGCTTGTCGGTTCGGTGGCGACAGCAATCCAGTCCGTCCCGCGCGCCGTGGCAAACAAGAGATCGTCATCGATGCCTTCGCCGGGACCGGCGATGATCTTCTCGATACGAGCAGGATTCGGGCCGTTCAATGCGCCAAGCAGGATGCCCGTTTGCGTCGTCAAGGCGAGCTGGACACCAGGATCGACGATGACGTCGACAAAGCGTACCGGATCGACAAGGACGTTGTGATCCCTGTATCGCAGCGCCATCAGAAAATGGTCATCGCTCATCACCGGCTGCATGCGGGCGGTGACGGCAATGCTGTCCCTGGTGGTGAAGTCAGGGGTGGATTGCGCAACGCGCCCTTCGGTTGGTCCCCAGGAAGAGCATTTGAGCAGGCCGTTTTCGAAATAGCCCATTTCTTCGATCGGGCGCGTGTTGATGGTGAGTTGCCGCATACGGGCTATATGGTCCGCCGAACAGCGGATGCCGGTGAACTGGTCGATCTGCCGCAAGGCGGCGGTCGCATCGTTGAGCGAGATGTCGGCCCTGGCGATGGCGCGGCTGGCGAACAGCTGCAGCCGCCCATGTTCCTTTTGGACGGCCTGAATCCAAGCGAGATGAAACATAGCTGCGATTGGCAAGATGGCGCCCAGCATGGCCAACACCACCGCCGTCACGATGATGCGCGACCTGTCCATGCGCCTCCTGCTTTCGGGTATGAGCGGCGATCGTGGGTGGTCGCCCGCAACGTCTCGGCCACCAATCGCGGCAGCGGTCCGGTTCAGGCGGATATTAGGGCCTCGATCTTACGTGAACTTTAATGGAGTCGTGGGGCAGCACCGCTGCTCTAAACCGGATAGGCGCCGTCGGCCGGGCCGGCATAGAGCTCGCTGCCACTGTCGTCGCAGATGCGCAGGCGATCGGGGATTTGCGGCATCGCCAGCGTGTGGAACAGCGCGGTGGCGTCCTGCAGCGCGGCGCGCAGGTTCGGCGCCTCCAGCGATACCTTGTCGAGAGTGGCTTCGTCGGCGTCGCGCAACCGGTAGAACTCGATGACGAAATTCAAGCGCGCCTCCGTGGTAGAGCATTGCGCAGGCCTGTCCAGTCAATTCGCCACCTCACAGAGGACGACGGAAAGGGCGCACGAGGCGCGCCCTCCAGTTTGTCAGCCTTTCGACTTCGGCTTCAAGCTGCTCTCCGCCTGCTTGACCGACGAACCGAACGGGGAGGCGGGCTTTGCCACGACCTTGTCCTTCTTCGGCTTGCGTGTCTCGCGGTTGCTACGCTGTTGACCTTTGGACATGTCGTGCTCCTGCTTCAGTGTTGGCTTGGCGGTGGGGTCTCAGACGAGCGGGTTGCTGGCAACAACGGGGTTGTCGGCAACAACCGGATCTGCCGGTTCGAGATTGTCTTCGGTGGTGACCCGCTCATAGGTCTCCTGCTCGCTGCGGATGCGGTATTGCGGCGAACCATCCTTGACCGGCAGCCTGCTCTTGATCTGGAACAGTTCGGCGGTCTTCTGGACGAGGCCGGTGCGGCTCTTCATGCGCACGGTCTGACCGATTGCAAACTGGTGCGCGGGCGTGTCGGTGCGCGGGCGCGCATTCTGCTGGAAACGGATCATGCTGCATTCTCCCTGTCGCGCTTCAGCGCTGTTTCGAGTTCGAGGTAATCGATGGCGACAAGCTGGCTGGTGGGCGGGCTTTTCGCTGCCCTTGCCGGCAGATGGATGAAAGTGGCGACGCGGCGCCAGGCAAGCCGCGACATGCCCTCGATCAGCTCTTCGTCGTGGTCGATGTCGTAGTCGCCGGCAGGCAGCTGCCCTTCCAGTCCGCCGAGCACGAAAGGTGCGGTGAAGTGCGCGATGGAGTGGGTGGTGCGGTCCGGCATTGTCTTACCTATGCAAAGCAGCGGTCCTGAAAACAAAAAAGCGGGGACGAGCCCCGCTTTCCTATTTCCGGCAGTCGCTGGAAATAAGCCTCTTTCGAGAGCTGCCAGTACATCCGTGGTCAGCGTTCATCGAATTCGGCCGGATCAGATCAATTGCAAATTGGCGGCCGACTCGCGGCCCTTGGTGTCACGCTCCAACTCGAACTGCAGCTTCTGGCCTTCGGCGAGGCCGGGGAAGCCGGCGCGCTCCAGTGCGCTGACATGGACAAAGACGTCCTTGCCGCCATCGGTCGGCTGAATGAAGCCGGTCTGACCATTGTAGAACTTCACGGTTCCGGTGTTCATGTCGGTCTTTCGAAGAAAGAGAATGGTCGCGCGGAGCGAATATGCCGCGCGCCCGGTATCGATGATTTGGAATGAGATTGGCGGGCCGAGAACCTCTGACGCCGCGAGATGCCAATTCTGGCCCAAAGCGATCCTGCACAGATAGGTCTTTGTTGTAATTTAATCAAGGCGTTTTAAAATAAAAATGGGCTTCATTCAAAAAATTGCGCGCTGTAACTATCAGAAAAATGATGATACAAATTCGTACAATTCAAAAACTGTTTGAAGCTTAGCGGGAATAATTCTCCCGGTATTTTCATTTTTCTTGTGAGTTGAAGAAGGAGACCTCGAGATGTCCGTAAAGACGCCAACAGGCACCCCCGCAACGATCACGCCGGTCGCAAAGCCGGTAATGGCAAAGCCGATGGTTGTCCTGTCGCCGCGGCTGACTGTCAGAAGTGACGAGGCGGCAAAGCGAAGGATCGCCGACACCGATGGAACGGTTCGGCGTGCCAGGCAGGTTGCCGAGACCAATCGCCTGATTTGATCTTTCCGCACCGACGAAAGGACGAGACAGCAAGCGAAGCCTTGAACCTGGCGCGCCAATGGCCTAGATCGCCACAGGCGGATAAAACACGGCAGGTTTCCCATCAACAGAGATCAAAGACGAGCGGCGGGTGCGGGAGCCAGGTCTGGCGCAGGCGGACAGCCGCCGCTGGGCCTCGACCAGTATGTGCAGCAGGCGTTGCAACTGCATCAGGCGGGGCGCCGGCAAGAGGCTGAGACGATCTACCGGCAGGTGCTGGCGCGTCAGCCCAAGCATGCGGCCGCGGCGCATTTCCTGGGACTGCTGCTGCACCAGACCGGGCGCAGCGAAGAAGGGCTGGATCTCATCGAACGGTCGGTGAGCCTGCAGCCGACGAATCCCGATTTCCTCAACAATTTCGGTACGGTGATGCGCGACCTCGGCCGCCCTGCTGCGGCCATCGATTTCTTCCGCGGTGCGGTGGATCTGCGGCCGGACCAGCTCGCGGCGCGCGACAATCTCGGCTCATCGCTGAAGCAGGTCGGCCAGTTCGAAGAGGCCGAAGAGATTTATCGCGGCACGGTTGCACGCAACCCATTTCACGTGCGCGCCCGCATCGGGCTTGCCGAAACCCTGCAGGAAGCCGGGCGGCTGGATGAGGCGCTCGCCGTCTTCCGCGAAGCGCTGGCGATACGTCCCAAGGATGCCGACCTGCTGCACGGGCTCGGCGTCGGGCTGATGGAAAAGGGCAAGCTCGACGAGGCGGCCGACCTGTTCCGGCAGGCGTTGGCGATCAACCCCGCCATGGCCACAGCCTGGCTGATGCTGACGCAGGTCAAGCGCCAGAAGGAGCGCGACAGCGAGCTTGGGGGCATGGAAGCCCAGCATGCCAAAGCGCCGCAGGACAGCCTGGCACGCATGCAGCTGTCCTTCGGACTCGGCAAGGCGAATGACGATCTCAGGGATTATGGCCGGGCCTTCGACTATTTCGCCGAAGGCAATGCGATCCGCCGCAAAGGCATCAACTACGACCAGGCCAGGACGCGGGCCGAATTCGAGGCGATGAAGGCCACCTTCGATGCCGGCTTCTTCGAGAAGCACAGGCCCAGCTCAATCAGCGACGATACGCCGATCTTCATCGTCGGCATGCCGCGTTCGGGCACGACGCTGGTCGAGCAGATCATTGCCAGCCATCCGCAGGTCTATGGCGCAGGCGAGCTCAGCATCTTGAAGAAGGCGGTCGGCAAGCAGTTCCCGGCGACCATGCCGGGTGGCTTCCCATGGGGCGTATCGGATATGGGCGATGCGGATTTTGCCGAGGCAGGGCAAGCCTATCTCGACATGCTGCATGCCCGCTATCCGAACATGCGTCACGTCACCGACAAAATGCCAGGCAACTTCCTGCTTGTCGGCTTCATCCACATGATGATGCCGAAGGCCAGGATCATCCACTGCGCGCGCGATGCAGCGGCCACCTGCCTGTCGATCTACAAAGTGCATTTCCGCGGCGACAGCCATCGCTATGGCTACGATCTCGGCGAGCTCGCCGACTTCCACAATCTCTACACCGACATCATGAAACATTGGCACACGGTGCTGCCGGGCGTCGTGCATGATGTACGCTACGAGGATTTTGTCGCCGACCAGGAAGGACAGACGCGGGCATTGATCGCTCATCTCGGCCTGCCCTGGGACGACGCGGCTCTATCGTTCCACGAGACCGACCGACCGGTTCGCACGGCTTCAGCCGCACAGGTGCGCCAGCCGATGTATCAAGGGTCGGTCGATCTGTGGAAGCGCTATGGAGACCGGCTGAAGCCGCTGCTCGACAAGCTGGATTAGCGCAACGCTATCTAGCTGATCGTGGCCTTAGCGATGGCCTAAGCACCCGCGTCGTCATCCTAGGGTCTTCGCGACGGAGCTTCGCTCCTGCTTCGCCTAGGATGACGAAGCTGAGAGGCTTCTTCTAATCTGCTACCGGCTGCTCAAAGCTCAATGAATGGCTTGAAGCCACCGAAGATCATGCGCTTGCCGTCGAACGGCATGTCCGCCCAATCGGCCTTCAAGCGGGGATCTGCCATCACCTTGGCCATGACGGCATCGCGGCTCTCCCGCGACTCATAGACGGCCCAGGCGAAGACGACGATCTCGTCGTCCTTGGCCTGCACGGCACGCGGGAAGGACGTGACCTCGCCATAGGGCACGTCGTCGCCGATGCATTCGACATAGGCGAGCGCGCCATGTTCCCTCCAGATAGGCCCTGCGAGGTTGGCCAGCTTCTTGTAGTCATCGAGTTTTGCCTTGGATACGGCAAGTACGAAACCATCGACATAGGACATTTTGGATCTCCTCCTGGAAGTTCACAGGGCCTCACCGGCGCCGGCCGGTGAGGGGCTCGGGCCATCGGCGGCAGATCAGGCTTTCTTCACCGGCGCGTTCATCGCCCATTCGACCCCGAACGGGTCGCGCATATTGCCCCACTGATCGCCCCAGAACATGACTTGGAGCGGCACGGCGACTTCGCAGCCGGCATCGACGGCGCGCTTCCACCAGGCTTCGATGTCGTCGCTGCCGAGGTGAAGCTGCATGGTGTAACCCTGCGGCTTGATGGCGGGCATTCCGTTTTCCGGATAGAAATCGGAGAGCATGAGGGTCGAGCCATTGATGTGGAGGTGAATGTGCATGGTGCGGCCTTTTTCGTCCGCCGGGTAGGCAAAGACCTGCTCCGCGCCGAAGGCCTTCTTGTAGAATTCGGCAGCCTTTAAGGCGCCATCCAGCTGCAGATAAGGGGTCAATCCGCCGAGCACTTTGGCCGCGGGCTGAACGGGGGTCTGATCAGTCATTTGTTGTTCCTCTTTGCGTTTGGCCTTGCGAGCCATAGGACGGATCGGACGGCGGCGATCCTACATGGCGGCGAAATTTTTTTGGCGGTCGGCCCTTGATAATCCCGGACAGCCGCGGGCTCGAGCGAGAGGCGTGAAACGAACTTGCGTCGGCGGCGCCCAATCAGAGCGCAATTCTCTCGGCTCGCAGGCTAGAACAGATGGATCACGCGAACGCCTCTTCAACCCCGGGACGACAATGATCCTCTACTATCAGACCCACTCACCCTTCGCGCGCAAGGCGCTTGTCTTCGCCCATGAGGTTGGCATTGCCGATCGGCTGGAGGTCATCCATCATGAGACCAGTCCCACCTTGCGCAACGCCGATGTCTACGCCGAAAATCCGCTTGGCAAGGTGCCGGTGCTGTTGCGGCCAAATGCGTCGCCGATCTTCGATTCCGATGTCATCTGCGCCTATCTCGACACACTGCATGACGGCCGCAAGCTGCTGCCGCAGGACGGCGAGGCGCGCTGGCAGGCGTTGCGGCTTCAGTCGGTCGCCCAGGGCCTCGCGCAGACAGGCATCGCTTTGCGCTGGGAGACAGAAAGGAGACCCGAAAAGCTGCGCTATGGTGCTCTCGCCGACGGATACCGGGAAAAGATCGAGGCGAGCTACGACTGGATCGAAAGCGCGCTGGACGACGAGGCACCGCTCCATGTCGGCCACATCGCCTTGGCCACCACGCTGTCCTGGATGGCGTTCCGCCACCTGCCGCCTTTTCGCTCGCGGGCGCGGCTGACGCACTGGTTCGAGGCTTTCGAAAAACGCGTATCGATGCAGGCGACACCGCTTTCAGGTGATACGCATGACTGACTGGCGCCTCGCGAGGTCAGGGGCGGCGGCCGTTCTGCGCGTCGAAGACGTCCGGAAAGCCGATATCCTTGCGCAGCGAGGCCGGCAGCGAAAGCAGGATGCGCTCGCTGCGGTGACGAGCGCGCGCTGCCGCATACCGGGTTGCGACGCGACCGATGGATGAAAGAACCGACATGATAATTCTCCCTGGGTTGGCGCCGGCATCATCGTGTCGGCATCCCAAGGACGCGATGGGCTGAGGCTATCCGACAGACCGTCGAGATTTTTTATCGCGGCGTCTGATGGTCTGTCCGAATGCTGCCGTGCGGACCTACGCAACCCTGAGCGTAGGGATCGCTGAAACATCAACTTCACGCTCTGCGTGCCAGGCATCGAAAGCCGCCTGCATTCGAAGCCAGATCGCGGCTCCGTCGCCGAACAACTTGCCAAGACGAGCGGCCACAGCCGGCGAAACCGGCTTCTTTTCGCGGATGATGTCATAGAGCTGCTGCCGGGAGATCCCGAGCAGATTTGCAATTTCCACCTTGGTCTTTCCAGTTGCCGGGATAATGTCCTCAAGCAGCGCTCCCGGGTGGGAGGGACAACGCTCAATAGGACGCGTCGGCTCGTGCACGGTCATAAGTCGAACTTCTCCAGTCTGGCCGCCTCAGTGATATTGCTCGAAATCGACGCGGGCAGCGTCCTTGCCGTCGAACTCGAATGTGATGCACCACGGACCGTTGACGTGGACCATGTAGCGGATTGGATCGAAGCCTTTCAGCGGGTGGAAATCGAAGCCGGGAAGGTTCATTTCCTCCGGCTTCTCCGAAGCTTCCAGGCGGTCAAGCCGGACAAGAATGCGCTTGTGCATCTTGGCGTCGATCTTGCCGGTCTTTCCAGTTTGAAAGAGGTCCGACAGCGCCTTGTTCTTGAAGGACTTGATCATCGATATATGTAAACAGATTGCTTACAAAAAACAAGGTCTGTAAGCAAATAATTTACATGCCAGTCGACCTCCGTTGGCCTCATCCTGCCGTTTCGGCCACTGAGCGGAAGAACTCCTCGGGGTCCTCGACTTCGGTCAGCTTTCGTTTGTCGATCAGCCAAAAGCGGTTGCCGATGGCGCGGATGAAGGAGCGGTCGTGCGAGGCGAGCACGCAGCTTGCCTGATGTGCCAGCAGTTCCGCTTCCAGCGCTTCCTGGCCGTCGATGTCGAGATGGTTGGTCGGCTCGTCGAGCAGATAGAAGTTGGGATCGGCGAGCCTCAGCGCCAGCATCATCAGCCGTGCCTTCTGGCCGCCGGACAGCACGCCGATCTTTTTCTCCTGCATCTCGATGACAACGCCGGCGCCGGCCAGCAACGACCGTGCGCGCTGCTCGCCGACATCGTAACGGCGTGAGACCAGCGCCAGCGGCGTGTCGTCGCCGCTGATGCCGGATAGCGCCTGATCGCTGTAGCCGAGCACGGTCGACGGCGTCACCTTCACATTCCGCACCGTGTCCGGTTCGACAATGGCATTGCGGATCAAGGTGACGAAGCGCGACTTGCCGACGCCATTGCGGCCGAGCAGCACGATGCGGTCGCCTTGGCAGATATGGCGCTTGCCGGTTCGAAACAGCAGCGTGCCGTCGGGTGTTTCGACAGCCGCGTCGTCGAGCGTGATCAGCACTTTGGCATGGGTGCCGCGATTGGCCAGTTTGATGGCGCCGGCCGACTTCTCGCGATGCGCCGGGTTCGCCGCTTCCTCCAGTTTTTCGGCCCGCTGGCTGAGTTGCTTGGTCTTGACCGTCAGCAGGTCGCTGCCTGAATTGATGCCGATATTGTTGAGCTTGGCCGCCTGCCGGCGCAATTGCTGCGCCACCTTCATGTCGCGCTGGAACTTGCGCTCGGTCGAGGCGTCGACCTCGTCGAGCGCCCGCCTTGCGCGGGAATAGGGCAAGGCAAACACGGGCGACTGTTCCGGTCGCAGGAACAGCGTCCGGTTGGTGGCGGCGTCGAGAAAGGCGCGGTCGTGGCTGGCAATGACGACCGGCACCTCACGCGGCAATGCGTTGAGCCAGGTTTCCAACTGGCTGATGCGAGCAAGGTCGAGATGGTTGGTCGGCTCGTCGAGCAGCAGCACGTCCGGATCTGTCACCCAGGCGCGGGCGATCAGCGCCAGTCTCTGCCAACCGCCGCTCAGCGCCTGCATTGGCCGCTCGCGCATCGGCTCCGGCACGTCGAGTGAATCGAGAACCACGTCGACGCGCCACAACTCGCTTTCAGCCTGCTCGGGCGGCAAGGCGTCGGCCACGACCTGATGGAAGCTGCGGCTGAGAAGGGCCGGGGCAATGGATTGCTCGACATGACCGACGCGCAGGCCGCGCGTGCGGGTGATGTCACCGGAGGTCGGCTCCATCTCGCCGGTCAGGCATTTCAGCAAGGTCGACTTGCCGCGGCCATTGGCGGCGACAATGCCGAGCCGGTCGCCGGAGCCGATGGTGAGGTCGAGATTGGCAAACAGCGGCGCACTCATGGTGACGCCGAGGGATTTGAGGCTGATCAGGGCCATTTTGATTTCTCTGGTCTTGCCGGAGACATCTCCGGTCCACTTTGACGGTGCGCGTGCTGGCCATCAGGCTCGGCGTTGCAACACCACGAAGGGCAGACCAAAAAATCGAAGCGGGAAAAACCCGGACCGTCCCTGGTCAGCCCTGCAAGCAAGCTCGCAGGGCAGAAATCGGGCCACGCTGACGATGGTGACGATGAAACGTAAACACGTGAGCCCTCCTTTCGAGACGTTCGAGTGTGCGGAGCGATTACACCAAAGGCGAGGCTGGTGGCAAGGGGGCGGCCCAGGAGGGAGCGATGCGGTGAAGCTGCCAATCTCCCCCCCTCGTGGGGGAGATGTCCGGCAGGACAGAGGGGGGCGCTGTCCCGCCGGCATTTCGAATAATTTGAACCTACTTCCCCGGCCGTCCCGTCTTCCCCGGCCGGCGTTTGTCGCGGCGTGCGTCGCCTGGATCCTCGTATGAGCCGATGCCGGCGCGCTGGCGAACGATTGGCTTAGCGGAATCGTCGCGTTCCTTCGCGCGCCCCTCTGCCCTGCCGGGCATCTCCCCCACTTGGGGGGAGATTGGCTGCGGCTTGGCTGGCACTTTTCCTTCGACTGGCTTTTCCGTCCGCCGTACAGTCATTTCATCGAGCGAGTTCTTCTTGAACAGTGGCTTGGTGACGTCGCCGGGAATGCCGAAGTCGGAGCCGTGCGCCTCTTCGGCCGACTGTTTCTTGAACAGCGAGCGTGACACCGCGCCGGCCGGCGTCGGCATGTCGGTGCCCGGACCCATGTCGTCGATCGAGGGTTTTGAAAACAGCGGTTTTTTCACTGGTACGGCGCCATCGGCGCCCATCTCGTCGAGATCAGGCTTGCGGAAGAGGTTGGGCCGCGCAGCCTTGGCCGCCTCTTCGGCAGCACGGGCTTCGTCGAACTTGCGGAAACGCTCCTGTTCTTCTGCTGTCCGATGTTTGGCCACGCCCTTGTTGTGCTTGCCCTTTTCGCGACCTGAGGCGGGGCTTTCCATATCGGCGTATTTGGCCAACGGATCTTCGGAGATGGACAATTCCATCTCGCGCAGCCGCTTGATCTCGTCGCGGATGCGGGCTGCCTTCTCGAAGTCGAGATTGGCGGCGGCATCGCGCATCTGTTTCTCCATCGCGTCGAGATGGGCCTTCAGATTGTTGCCCATCATGGCGCCGGCGCTGTCGGTGAACTGCGAGATGTCGGCGCGGACGTGGTCCTTCTCGTAGACCGAATCCAGAATATCGGAGATGCGCGATTTGACCGATTCCGGGGTGATGCCGTTGGCCTCGTTCCACTCCACCTGCTTTTCGCGGCGGCGGTTGGTTTCGGCCATCGCCCGCTCCATCGAGCCGGTCACCTGGTCGGCATAGAGGATGACCTTGCCGTCGACGTTTCTGGCGGCGCGGCCGATGGTCTGGATCAGCGAGGTTTCCGAGCGCAGGAAACCTTCCTTGTCGGCGTCGAGAATGGCGACGAAGCCGCATTCGGGAATGTCGAGGCCTTCGCGCAGCAGGTTGATGCCGACCAGCACGTCGAAGGCGCCGAGGCGCAGATCGCGCAGGATCTCGATGCGCTCCAGCGTGTCGATGTCGGAGTGCATGTAGCGCACGCGGATGCCTTGTTCATGCAGATATTCAGTCAAATCCTCGGCCATGCGCTTGGTCAGCACCGTCACCAGCGTGCGGTAGCCGGCCTTGGTGGTGTCACGGATTTCGCCGACGACATCGTCGACCTGGGTCTTGGCCGGGCGGACCTCGACCGGCGGATCGATCAGGCCGGTCGGGCGGATGACCTGCTCGGCGAAGACGCCGCCGGCCTGCTCCATTTCCCAGCCGCCGGGGGTCGCCGAGACGGCGACCGAAAGCGGACGCATGGCATCCCATTCTTCGAAGCGCAGCGGCCGGTTGTCCATGCAGGACGGCAGACGGAAGCCGTATTCGGCCAGTGTCGCCTTGCGGCGAAAGTCGCCGCGATACATGCCGCCGATCTGCGGCACGGTGACATGGCTTTCATCGATGAAGACCAGCGCGTTGTCGGGAATGTACTCGAACAGCGTCGGCGGCGGATCACCCGGCTGGCGGCCGGTGAGATAGCGCGAATAGTTCTCGATGCCGGCGCAGGAGCCGGTGGCTTCCAGCATCTCGAGGTCGAAGCGGCAGCGCTGTTCCAGCCGCTGCGCCTCAAGCAGGCGGCCGGCCCGCTCGAGTTCGACCAGCCGGTGCTTGAGCTCTTCCTTGATCGACTTGATCGCCTGGTTCAGCGTCGGGCGCGGCGTCACATAGTGCGAATTGGCGTAGATCTTGACGCTTTTCAGCTCGCCGGTCTTCTGGCCGGTGAGCGGGTCGAACTCGGTGATCTGCTCGATCTCGTCGCCGAACATCGAGATGCGCCAGGCGCGGTCTTCCAGGTGGGCCGGGAAGATCTCGATCGTGTCGCCGCGCACGCGGAACGAGCCGCGAACGAAATTGATGTCCTGGCGCTTGTACTGCTGGGCGACGAGATCGGCGAGCAGCGCGCGCTGGTCGAGCCGGTCGCCGATCTGCATCTGGAAGGTCATCGCCGTATAGGTTTCGACCGAGCCGATACCGTAGATGCAGGACACCGAGGCGACGATGATGACGTCGTCGCGCTCGAGCAGCGAACGCGTCGCCGAATGGCGCATGCGGTCGATCTGCTCGTTGATCGAAGATTCCTTCTCGATGAAGGTGTCGGTGCGCGGGACGTAGGCTTCCGGCTGGTAATAGTCGTAGTAGGAGACGAAATACTCGACGGCGTTTTCCGGGAAGAATTTCTTGAACTCGGAATAGAGCTGCGCCGCCAGCGTCTTGTTCGGCGCCAGGATCAAGGCAGGGCGCTGCGTCTCCTCGATCACCTTGGCCATGGTGAAGGTTTTTCCGGAGCCGGTGACGCCGAGCAGCACCTGGGTCCGGTCGTTGTTGTCGACGCCTTCGACCAGATCCTTGATCGCGGTCGGCTGATCGCCGGCCGGCTCGAAGTCCGACACCATCTTGATGGCAATGCCGCCTTCGGACTTTTCCGGGCGGGCAGGGCGGTGCGGCGTCCACAGCACACCGTCCTTGTGCAGCGGATTGCCGGATTCGATCAGCGCCGACAGTGCCGCCACCGTCGCGGTGACGCTGCCCGAAGCCATCGTCTCGGCGTCTTCCAGCGAAATGTCGAGACCCGCGACCGGGTTGAGGCCCGCTGCCGTGCGCTCCCTCGCCGTCGCCGCCCCACCCATCGAGGTGCCGCGCGAACTGCGTCCCGGCGAGCTTGAACGCTCGGGTATCTTCTTCGACGGCTTCGGCGATTTGCCGCCGTCGCCCTTGCCGGCAAGACGCCCTTCCTTCTCGGCCTCCTGCTCGATCTGCTCGGCCCAATCCGCGATCGAACCGGTCAGCGGCGTGCCAGAGAGCTCCGGCTGCGGCATCTCGGCAAAGCCGCCTCTGTGCAGCGGCTCCGAAGCGTCGAGGAAATCGGTCAGCGGACTGCGCCGCTTCGGCGCGGCGCGGTCGTCATTCGCCGTCGGCGGCGTTTTTTTGTCGGGAGATTTGGCCATGTCCCGAATATGGGATTTCCTGGCCAAAATGGAAAGAGCGCGGTGGGGAGAGGCGTGCCGGACAGCGCTGCTCCTGACAGCAGGCTGTCAGGAGCAGGCGGGAAGGTACGCCCGAAAGCCTCTTGTCGCTACACGCCCCTGGCGGCTGATGCGACCTGCGTAGCCGACCCGTTCAGGCGCGGCACCACGACGAGGCGTTTGATCTTGCCCTTCTTGAAGGCGGCGAGGAAACGCGCATAATCCTTGAAGGCGACGCAGCCGCTCGACTGGGCGTAGCGGCCCCGAAGCAGATACGTATGGGCCAGAAACCCGTCGCGATTGTATTTGTTGCGGCCATCGACCGGCGTCAGGCGCAAGGCCTCCACACCATGAAAGCGCGACTCGCGCAGCGACAGATTGTAGGTGTTGGGCGGTGTCGGTCCGCGGTTCTTCTGGTCGGCATAGCGCGGCTGGTCCGTCATCGCGCCGATGCCAGAATGCGCCTCGAGCCTTGAGCCGTCAGGCATGTAGACGGTGGCGGCGCTGATATCGTAGACGGCGACGCCATTGCCGGCGCCGCTTCTGGATCCCGGCGAGTTGAACAGATTTCTGAACGCCTTGCCAAGGCCGCCCGAAGGCGTGTCCGGCTTGGCGTAGGCCAGCACATCGCCGCCATCGGCCGGCCGGCCTTGCCGCGCCGGTTTTGCCGGCTGGGCCTGCTGGACCGTCTCACGCGCCGGCTTCGATTGCTGGGCGGGCTTGGGCTGCTGAACAGATTTGGGCTGCTGGACGGGCTTAGGCTGCTGCTGGACGATTTTGGGCTGCGGCGGGTCGAATTGCGGGCGGCGGGTCGGCAACGGCACGTCGTCGGTCAGCGCGTCCGGCAGCGAGGCGGCATCGCCGGGTTGGTCCTGCCGGGTTTCGACGGGTGACACCGCGACATCGGCTGACGATTCCTCGATCGGCAGCGGTGAGGCAAACGCCTCGGCGTCGACCGGCAGCGACTGCACGAGGGCAAGCGCCAACTGCGAATTGTCTGGCGTATCGGATTGGGCAAAGGCCATCGGCTGCGGTGCGGTCTGCACGACCACCGAGCCGGTATCCAGCCGGGCGAAACGTTCGGCTGCCGGAACTGGCATGTTATCGGACAGGCTGGCCGTCACCTGGACGGACGGCACTAGCGACGCCTCGGCAATTCGCGGTGCGACGGTGGAGATCACCGGGCGCGTGTTGGCAGTGGCGGCAGGTTTTCCGGCGTCGGCAAAGGCAGCGGCCAGCTTCATCGGCGAAAGCGACGCTTCCATGCGTTCGAAGCGCTCCTGCGCCTTCGACTTCACGGCGGCGGGCGTCGGCTTTGCCTGCGCCACAAGGCGTTCGGATTTTTCCGCCTGCGAGCTTACCCTGGCCAGCTTGAAACAGCTGGCGCCGCACTGCACCGAATGATCATGCAGGGCCTGAGTGCCGCCATTGGCATTGGCCAGCACGAAGGGGGCTTTCAAGAAGTGCTGTTTCAGCGGATCGGTAAGTGCGAGCGATCCCGGCATGGACAGCGTCTGGGGCAGGCCAACCGAAGTCGCCGACAGCGAGGCGCCGACGGAACTGAGGCCGGCCATGGTGCCGATCAACCAAAGGCCGATGGCGGTGCTGACGCAAGGCAGCGCGACCCAGCGGGCCACCCGACCAGCGTTGAAGGAAGAGGAACGCGGAGCATCGACGAACTCGCCGCCCTCACGCTGTCCCCGGTTTTTTTTGTGTGTATTCAACAACGCCATGCAACCAATCTCGCTTCAACCGGTTTCCCCGTACGTGGCCTTGAGAGCCGCGACGACCATTCTGTGAGTGATCCCAGGTGGTCCCCGACGCGTTTGCCGCGTCTGTAGTTGGTTGCCGATTGCTTCAAAATATGGACAAAGTTGGTTAATCAATTCCTCTCAAAACCAACGACGAGATGTGGATTTGGGCCAAATTTGGCTTCGTCCACGGCCAGGAAAGTGGTGTTGTCGCCCTTCCGACCTGGTTTTGCTGCCTGTTTTTGGCGGCCGAGTCAAGCAAAACAGCCGCTGCTAATTTTTGCGAAGCGCCTTCGCGCGGCATCTGCAGTGAGGTGACTGCCAGCAGACATCGCCTGGGAAAGGCGCCTGCTTCCAGTAAAAATGTTGCCGGTCTTGCCAAGATTTCCCCTGCGGAAGGGCCTGAAGCAGCCCGTCCTCAGTTGAACCAGAGCGCAAAGGTCAAAAACCCGCCGCCGCCGAACTGGCGCTGGATCTGGTCGAAATCGTCGCTGGTCACGAGTTCGCCGCTTTCGAGGTAGGGCGCGATGGCCGGGCCGGTGATCGACAGCACCAGATCGAAGTTTTTCGGGTCATCGAAGAAGCGCTTCATGTTGATTCCTAGGCCTGTGCCGGCGGTGACGCGGAAATGCGGCAGCAGCTTGCGGCCTTCCAGGAGATCCTCGGCCATGGTCAGGGCGGCGAGCCAGGCCTGAACCTGCTCCTCGCCGACTTCGAGGCCGGTGAGTGGGTTCTCGCCCTTCTGCTGCGGGCCAGGCAGCCATTCGCGGTCATTGTCGGTCTCGGCGCGGATCGCCTTCCAGTCCTCGCGCGACAGCCGGATCATTTCCAGCAAATGGCGGCGCGCTGCTTGACGGCGCTCCGGCTCGATCACCGGCCAGTTGATGAGATGCACCATCGAGATGAAATCGGCGATGCGCCATTCCGAGGAGAAGATGCTCGAGCCCATGTCGCCGGCCGGCGGCACCAGAATATCCTGCAACGGCAGCTTGGCGCGCGGGAACAGCATGTGGAACGAGCCGTCGAAGGTGCTCCTGAAATCATGCGCAAGCCAGAAATCGGCCTGCGCCATCAGGAACTCGGCATAGCCCTGCAGCCAGTATCCATCGGCGCGGTCGAAACGGAAGGTGAGCGTGGGAACGGCGTCGTCCGATGTAATGCCGCCGCGTGACAACCCGGCAATGATCGCCGCCATGCTCTCGTCCGGCGCGATGGTGCCGTCCTCGTTGAGGTCGATGCCCGCACGGGTGAGATCGATCACCATGCCGATATCGGCATCGGGCGGCACCGACGCAAACGTTGCCGCGGATTTCTCCAGCCGGTCGCGGAAGCCGACCAGGATGGCGCGGAACTGCTCGTAAGTCAGCGGCTCGGGATTGGGATTATCGGGCACCGGCAACCGCATCAGCGGCAGCATGAAGGATTGCGGGCTTTCGAAACCATGACGGTGCAGGCCGGTAGCCAGGATCTCCAGTGCGGTGAAGAACTCGCCCGCCCCGGCCGCATAGGCGGATGCCGGGTCTTTTGGCGCGGCGGTCTCCAGCATAGACAGGGCAGCGTCGCGCGCGGCCACGCTCTTCGCCTCGAACAGTCGGGTGGCCGCTTCGGGCATTGCCGCCGACGCGGAAGACAGCGGCAGGAGCAAAATGAAAGCGGATGTCAGCAGGCCTGCCAGTCGTGTCATCTTTTCCCCCCAATATTTGTCGCGCCGCGCAAATATACACCATTTGCAACGCTGCGCTTCAACCCGCCGCGAGGACGGTTTACACAGGGCAAACAATTGGGCATCGCGTGTCGAACTATCCGCTTTCCTACAAGCTGTCCTGGCTGCCGCGTTTCCTCAAGCCATCGCTGGCCGGCGACGCGCAAGACTTTTCGCCCATGGCGGAAACGCTGATCGATTCAGCGCCAAGGCAGACAATGCGGCTGGCGTTCGTCGGCGACATCTCGGCGGTGGCCAATCGCGGTGCGCCGGACTGCGATCCGGCGATCAAGGCACTGCTTGGCGGCGCCGATCTGGTGATCGGCAATTGCGAAAGCCCTGTGGTGGATAGACCAAGCGCGGCGCTGGGCACAAGGCTCGGCACGCATCATGCGATGAGCGAGTTGTTTCTGGCCGAGGCGCTGGCGGCGGTTGGTATTGCGCGAGAAAGGCTCGTGCTGTCGCTGGCCAACAACCATGTGCTCGATCAGGGCGTCGCCGGTTTCGACGAGACGGTCGCGGCGTTGCTGCGGCTCGGCATCCGCACGATCGGCCTGGCCGCCGACGGTCCGGTTGTGCCGGTGCAGGTTGGATCGCTCAATGTAGGCTTTGCCGCCTTCACGCTGTGGCGCAACGCCGATGAAAAACTGTTTGCGGGGCGCGTTTCGATGGACAGCGATTCGGCGGGCTGGCCGCGCGCTGGCTTGGATCTTCTCTGCGCCGTGCCGCATTGGGACTGGGAGTTCCGGCATTTTCCGCGTGCCGAGACGCGAGTTCTGGCCAGGCGGCTGGCCGGGCAGGGCGTCGGACTGATCGCCGGCCATCACGCCCATGTCGTGCAGCCGGTGGAAAGGATCCACAAGACGGTGGTCGCTTATGGGCTCGGCGATTTCCTCGGCACCGCCTTCGCCCGCCAGCCATGGCCCGGTCGCATCGGTTCTATCCTCATTGTCGAAGTCAGTGCCGATGCCGGTACGCGCGGGACGATCGCGTCTTACCGTCTGCATCCCTTCATGCGCCTGCGCGCCGGCGACCGTGAGCGGCTGGTGGTGGTGGAGGCATTGGAGGGCCGAGTGCGTGACAAGGTCGAGGGGCGACTGAAAGCGGTCTTTCCTTCTCCACCAACCGATCAAGGCGTATTCGCTTAAACGTCTGGCGGCCCCTGCAAAACCAACTATCATGCTCCCGCAGAGGCGGGATTACGGGGGGTAGCGGTGGAAACAGCGGATTTCATGCCGAGCGAAACGGTCATCGCCGGCATCCGGAAAGACATAGAGGCCTATGAAGCGGCGAGGGCCTCGGCGGTCCGGCAAGTGCGCTGGCGGGTGCCGGTGTTCGTCGGCCTGGCGCTGATGGCCGTGGTGCTGGTTGCCTGGCTGTTCAACAAGATTGCCGACCCCAACGAGCAATGGGTCTCGACGCCACATGTATTTCTCTATGTGATCGGCTTCGCGGCTTCGATCCTGCTCTATTTCCAAGCCAGGAAACCGGCGATGCGGCTGCAGCAATCGTTCCGCGAGACGCTGCTGCCGATCATCTTCGGCTTCATCGCCGACATGCGCTACCAGCATGGCGTGACGCCGAATTCATTCGACCGGTTGCCGCGCACGGCGGTTGGTCCGTTCAACCGGCAGGCGTTCGACGACATCGTCGCGGGCCGCTACGAAGGGTTTCCGTTCGAACTCTACGAGGCGCATCTGCGGGAAGGGTCGGGCAAGGGCTCGTCGACCGCCTTCCAGGGCGTCATCGTCGCCTTCGAGACCATCGCGCCGTTCCCCGGCATATTGGTGGCGACGCGGCGGACCAATGCCGTCATCAGCTTCTTTCGCGGCATGTTCGCCAGCAAGCTGCAGGAGCTGTCCAGTGGCGACGTGGCGCTTGATGCCGCCTACGAGTTCCGCACCGACAATCTCGGAGCGGCACAGCCACTGGTGAGCGGCCGGCTGGCGCAGGCACTGAAATGGCTTGGCGAAACCTGGCCGGACGACCCAGCCCGTGTCGCGCTCAATGGCAGCGATGGGTTCCTGCTGCTGCCGCAGACGAAGAACTTCTTCGAACTGCCGGATATTTCGGTGCCGCTCGATTACAGCACGCATGTCGCGCCGATGATATCAGACATGGGCGCGATGCTGGCGACGGCGGCACTTGTGCGCAAGATCGGCGCGAAGGACGAGGCGGGCTGAGCCGTCAGCCGTCGAAGCCGTATTTGTCACGCCTATAGTCCGCCTCTGACCCATGAAACAAAATTTGTGTCGATGGTCGGTGAGCAGGCTGTTTCGTGATGCCGCTCGAGGTTGATTGCAGCGGCCGCGTGGCGATCCAAAGCCGCCTTCACAATCGGCTAAGCGACTCTTTTCGCGGATAGAAGTGGGCATTGGAGGAGTCGAAGCGGTCTGAAATGATGTCGGCAACAAGCAATATGTCGGAATTAAGCCTATGATATTGTTTGCGAAAATTCACCCAACGTGATTTGCGGAGGGAGCGCTTTCCGCTCCAGTTTCAAGCCGTCCGGTTCTGTCGTTTCCCAAGGCGGCGGTCCGGAAAAGTGAAACAGCACGGAGTGCTTACCAATGAAGAAGACCCTCGCAACCACCGCCGCTCTGCTCGCCTTCCTCGGCACCGCCTATGCCGCGACCGTTCAGGGCACCATCCAGGCCGTCGACCCGACGACCAAGTCGATCACCCTCGACGACGGCAAGATCTACCAGCTGTCGCCGGAGGCGACGATCGGGAAACTGAAGGTCGGCGCCAAGGTGGCTGTGACTGTCGATGACAAGACCGGCATCGTGACGTCGATCAAGAAGGCCTCGTAAGGCGAGAACATCGTGCGTCGGCAGACCTGCTGCCGGATTTTACAAGCCCTGTTCCACTCATGGCCGGTCCCTCCGGGGATCGGCCATTTTCATCCGTCGGCTCTCGATGCCGGGCGACCTGGATAAGGTCTTCCGGCTGGACCCCAGGGCCGGCCGGCGGAATGCTGTCCGGCGGCATCGCTATGGTTTTTGCCAAAAAGCCGCGCTATCCCTTGGCCAACGGGGGATATCATGGCCGACGAACAAAAAGGGTTTCGCCTGTCGCGGCGATTGCTGCTGGGTGCGGCTGTCGTCGGCGGCGCGGTGCTGTGGGGCGGCAACACGGTGGCGCGGCTGGCGCGCGCGCCTTCGGGGCCGAAGAACGCAGGACGGATAGCCGATATAGACGGCTTCGCGCTGCCTCTGAAGCCGCTGGACAATGCGCCGGCCTTCGACGCGTCGCTGCCCTGGTCGGCAAAAGGCGGCGACATCAACGATGCCAGCGGCCTGTCGATGACGCCGGTCTACGGCGTCGTCGAGATCAGCGAGGACGAGCACATCGGCAATGCGCTGGCCTTCGCGCGTGCCAATGGCCTGAAAGTCTCACTGGCCGCCATCCGCCATTCGATGGGCGGGCATGCCTTCGACGACAACGCTCTGGTGCTCGACCTCAGAAAGTTCAACAAGGTGACCGTGGATGCTGCGGCGAAGACCATGACCTTGCAGCCGGGCGCGTGCTGGCACGACATCCAGAACCTTCTGCATCCGCACTTTGCGGTGAAGGCCATGCAATCAACCGACATCTTCTCGGTCGGCGGCTCGCTGTCGGTCAATGCGCACGGCATGGACCACCAGGCAGGTTCGGTGGCGGGCTCGATCCGCTCGATGCGAGTGATGCTGGCCGACGGCTCGGTGACGACCTGCTCGCCCACCGAGAACACCGAGCTATTCCGCCACGTCGTCGGCGGCTACGGCCTGTTTGGCGTGGTGCTGGAGGCGACGCTCGATATCGTCGACAACGCCGTCTACCGCACCTCGCGCGAAATCATCAGATCGGACGATTTTCCGAAATTCTTCGCCGAGGTGCTGGAGCCGAACAAGGATATCGGCCTGTTCTACGGCCATCTGTCGACGGCGCCCGGCAATTTCCTCGAGGACATGATCGTCTACCGTTACGACAAGGTGGCCGAGCAGCCGCCGGCGGATCAGCCTGAGATCGGCGAGCCGGGATCGGTCGGGTTGAAGCGGGTGATCATCAACCTGGCGAAATGGGGCAGCCTGTTCCAGGAGTTGAAGTGGTTCACCGAAAAGACGCTGGAGCCGAAATTCGAAAGCTGCACGGTGGCGCGCACCTCAGCCATGGCCGAGGGCGAGGCCTGTCTCGTCACCCGCAACAACCCGATGCACGATTCGGTGCCCTATCTCTTCAACGATCAGATGGAAGAGACCGACATCCTGCACGAATATTTTATTCCACGTGCCGCCTATGTCGAATTCATCGCGGAAGCGCGCGAGATCCTGCGCGACCAGACGCTGCCGGTGCTCAATGCTTCGGTGCGCATCGTCCACAAGGAGGATGTGGCGCTGACCTACGCGCCGGAGCCGGCCTATTCGCTGGTGCTCTACATCAACCAGCCGACCGATGCCGACGGCAATGCCAGGATGCGGGCGCTGACCCGGGCGCTGATCGACGTGACGATCAAGCATGGCGGCCGGTTCTTCCTGCCCTACCAGCTGCATTACACGGCCAGGGAGCTGCTGGCCTCCTATCCCGAACTGCCGGCCTTCCTGGCGGCGAAGCGGCAGTATGACCCGACGGAACTGTTTTCCTCGACCTTCTACCGTGCCATCAAGGCGCTGAGCGGGGTGGCATAAAAAGCAGGAGAACAACCCATGCGCAAGGTATCAGCTGCGGCACTCATCCTCATCGCGCTGTGCGCTGGCCCTGCCGGAGCCGAGGATCTCAAGGCCTTCAAGCTGACCATCGACGGTGTGACGGTCGATATCGACCCCGGCGAAAGCGCTGATGTGACGCTGCCCGACGGCAAGCACAGCAAGGTGACGCTCGAGCGCAACGACTTCGCCACCTTCTCCGGCAGCGATTTCTCCTTTGTCCATCCGAGCAACATTTCGGTGACCAAGACCGATCTCGGCGAGAACATCACGCAATATCTGATGGCGTCGGCGCTGGGCACGATCGTCGTCGTGCAGGAATATGGCAAGATGAACCCGGTGTCGCTCAACCAGCTGATGCTGCAGGAAATGACCAAGGAATCGGTGCAGGCCGGTGCCACGCTGACGCAGGAGCCGACGACGCGCAAACTCGCCGACGGCAAGGAATTGACCGGTATCCGGGCCGAGGTGAAGACACGCACCGACACCGCCGATTTCGAGATCGTCGGCTTCGGCCTGGCCGATCGGGGGCTGCTGTTCATCACCCGCATTGCCGGCGAGGATGCAGCGGCCGAAAAGCCGCTCATCGACAAGTTCTGGCAGAGCCTGAAAGTCAAGTTGCAGCGGGACTAGGGTCGTGTCTCGGTTTGGATTTCGGTTGGGGCCACACTTTTGCGTAACGGCGGCGCAAGTTATTCTGACGATCCGGATGTGGAGATCCTGCAGCATGGCGAAGCTCATTTTCAGAATGAACCAGTCCCTCGACGGTTACGTCGACCACCAGAAAATGCCGTCGGGCCCGACAATCTTTCGTCACTGGATGGAGCAAGTGCGCAATTTGAGCGGCAGTGTTTACGGTCGCGGCATGTACGAGGTCATGCGCTATTGGGACGAAGACAGTCCTGAGTGGAACGCGGAGGCGCACGAATTCGCGGCGGCGTGGCGGAGCCAACCGAAGTGGGTTGTGTCGCGCTCGCTGAAGTCGGTCGGCCCCAATGCCACACTTGTCGCGGATGACGTCGAGGCAGTGATACGTGGGCTTAAGGCTGAACTCATGGGGGAGATTTCAGTTTCCGGACCAGACCTGGCACGAAGCTTGACCGACCTTGGTCTTATCGATGAATATCAACTCTACCTCCACCCGTTCGTGCTCGGTCAGGGCAAGCCATTTTTCGCCGGCCCCCGGCCACCGCTTCGCTTCGTGGCCAGCGATCTGATAGGCGACGACGTGATCAGGTTGACCTATGTGCCTGCCTGATCACGCGGTCGTCAAACGCCGGCGGGCCTAAAGCCCTTTCGGCATCAATCCGGCCAGCCAGTTCACGGAGCGTTTCGCGGCGTCGGCGGTTGCCGAGGCGGCGCGGCCGAGATCGGTCTTGACCACGGCGTAGCCGTTCTTGGTGCGATAGAGCACACCGGTTCCGCCATCGACCACCTGTTCATAGGCGACGGGCTGGGCGGCATCGGCTTCCATGGCCGTCGTCGGCGAACCCACCGAGACGCTCGGCCGGTGGCTCAATTCAGGCGGCAATGGGCTTTCGGTTCTGACGACCCGGCTGGCGGGCTTCAGTTCTGGGCGCGATGCGGTCGCGGCCAGTTGCGAGGAGGACGACGAACCCTTCGTGCGGCAGATGCCGGAGACGAGCGGATAATTGAAATTGCGCTCGTGCAGCATCTGGCTCTTCATCGCCGCTTCGCACTCGGCGACGGTCGACCATTTGGCCGGCGTCTCGCCGATATATTCGCAAAGCTTGGCGTCGCAGTCGCAGCCGACAATGGTCATGGCGACAAGGGCGGTCTTGATCACGGTCTTGTCCCTTCGAGATGCCCCCGGCAGCCCATTCATTTCTTCCCATTCCTTCGCGCGCGAACAAGGCGGGATTTGGCCGCGATTGTGGAATGGGCGTGGCGGAGCGCAGGAAATGCATGATCCTGGCCGGGCGTGGCCGAAAGGCCTCAGTAGTCGTAGACGTGTTCAAGCCTGGCGCCGGCCTTGATCAGCGCCGGCAGCACGAGATGCAGCTTGCGCACGGCGACGATCATGCCGGTGCGGCGCGTGGATTGATCGGCCGGCAGCGGATAGCTGAACAGGATGCGCATGCCTTCGGGGACGGCGATCGTATCGGTGGACAGCACCGTGACCATGATCTCGTCATTGCCGCCGATCTCGACGAAGGAGACGCCCTTGTCGATCAGGCGCGGGGTCATTTCGGTGAACACCTGATAGCGCCTGGTGACGAAGATAGTGCCGTCAGCGCCCATGTCGCGTTCGAGCAAGGTGTCGGGCTCGTTGCGGGTGGCTTCGCCGACGGGTCCCTTGGCCCAGACATGGATGTCGAGCAAAGCGGGGTCCATCGTGGCAGCGAGGGCCTTGGTGATCAGGTCGGCATAGCCCTGCTTGATGGTGTCGGCGAGGCCGAACGCCAGCTTGCGTTCGCTGGTCCGGATCGAGCTGTCGCCCGGCGCCGGCTGCACGGCAAACAGGCCGGCGCGCTTCTCGGCATAGGGGAACTGATACCAGGGCACCTGGTCGAGAAACCCTGCATAGTCCGCCGCCACCTTGGCCTGATAGATGTCGGCGGCGGTGCGCTTGGCCGTCGTCGCCTCGGTGATGCGGCCGACCGTGTTCTCATAGGCCCACTGCAATATATGCTCGATCGAGTGGCTGGTGCCGATGATGACCAGCATCTGGTGGTTGGCGTAATTGAATTTGTAGGCAGAGCCGGCGCGGATGACCATGGCGTAGTCCTGCCAGAAGCGGCCGACATAGGACCAGTAGGGGAAGCCGCTCGGCTGGTCCTTGTCGACGAAGCCGGCATATTCGCGCGCGGCGTAGACGATCGCCCATTCCGGATAGGTGAGGAAGGTCGATTCCTCCGGCCGCTGGTAGCCTGGGATCTCGGCGCGAACCTTGTCGGCCAGCGCCTTGGGCGGCGCGCCATCGGCAATTCCGGGCAGCGGCGTCTTGTCGAGCGACGACGTCGTCAGAAAGCCGTAGCTCAGCCCGGCGATCGGGATGAGGATGACGATGACGATCACCCAGAGGATCGTCTTGATGATGCGCTTCAGCCAGCGGAACAGGAACATGGCCAGTCAGGCCGTGGCGAAGTGTTCGTGTATGCGCCTGGCCAGCCGGAAGCCGACATAGACGGCGAAGCCACCAATGACGAGGTGCGGCAGGTTGGCGAAGAAGCGGGCCGGGAATTCGATATCGTTGAGGGAGCGGAAGCCGTTGATGAAGATACCGGCATCGAGGCAGCCGGAACCGGTGATCAGCCCGAGCACGCCGTCGAACAGGTAGACCGAACCGAACAGCTTGAAATAGAACACCGCCTGGCGGTGCGAGATGAAGGCGGCGGCCAGAGCCCAGACGCCGGAGAAGGCGTGCAGCAGGTCGTCATACCATTGCAGCGAGAACAGGCCGAACAGATTGCCGTCGGCGTCGTTGAACGCCGGTATGTAGCCGATGGCGACGACGCCGAAGAACAGGAAGGCATAGGCGACGGCAAGCTTCTGGATGAGCGTCATGAAGTGTCCCCCTCGAAGAGTCCGCCTGAAAACAGACTCTGACGGTGGGATACTAACTGATTTTGGCGCGCGGTGAAGCGGCGCCCGCGAGATCGCCGGCGAAGGATATCGAGGGGCAAAAAGGCAGTCGGCGCCGGGATTTCTCCCAGCGCCTCCCTGTCAGATCAGGACACGGTCGCGGCAGCAACTTCCGTAAAGTCGTCGCGCCTTGCCGGCCTTGATTTTGACGGTCCTGCCAGTCCGCCGCCCGAGAGCAGCGTCCGTTCGGGACCACGCCGGTTTCCACCCTTGCGGGCTTTGCCCTGCGCACCATCGAAGGTTTTTGCCGTCCTTCATGGCAGCATCGGTCCGCCGTAGGCGTTGGCACGCTTTCCGCGGCCCCGTAGGTCTCGGCTCCGTCCCTCGAAACAGGCAAGCCTGCTCTCGCTTCGGGCCGTACGGGCCTCAGGAAATCCGCCTTTCACTTCGCCTTTCGGCTTGATGATCGGTAGCCGCCTGAGATGGGTTTAACGTACGCCGGGTAAGGGTCCTGGGGAATGGCCGGAGGCCTGTGGATAACGGGATTATCGGGGATCAAGCTGGGACAGCGAAATTTTCCTGTCCGCCACGATGGGCGTCATCGGCGGACATTCGGCCTTGCCCTGCCGCCCGGTGCGGTCTTCAATGCCGGCAAAGGATTCGAGGCGCCGAGCGCCTCGAATCCTTGCGGGAGGGTTACTTGAAAGTTGGAGTGGTTCTCAACCCGATTGCCGGTGGGGGCCGGCTGAAACGGCATTGGCCTGATGTCGCCGTGTCGCTGAGAAAGTATTTCGGCGAATTCGAACTGCGCGAGACGCAAGCGGAAGGTGACGCCGAAAGGCTGGCAATCGATCTCGCGATGATTGGCTTCGACCTGGTGATCGCGGCCGGCGGCGACGGCACCGCCAGCGAAGTGGCCGACGGGCTGCTGCAAGCGTCCAGGGAAAGCGGCCGGACCACCGAGCTTGGGCTCTTGCCATGCGGCACCGGCATCGATTTCGCGCGTGGGCTAGGTCTGCCGAAAAAGGTCGATGCCGTGCTGAAGCGGATCGCCGAAGCCAAGCCCCGCAAGGTCGATGCCGGACGCATCTGCTACGTCGACGATCACGGCGCGCTGGCCAGCCGGCATTTCATCAACATCGCCAGCCTGGGGCTTTCCGGCGCCACTGACCGCGCCGTCAATGCCGACAAGCGCAAGGGCAGGATGTCGGCCAGGGCGCTGTTCCTGTGGCGCACCGTGGTCGAGTTCATCCGCTACCGCTTCCAGGAGGTCAGCATAACGGTCGACGACGGCGTCCCCGTCGAAGCGCGCATGGCGCTGGTGGCGGTGGCAAACGGAAAGTTCTTCGGCGGCGGCATGATGATCGCGCCGGATGCGGAACTGACCGACGGGCAGTTCGACATCGTCATCCTGCGCGCGGCCGGCAAGCTGAAGCTGATCTGGGACATCCGGCTGCTCTATGGCGGCCGGCATCGCAATCATCCTGCGATCACCATCCTGCGCGGCAGGAAAGTGGTGGTCGAACCGCTCGGCGATGCGTCAGAGAATGGCGCGCTGGTCGACATAGACGGCGAGTCGCCGGGACGCATACCCGCGACCTTCGAGATCCTGCCCGGTGCATTGACGCTCAGATACTGAATCAAGCCGTTGACAGATTGATTCAGATGGATCCGCCGATCCAGCCAACGCCCTGAAATCGTTTGATATCCAGCCGGCGTCAGAGTTCGAGCTTGGCCGGGAAACCAGGTGCGCGCAGGTCGGTGCCGACGGCATCTTCCAACAGTTTGACGATCTGGGTCGACCAGGCGCCGCCGCCATAGGCGGCCTTGCCTTGCTGAAAAATGGCGTTGACGCGCGATGCCAGCTCAAGCGGCACGCCGGACTGCTCGCCGATGGCGAGCGCGAAGCCGAGGTCCTTCAGCGCCAGGTCCATGGTGAAGCCGATGTCGTAGGAGCCGTTGAGGATGAGCTGGCTTTCGGTCTCGTGGACGAAGCTGTTGCCGGAGGAGGCTGATATGGCGTGGTAGGATTGGGCGAGGTCGAGCCCGCCTCGTTTGGCCAGCATCAGCGCTTCGCCGGCGGCAACGAGATGGATGAAGGCGAGCATGTTGGTGATCACCTTGATCACCGCCGCCGAGCCGACCGGGCCCATCAGAAACGATTTTGCGCACATCGCCTCGATGGCGGGGCGATGACGTTCATAGAGTGCGGCGTCGCCACCGACCAGCGCGGTGATCTTCCCAGCCGCCGCCAGGTGCACGCCACCGGTGACCGGGCATTCCAGCGTCTCGACGCCCCTGGCCGAGGCGAGGGCGGCGAGGCGGGTAATTTCGTCGCGGCCGTTGGTCGACATCTCGATCCAGGTGCCGCCTGCGGGCAGGCCCTCCAGCAGACCATCGGCGCCCGCCAGCACGGCTTCGCTCACCTTCGGAGAGGGCAGGCAGGAGATTGCGTTGCCGGCCCGTGCGGCGGCCTCGGCGGGGCTGCTTGCCGCTGTGGCCCCGAGCGCCACCAGGCGCTCGACTGCGGCGGGATCACGGTCGAAGACCGTGACGGCAAAGCCGTTGCGGATCAGGCTGGCGGCAAGGTTGCCGCCGAGATGGCCGAGACCGATGAAGGCGTAGCTTTCGTTCACGGCATCAGCGGCGTCTGCATCATCTGCAGATGCAGGTCCTTGCCCGTGTAAGGGTGTGCTTCGCAGACCGCCTCGTTGAGCTCGACGCCGAGGCCGGGCTCCTTCGAGGGGATGATTTTGCCGTCCTGCCACTCGATCTTTTTCTTCAGCAGCGTGGCGTGGAAACCGTCCCACTGCTTCAGCGATTCGAGGATGAGGAAGTTGGGCAGCGTCACCGCCAGTTGGATGTTGGCCGCACCGACGATCGGTCCGCAATAGCAATGCGGTGCGATCTGGATGTGGTAGGCCTCGGCCATCGCCGCGATCTTCTTGGTTTCGAGAATGCCGCCGGAGCGGCCGAGGTCCGGCTGCAGGATGGTCGCGGCGCGGTTCTCGATGACGCGGGCGAACTCGAACTTGGTCGTCAGCCGCTCGCCGGTGGCGATCGGGATCGAGGTCGCGCGGGCCACTTGGGCCATGACCTCAGGCATATCAGGCGGCACCGGCTCCTCGAACCACAAGGGATCGTAAGGCTCGATGGCGCGCGCCATGCGCAGCGCGCCGGACGCTGTGAACTGGCCGTGCGTGCCGAAAAGGATGTCGGCGCGGGTGCCGACCGCCTCGCGAATCGCCTTGATCATGCGGGTGGACAGGTCGATATCGACGAGGCGCGGCTGATGGCCGTCGAAGGCGGTGTAGGGGCCGGCGGGGTCGAGCTTGACGGCATTGAAACCCTGCTCGACATATTCGAGCGCACAGGCAGCGGCGAGATCTGGATCGTTGTAGACGTTCTTGCCGTGCGCATCCTCGGAATGGACGCTGCCGCTGTGCGGATAGAGATAGGTGTAGGAACGCAGCGTTTCGTGCACCTGGCCGCCGAGCAGTTTATAGACCGGCTTGTCGGCTTCCTTGCCGATAATGTCCCAGCAGGCCATTTCCAGCGCCGAGAAGCAGCCCATACCGGAAACGTCGGGGCGCTGGGTGAAGCCGGAGGAATAGGCGCGGCGGAAAAAGTTCTCGATGTCATGCGGATCGCGGCCGACGAGATAGCGCTCGGCCATGTCCTCGACCATCCGGGCGGTAACATGGGCCGAGAAGGTGGCGTTGTAGGCCTCGCCATAGCCGACGACGCCGCCGTCGGTGGTCAGCTTGACGAAGATGAAATACTTGCCGCCGATGCCGGGCGGCGGATTGCCGACAACCCAGGTCTTGACGTCGGTGATCTTCATTCTTGGTCCTCCAGAACCAGTTCGGCGCCTTTCCAACCGGTCATGATCGAGGCGGCGTTGGTGTTGCCGGTGATGTTGTCGGGAAAGATCGAGGCATCGATGACGCGCAAACCTTCCAGACCATGCACCTTGAGGCGCGGGTCGACGACGGCGCGCGCGGGATCCGGCCCCATGCGGCAGGTCGAGACCGGATGATAGACGGTGCCCGAGCGCTTCCGGAAATCCTGGACCAGATCGGCATCGGAGGTGATGGAGGGACCGGGCAAAACCTCTTCCTCGATGATCTCGGCCATGGCAGGCATCGAGGCGATCTTGCGCACGAATTTCACCGCCGCCAGCATCTCCTCGACATCGGCATTGGTGGAGTAGGCATTGGCCGTTATCCTGGGGTAGTCGCGCGGATTGGCCGAGCGGATCATGATCTCGCCACGGCTCGACGGGCGGCAATTGGACAGGCCGATGGAAAAGCCCGGCCATGGGTCCGGCGTCAGGATCGGGCGCTCGCCGCTCTTGGGAATGACGGTCGAGAAGGCCTGGAAATAGAGCTGCATGTTGGGCCGCGTCGCCGCAGGGTCGGTGCGGAAGAAGCCGCCGGCATTGTTCATCGACAGCGACAGCGGGCCGGAGCGGGTGAGGATGTATTGCATGCCGACCAGCAGCTTGCCCCACCAGGGACGCAGCGTCTGGTTGAGCGTCGGCAGCTTGCCCTTGAAGGTGTAGTTGATGCCGACATGGTCCTGCAGATGCGCGCCGACATTTTCGTTGGCGTGGACGATCGGGATGTCCAGACCTTTGAGCAGGGCGGATGGGCCGACGCCGGACAGCTGCAGCAATTGCGGCGAGTTGACCGAACCGCCCGACAGGATGATTTCGCGGCCGGCACGCGCCGTCTTCATCTCGCCGTTCTGCAGATATTCGACGCCGACGGCACGCTTGCCCTCGAACAGGATTTTTGTCGCCAGCGCCTTCATCTCGACGCGGACATTCCCGCGCTTCATCGCCGGGCGCAGGAAAGCGCGCGCCGCCGACATGCGGCGGCCATCGCGGGTCGAGATCTGGTAGATGCCGACGCCTTCCTGGGCGGCGCCGTTGAAATCCGGATTGAGCGGCAGCCCGGCCTGCTGGCCGGCGGCGAGATAGCGCCTGGTCAGCGGGTGGACGGCGTTAGAACAGTCTGTGACATGCAGCGGGCCGCCCGTGCCGCGCCATGTGTCGGCACCGGCCTGGTTGTCCTCGAGCGCCTTGAAGGTGGGAAGCAGATCGTCATAGCCCCAGCCGGGATTGCCGGCGGCTGCCCAGGCATCGAAATCCTCGCGCGCGCCCCTGATCCAGACCATGGCGTTGATCGAGCTCGAACCGCCGAGCAGCTTGCCGCGCGGCCAGTGATCGGAATTGCCGGCGAGGCCCGGGTCCGGCTCGGCCTTGTAGTTCCAGTTGACGTCGGGATCGAAGAAGGTCTTGCCGTAGCCGAGCGGCATCTGGACGTAGAAGCGGCGGTCGGTGCCGCCGGCCTCCAGCACCAGCACCGAGAAGCGTCCCGAGGCCGAGAGTTTTTCGGCCAGGACCGAGCCGGCCGAGCCGGAGCCGACGATGATGAAATCATAGGTCTGCATGATGATGCGGGCGGCTCCGGAAAATTGGCTGCAGCCTAGACGCGGCGGCGCTCCCAAGTCGCCGCGCCTTCCGGCATCAGTTGTGAAAAAAGCGACCGCCGAACTGGCCGGGTTTACGGGGATACCCGACAATCGCGCTTGATATGCACCGGGGCGACAGCTTATGCGATGGGATCGGCCACTCTGCGGAAGGCAGGAAATCATATGCGGACCCTTCCTGACGCGTTCATTCCCGAACTGCCGGGCCACTACAGCGGCAAGGTCCGCGAGAACTATGACCTTGCGGACGGCCGGCGCATCATCATCGCCACCGACCGCCTCAGTGCCTTCGACACCATCCTGACCTCGATCCCCTGCAAGGGCGAGATCCTGACCCAGACGGCGCGGTACTGGTTCGAGGAAACCGCCGACATCTGCCCGAACCATGTTCTCGAATACCCCGACCCGAACGTCGTCGTCGGCACAAGGCTCGACATCCTGCCGGTCGAGATCGTCGTGCGCGGTTATCTGGCGGGTACCACCAGCACCTCGATCCTGACGCGCTACAAGCGCGGTGACCGTGACATGTACGGTATCCGCCTGCCGGATGGCCTGCGCGACAATGAAAGACTGGCGGAGCCGATCATCACGCCGACCAGCAAGGCCGCGCATGGCGGCCATGACGAACCGCTGTCCAAAGCCGAGATTCTCGAGCAGGGTCTTCTCACGCAGGCGCAGTGGGATACCGTATCGGACTACGCCTTGCGGCTGTTCGCCCGCGGCCAGCAGCGCGCCACTGAGCGCGGCCTGATCCTGGCCGACACGAAATACGAATTCGGCACCGACAAGGACGGGACCATCATTCTTGCCGACGAAATCCACACGCCTGACAGCAGCCGGTACTGGATCGCATCGAGTTACGAACAGGCGCTCGCCAGCGGCAGCCGGCCGGAGAGTTTTGACAAGGATTTCATCCGCTCATGGGTCTCGGCGCGCTGCGATCCGTACAACGACCCGATCCCCAAAATACCCGACGAGATCGTCGAACAGGCTTCCGGGGTCTACGCGCAGGCCTATGAGGCGATCACGGGCAAGGAATTCGTGCCCGATGTTTCCGGGAATACGGTGCTGGACCGCATCAGAGCTAACCTTGCAGGCTATTTTTGAGGGGTGCCCCTCTCAGCTAACGCCTGGTCTTAAGCCGCGCAGTCGACCCCCACTCCGTCGAGCTTCGCTCGCCACCTCTCCCCCGATCGACGGGGTAGAGGAAGGGCGCGAGCTTGGGGTGGCGCTGCGAAGCAGCGACGGAGTGGGGGAAGCCCCCTCCAAAACCCGAAGCCGCTGGAAATCAGGCACAACCGCGCGAATGCCAGGGTTAGCCTATGGCCATGGAGGCCAGGAAACAGCAGCTGCGGCGCGTTGACCTGGTCCTGCAGCGGCGATACGGATCGATGATCATCACCTCACAAGGATTTCTCGCATGGTGCACTACGCTGAAGGACGGCCGCTTGGCGATCTGACGCTGCGCACCCTGGCCATGCCTTCGGACGCCAATGCGGCCGGCGACATTTTCGGCGGCTGGGTGATGGCGCAGATGGACCTGGCCTGCGGTATCCGTGCGGCCGAGCGCGCCAAGGGCCGCGTGGTGACGGCGGCGGTGAAAGAGATGTCGTTCGCCAAGCCGATGAAGATCGGCGACACGCTGTGCATCTACACCCATGTCGAGCGCGTCGGCCGCACCTCGATGACGCTCAAGGTCGAGGCCTGGGCGCAGCGTTACCTCTCCGACCTGATGGAGAAGGTCACCCATGCCGATTTCGTCATGGTGGCGCTGGATGGCGAAGGCAAGCCGAAAGCGGTTCCCGCCGAAGGCTGACGAAAGCCGAAAAATCAGAACCGCACTTGCATCGTGGCGCGGACGCCCTGATCGGCCGCCTTCTTCCCGAACTGGCCGGAGTAGCTGATCCCCAGCGTGGTTCTGTCGGCGATCCGGAAATCGAGCCCGACCCCGACGATGGCTGTATCCCTAGCGATCGGCACGCCGGCAATGGTGAAGAGGTCGCCACCGGCGAAGGCCATGTCCGCGGTCGGCGTGGTGTCGCCGAAGGCATGACGCCAGCCTAGCGTACCCTGCGCGGTTGCCTGCACCCCGCCGAGGTCGAAGCCGGCCGAGGCACGCAAGCCGAGCGTGGTGAAGGTGGTCGCGGTGGTCGAGGCCGCGGAGGTGAGTGCGGCGGCGCCACCCTGTTCCGTGAAGCCGTCGGTGTGCAGGTTGACATAGGCGAGACTGGCGAAGGGCTCGAAGGCAGCCATGCGCGTCTCGAGGCGATAGCCGGCCTCGCCGAAGACCTGCGCGGTGCCGGCATTGTATTTCGCCGTCAGCGCATCGGCGAAGCCTGGAACGACGACGTTGCGGCTGGTGTCGATCCGGTTCCAGCTGTAGGCGACGCCGCCGCGCAGGCCCAGGCCGTCCCACTGTCCACCGCCATAAAGGCCGATGTGATAGGTGTCGCTGGAGCCGGAAGAGGCACGATCGTCGACGTCGAAACTGGCGTGGCTGTAGCCGGTCAGCAGGCCGACCCGCCAGGCTTCGCCGATCGCGGTGTCGCCGCCGGCGAGGAAGCCGCCAGTGGAGCGGTCGAGGCCGGCGGCATTGCCGTCGCCGCTCGCCGTGCCCCAGGAGCCGAAAGCCTGCCCCCACACGACGAAACGGCTGGTGTCGGCCTCGACCAGCTCCGGGCCGCCCTCGCCATAAGCCATCACTGGCATGGCGGGAGCGGCGACGTCGCCCATGGCCGCCCGGACTCGGGCGGTTGCGGCATCGGCGACGAAGCGGCTGTCCTCGATCAGCATCCCCTTGGCCGAGGCATGAACCTCGCCCGACGCGGCATCGAGCGCCAGGCGCGCGGCATCCTCGTCGGTCATCAGCAGCATGGCCCATGCAAGCGCATTGCCTTGGCCGAGCCGATCGAGGGCTCCGGCGGTCGCGATCTGGTTGCGGGTGATGGCGACATTGGCGACCGCGACGTCGTTGCGCGCCAAGGTGAGGCTGATGTCGTTGCCGTCGCCGCCCTGGTAGTTGATGAGATGGTCGAGGAAGAGAAGGTCGTTGAGGTTGCCGACGGAGGCGAAGGTGCCGGCGACATCGGCCGCGCCATTGTTCTGGATGATCGTGTACGGCCCGTTGAGCAGGTTCCAGCTCTCGGCCGTCGCCGGCGTCAGGACGAGGTTGAGCGTCGCGCCTGATATGTCGACCGTGCCGCCAACGATCAATTTGTCGGCGCCGGACGGGGTCGCCTCGACCTCCAGGACGCCATGGTTGACATAGTTGCCGCCGACCGTCTGGACGCCGATGGAATTGCCGACGCCATGCGTGCCGAGGATGGTGACATTGCCGCCTATGGTGCCGATGCCGCCAAGGCGCGCGTCGGAATCGACCGTGACGTCGCCGGCGAGGCTGGCGTCGCCATGGCTGGCGTCGCCCACCACCAGCGTTCCCATGTCGACGGTGGTCAGGCCCGCATAGCTGTTCTGTCCGTTGAGCGTCAGCTTGCCCGTGCCGGTCTTTGTCAGGGAGCCGTTTCCGGAAATGGTGCCGCCGATGACGTCGTCATGGCCGAGCGAGCCGAGCGAAAGCTGTGGCGCCAGCTGTGAATCGTCGATTTGTATGGCCCCGTCGCCCGACAGCGAGCCGACATCGAGCACGGAGTCATGGTCCCGGAAGCGCACCAGCACGCTGCCGCCGGCGCCGTTGAGGATGGTTGCGCCCGCCGCCTGCGATGCCTGCTGGAAGTCGACCGTGCCGCCGGCCTCGTTGATCAGCGTTGCCGTTCCACCGTCCGAATGCCCAGAAAAAGTGGTCGAGCCGCCATTCCGGTTGGTTATCGTGGCGTCCCCGGCGGAGGAAAATTCATTGCTCGAATAATCGTCGTCGAAGGTCGTCCTGCTGAAATAATAGGGTATGCCCAGGCCGTCATTGACGATCGTCGCCTGGTCCGCGCTTGCCCCCGTGAAGGCGATGAAGCCGCCGCCCTGGTTGGTGATGCTGGCCGTGCCGGCATCGGTTCCGGTGCCGAAATTGAGCCCGCCATAGCCGTCCTTCGCCAGGACGATGGTGGCCGCGCCGGCGGTCGCATTGCCCTGGAAGTTGAGGTCGCCCCGGCCGACGGTGATCGAGAGATCCTGGGCGCTGACCGGATTGGCGGCGTCGTTGCCCGAGAAATAGAGCCTGGCCCACCCCCCGCTTCCGTTGGAGTTTATTGTGACCGGCCCGTCGCCGAGCGCACCAGTCGCCGCCGCGACAAGGCTGCCGCCGCGCACCGCCGTGCCGCCCGAATAGCTGTTGGCGCCGGTCAGCGTCAGCGTGCCGGAACTGGTCTTGGCGAGTTGTCCGTCACCCGAAACCGCGCCGTCGAGGATGAGGTTCTTGCCGGCGCCGACATCGAACGTGCCGCCATTGGCGCCGAGGATTATCTGGCGTTCCAGCGTGAAGCTGACGGGATTGCCCGTCACCTGCAGCGCGCCGCCGTTCAAGGTCAGGGCGCCCGAGACATCGCCCAGCGCCCAGTCGCCGCCGATCCTCAATGTGCCGCCATTGACAAAGGTGCCGCCCGAATAGGTGTTGGCGCCGGTGAGGACGACCGTGCCGGTGCCGGATTTGACCAGGGAGCCGGTCCCGCCGAGGAGCGCCGACACGGTGCCGTTGCTCAAGGCGAAGCTGCCGGCGGTGCTCAGAGTGCCGTTGCGCAATTCCCCGCCCGTCAGCGTGAAGCCGGTGGCGGTCTGCGTCGTGGCGCCGAGATCGAGGATGCCTTGCGTGACGGACCAGGCCATGACCGTGCCCGGTGTGCCGGAAATAGTCCAGGTGCCGGTGCCGGACTTTTCCAGGATGCCGAAGCCCTGATACTGGGCGGAAGAGCCCGCCGCGCCCAATTGTGAAAGATCGAAGGAACCGCCGACCGAACCGCCGAGGCCGAATGTGTCGGCCGCGCTGAAGGCCTCCACAGTGCCGCTGACCACCGAGCCGGCGTGCAGTTCCAGCGTATTGACGCCACCGGTGAACTGGATCGCATGAGCCTGGGGACCGTTGCCGTCGATCGAGAATCCACCGGCGATGGTGCCGCTGTTGGTCACGGTGAGGCCTGCCCCGGCAATGCCGATCCCGCCAGATCCGGCGCGGTAGCGTGGATCGCCATAGCCGCTGGCGCCCCCCGTGCCGCCCTGCACGGTGCCGCTGTTGTCGATCGTGCCGCCACCCGGCATGACGATGCCGCCGCCGCCACCAC
>NZ_JBVVQM010000001.1:917131-973408 GCF_055811155.1 Mesorhizobium sp. WSM4822 | reverse complement strand
GCTGCACCCATGCCCCAGTTCAGTGTGCTGTTCGTGTAGAAAGCTATGTAGCTGGAGATCATCTGGTCGGTCGGCCCCCCGACAAGCGTCGGGGTGATGTATTATACAAGTTCGAAGAAAAAAAACAAAACCCCCCCACCTCCACGCCCCCGATACCCGGCGGGGGGGGGGTATGGTCGTGCGCGACAAGTCGGCCGACGGCGCATTCTGGTATTCGGTGGCGACGACCGGCGTCTATTGCCGGCCTTCCTGCCCGTCTCGGCGCGCCAATCCGAAAAATGTGCAGTTGCACGACACGCTCGATCAGGCCAAGGCCACCGGCTTTCGCCCGTGCCGGCGCTGCCGACCGGATGGCCCGTCGCTCGAGGCCGGCAACGCGGCGATGGTCGCCGCTGCCTGCCGCAGGATCGAGCAGAGCGAGGAAGAACCATCGCTGGCTGAACTGGCTGATGCTGCCGGCCGCAGCACCGGTTATTTCCATCGTATCTTCAAGGCGGCCACCGGGCTGACACCGAAGGACTATGCCGCCGCGCACCGCGCCGCCAGGGTCCGCCAGGGCCTGGAAGACGGCGCCAGCGTGACGACGGCGATCTACGATGCCGGCTTCAATTCGAGCGGACGTTTTTATGAGAAATCCACTGGCATGCTCGGCATGACGCCGACGCGCTATCGCGCCGGCGGCGCCGATGAAGAGATCCGCTTCGCCGTCGGCGAGACCTCGCTCGGCGCCATCCTGGTCGCGTCCAGTCAAAAGGGCGTCGCCTCGATCCTGCTCGGCGACGATCCTGACGCACTGGTGCGCGACCTGCAGGACCGTTTCCCCAGGGCACGGCTAATCGGCGGCGATCACGACTACGAGGCGCTGGTCGCCCGCGTCGTCGGTTTCGTCGAAGTTCCGGCGCTCGGTCTCGATTTGCCGCTCGACGTGCGCGGCACGGCGTTCCAGCAGCGCGTCTGGCAGGCCTTGCGCGACATCCCCGTCGGCCGCACGGTTTCCTATGCCGAGATCGCGCAGCGCATCGGCGCGCCGAAGGCAACCCGCGCCATCGCCGCCGCCTGCGCGGCCAACAACCTTGCCGTCGCCATTCCCTGCCATCGCGTGATCCGCAGGGATGGCGCCCTGTCCGGCTATGCCTGGGGCGCGGAGCGCAAACGCGCGCTGCTGGAGCGTGAGGCCGGCGAATCTGACAGCGCCTACCGATCCGCGCGGAGATGACGGCCAAGCATGCGCGCGATGGCAAGATCTCATGACAGCGTCACCGATGGGACCACCCGCACCGCCGCCAGCCAACACGCCCAGGAGGCGAAGTCCCAGGTCATGGCCGCCATCGGCGGACTTGTCGATGAGGGTAAGGCTGAGTGGAACCACACCGCAACCGGCGACATCGAGCTGCGGCTGCTGAGCGGTGAGGTCTTCGTGCTCGGCGAAGTGTCGGTCACGCGTGTAGCATGAGCATGCTTGGCTGAAGTGCGGACGGTTCAAAATCAGCACTCTATGGCGCCCCCCTCTGTCCTGCCGGACATCTCCCCCACAAGGAGGCAGATTGGCAGTTCCGGCGCCGGCTCTCGTCCTGCAACGTTGGAGATTGGCGAAGGCGGTGGTGACAGCCAATCTCCCCACCCGTGGGGGAGATGTCCGGCAGGACAGAGAGGGGCGCCGTAGAGCGCTTACCTTGGGCGTCCTTCACCCTCGTACGCGGGCGATTGGAATTTGAAAGCAAGCATCGGAGTGAGCACCCGATCGGCGCACAGCTAGGGTTCGCGCACAGACAAAGGAGTAACGCAATGAACCTTATGCAAACCCAAATGGCGCCACCGGCGAGCGTCCCCAATGCCCTCGGCACCATCGCCTATGCCATCGGCGAATCCCCCATCGGCAAAATCCTGGCGGCGCGCAGCCAGATCGGCGTCTGCGCCATCCTGATCGGCTCGGATGCCGACACACTGGAGCAGGATCTCGCCAACCGCTTCCCAGGCAAGATACTGGCCAAGGACGAGGCCGCACTGCGCGACGATCTCGCGGCAATCGCGCGCTTCATCGAAATGCCCGGCGTCGGCTTCGACCCGCCGCTCGACCTGCGCCACGGCACGCCATTCCAGCAGCGCGTGTGGGAGGCGCTCCGAGGCATCCCTTGCGGCGCCACCATCACCTACACCGCGCTCGCCCGGCATATCGGCCAGCCGAACGGCGCCCGCGCCGTGGCGACGGCCTGTGCGGCCAATGCAATCGCGCTGGGCATTCCCTGTCACCGTGTTGTCCGCGCCGCCGGCACGCTGTCGGGCTACCGCTGGGGCGTCGAGCGCAAGCGCGCCCTGCTCTACAAGGAGGCTACGATATGAATGCCCATGCCAAAATTGCCGCATCGGCGGTTGAAGCTGCTCAGACACGTGTTGCTGATTACGACTGGCCCGCCCTTGCCGCCGAACTGGACGGCTTCGGCTGCGCGGTGATTGAAAAGCTGCTGTCGCCCGAAGAGTGCCGACAGATCGCCGACCTCTATCCCGAGGAGAAGCATTTCCGCAGCCACATCCATATGGCCAGGCACGGCTTCGGCAAGGGCGAGTACCGCTATTTCCGCTATCCCTTGCCCGACCTCCTGGGTGACCTGCGCAGCGCGCTCTATCCCAGGCTGGCCGAGGTCGCCAATCGGTGGAACGAGCGCATGGGGCAGGCCATGCGCTATCCCACGACGCATGCCGCGTTTCTCGAGCAGTGCCATGCCGCCGGCCAGACACGGCCGACGCCGCTGCTGCTGCAATATGTGCCTGGCGACTTCAACTGCCTGCACCAGGATCTCTATGGCGACCTCGCCTTTCCGCTGCAGGTGGCGATCCTGCTCTCCGAACCGGGCCGGGATTTCACAGGCGGCGAGTTCGCGCTGACCGAGCAGCGCCCGCGCATGCAGAGCCGAGTCGAAGTGGTGCCGCTGCGGCAGGGCGACGCCGTTGTGTTCGCCGTCCACAACCGGCCGGTGCAGGGCACCAAAGGCAACTACCGCGTCAATCTGCGCCACGGCGTCAGCCGGCTGCGCTCAGGCATGCGCCACACGGTAGGGATTATTTTCCACGATGCCAAGTGAGCAGGGAGAAGATGGAGGTTCCCCTCACCCCGCCGGTGCATAACGGCTGACCACCATGCCGCAGGCATAGGCCTTCGAGCCGAGCAGCCGCAGGTTCCTAAAACCGCCCTGATCAAAAATCCGGCGGCCCGCCCCCAGCACCGCCGGGTTGACGAACAGCTGGAACTCGTCGACCAGCCCGGCCGCGATCAGCGCTGACGCGAAACCGGCGCCGCCGAACACGGCAATGTCGCCACCCTCGCCCGTCTTCAGCGCGTTGACCTCGCGCGGCAGGTCGCCGCTGGCCACACTGGTGCGCTCCCAAGCCGACTCCCAGGCCGATTGCTTGAGCTTGTTGCTGAGCACCACCTTGCGGGCGTCGACGATGCGCTGCGCAAAGGCGTAGAACGGATCGTGCGGAAACTTCTTCGCCGCAGTGCCCCAATGGGTGAGGTAGCCCTCCTGTGCCATTTTGCGGCTGAGCAGGATGGTATCGACGCCTGCGAAGACAGCGTTGAAGTCCTGCTTCAGCGCGTCGTCCCAGGCGCTGTCGTCGCCCCATTCCCAGAGCTGCCAGGGATGGTCCTCATTGGCGCCGACAAAGCCGTCGACCGACGTCTGCATCTGCAGGACCAGCTTTTTCACCGTCATTCTCCCCACGGCCATCGCAAAACAGTTTACATTTGCAACCGTTGACGCAAGGCCAAAACGATGTCAATAGTAAAGTGATTTAAAAATGGAACCGTAGATGTCGACGCGCGAAAAATCCGGCTGCCCGATCAACCTGTCGCTCGAACTGATCGGCGACCGCTGGACGCTGCTCATCATCCGCGACATGGCCTTCGCCGGCAAAAGGCACTTTCGCGAATTCCTGCAATCCGACGAAGGCATCTCCTCGCGCACGCTGGCCGAGCGGCTGCAAACGCTTCAGGAGGAAGGCATCCTCACCAGAAGCGATGACCCGACGCATGGCTTGAGAACGGTCTACCGGCTGACCGAGGCAGGTATCGACCTCTTGCCGGTGCTGGCGACGCTCGGCGCCTGGGGCAGCAAGCACCGCAAGGCCGACGATAGGCTGGCGCGGATCGCCGACGAGTTGGCGGCGGGTGGCGAGGCGGAACTGGAACGAATGAAGGCGGCGCTGCGGGCGGAGCATATTGTCTAGGTGGTTGCGCTCGAACTGGCTTGGCTGTTGCTGCACAAATCGCCCTTCGCTTGACAACGACCCGTGCTTGTTCTTTATTTGTTCCAATTCTATCAGCAACTGTGATGTGCGGTCGGGATGGAAACGACAGCCACCATCCTGCATGCCGATCTCGACGCTTTCTACGCCTCGGTCGAGCAGTTGCTCGATCCGTCGCTGCGCGGCAAGCCGATCGCGGTGGGCGGCGGCGTCGTGCTCGCCGCTTCCTATGAGGCGCGCGCCTTCGGCGTGCGCGGCGGCATGCCAGGGCGCAAGGCGCGCGAACTCTGCCCGCATTTGATCTTCGTCGGCGGTAATTTCAGCCATTACCAGCGGCTGGGCGACGCGGCGATCAAGGTGCTCGACGATTTTACCCCGGTGGTCGAGCGCATCTCCATCGACGAGGCCTTTGCCGATGTCGCCGGCTGCACGCATCTGTTCGGCTCGCCGCAAGAGATCGCGACGACCATCCGCCGCCGCGTGCGGGCCGAACTCGGCCTGCCGATCTCGATCGGCGTGGCACGCACCAAGCATCTGGCCAAGATCGCCTCGCAGGTGGCCAAACCGGATGGGCTGGTGGTGGTCGACCCCGGCAGCGAGCTCGCTTTCCTGCACGACCTGCCGGTCGGGCTGATGTGGGGCGTCGGCCCGGCGACCAGGGCGCGGCTGGCGGAAATCGGCGTCGAGACCATCGGCCAGCTGGCCAGGACGCACAGCGGCGCACTGACGCGGCTGCTCGGTCCCGCCGCCGGCGAAAAGCTCGCCGCCTTGTCATGGAACCGCGACCCGCGAAAGCTCGAAACGCATCGCCGCGCGCATTCGGCCGGCGCCCAATCGGCGCTGGGCCAAAAACCCGCCGTGGCGCGGATCATCACACCCACTCTGCTGCATCTGGCCGACCGCGTCGCCAGCCGGCTGCGCGCCAAGGCGCGGCCCGGCCGCACGGTGACGGTGCGCGTGCGCTTTGCCGATCTCACCGCCGTCACGCGCTCGATCACGCTCGGCCAGCCGATCTCGGCGACCGCGATGCTGGCCGAGATCGCCGGCGATCTGGTGCGCGGCGTCCTCGCCGACAACCCCCACGAAAGAACGATCTCGCTGCTGGCGATCTCGGTGTCGCATCTTGAGGAAAGCTTCGAGCTGCAGCTCGAACTGCCGCTCGGCCTCGCCGACGAGAAACGCCGGCCCGGCACCCGAAAAGGCCTGGCACGCTTCGACGCCGACCGCGCCATCGACAAGATCCGCGAACGCTTCGGCAAACAGGCGGTCGGCTACGGCACGGTGGCACTGGAAGCGGCGCGCTCCGTGCCCGACGAATTCAGGGAGCTGGCGGAGAAGGAGCTTTGAGGCCAGGGCAAGGCTATGGGCCGGTACGCGAGTAGCGATGGACCCGGACGCCACTAGAGCTTGTCCCGTGCCAGGGCTCGCAGGCTATGCCGTCATGGTCGGCATCGTGAGTCGGCCAATAGCCAGGTTCGCCCCTATGCGCAGAGGCGAGACCAACGGCACGGGCGGCAGTGCAGTTCGGGAATGCCGCAAGGTGCCTCAGCACCGAGAGAGATGTATCAAACCGAATGCCGATGAAGCCATAGATGATATAGCCCGACAACAGAATGAACGGCGCAAACAAGGCCACCCATCTCAGCCTGCCAAGGCGGCGACGGTGATAGGGTGAAGGCCGTCGCAAGAATGGCAGGAGCATTCCCCGCCAACTCCCCGGTTGGAGTGCCCGAACCAGACTAGCGTCAACCAGGTACAGTAGCAATAACGGTCATCTCCGAACGGTTTCCTGCGTTCAGAGCACGGCTATTGGATAGCGAAACGCCAGTTCTATGCCTCGCCGTCCCAGTACCGCCTCACCGCTCCCATGTCGAAAATGCCGTCGCGCCGGCGCAAGGCGTCGACCGCCATCTTGTTGGAATCGGGATAGACGCAGACCTCGTTGGGATTTTTCTCGCCGATCATCAGATAGCGGCACGGTTCCGTACCGCTGTTGAGGAAGGAATGCCCGACCGCCAGGCCGGCGGGAAAGCAGACATAATCGCCGGCCTTCATCTCGTGACGCTCCTCGCCAAGCAGCAGCGTCACCTGCCCTTCCAGAATCAGCGCGTGCTCCTCTTCGAGCATGTGGTAGTGCCTGGGCGCCAGGCGCATGCCGGGGGCCGGCGCCTCGATCAGCATGCCGACATGATAGTCTGGTAGTCCCAAAGCCGCATAGGTCAGATGCCTGGACCGGCCGCCGAACCGCGGGCCTTCGCCCTCGACCTTCCATTCGACGGCATCGCTGGCGACAGGCGGGATCGGCACGGCTGGGAGTTTGGTGATACCGGACATCACATCCGACGGCAGCGGATCGCCGGCGGCAAGGCCGGTGTTCTCGCCGTCCCAGTAAGTTCGGGTTGCCGAGAGGTCGAAGATCGCGCGCCTGCCCAGCGCCCGCACCAGGACCTTGTTGGAGGCCGTGTAGACGACCACGTCATTCGGGTTGCGCTCGCCGACGATGACATAGCGGCACGGCGCGTCGCCGGTGTTGATGAGGCAATGCCCCGCCGCGGCACCAGCCGGAAAGCAGATGTAGTCGCCAGTCGTCATGGCATAGGCAGCGTCGCCGACATAAGCGGTCAGCATCCCTTCGAGGATGAAGACATGCTCTTCCTCGAAAATATGGTAATGCGCCGGCGACGTCTGCTTGCCCGGCGGCAGTTCCTCGATCGCCACGCCGACATGGTAATTCTCGCCGAGGGCGGCAAGCGAAAGATGCCGGTAGCGCACACCGAAGCGCGGCACATCGGACCATTCCGTCCATGGCACGCTGTCCGATGCGAATGGCACGGGCGCTTTATCGTCTGCCATAGGGCCTCCCTGGTCCTGTCCCCCTGCCCTCGTCGCACTGCCATGCTGCTAGAGGATCCACGACAGGACAAAGCTGCCAGCTTCCGGCTAAACCGCCAAGCGGTGTTCGCGACGCTCCTGACAAAGCCAGACAGGAATCGCTCGCTTCAACCCCTGATCGCCTTGCCGGCCTGCTGCAGCAGCTCGAATGCCGCGAAGCGCTTGGCGTGCCAGCCGGCCAGCGTGGCATCGGGATGATAGACCTCGCCGAGTTCCGACATGCCGGCCATCGCCCGCGTCAGATCCTTGTAGGCACCGGCGGCGACCGCGCCCAGCATCGCCGAGCCGAGCAGCACCGGTTCCGGCGAGGTCGACGCCACCACCACCATGCCTGTGGTATCGGCAAGCAGCTGGCGCACCAGCGGGCTTTGGCCGGCGCCGCCGCTGACCACGATGGTGTCGACGGCAATGCCCTTGTCATGCTCGGCCCGCACGATCTGGCGCGCGCCATAGCCCAGCCCGCAGACCCCGGCGACATAGAGCCCGACCAGGCTGTCGAGGCTGGTGTCGAGATCGAGCCCGGCGATCAGCGCTCGCGCCTCCGGGTCGGCGAAAGGTGCGCGGTTGCCGAGAAACTCCGGCACCACATGGATACCGCCGACCAGCGCCGGCGTCGCTGCGGCCCCGTTGCGGCCTTGCGCCTGCAACGACAGCCAGGCGCTGAGGCTGAGCCCCTCGGCTTGCGCCTTGGCGGTCGCTTCGCCAGCCGCGGGATGCATGCGCACCAGATGGTCGATAGCAGCACCGGCTGCCGACTGGCCGCCCTCGTTCAGCCACAGGCCCGGCACCATGGCCGAGAAATACGGACCCCAGACGCCGTCGACGAAGGCCGGCGCCGCGGTCGACGACATGGTGCAGGCCGAGGTGCCGAAAACATAGGCCATGCGCGACAGAACGCTGCCGAACTCGCCGCGCGCACCGACCGTACCGACGCCACCGGCATGCGCATCGATCAGGCCTGCCGCTACCGCGATGCCGGGGACGAGGCCAAGGTCCGCAGCCGCCTGCGCGGTCAGCCCGCTGCCAAGTGCGCCACCCGCCGGCACGATCTGCGTGCCGATGCGCGCGAATGCCTCGTCGGCCAGGCTCCCTAGTCCGATGGTGCGGAAATAGGCCTCGTCCCAGCGGCTTTCATGCGCCAGATAGGTCCATTTGCAAGTCACCGTGCAGACCGAGCGGGCAAGGCTGCCGGTCGCCCGCCAGGTGAGGAAATCGGGGAGGTCCATGAACTGCCAGGCGGCGTTGAACGTGTCGGGCAGGTTTTCGGCCAGCCAAAGGAGTTTCGGCGTTTCCATCTCCGGCGAGATGACGCCGCCGACATAATTCAGCACCGCCTCTCCGCTGCGGTTGATGCGGCGCGTCTGCTCGACCGCGCGGTGATCCATCCAGACGATGATGTTGCGTTCCGAATTGCCGGATCTGCTCACCGGCAGCGGCACGCCGCCCTCGCCCAGCACCACCAGCGAACAAGTGGCGTCGAACCCGATGCCGGCGATCGCCTCGGGCGCCACGCCCGATTGAGCGACCGCTTCCCGCGTGGCCGCGCAAACCGCCCGCCAGATGTCATTGCTCGACTGCTCGACAATGTCGCCGGCCTCGCGCCAGACCTCGATATCGCGCTTGGCAGAGGCGAGCATGTTTCCAGTGTGGTCGAACACCCCGGCCCGCGCGCTGCCGGTGCCGACGTCGATGCCGAGGAAATTAGGCATGGGGGAAACCTTCGGTTCAGGGCAGTAGGCAGTAGGCAGTAGGAGATTAGCGAGTTGGGATAGGGAGCAAGAAGCGTTTTCGACAGCAAGGTCGTGCCTTTATCTTCCCCCTACTGCCTACTGCCTACTGCCTATTCCCTATTCCTCACCCACTCACAAATCATTGCTCTGCGGCAAAATCACCAGATCGCGGATCGTCACGTTGCGCGGGCGGGTCAGCATGAACATCACCGCTTCGGCCACTTCGCGCGGCTGCATCAGGCCACCGGCGGCGAGTTCTTCCTCGAGCTTGGCCTTCGGCCAGTCGTCGACCAGCGCCGTCACCACCGGGCCGGGCGCCACCGCACCGACGCGCAGGCCGTGCTTGGCGACCTGCCGGCGCACCGTGTGGACGAAGGCCTGCACGGCGTGCTTGGAGGCCGTGTAGATCGGCTCCCAGACCACCGGAACCAGTCCGGCAATCGAACTGGTGACGATGACGTCGCCCGTCTTGCGCTCGATCATGTGCGGCAGCACCGCCTGGATCGAGCGGAAGCAGGCATTGATGTTGAGGTTGAGCATCCGGTCCCAGGCGTCGGGATCGCCGGTCGCCACCTCGCCGCCGACATAGGCGCCGGCATTGGCATGGAAGATGTCGAGTTGGCCGGCCTTCTCCAGAATCTGCGGCATCATGGTGGCGACGCTGGCCGGCTGCATCAGGTCGATGACCAGCGGGATCGCCTTGGGGCCGAGTTCGGCGCAGAGTTTGTTCAGGGTCGCCTCGGCACGGTCGACCAGCACCACGGTGGCGCCGGACGCCAGCATATGCCTGGCGCATTCGAGGCCGATGCCTGATGCCGCGCCGGTGACGGCGGCAACTTTTCCGGACAGTTCTTGGCTCATGTCTTGCTTCCTGTTGATGGGTTCAGGCCCGGCCATGGGAGACACGCGAGCGGCGTGCCAGCGAGTCGACGATGACAGCGATGGCAAGCACGGCGCCGGTGATCATGTACCGAAGCGACGAGGACAGATCGAGCAGCGTCAGGCCGCTGGCGATCGACTGGATGACGATGATGCCGAGCAGCGCCGAATACGCACTGCCGCGACCGCCGAACAGGCTGGTACCGCCTATGACGGCCGCCGCGATGGCGTTGAGGTTGACGTCGCCGGTGCCGGCCTGCTGGCTGGCCGAGGCCAGGCGGGCCGCCGACAGCACGCCGCCGAAAGCAGCCAGCATCGAGCACAGCACGAAGGCGCTGGAATAGATCAGCCGCACATTGATGCCGGCGCGCCTTGCCGCCTCGCGGTTACCGCCGACCGCCGACATCGAGCGGCCCCATTTGGTCCGCGTCAGCGCGTAATGCATCGATATGACCAGGCCGACGAACAGGCCGAACATCCACGGAATGCCGCGCGCCTGGTTGAGATAGAAGACGATGAGTTCGAGAATGACCGTGATCACCACCGCCCGTATAACCAGGCCGCCGGTCGACGGCGCCGACAGATTGGCGGCGCGGCGGCGCGTAACGGTGCGCAGGCCGGTGACCAGCATGACGATGCCGGGCACGGCCGCCAGGGCGAACGAAACGAATTTCGGCATCATCAGCAGCTGGCCGAAATTCACCAGGTTCGAGCCGTAGGGCAGATTGATCGAGCCGGTCGAGCCGAGGATGTAGAGCTGCAGGCCAAGCACCGCCAGCAGACCGGCCAGCGTCGAGACGAAGCTCGGCATGCCCAGCCGGTTGAACAGCAGCGCGTACAGTGCGCCGATAAAGCCGCCGACAGCGACAGCGGCCAGAATGGCGAGCGCCACCGGCCAGCCCTGGTTGACCCAAAGTGTGCCGACCATAGCCGAGGCAAAGCCGCTGATCGAACCGACAGACAGGTCGATCTCGCCGACCATCAAAACGCAGACGATGCCCAGCGCAATGACGCCCACGGTGGAGCAATCGAACAGCAGATTGACCAGATTGCTTGATGACAGGAAGATCGGGTTGATGCTGGCAAACACCGTCCAGATGATGACCAGCCCGACGATCACCGGCAGCGAGCCGAGATCGCCCGAGCGGACCCGGTCGAAGAACCTGCGGATGGCGCCGCCGATCCCCGCCTCATGCTTGACGCGCACATCGGCGCGGTCGAGCTGCGGCGGCACAGGGGCGGCCTGTTCGGCTTCGCGGCTCATGGGCGTGGCTCCTGGGTTTGGTCTTGCCTGGCCTGTCTGCGCTCGGCGCGCCGCGACACCGAATTGTTCGACGCGCCAGTGATGGCGCTGACCAGTTCCTGGTTCGAGGCGTCGGGCGAGAAGATGCCATTGTTGCGGCCAAGCCGCAGCACGACGATGCGGTCGGCGACGGCGCGCACGTCTTCCATATTGTGGCTGATGATGACGACGCCGAGACCGCGGTCGCGCACCCGCTCGATCAGGTTGAGGACTTCCGCCGTCTGCGCCACGCCAAGTGCCGCCGTCGGCTCGTCGAGCAGGATGAGCTTGGGTTCGAGCAGCAGCGAGCGGGCGATCGCCACCGTCTGGCGCTGGCCGCCCGACAGCGAAGCGACCACTTCGCGCACGCTTGGGATGCGCGCCGATAGCTCGTTGAGCAGCGTCCAGGCGCGCACTTCCATCGCCACCTCGTCCAGCCGCAGCGGGTTGAGCTCACGACCGAGAAAGATGTTGGCGACGATGTCGAGGTTCTCGCACAGCGCCAGGTCCTGGAACACGGTGGCTATGCCGAGCGTCAGCGCCGCACTTGGATCTGCAAGCGTCACCTGCTTGCCGCGAAAACTTATCGTGCCTGAGCTCGGCTGATGCACGCCGGCCAGGATCTTGACCAGGGTCGACTTGCCGGCGCCATTGTCGCCGACCAGCGCCACCACCTCGCCGGCATGGACATCGAGATCGATGTCGGTGAGCGCCGAAACGGCGCCGAAATTCTTCGAAACGCCGCGCAGGCTGAGCACCAGCTCGCCTGCCGGAACCGGTTCGTCCGGGGTATCGATCATGCCAGGAAGCCTTTCAAAACCGGTTCAAATGTCGGATGAGCGCTGCCTGGCCACCGCGCGGTGGCCAGGCAGCGGAGCGGGCAAGGGTCGCGGTCAGTTCCCGATGCCCAGCTTCTTGCAGCCTTCCGCGTAACGATCGACGCAGAGTTCGGCCGCGGTGTTGATCTTCTTGTCGATGATCTCGGCCTTCAGGTTTTCCTGCGTCACCACGGCTGGCGTGAACAGCTGCGAGGGCGTGTCGTACAGCGTCATCTCGGCCTTCGGCGTCTCGCCCGAAAGCAGCTTGATGGCGATGTTGGCGGCCGCCGCCGCCACGATCTCGCTCGGCTTGGAGATGGTGTTGTATTGGTCGCCGGCGATGATCAGCTGCAAGGCCGCGATCGTCGCGTCATTGCCGGTCACCGGCGGCACCGGATCGACGCCGGCCGCTTTGAAGGCCGCGATCGCGCCGCCGCCGGTGCCGTCATTGGCCGCAACCACGCCGAGGATTTTTGGTCCGAAGCGGGTGATCTGGCCGCCGGCCCATTGCTGCGCCTTCGGCGGCGCCCATTCCGGCGTGTCGTATTCGGCCAGGATCTTGTAGCCGCTATTGTCGAGGCCGGCATGGATGCCCTTCTTGATCAGGCCGGCCGCCGCGTCGGTCGGCGAGCCGTTGATCTGCAGCACGCCGCCGCTGGCCGGATCGACCTTCAGCGCCTTCAGGTGCTCGACCAGCGAGTCGGCGATGGCCTTGCCGATGCCTTCATTGTTGAACGACACATAGAAATCGGCCGGCGCGGTCGGGATCGGCCGGTCGTAGGCGATGACCTTGATGCCCTGGCTCTGCGCCAGCTTGACCAGCGAGGCGGCGGCGGTCGAGTCGACCGGGTCGAGCACGATCGCCTTGGCGCCCTGCGAGATCACCGAGTTGAACTGCTGCTGCTGGCGCGAGGCGTCGGCATCGGCATTCTGGTAGAGCACCTTGCAGCCCGGGCACAGCTTCTTCATCTCGGCGGCGAAGCCGGGATAATCATGCTGCTCGTAGCGGGTCGAGGCCTGGTCGGGCATCAGGAAGGCGACGGTCGCGTCGGTGACTTCGGCGGCCCTGGCGATAGCGGCGGTGCCGGCCAGCAGCGACAGCGCAAGGGCTGCCACGCCGGCGGACTTGCCAGCGGACTTCAATGAAGATGAAAGTTTGGTCATTCGGTCTTCTCCGTTTCTGGATATGGTTGTAAGAAGGTCGTTGACTGCTTTGGTCTGAAGACACCCATCCGCCCTCGCCCAAACTGCATTGGGAACCGGGACCCGGCGCCGGCCTTTCGAGCCGCGCCGACAACCTCCGCCGACGGAGGAATTCGAGACAAGCGTTCTCCATCGCGAACCGCTCCACGCGGCTCACGTCGTCATGCAAAAGAAAAAATCCTCCCTTGGTTCCTCCCTGGCTCCTCCGTTAAGCGGCTTTTCCCGCGTTGATGTTGTCGGCCAGCAGGCGCCTGAAGCGCGAGGGCGGCATGCCCTTCTCCGCCAGGAACTGCCGGTTGAAATTGGACAGATTGTTGAAGCCGACCTCGTAGCAGATGTCGGTGATCGAGGCCTGCTCGTCGCTCATCAGGATCTGGCAGGCAAGGTTGATGCGCAGCCGCTTCACATACTGCACCAGCGACATGCCGGTGTGACGGCGAAACGAGCGTGAGAAAGCGCCGGTCGATTGGCCGGCGATGGCGGCGAGGTCCGCCTCGTCGAACAGCTGCGTCAGGTTTTCCCTGATATAGGCGAGCGCCTTATTCATGCCGGCGGTCATGTAGCCGGAGGGATCGGGCCGGTAGCTGGCGCTGGCCAAAAGCTGGAATTCCTGGGCGCGGCTGAGCAGGCCGGCGATCATCATGAACAGCTCGATGCGGCGCACACCTTGTGCCTGCATCATCTCTTCCATCAGCGGCGCCAGCGCCTTGCTGGTGCGGCTGGAAAACAGCACGCCGCGCCGCGACGCCTCGAGCAGAGCCGCAAGTCCCGCCAACTCCGGCAGCACGTGCATGGCATCGCCGATGAAACTTTCTGAAAACTGGATGATGCGGCCGCGCAGCGGGATCGAACTGCCCCTGGCGATATCGCTGACCCAATTGTGCGGCAGGTTCGGCCCGGTCAGCACCAGATTGCCCGGCTCGAACTCGCCGATGAAGTCGCCGACGAAATAGCGGCCGTTGGTGAAGATCACCTGATGCAGTTCATATTCGGGATGGAAGTGCCAGCGCACCGTATGGAAGGGGTAGCCGTGCGACCACGCCTTGAAGGACTCACCGCGTCGTATCTGGACAACTTCCAGGTCCGGTTCCATGTCCGTTTCCTCCCGGGCCGGCACGGATATCTGCCGCGTTCGGCCCAATTCCCTAAACCGGCCGAATTGGTTTCGGCTCTGCATTTCAAGAGCCAAGGTACCGGCTCATGACAACAGGCGCCACCACGATTCAAGACAACGGATGATACTTTTTTAACCGGGAGGCGGCGCTCAGAAGCGCTATTCGGGCAGAACAGGTCAGTCTTGCTGACGCGTTCGCTCAATTGACCAACGAGGATGCCGCCCGCCTGGAAAGGAATTCCGGCGTCTCCGTGTTCGCCTGGCTTATCGCAAGACCATGGTCTTCAGGTGCTGTTGTAGCGCCGCATCGTCAGTTCACCTCGTGCGCAGCGCCACCCGTCACCGTCGCGAGGGGCGTGACCATGTCAGGCACCAGTATGTCGTGGCGGCGCGCGAAGCTGACCAGCGTGGCTCGCACCGTTTCCGGATCGATCTCGCCGACGATGCCCGCCTTGCAAGCGTTGAGCGCGACGGCATGGGCGCCGTTGCGGCCGGCGCTCGGCCAGTCCTGCAGCAGTGCGTAAGCTTCCATCACGCTGTCGATCTTCCTCGGAAAGCCCATGCCGACCAGAAGTGTGACCGGTTCCTCAAATTGCCCGTGATTCATGGCTTGTGCCTCCTCTCGATTGTTCAGGGCCTGCAGCGCGCCGAACACCGGGGAGCACGGCCCGCCGCGGATAGGTGAATGGACTGGCCGATTCCCGTTCAACCGCTGCCGGCGGATACCTCGGATGTTGCCGACACTTGCTGCGCGGCAAGGAACATCAGTGCCGACGCCGCGGTTCGCCGGTTCCAGCCGGCAGCTTCAGCCATGTCGAGCAGCCCTGCCAGCAGCGGCTTCAGCACGTTCCTGCATTCTGTTTCATAGGCCAGGAATTCCTTCGCCTGGTGCGTAGGAGCCGGTACGGATCCGAGGCCAGCCATTGCATCCATCTTTACCTCCACTTTCTCTTCGGATGACGCCCGCTCCCCGCCAGGGAAGCGGGCGGATTGGCCGTGACCTCAGAAGTCCATACCGGCGCCGGCGGGCATTGCCGGGGCGGCGGCTTCCTTCTTCGGCTTCTCGGCCACCATCGCCTCCGTGGTCACCAGCAGGCCGGCGACCGATGCCGCGTCCTGGAGAGCGGTGCGCACCACCTTGGCCGGGTCGATGACGCCCTGGCCGTAGAGATCGCCGAATTCGTTGGTCTGGGCGTTCCAGCCCCAGCCGAATTCGCTTTTCTCGCGCAGCTTGCCGACGATGATCGAGCCTTCGGCGCCGGCATTCTCGGCGATCTGCCGGACCGGCGTTTCGATGGCACGGCGCACGATATCGACGCCAGTCTTCTGGTCCGCATTGTCGGTCTGCACGGCATCGAGCGCCTTGGCTGCCCGCAGCAGCGCGACACCGCCGCCAGGCAGCACGCCCTCCTCGACGGCCGCGCGGGTCGCATGCAGCGCATCGTCGACGCGGTCCTTACGCTCCTTGACCTCGACCTCGGTCGAGCCGCCGACCCGGATCACCGCAACGCCGCCGGCGAGTTTGGCCAGCCGCTCCTGCAGCTTCTCGCGGTCGTAGTCGGAGGTGGTCTCCTCGATCTGCGCCTTGATCTGCGCGACACGGCCCTGGATCTCTTCCTTGCGGCCGACACCGTCGACGATGGTGGTGTTTTCCTTCTCGATTACCACTTTCTTGGCGCGGCCCAGCATCTGCAGCGTCACGTTTTCCAGCTTGATGCCGAGATCTTCCGAGATCGCGGTGCCGCCGGTGAGAATGGCGATGTCTTCCAGCATGGCCTTGCGGCGGTCGCCGAAGCCCGGCGCCTTGACGGCCGCGACCTTGAGGCCGCCGCGCAGCTTGTTGACGACCAGCGTCGCCAGCGCCTCGCCTTCCACATCCTCGGCGATGATCAAGAGCGGCTTGCCCGACTGCACCACGGCTTCAAGCACGGGCAGCATCGCTTGCAGGTTGGAGAGCTTCTTCTCGTGGATCAGCACATAAGGCTCATCGAGTTCGACGCGCATCTTGTCCTGGTTGGTGATGAAATAGGGCGAGAGATAGCCGCGGTCGAACTGCATGCCTTCCACGACTTCCAGTTCGGTCTCGGCGGTCTTGGCCTCCTCCACCGTGATGACGCCTTCATTGCCGACCTTCTCCATTGCCTCGGCGAGGAAACGGCCGATCTCGGCATCGCCATTGGCGGAGATCGTGCCTACCTGCGCGATCTCGTCGTTTCGGGTGACCTTGCGGGCATTGGTCTTCAGTTCGGCGACCACCGCATCGACCGCCTTGTCGATGCCGCGCTTCAAATCCATCGGGTTCATGCCCGAGGCAACCGCCTTGGCCCCTTCCCTGACGATCGCCTGTGCAAGCACCGTTGCGGTCGTCGTGCCGTCGCCGGCAAGGTCGTTGGTCTTGGAAGCCACTTCGCGCACCATCTGGGCGCCCATATTCTCGAACTTGTCTTCCAGTTCGATCTCCTTGGCCACGGTGACACCGTCCTTGGTGATGCGCGGCGCGCCGAACGACTTGTCGATGACGACATTGCGCCCCTTGGGACCGAGCGTCACCTTCACCGCATTGGCAAGGATATCGACGCCGCGCAGCATCTTCTCGCGCGCTTCGGTATGGAATTTCACTTCTTTGGCAGCCATTGGATCACTCCTTTATCTAGGCAGCATTCGTTGACTGGACGGATACGAAGAAGCCGTCAGGCGGCCTTCTTCACTTCGGCGATCTCATCGATGACACCCATCACGTCGCTTTCCTTCATGATGAGCAGGTCCTCGCCGTCGAGTTTGATTTCGGTGCCGGACCATTTGCCGAACAGGATGCGGTCGCCGACCTTGACATCGAGTTCGACAAGCTTGCCGCTGTCGTCGCGCGCGCCGGGACCGACGGCGAGCACTTCACCTTCCTGCGGTTTTTCCTTTGCGGTATCGGGGATGATGATGCCGCCGGAGGTCTTCTCCTCGGCTTCAAGGCGGCGGACCAGAATACGGTCATGCAATGGACGGAACGCCATGTCGTTCTCCTCGTGGACAAACAGGTTTTTGAGGTTCCTCCGCACCGAACCGGCAATATCGGACCGGTGCGGAACGCCCCGACCCTTCGTCAGGCATCGCGGCGCATATCGAGCTAGTTTTGCCGTTTTTCGGTTTCAAGAGACCGGCGAAAAAATTTTTCCATTCGACCAGAAAGGGCGCCAACGCACTGTTATGGCGCGGCTATTTTCGGAACCCCCGAGCTTCTCGCGACGTTGTTTGAAGAGGAACCGATCGTCCCGGCATGGCATCGGGCGAGTTCAATACGGACGTCGCGGGCTGGAGGCCTGAACGGAGAGAGAAGGAGAAAGACATGGCCGATACGGTCAGCAGCGAATTCCGCCTGCAAATGGAAGGTTATGGCCTGACGACGGCCGAAATCCACTATCACCTGCCTGATCATCCGAGCCTGCTTCAGCTCTATGTCTGGCAGGACTATGATCTCGCTCCGGCCTTTCCCGAACTCAAGGGCTTTCTCCAATATTGGGAGCGCGAACTCGACGGTCCGCTGCACTCGGTCCGCGTTGCTCATCACCGGCTCATCCGGCCTTCGGAGTGGCGAGCCGTCGAGGGCATCATCACGGTCCACTAGAGGTCTTTGGGACGGACTCCGCTCCTGCTTCGCCCCCGGAGCGACGACGTTGGAGCAGGCTCTTGCCGGCCCCACGCAGCGCCAACAATCTCCGCTCCAAGATTTCCAATTTCCATGTTGTAAAACGATCCTGCCGCGCTAGCCTGAAACCAGATGCGAGGTGGGGAAGAGGAATGGAGCTTCAGCTCAACGGCAAGGTGGCGCTGGTCACCGGCTCGACGCAAGGCATCGGCCGCGCCATCGCCGAGACGCTGGCGCGCTGCGGCGCCGGCGGCCTGCTCGTCACCGGGCGCGAGAAGACCCGCGGCGATGCCGTGGCGGAAGAGCTTTCGCGGCTCGGCACGCCGACGGTCTTCGTCGCCGCGGACCTCGCCGACCCGGCGGCCCCTGCCCTTTTGGCGCAAGCCTGCATCGAGCGCTTCGGCCGCATCGATGCGCTGGTCAACGCCGCAGGGCTGACCGACCGGGCCTCGTTCCTCGACGCCGATCTCGATGGCTGGGCCTCGCTGTTCGCGGTCAACGCGCGGGCACCGTTCTTCCTTATGCAGGCGGCCATCGCCGACATGAAGAAGCGTGGCCAGGGCGGCGCCATCGTCAACATCCTGTCGATCAACGCCCATTGCGGCTCGCCGGAACTCGCCGTCTATTCCGCCAGCAAGGGCGCGCTGGCCACGCTGACCAAAAACGCCGCCAACGCCCATCGCTTCGATCGCATCCGCGTCAACGGCATCAATGTCGGCTGGACCGACACGCCGGCCGAACGTGTCATGCAGGCCGACACGCTGGGCAACGGGCCGGGCTGGCTCGATGCCGCCAACGCTTCGCAACCCTTCGGCCGCCTGTTCTCGACGAGCGACATCGCCAACCTCGCCGTCTTCCTGCTTTCGGATGCTGCCGGGCCGATAACCGGCACGCTCGTCGACCAGGAACAGTGGGTGATCGGGGCGAACCGGTGAGCGCCATCGAAACGCATGCGCCCTGCATGACGCATTTCGGCGTCGGCGCTTTCACCGTTGCCGCCAGAAGTTGGTCGCGATGACGGTGACTGAAAACGCCTATCGCCTCATTCGCTCAAAGCACCCACGCCGCCTCACAGCGCCAGGCTCCCCTGCTCCACCTCCTCGGCATTTGGATCTCCCGGTGCGGTGGCCCAGGCCAATTCGACCAGCGTCACGGTGCGCCGGCCTGTCCCGTCGAGTTGGCAGACGATGAGCCCCTGCTCCTCGATATAGGTCAAGAGGCGCCGGGCGCGGCGCAGCGAGTGCGAGCCGTAGGCGCGGGCGATCGCGGCGTCGCTCGGGCATGGCCAGCCCTCTTTCGCCGCACGGGCGATCATCATGAACACGCCCTGCATGTCGTCGGGCAGCAGCGACGCGCGGACGGAAACGTCCCGCCACGCGTCATCCTGCGTCGTCTCGGAACCAAGGCCGGCACGGGCGCGCGTCAGCATGCGGCGGAACTCCGGCAGGTCCGGCACAACCGACGCGAGGCCTTCTATGCGGCAGCGAACCACGAATTCCTGATAGAGCACGCCGATCACGCGAAAACCGGCATCGGGCTGCGCCAGGATGGCGCGCAGCACACGGTCGACGCGCTCACGACGCTCGGCCAGATCCTCGGCGCTGATTTGCGGCTCCGCCGGCTCGGGGCGCATTTCCAGTGCCGCCGATTTGGCCGCCATCAGCTGGTCGAGCAGGTCCGGCGACGCCGGGCGGCGCGGCGTGCGCACCGTCTCGGGTGGCGGCGCCGCCAGGATGATCGCGCGTGCGTCTTCCAGCGCGGATTCCGGCATTGCCATGAGCCGCGGCGTGCCGTTGCGCGGGCTGGTGTCGGTCGGGCCGATGCGCAGCCCCAGCGGACGGCGCGACAGGGCCGGGCCGAGCGCCATGAACTGCCCGCGTTCCAGATCGCGGAACGCTTCCGCCTGGCGTCGCTCCATGCCCAGAAGATCGGCGGCACGCGCCATGTCGATATCGAGGAAGGTGCGGCCCATGAGAAAATTGGACGCCTCGGCGGCGACGTTCTTGGCGAGCTTGGCCAGCCGCTGGGTGGCAATGATGCCGGCCAGCCCGCGCTTGCGGCCACGACACATCAAATTGGTCATGGCGCCGAGCGAGAGCTTTCGCGCTTCGTCCGACACCTCTCCGGCCACCGCTGGCGCGAACAGCTGCGCCTCGTCCACCACCACCAGCATCGGATACCAGTGGTCACGGGCGACCTCGAACAGCCCGCCGAGGAAGGCGGCGGCACGCCGCATCTGGTTCTCGGCGTCGAGCCCCTCGAGATTGAGCACGGTGGAGACGCGATGCATGCGCGCCCGCTCGCCGGCCGCCTGCAGGCCGCGCTCGGTATGCTGCTCGGCATCGATCACCAGATGGCCGTAACGGTCGCCCAGCGAGACGAAGTCGCCCTCGGGATCGATGATGGTCTGCTGCACCCAGGGCGCGCTCTGCTCCAGCAGGCGCCGCAGCAGATGCGACTTGCCGGAGCCTGAATTGCCCTGCACCAAAAGGCGAGTCGCGAGCAGTTCCTCAAGATCCAGCTTCGCCGGGGCGCCCGCGGTCGTCTGTCCCATCTCGATCGCAACGGTCATCTCGACTCAGGCGCTCCTTTCGCAGACGGGCTTATCAACTGGGTCACAGCCCGTCGAGCGTGCATGACCGCCTGCGGCGTGTTGCGCACAACTGTGCAGGCACCGCCTGGAGGGGTCATCAGCCAATGCCTGGCGCAAACTTTGGGTTGACCCCTTCGGACCACGAGGCGACACTCCACCCAACGCTACGAGTGCGAGGAGGAATGCGATGGACGAGCCCGAACGGTGGCGCCACATGTCGACGGCGCCGAAGGATGGCAGCCGCATCCTGGTCACGGTGCGTCCGTCCGAACAGGGACCGGCGGAAGTAGACCTTGCCTATTGGTCGCGTGCCGACCAGTTCGCCTCGGAAGGCTGGCGCGCGTCGGACTCCTCGCCCGGGCGCGTCATCGAATATGCCGACCCGGAACTGAAGTGCTGGATGCCGTTGCCGACGGCCAACCTCAGCCGCGCGTCCATGCCAGCGCCCTGGGAAGGCGAAGACGCCCAGCAGCTGGATGGGTCCGGGATTTAAGCGCGCGGAGAGGCCGGAGATTGGCCAATCTCCCCCTCGTGCGGGAGATTGGCAGCTTCGCGGTCGGCAGTCCTCAGAACAGGAACGCGGCCGTGGCGGGGTTGGGCCCGTTGCGGCCTTCGGGCGAATCCATGCCGCGGATCGTCTGCAGGTCCTGGGCATCCAGTTCAAAATCGAAGACATCGAAATTGGCGGCGATGCGATCCCTGCGGATCGACTTTGGAATGACGATCAGCCCCTCTTGGAGATGCCAGCGGATGATCGCCTGGGCGACGGACTTGCCATGTTTTTTGGCGATGCCTGAAATGGTCGGATCGCCGAGCAGCCGGCCGCTGCCCAACGGGCTCCAGCTTTCGATACGGATGTCGTGCTTGGCGTGAAAGTCCCTGACACCGCGCTGCTGGAACTGGGGATGCAACTCGATCTGGTTGACGACGGGCGTCACGCCGGTTTCCGCGATGATCCGCTCCAGATGGTCCTGGTTGAAGTTCGAAACGCCGATCGACTTGATGCGGCCGGCCTGCAGGAGTTCGACCAGCGTCTTCCAGGCCTCGACATATTTGTCCTGGCTGGGCACAGGCCAGTGGATCAGGAACAGGTCGATCTGCTCAATGCCGAGCTTGGCCATGGTGTCATCGAAGGCGCGTAGCGCCGCATCGCGCTGGTGTGCGCCGTTGCGCAGTTTCGAGGTGATGAACAGCTCAGCCCGCGACACGCCGGCGCTGCGGATCGCCTCTCCGACCCCTTCCTCGTTCTGGTAGCCTTCGGCGGTGTCGATCAGACGATAGCCGGCCTCGATGCCCCAACCCACCACCTCGGCGGTAATATCCTGGTCGACCTGCCACACGCCAAGGCCGAGCTGGGGAATGGCGGAGCCGTCGTTCAATGCAATCTGTTCAGGCATGATGGGCTGTTCAGGCATGGGGGGATCCTTTGCAAATCGGGTCCGGGCGGTCTGCCCGGTGCACAGCCTATCTAGGTCCGACAGGATGCGACGACCAGCCGACAGCGGACAAATTGCCGTGTGAAGTGCGCCTGCAAGTGTGACTTTCGGCGTCGGCCGCATCCTCACCGCGGCCGGCGCACCGCCCTCACCACCCCGGCGGATGTGCTGCCGCAATAGAGGCGGTCGCCGCCATCGGATTCCAGCCCCGACACGCCCATGCCGGCCGGCATGTCGAGCTTCTCGAGAACCTTGCCTGATCGCGGGTCGACGCGGCGCAGGTCGCTCTGGTCGCCTTCCCAGGTGGCGTGCCACAGCTCGCCCTCGACCCATGTCACCCCGGTGACGAAACGGTTGGATTCGATGGTGCGCAGGATCGCCCCTGTCTCCGGGTCGATCTGGTGGATCTTGCGTTCGCGATATTGCCCCACCCAGAGCGTCCCTTCGGCCCAGGTCAGCCCGGAATCGCCGCCGCCGCCCGGCGCCGGAATGGTCGCCAGCACCTGGCCGGTATCAGGGTCGATCTTCTGTATCAGGTCGTCGGCAAGCTGGAAGAAGTGCTGGCCGTCCCAGGCGGTGCCGGCATGCGCCGCGACGTCGATCGAGCGCAGCGCTTGGCCGTTTTCCGGGTCGAAGGCGTTCAGCTTCTCGCCCGAGGCGAACCAGACATTGTTGCCGTCAAAACTCACCCCATGCACCCTCTCCACATCGGCAAAGGGTCCGTATTCGCGCAGGATTTCGGCCGTTGACTGTTTCATGTCCTTGTCCTCGTTGAGATGATCCGATGTCACTTCCTAACCGTTCGGCAGCGGGGCCGGGAGTAACAAGGTGGTCGTGAATCCCGCCACCGGCGGCGTCATCCAGCGGCGCGCCCGGCCGTGACCGAAAAACTGCACCTTGCCGGCCTCGCCAAGCTGCTCGAGCGCCCGTTGCACACTGCGTTGGCCGGTGCCAAGCGCCAGCGCCAACGCCGAACTCGCCCAGGATTCACCATCGGCAAGGAAAGCCAGCACCGCCGCGTGCCGCTCCTCGATCGGCCGCGCCAGCACCAGCACCTCGCGTGCCTGGCGCGGCGCCAGCGCGAAGCCCTGGCTGGTCGCGCCGATGTCGGCCAGGCCGCGCAATTCGGTGCGCAGCCGGCCGATCTCGACCCGCAGCCGTGCCCGGTGCGATTCATCGGCGTGCCTGCCGCCGAAGGCTTGCGCGATCAGCCTCGCCCTCGACACATCGCCTGGCCACGCTTCGGCGAGCGTACGGGCCAGCGCAAACAGCACCGGGCGCGTTGCCAGCGAGACCGTTTTCTCCTGTTGGCGCACGACATAGCGAAAGCTATCGACCAGCAATGCCGGCGACGCTTGCAACGCCTCGACGTCCTCAAGCAGCAACGAGCGCTGCTCGCCAGCCGCGATCAGCCGCGCCGCCGGTGTGTCCAGCGCCAGGAATGCGCGATCGACTTCAGCGATGAGCCCCGCAATGCCGGCCTGGCGGGCGGCGTGGCGTGCCCACTCCAACGCCCTGCGCGCCGGCTTCGTCTTGAGGCGCCGCATCGCGATGCCGGCGACGGCCAGCTCGTGGGCGGCGCGCGAGGCCGGCGGAAGCGGCATCGGATCGAGCCCGCCCAGCACGTCTTCGGCCTCGTCGAGACGGCCGATCAATAGCAGGCGGCGCACCTTGAGGTGGCCGGCATGCGCTGCGTTCAGCCGGTCGCCATGCTTTTCCAGCGTCGCCCGCGCCGCATCCAAAGCCTTGGCCGGCCAGCCGAGATCGCGTGAGACCAGCGCGATCTCGGCCTCGGCAACAACGCATCTAGCACGCGCTACCGCTTCTTTCGGGCCGAAGCCACGCGCGGCCCGCCGCAGCAGCGCCTTGGCGCGATCGAGATCACCGAGCTGCGCCATGGCGATGCCGCGCAGCGCCAGCGCCGGAGGGTCCTCGCGCAGGGCGACGCGATCCAGCGCGCCGAGCGGATCGCCTCCGGCCAGCGCCAGCGCCGCGGCGGTGATCAGCGAATCCATTCAAATCCCGTCACACTTGTAACTCCCACCCTTGTGCGTCGCCGCCCTAACTTAAATCCGTACCATCAACCGGCAAGCCGCATCGGCCAACTCTATCGGCAACGCGCGGCACGCCAAGGGAGAACCGACAATGCCAACCGACACTCCTCTCCATGACGCGGCCGAAGGCACCGTGAGGGTGCGCCACCCCTGCTGCGACGGGCCGGCTCCTGCAAATCCCGTCACACTTGTAACTCCCACCCTCGCGCTTCACCGCCCTATTCTGGCTGACAGCAAGCGACAACAGACTGGCAAAGGAAACAGCCAATGACCAAGCACATCGCAATGAAGACCCCGCCGATCGTTTCGAGGCAGGACTGGGAAGCTGCCCGCGAACAGATGCTGGTGAAGGAAAAGGCAACGCTGCGGGCCAAGGACGCATTGGCCGCCGAGCGCCGGCGCATGCCGTGGATGAAAGTCGACAAGGCCTATGTGTTCGAGGGGCCGAATGGCAGAGCGAGCCTGCTCGATCTGTTCGAAGGCCGCCGCCAGCTGATCGTCTACCGCGCCTTTTTCGAGCCCGGCGTGCATGGCTGGCCCGATCATGCCTGCCGCGGCTGTTCGCTGGGCGCCGACCAGGTCGGCCACCTCGCCCATCTCAACGCCCGCAACACCACGCTTGCCTACGCTTCGCGTGCCCCGCAAGCCGACATTGCGCGGCTGAAGCAGCGGATGGGCTGGCAGATGCCCTGGTACACAATCACTGACAGTTTCGACAAGGACTTCGGGGTCGACGAATGGCACGGCCACAACGTCTTCATCCGTGACGGCGACCGCATCTTCCGCACCTATCTCATCAACAGCCGCGGCGACGAGGCGATGGGCACCGTCTGGAGCTATCTCGACGCGACGCCGCTCGGCCGCCAGGAAATCTGGGAAGACTCGCCCGAAGGCTATCCGCAGACCCCGCTCTATTCCTGGTGGAACTGGCACGACAATTACGACGCCGGGGCCGACAAGAAATGGGAAGAAGTGTCTGCTGCCGGCGAGGCTGCATTCCGCGACAAGGGCGAGCAGTAACGGTTGTTCAGTCTGGGTTCCTCTCCCCACTCCGTGGAGAGAGGAACCTGTCGTGGCTGGCATGATCATCAAGGATTAAGGCGATGAGCGATATCCATACCGGTGCCGGCAGCACGATCCCGGAAGCCGCAACCCTCGGGCTGGCCGACTGGCTTTGCCTTGCCGCGGCACCGACTTTCGCCGTGATGGCGCTGCTCACCTGCATCTTCAGCGGCGATGCGGCCATGCAGTGCATGGGCATCGACGCCTCGCCCCTCACGGGCATGGCCGCGATGTATCTGCTGATGAGCGCCTTTCATCTGGCGCCCTGGCTGCGGGTGATCTCAGGCCGGCAGGCCCGCTAGGCGCAGCGCGCCATTCCAATTCCAGACACCCCACACATCGGAGAAGACAATGAGACTGGTCAGGCTGAGAGCGCCGGGCGGCTTGGGCAATCTCGACCTGGTCGAGGAAGATCCGCCCCAGCCAGGGCCGGGCGAGGTTCTGGTCAGGATCCGGGCCTGCGCGTTGAACATGCGCGACGACTTTGCCGTGCAAGGCAAGATGCCTCTCGCCGACGGCCGCGTTCCGCTCTCCGACGGCGCCGGCGAAGTGATTGCCCTCGGCGACGGTGTCGATGCACTCAAGCCCGGAGACAGAGTCGTCAGCGTCTTCTATCCCTGGTGGCTGGGCGGTGACATGACGCCCTGCACCCGGCGCGATATTCCGGGAGACAGTTTCGACGGCTTCGCCAGCGAGTATGTGTGCATGCCGGCGCACGCTTTCACCAAGGCACCGGCAGGCTATACGCATGTCGAGGCGGCGTCGCTCACCTGCACCGGCGTTACCGCCTGGCGCGGCCTGGTTGTGTGCGGCAAGGTGAAGCCGGGCGACGCGGTGCTGGTCCTCGGTTCGGGCAGTGTATCGCTGTTCGCGCTGCAATTCGCCAAAGCCGCCGGCGCCCGGGTCATCGCCACCTCATCCGACGAGCAGAAGCTGGAAAGGCTCACGCGCCTCGGAGCCGACGCCGTCATCAACTACAGGTCCGTCCCGGACTGGGGTCGCAAGGCCAGGGACCTGACGGGCGGGCGCGGCGTCGATCACGTGATCGAGGTCGGCGGACCCGCCACGCTGGCGCAGTCGATTACCGCCTGCCGCACGGGCGGTCACATCGCCCTGGTCGGTGTGCTGACCGGCTTTGCGGCGGAAGTCTCTATCCCCGCCCTGTTTTCCAACCAGATCCGCATCAGCGGCATTTCCATCGGCAGCCGGGCCGACCAGGAGGATATGATCCGCGCGATAGAGACTATCAGGCTGAAGCCCGTCATTGACCGCCACTTTCCGCTGCAGGACATCGCCACCGCCTTCGCGCATTACGAAACCCAAAAGCATTTCGGCAAGGTCTGCCTCGACGTTTGAGCGGCCTCCGCCAGCAGCACGATGAAGGGGACCGTCGGGCCCGCGCCTTCGTCGTGATCCTGCCTAGGTCGCGATGTCGTTGACCGGCATCAGGGGCTTGGGAAGGCCGGCCTCGCCGAGCCCGCTGCGCAACTCGATCTCGATGTCGCGGCAGATCTGCGAGATCGGGACGTCGTTGGCGTTGCCTTCGAACGGGTTGGCGCTGCTTTCGCCGACCTGGTCGAGGGACATGTAAGCCCAGCCGAGCAGCGTGCTGAACGGGATCGTCAGCCAGATTGCGATCGACCCGAGCGCGCCGCCCAGTTTGCCCATATCGGCAAAGACGGGAACGACCCCGAACGGCAACAGCGTGCAGAAGATCATCACGAACATCGAACTGACGATGGCGTATTGCCGGGGATAGGGATTGTTCTTGATGCGATCGCAGCGCGCCTGCTGGTCATGGAAGTCGCGGATCAGCTTGGTCAGCTCGCCATAGATCTGCGGAGGGATTTTTGCATCCTTGAACAGCGCATTGACCTGGACAGATTGCAGTTCGAGCAGGGCTATCGCCGGCTGGGGCGATTTCAGGACGTCCTCGGCCTGTTCGGCGAGCAGCGGATGCAGCTCATCAGCGATCGAGCTCGCATCCTCATGGATACGGTAGCGCCGCCGGTATTCGATATTGGCGGCCCGCGCCATGGATTCCCATGGCATCGGCCGGCGCAGGGAAAAACGCAATGCCGTCATCCAGGCGATGTGGCGATAGATGAGCTGTCTGGCCGTCGGCGCGTCGAGGAAATCCCTGCAGAAATTGGACCACAACCGGCTGCTGGCCGTAATTTGCGTAAAAGCCTGCAGCGCGTCGCTGCTGCGGGTGAACACCTGCGAATTCTTGAACCCGGCAACGAGTGACACGGTGGTGCCAAGCACCAGCACCACCGACCATGGCACCGAAAACCCGGCGATGCCTGGAAGACGGTAGGCGGCCACGGCCAGTCCGCTCACCACCACCATGTAGATGACGCTGCGCCGCGACCACAGCGCGAAATCCACTATTTTGTAGGAACGGCCTACATACATCGGGTCCCCTCAAATCGGCAGGTGTGGTTTTGCACGGGCGGAATCTCGTCGCCTCATTGTGCCTTTGCAGCCCCGAACCGCAACCCGTCCATCAACAGCTTGACCAGCCGGCGCGAGCGGTCGCGCCATTCGGGGGTGTCGGGCGCTGAATAGATGCCGCCCAAGGCGTGCAGCACGTCGGAAGCGTCGACGTCGCCGCGGATGGTGCCGTCGGCCACCGCCGCCTCGACCAGCTGCCGCAAGGCTTGCGACACCCGGCCGAACGTGTCGGAAAACAGCGTCGAATTGGTGGTGAGCACGATGCGCAGGCTGGTCGCCAGGCCGCGCTTGGTGGCGATGTAGTCGACGAAGCGCTGCATCCACTGTTCCAGCGCGACATCGGACGGATGTTTTTGGGCAAGCTCGCCGGCGGCCGCGCACAGCGCCTCCACCTCACGACGATAGACCACCTCGACCAGATGCTCGCGCGTCGGGAAATGCCGGTAGAGCGTGCCGATGCCGACGCCGGAGCGGCGCGCGATCTCCTCCAGCGAGCCATCGATTCCGCGCTCGGCAAAGACGGACACCGCCACCTCGACCAGCCGGTCGCGGTTGCGCCGCGCATCGGCGCGCAGCGGCTTTGCGTCTACGGCCTCGGCCTTCTGTACAGCAATGGCGGACGGCTCGCTGGCCAATTTTTTCTCCACATCGTGTCAGGGGGCTTGAACCCGGCCGGGTCAGCCACCACGTAATAAACGGAGGCGCCTCCGTTTTAGTGGAGCACCTTTATCATATAATCAGGGGAACCGGTATGTCACGTCTTTCGAACACGCAAGCCGACATCTCCCCTGCCCACTGGGCGTCGAAAACGCTGGAGAGCGTAATCTCCCCCCTTGAGGGGGAGATGGCCGGCAGGCCAGAGGGGGGCGCTGTCCCGCCGACCCATCAACTGATCGTAATTGCTTCCTCGGACAGGTTTCCACCTGGAGGGGGCAGAAGTCGCAAAGTTAGCGATCCTTCGCGCCCCCCTCTGCCCTGCCGGGCATCTCCCCCTCAAGTGGGGAGATTGGCTGTCGCCACTGTCTTCGCCCTTCAGACCTAGCCGTCCCTGCACTTGCCCTTCTTCGGCAAGACACCAGTTCAATCCCATCCGCGTCAAGCAACTGGAGCCAGACGCCCATGACCCGCCTTCCCATCACCCTCACCATCAACGGCCACCGACACGAACTGGAGGTCGATCCACGCGTAACCCTGCTCGACCTGCTGCGCGAGCGGCTCGATCTCACCGGCACCAAGAAGGGCTGCGACCGCGGCCAGTGCGGCGCCTGCACGGTGCTGGTCGACGGCAAGCGCATCAACTCATGCCTGGCGCTGGCGGTCAGCCATGACGGCGCCCAAGTCTTGACCATCGAAGGCGTCGCCCACGGCGAGGAACTGCATCCTGTGCAGACCGCCTTCATCGCCCATGACGGCTTCCAGTGCGGGTTCTGCACACCCGGCCAGATCATGAGCACGCTCGGCCTGATCGCCGAGGCACAGGCCGGCGACGATCCCGAACGCATCCGTGAGGGGCTGAGCGGCAACATATGCCGCTGCGCGGCCTATGGCGGCATCGTCGAGGCCGTCCTGGAAGCCCAGCAACAGCTTGTCAAAGCCGACCGGAGGACCGCGGCATGAGAGATTTCGATTACATCAGGCCCGCCACCATCCTCGACGCCATCGCCGCGGCAGCCGAGCCGGGTTCGGCCTATCTCGCCGGCGGCACCAATCTGCTCGACCTGATGAAAGGCGGCATCACCAATCCCGAGCGTATCGTCGACATTTCCCGGCTGCCGGAGCTCAACCGCATCGAACGTCTGGACGATGGTGGCCTGCGCATCGGCGCGCTGGTCCGCAATGCCGACCTTGCCCATGATCCGGCGTTCGCGAAATCCTATCCGGCGGTGGCCGAGGCGCTGCTGTCGGGTGCTTCGGCGCAGCTTCGCAACGCCGCCACCGTCGGCGGCAATCTGTTGCAGCGCACGCGCTGCAGCTATTTCTACGACACCGCCAGCGCCTGCAACAGGCGCGAGCCAGGCACCGGCTGCGACGCGCTGGAAGGCGAGAACCGCCTGCACGCCGTGCTCGGCTGGAGCGATGCCTGCATCGCCACCCACCCGTCGGACTTCTGCGTGCCGCTGGTGGCGCTCGACGCCGTGGTCGAGATCGAGGGCAAGGGGGGTCGGCGCCATGTGACACTGGAGGAATTCCACCGGCTTCCCGGCGAAACGCCGCAGCGGGAGAATGCGCTGGAGCCCGGCGACCTGATCGTGGCGGTGCGCCTGCCGGCGGAGGCGGCCTCCTTCTCCGCCAATGCCCGTTACCTGAAAGTCCGCGAACGCACCTCTTATGCTTTTGCCGTCGTATCGGCCGCGGCAGCGCTCGTCGTCGATGGCGGCAAGATCCGCGCCGCAAGGCTGGCACTGGGCGGCGTCGCGGCCAAGCCGTGGCGGGCCCGAACGGCGGAAGCCGTCCTGCTTGGCGCGGACGCCGGCGAGGCGACCTTCGCGAGCGCCGCGGACGCTGCCTTGGCCGATGCCAGCCCCTCCGGCGACAATGCCTTCAAGATCGAGCTTGCCCGCCGCATCGTGGTCAGGGCGCTGGTATCAGCGCTTTCGGGAACGCCCGAGCGTCTGCCAGCCCTTCCTGCCTCCCCGTTCTCGAACATTCCCGGAGCGCGCCATGACGCTTGAACTCAGCCTCAACCAGCAACCCGCCCATGCCCGGCAGGGCTCCAGCATCGGCCAGCCGCTGACCCGCCGCGACGGCTTTCTGAAAGTCACCGGAGCCGCGCGCTATGCCGCCGACAACCACCCGCCCGGCATGCTCTACGCCGTGCTGGCGGTCAGCAGCATCGCGCGCGGCCGCGTTGCCGCTCTGGATATCGAGGCGGCCAAGGCGCACCAGGGCGTGGTCGAGGTGATGACGCCCAAGAACCGGCCGGCGCTCGCCGCTGACCCGGACGCCAAGGACCACCCCTTCATGTTCCGGCTCGACCTGCTGCAGAACGATCAGGTCCGCTACCCCAACCAGAGCATCGCCGTGGTAATCGCCGAGACGCTGGAGGCGGCAACCGAGGGGGCGGCTTTGCTGTCGCCGCGCTATGAAGTGCTGCCGGCGCGCGTTGGCCTGGACGGCGCTGAAAGCTTCGTGCCGCGTGGTGTCGGCGTCGGCGGTCCGGCCGTGCAGCACAAGGGCGATGTCGAGGCCGGCCTCAAATCGGCAAAGACACGGATCGAAGCCACCTACGAGACGCCGGCCCAGTACCACAACGCCATGGAGCCGCATGCGATCGTCGTCGCCTGGAATGGCGACACACTGTCGATCGACACGCCGAGCCAGGGCCTTGCCATGGCACAGGGCCGCATCGCCGGCCTGTTCGGCATCGCGCCGGAAAACATCCACATCCGCAGCCCGTTCCTGGGTGGCGGCTTTGGCTCGAAAGGCATGATCTCCGGGCCGCAGGTGCTCGGCATCCTGGCGGCGCGCCTCGTCCGCCGTCCGGTCAAGCTGGTGCTGCGGCGTGAGCAGATGTACGGCCCGGTCGGCCACCGTGCGCCGACGCGCCAGACGCTGCGCATGGGCATGGACGGCGAAGGGCGGCTGACGTCACTCGACCATCATGCCAAGACTGCGTCGAGCACGTTCGACGATTTCTTCGAACCGGCCGCGGACGCCTCGCACACGCTCTATGCCAGCCCGGCCATCGCCACCTCGCACGATGCGGTGCGGTTGGACACCGGTACGCCGCTGTTCATGCGGGCGCCTGGCGAAGCGACCGGCTCGATCGCACTCGAAAGCGCCATCGACGAGGCGGCTCACGCCTGTGGCATGGACCCGCTGGAATTCCGGCTGCGGAACTATGCCGAGGTCGAGCCCATGACCGGCAAGCCGTTTTCCTCCAAGGCGCTGCGCGAATGCTACAGGCAAGCGGCCGAGACGTTCGGCTGGGCAAGCCGCCCGCTTCAGCCGCGGCTGATGCGCGACGCGGACGGTTTCCTGACCGGCTGGGGCATGGGCACGGCGACGTTTCCGGCCCTGATGTTCCAGGCCGAGGCCCGCGCCGTGCTGAGAAGCGATGGCAGCGGCCTGATGGAGACCGGCGCGCAGGACATGGGGCAAGGCGCCTGGACCGCCTTCGCCCAGATCGCCGCCGACGGACTGGGACTGGATATCGACCAGGTCGATTTCAGGGCCGGCAGTTCCGATCTGCCCAATGCAGGCATTGCCGGCGGCTCCGGCCACACGGCGACGGCCGGCATGGCGATCCACAATGCGGGTGCCGCCGTCATCGCCAGGCTCGCCGATCTCGCCACCAGTGACGAGCACTCACCGCTCTACGGCGCCGGCAATGAAGGCGTGCTGGCGCGCGGTGGCCGCCTCTATCGGCGCGACGATGAAAGCCGCGGTGAAAGCTATGCCGAGATCCTCACGCGCGCGGGCCTCACCGAGATCGAGGGCCATGGCAAGGGCGCTGCGGACCCGGCATCCCAGGAGGCCTATGCCAAGCACGCGCACGGCGCCGTGTTCGCCGAGGTGAAGGTCGATCCGGATTTCGGCCAGATCCGTGTCACAAGGCTGGTCGGCGCGTTCGCCGCCGGGCGGATCATCAATCCCAGGCTGGTGCGCAGCCAGTATTATGGCGGCATGATCTGGGGCGTCTCGTTCGCGCTGCATGAGGAAGCCATCACCGACCGGCGCTCTGGCCGGATCCAGAATGCCAACCTCGCCGAGTATCATGTCCCGGTGAATGCCGACGTTCCGTCGGTCGAGGCGCTGCTGGTCCACGAGGACGACCCTCACGTCAACGCGCTCGGCATCAAGGGCGTCGGCGAAATCGGCATCACCGGCACGGCCGGCGCCGTCGCCAATGCGGTCTGGCATGCGACCGGGGTGCGGCCTCGGCGCTTTCCGATCCGCATCGAGGATCTGCTGGGGTGAGGAGTGGTCCGCATAGCGGACGGGAAGCCAATTGCTTGGCTTCCCGAACGACGAACGGTGAAGGCCCGGTCCGCCTTCGGGCGGATCAAAAGGTCCAGTGGACCTTTTTAAAGGGCCGAACGCCCGAACGGTCCGGAGCGACAGCGAAGGGCCGGACAGCGGGCGCTAGCTCCTCGCCGGCCCAACATCAGATCAACGACTTCGCGTCAAGCAACTGGAGCCAGATGCCCATGACGAAAACAACGATCCCGGTCCATCTCGACATCAACGGCGACCTTCACGGGCTCGACATCGAGCCGCGTGTGACGCTGCTCGACGCCCTGCGCGACCGGCTCGGCCTGACCGGAACCAAGAAGGGCTGCGACCACGGCCAGTGCGGCGCCTGCACCGTGCATGTCGACGGCGAGCGCGTGCTGGCCTGCCTGACGCTGGCCGCACAAGCCGAAGGCCGCACCATCACCACCATAGAGGGGCTTGCACGGGAGGGCGAAATGCATCCCGTGCAGGCTGCCTTCCTCGAACAGGACGCCTTCCAGTGCGGCTATTGCACGCCGGGCCAGATCATGTCGGCGGTCGCCTGCATCCGTGAGGGCCATGCCGGCTCCGACGGCGAGATCCGCGAATACATGGCCGGCAATCTCTGCCGCTGCGGCGCCTATCCGCACATCGTCGCCGCCATTCGCCAAGCCGCCTTGGAGGTCGCATCATGAGGGATTTTTCGTATGTGCGCGCCAACTCGGTCGATGCGGCACGCCAAGCGGCCGCCCTGCCCGGCGCCATGCTCTTGGCCGGCGGCACCACGCTGGTCGATCTCGCCAAATGCGGCGTCGCCGAGCCCGAGACGCTGGTCGACATCGCTCATCTCAAGGGGTTGGACAGCATCGAGGTGAACGAACGCGGCGCCACCATCGGCGCGCTGGCCAGGATGAGCCATGTCGCCGACCATGCCGACATCAAGAGCCGCTTTCCTGCGGTGTCGGAAGCCCTGTGGCAGGCGGCTTCCGCGCAGATCCGCAACATGGCGACCATCGGCGGCAATCTGATGCAGCGCACGCGCTGCCCCTATTTCCGTGATCCCGGGAATTTCTCCGCTTGCAACAAGCGGGAACCCGGCAGTGGCTGTTCGGCCATAGGCGGCGTCACCAGGGGCCACGCCGTGCTCGGCGCCAGCGACGCCTGCATCGCCATGTATCCAGGCGACCTCGCCGTGGCGCTGGTCGCCTTCGACGCAACAGTCCATCTCGGCGAGCGTCAGATCCCGGTCGACGATTTTTTCCTGCTGCCCGGCACCACGCCGGATAGAGAACATGCGATCGAACCGGGCGAGATGATCACCGCCATCGAGATCCCCGGCTCGTCCTCTGCCCGGCGTTCGACCTACCTGAAAATCCGCGACCGGCAGTCCTATGAATTCGCGGCGGCAAGTGCCGCTGTCGGCATAGAGTTCGAACCCGACGGCCGAACGATCCGCGATTTGCGGGTGGCGCTTGGCGGCATCGCGACCAAGCCGTGGCGGGCGCGAGCCGTTGAGGCAGCCTTGATAGGCAACGCGCTGGAGCCGGACGCAGTCCGCGCCGCCAGCCTGCTCGCAGTCGAAGGCGCCGTTGATCACGGCGCCAACCACTACAAGATCGAACTGGCGCCGCGCGTCGTCGCCCGCGCCATCCTCAAATTGGGAGAGACGGCATGACCGTTCACAACATCAGGCATGGAGCGTCCGACGGCGCTTTTGCCGAAGCCGTCGGCGGCCGGCTGTCGCGCGTCGACGGCCCGGCCAAAATCACCGGCGCGGCGAAATACGCCATCGAGCAGCAGCTCGAAGGCCTCGCTTACGCCGTGCTGGTCGGGAGCACGATTGCATCCGGCAAGGTGCGCGCGATCGACACCAAGGCAGCCGAGGCCGCTCCCGGCGTGCTGCAGGTGCTGACGCCGGACACCATCATCAGCCTGAAGACCGCGGCGGACTGGTTCGGCACACCGCCGCCCGACAAGCCCTATTGCCCGCTCGCGCGCGACATCACCTTCTCGGGTCAACATGTCGCTGCCGTGGTCGCCGAGACCTTCGAACAGGCGGTCGCGGCGGCGGCCCTGGTCAAGGTCAGCTATGACGAGACGCCTTCCATCGTCGACCTCAGCGACGGCAAGGCCGGCGACGGCATCCCGATCGACGCCATGACCAAGGAATGGGGCGATGCGCAAGGTGCGTTCGCCTCGGCACCGGTCCGCATCTGCGCCGCCTACAACACGCCGCGCGAATACCAGGCGCCGATGGAGCCGCATGGCCTGATCGCCCGCTGGGAGGGCGACAAGCTCACCGTGTGGGAGCCGAGCCAATGGCTGGATGGGATGGCGCGCACCTATGCCGAATGGTTCGGCGTGCCGTTCGAGAACGTGCGGCTGGTCTCGCCCTATATTGGCGGCGGCTTCGGCTCCAAGGCACTGGCGCTCAGCCATGGCGCGGTGGCCGCATGTGCGGCCAGAATGCTCGGCCGGCCGGTGCGGCTGGTGATGACGCGGCCCCAGACCTTCACCGGTTACGGTGGTCGCGCCGCGACGCGGCAGACGGTGACGATCGGCGCCGACGCTGACGGAAAGATCCAGTCGATCGTGCATCGCGGCGTCAATGAGACCTCCACCGATGGCATGTGGGTCGAGCCGCTGGGATCGGTCACCTCGATCATGTATGCGACGCCGAATTTCTCCTCGAAGCAGAATGTCGTGCGGGTCAATTCGGTGGTGCCGGGCGCCATGCGCGCACCGGGCGAAAACCCCTCGGCCTTCGGCATCGAAAGCGCCATCGACGAGCTCGCTTACGAGGTCGGCATCGATCCGCTGGAAATCCGGCTCCGGAACTATGCCGAGCAGGATCCGCATGCCAAAAAGGCTTGGTCTACCCGGCAGTTGCGCGAGGCTTTTGCCGCAGGTGCGGAGCGCTTCGGCTGGGCCAGGCGCTCGCCCGAACCGCGCTCGATGCGCGACGGCACCCAGTTGATCGGCTGGGGCGTCGCGGCCGGCACCTATCCGGTTCGGCGCGCCTATGGCGAGGCGATCGTGCGTATCCTGGCCGACGGCTCGGTCGAGGTCGAAAGCTCGTCGATCGACATGGGCCAGGGCACCTACACCATTCTGGCGCAGACCGCCGCCGAAACGGTCGGCGTGCCAGCTGACGACGTGGTGGTGAAGCTCGGAGACTCCCGCTTTCCGCGTGCCGGCGTCACCGGCGGCTCGCGGCTGGCCGGCGTCATGACCGGCGCCGTATACAAGGCCGCGAGCTCAGCGCTCGACCAGTTGGTGGGCCTTGCCATCAGCGATCCGCGGTCGCCTTTCCACGCGCTGCAGGCCAACACGCTGGTCGTCGCCAATGGCCGCATCGCTTCGCCGCGCGGCGACGGCCCCGATGTCTCGATCGCCGAACTGCTCAAAAGCGTCGGCCGCGACCACATCGAAGCCACCGGCGACACCATGCCGGAAAACTCGACGCCAGAGGAGCGCTACAAGAACTACACCACCATCGCCATGGCATTGCCGCACACCGAGGGCGACTATTCCCGCCACTCCTGGTGCGCGCATTTCATCGAGGTGCGCGTCGACGAGGATTTCGGCACGGTGCGTGTATCGCGTGTGGTGTCGGCGCTGGATTCGGGGCGGCTCTACAACCCGAAACTTGCCGAAAGCCAATGGAAGGGCGGCATCATCATGGGCATCGGCCAGGCACTGCTGGAAGAAGGCATCGTCGACCGCCGCCACGGCCGCATCGTCAATGACAACCTCGCCGATTACCTCGTGCCGACCAATGCCGACATCCCCGACATCGAGGTGATCTCGGTCGGCATCCCCGACCTGCATTCCTCGGTGCTCGGCGGCAAGGGCGTTGGCGAACTGGCCATTGTCGGCGTGGCGCCGGCGATTGCCAACGCGGTGTTCCATGCGACGGGAAAACGCGTGCGGGATTTGCCGATCACGCTGGAGAAGCTGATTTAAGGGCGGTGGCCCATCTCCCCCTTGAGGGTCCCCTTGTGGGGAGGCCAGGCCGCAGCTTCGGGCGGTGGTGCTCCCTCCACACTTTCACCTTCAGCACTCGCGCAACCATCAAGGGGTAAGACCATGAGCGACATCCATTTTGGCACCGGCAAAATGCCCCCTGAAAACATTACCCCCCTCAGCATCGCCGACTGGCTGTGCCTTGCCGCGGCCATAGCCGAAACCGAGGCCCGCCACGCGATCCGAAAACCGCTGACCCGGACGACGAGCCGTGACTTCCTTATGCAGGTTTTCTGCTCCGTTGCTGCTCAAAGCCCAAATCGGCAAGACCGCGCTCCACGAAGCCCTCAAAGCCGAAAAATTAGCCACATCCACCGTCAAACCGAAATGGGTTCTTCTGGTGACTCCATGGCTAACCAGTTAACCCGACGCTACCCATCGAGGGCGCTATCATATTGATCTCGGTCAACGGGCGGCGGGTATGCGATGCGCGGCCACAGGAGCGGCCGCGCATGACGGGATTATCCGCTTAAGCCGCGGTTTCGGCGCCGGCCTCGCTTTGCGCGGCATAGTGCGCAAATGTCGCCTTGAAGCGGCCATTGACGTATTCGCCCGACGTGATCGGAGGGTACTTCGCAGGATGATCCTCATCAATGCAACTGGGAAGCACCTCGATCACGGCATCATAGTTTGGACCGAAGAAGAACGGGATCGAATAGCGTTCTTTGCCGGAACGGTTCACCGCGCGGTGGACGGTCGAGGCGAAAAGGTCATTGGTCCAACGCGCCATCTGATCTCCCACATTGACGACGAAGCAGCCGGGGACGGGATCGGCCGCAATCCACTCGCCTGTTGCATTCAGTACCTGCAAGGCTGAAATACCATCCTTCTGGGCCAGGATCGTGAAGCACTCATAGTCCGAATGCGCCCCAATGCCGATCTGTCGGTCATCGATCTCGCCAAACTGCGGTGGGTAGTGGAGCACCCGCAAAGTTGCGAGCGGCTTGCCGACCAGCAGGTCAAAATATGTCTCCTCCAACCCCAGAGCCAGAGCAAAGGCATGGAGCAGGTGGCCACTCAGCGTCAGCATCTCGGCATGGTAGGCTTCCAATGCCGTTCGGAATTCCGGCCTGCCCGCTGGCCACTGGTTGGGACCGTAGAGTACTTTGCCGGCCTTCACGTCCGGATCGTCGGCTGGCACATCCAGCGCAATATCATAGGATTCGTGCAGGTCTCCGCGCGCGGTCGGATCCGTATTCTCCTCCAATATTGCCGCATAACCGCGATTATTCTTTGAATTGGAAACGTGATTCTCCATCTTCACGTCGTCGGATTCGGCGAAATACACCTCCGCCACCTCAAACGTGGCATCGATGACATCCTTCGGAACGTGATGGTTCTTGATATAGAGGAAGCCGACTTCCGTGCAGGCCTCGCGCAGTTCCTGGGCGAGCTTTCGCTTGGCCGCCTCGTCGCCTGTGAACATGGGCTCGAGATCAATGATCGGGATCTTGTCGAAGCTGACACGCTGCGGGTCGAGTCCTCCCCCTTTCATTGCACGCGCGCCGTTGCCGGTTTCAAGGACCTTCATTTTTCTGTTCCCTTTTCTTGCTGGCTTGCATCGAAAATTGTTTCGACGTAGTAGCGCGGCCCCGTGAAAACGAAGCCGGGCGAGAAGTAGCGGCCGCAGACATCCATGAACGCGGTCATCTTACGCGACGGAGCGTGCGGGCGCGATATGCGGATGCTGACCCGCTTTTCCGCGGACTCCCATGTGTCGAGCAACGGAATGAGGTGGCCGCGTTCACACTCGATCGTGGTGAAGAAGTGCGGTAGATAGGCAATGCCCTCGCCCGCAACGGCGAAGTACTTGATAGTCCAGTATTCGTTGGCGATCAGGTTGCTGCGCGGCAAGATACTTTCCTGCGCGGTACCTTTCTGTAGCCGCCAGTGCTGCAGGCCCGCCGAGGTGCGATAGACAATGCCCTGGTGTTCCGCCAAATCGGCGGGTTTTCGTGGCATCCCGGCACGCTCGACATAACTCTTGCTGGCAAAGAGTGCGAATTTTGCGGTGGAGAGCGTTTCGCCGCCTTCGATACCTTCGTCCCATGAAATCACGGCGTCGAGCATATCGAGGCTCTCCGGCGCGTAGAGAACGTGCGGCGAAAAGAAGGTGAGTTCGATTTCCACCTTGGGGTAGAGCTTTCTGAACGCCATGAGCATCTGCGTGTAGTAGGCCGTGCCGAACTCCCCCGTGGCGCCGATCCGCAAGGTTCCGGTCACGTCGTCGCTCAGTTCCGTCACGGCGGCCCGCGCCGTATCGCAGCTTTGCAGTATCTGCCGCGCGTGCCCGAGCAGGGTTTGCCCTGCCTCCGTGAGCAACAGGACACGGCCGGAGCGCTCGAACAGAGCGACCTTCAGATCGTCTTCAAGCTGCTTGAGCCGAAGACTGAGCGTGGATTTGGGCAGGCCGTACAACTTCGCCGCGGCGGACAATGACCGCAGTTCCGCGATTTTTACAAATGATGCCAGAGCATCGGTGTTCATTTGATCGTTCACATTCCTGTGCAAAATGCCCAAAAAATGAGCATGATTATTTTTGTTGCATGAACGAACGTAATCGGCTGTTATGCACTGCACAAGAGCCAATTCGCTTTTGCCAAATCAAAAAAGACGCTCCGGCGGCAATCGTCACCGTGCAGGGAAGCTGCATGGGCGCGGCATGCTTCCGGCTGAGAAAAACAAAGAAAACAAGGGGAACCACGAAATGAAAGAGCGCAACACGAAGCCGTCCGGCTCAGTTCGCCTGTTCGCGGCGGCGGCCACGGTTTTCGCATCCTGTGCTGCGTCCGGCGCATATGCCTTTACTCTGGAAGGGTCGCCCAAGGTCGCGTTCATCTATGCAAGTTCAGCGCAAGACGGCGGATGGAACGAAGCCCTCGAGGCCGGCCGCAAGGCCGTGGAGGAACAGCTACAGGTGCCTGTCTCGGTGACGGAGAACATACCGGAAGAGGCCACGAAGCTGCGCGCGGCGATCGATCTCTACGTCAAGCGCGGCTTCAACATCATAATCGGCACCACCTATGGCTACAGCGCCCCAATGGCCGAAGCGGCCAAAGCCTATCCGAATGTGGCGTTTCTCAGTGCTTCGGGCACGGAGAATGGGGCCAACATGGAAAGCTTCTATGCCCGCACTTACCAGGGTTGGTACCTTGCAGGCATCGCGGCAGGACAGGCGACGAAGACGAAGAAGATCGGCATCCTCGCCGGCTTTCCGGTCGGCGTGGTGAACTGGGATATCAACAGTTTTGCACTCGGGGCCCATTCGGTCGATCCTACGATCGAAACGGTCGCGGTCTTCGCCAACTCCTGGTGGGACCCGGTGAAGGAAGGGCAGATCGCCCAGGCCATTCTCGACCAGAAGGCCGACGTGCTCGCCACGAATCTGAGCGCGACCTCGGCGCTCGACGCCGCCGAAAAGGCAGGCGTTCCTTCGATAGGCTTTCAGCTCGACATGTCGCATGCCGCGCCGCGAACGATCCAGACCTCGGTCATCTTCCGCTGGGAGAAATATCTTGTGCCGACGATCAAGGAGATCATCGACGGCAACTGGAAACCCGAGGAATACGGCGCCTTCGAAGGCCTTGAAACCGGCGTGGTCGATCTCGCTCCTTTTGGCCCCTCGGTTTCCGAGGAGACCAAGGCAAAGGTCGAGGCAGCAAAGCGGGAGATCATCACCGGCAAGCTTGATCCGTTCCAGGGCCCTCTGAAAAAGCAAGACGGCACCATCGTTGTCGACGCCGGCGGGAAAGTCGACGATGCGGCGCTCTGGTCGATGGACTATTTCGTCGACGGTGTCATCGGCACCATGCCGGCGAAGTAATGACGACGGCGCTTCCGAAGGCAGGAGACATGCGACAACCGCCGGGCACGCCGGCGGCTCTGTTGATGCGCGGCATAGGCAAGTCGTTTGACGGCAAAGCCGCGCTCCGCGATGCGTCCTTCTGTCTCGAATGGGGGGAGGTGCATGCCATCGTCGGTGAGAACGGTGCAGGCAAGTCCACTTTGATGAACGTGGCGGCCGGCGTCTATGTAGCTGACGGGGGCGACCAATCGATCGACGGCGAAGCGATCAGTTTGCGCAGCCCGCTGGAAGCCGCCGCCGCCGGTCTCGGCATGGTCCATCAGCATTTCCGGCTGGTCGAGAGTTTTACGGTTGCCGAAAATGTTCTCCTCGGCTTCGGTCGCAAGGCTGCTGTGAAAACGCTGAGCGATGCGGCGGCGATCGTTTCCGCCAAGTCGAGCGAGATCGGCCTGCCCGTCGATCCGCACAAGCTGGTAGCGAACCTTTCGATCGCCGAACGCCAGCGCGCCGAGATCATCAAGGTCATGCTTCTGGGCGCCCGAATTCTGGTCATGGACGAACCGACGGCGGTGCTGACCGACGAGGAAGCGCGCACGCTTCTCTCTTTTGCCCAGCGATTGTCGAGGCAAGGTCACGCCGTGGTTCTGATCACGCACAAGTTCCGGGAGGTTGCCGCTTTCTGCGACCGGGTAACGATCATGCGGCACGGCGAGACCGTGCTTGACGGTGCGCGGGTTGCGAACGTCACCGAAGCGGAGGTGGCGCGGCTGATGGTCGGCGATGCCTTGACGGTTGCGGGCCGGCCGTCATCTCGGCCGGGCGATGTGTGTCTGAGCGTGGAAAGGCTTTCCGCACGGGCGACCGCTCACGGGCAAAGCCTGAACGATCTCGGGTTCGAGCTGCATGTCGGCGAAATCCTTGGCATCGCCGGCGTCGGTGGAAACGGGCAGGAGGAACTCGTTGCCTGCCTTCTCGGACTCGACCGTGCCGGTGCCGGCGCGATCGTACTGGATGGCCAGGACATATCCACCGCCAAGCCAGACCAGCGCCGCGAGGCCGGCTTGCGCGTCATCCCCTCCGACCGCTTTGACAGCGGGTTGATCCGGGAGCTTTCCATTGCCGACAATCTCGCGCTCACGACCGTCGCCAGCGGTAGCTTCGGCGGTCCGTTTCTCCTGAGCCGGCGGGCGATGCGCGAGAAGGCCGCCGAGGCCATCGATGCGTTCGATATCCGCGGCGCGACGCCGGAACGGCCGGCCTCTTTGCTCTCGGGAGGAAACGCGCAGAAAGTGTTGCTCGCGCGGGAGCTCGATCACGGCCTGAAGGTTCTCATAGCGCATTCCCCTTCTCGCGGGCTGGACATGAAAGCGGCCGAGTTCGTCCGATCGGCGATCCGCGGAGCTGTGGAAGCCGGCGCGGCCTGCCTTCTGATCAGCGAGGATCTCCAGGAGGTCATGTCCCTGTCCCATCGGGTGGCCGTCATGAACAGAGGAAGGATCGCCGGCTGCCGTCAGACCGGCGACGTCACGCCTGAGTGGATAGGAGGCCTTTTAGCAGGCCATGCTTGACACAGCTTTCCTTGTTCGCAGGCAAAATCCCGGCTTCTTGTTGACCAGTCTCAGTTATGTTGGCGGCCTGTTGGTCGGGCTGACGGTTTCGGCGGTGCTGCTCGTGCATGCGGGCGTGCCGGCAAGCGCTCTTGTGGATGAGTTCCTGATTGCAACTTTTCTGACCTCGGACGGCCTCTCCCAGACGGCGACGGCCGCTTTACCGTTGGTGCTAGTCGGCCTCGCCTCCGGCGTTGCCATGCGCGTGCGGTTTTGGAACATCGGCGTGGAGGGCCAGCTATGGCTCGGCGCGATCGCGTCAACCTGGGTGGCGCTGAACGGCAGCGGGCCTGAAGTGCTGAGGTTGCCGACGATGTTCGTTCTGGCAGCGCTTGCGGGAGCCGCCTGGATTGCGATTCCGCTTTTTCTGAAACTCAAGTGGGGCGTTAACGAGGTTATTTCGACCCTGCTGCTGGGAAGCGTCGCGTTTCTGCTAGTGCAGCATCTTCTGTTCGGGGTCTGGAGAGACCCTTCCAACAGCTTTCCCGTGACCGCCACCTTTCCCGAGGCGAGCTGGTTTCCCGTTCTGGGATGGGGGCAGTTGCATGCCGGAATCTTCCTGGTCGCCGTTATCGCATTGTCCATCTGGTTCGTCATGGAACACAGCCGGGTCGGCTTCTACGCGGATGCTGTAGGTTTCAACGCCAAGGCCGCGCTCGCCACGGGCCTGCCGGTGCTCAGCATAGCCGTGGGGCTCGTGCTGCTCTCCGGCGCTCTCTCAGGCGTTGCCGGCATGATGATCGTGGCGGGGACGGAGCACCGCCTCAACCAGTCCGTCGGCAACGGCTATCTCTTCAGCGCGATCGTGATCGCCTACCTGGCCCGCGCGAAGCCATTGTGGGTGGTCGTGATCTCTTTCGCGCTCGGCGCGGTGTTCACCGCCGGGAATGTCCTGAAGGTTTTCTACTCGATCTCCGAAGCGATGATCGTGCTGATGCAAGGCGCGGTACTGATGTCGATTTTGATGGCGCAGTTCTTCAGCTCCTATTCGCTCAAACGGCCCAAGAACTAGGAAGGGGCAGTTGCATGGATTTTCTGATCGGCTGGATTGCCATCATTCCGAGCTATGCGGCACCGTTGCTGCTGGCGAGCCTCGGCCTCATTATCTGCGAAAGAGCCGGCGTTCTCAATCTTGGAGCGGAAGGGCTCATGGCGGTCAGTGCCATGACCGGCGCGATGACGGTGCTTTCCGGAGCCGATCCTTGGGTTGGTCTTGCCGCCGGCTCAGCGGCCGCGATGGCTCTCGCTCTGCTGTTTGGAATATCGACAGTCGCCTTGCGCGCCAATCATACGCTCGCCGGCCTAGCCGTCGTCGCAATCGGACTGGGCATCACCGGGGTCGTGGGGCGACCCTACGTGCAGAAGACCTTTTCTGGCATTTCCACACTTGGCGACCTCTTCGGGATAGACCGCGGTTCGGCATTCGGCCGCATTTTCGCGGTGCAGGACCCGGTTACGCTGGCGCTGCCGACCCTGGCCGGCGCGCTCTGGTGGTGGCTTTCCAAAAGCCGACATGGCCTCAGGTTGAGGTCCGTCGGGGAAAACCCGGCCGCCGCGGATGTCGCGGGTATCGACGTGCAACTGGTTCAGTTCGGGGCTGTCCTGGCGTCCGGGCTGTTTTGTGGTCTCGCCGGAGCCTATCTCTCAGTCGCCACAAGTCATGTCTGGGTGGAGGGAATGGTCGCGTCGCGCGGCTGGATTGCCGTTGCGCTCGTCATCTTTTCGCGCTGGAACGCGGCTCGAGCTCTCTGGGGTGCGCTTCTTTTCGGAAGCGCGGATGCGCTTGTGCCTAGACTACAAGCCATAGGCGCCGACGTTCCTGTCTATCTCATGATGACTTTGCCGTACTTGCTGACGCTTGTCGTGCTGGTGGCAGGCTCGTTGGGCGGCCGGCGCTCCGGCGAGCCGGCCTTCCTCGGCAGGGTCTATCTACGACAAGACAAACAATAAGGAACTTGCCCGGTTCATGAGCCCCGCCGCCCGCATCCTTCTGGACTTCGCGGATTTCATGGACAAGCAGCTAGGATCGCCGATGTCTGTGCCGTCCCCCCTCGCCCGGCGCTGACCCTGCGGCTCCGCTCGACGCCTATTCGCGTGCCACTAACCGTGAGATCAAGAACAAAGCGCCACGGAGACGACAGAGGGGTCGCCGCGCGTTAAGCGCCAACGTCATCCGCAACAGCAGGCCGAGCCCAGCCGGACCGCCCCCTCTGGCCTGCCGGACCCGGCCCTTCGCTTTCGCTCCAGGCGTTCGTCGTTCGGAAAGCCAAGCGATTGGCTTTCCGTCCGCTGCGCGGACCACTCCCTCACCCCCCTCAAGGAGGAGATCAGCAGCTTCAGCGGATCAGAACTTGTAGCTGAGCCCGACCCGGATATCCTGCGTCTGGAGGTCGACATGGGTTTCCGTAGGCAGACCGGCTGCCACCGAGAGATCCTGGCTGCCGAAGTCGGAGTAGCGGTATTCGGCCCGCGCGATCCACTTGTCGGTAAAGGCGTGTTCGATGCCGGCTCCAACGGTCCAGCCGACATGGCTGTCGCTGTGGAGCGTTACTTCGGCGGCAGGGCCACCGGCGCTGACCGCAATCAGTTCATACTTGGCCGCGGCGACGCCGGCAGTGATGTAGGGCAAGGTCCGATCGAAAGCATAGCCGGCGCGCAGCCGCGCCGACCCCGACCATTTGAGTTCGCTCTTGAGCAACGTGGTGACACCGCCGCCGCCGGCGTCGAGGGCCGTCAGCCCATCTATATTGCTGTACATGATGTCGGCCTCGGCGCCGATCACGAAGCTGTTCTCCATCTGGTAATTGGCGCCGATATGGACACCGCCGATAAATCCGTTCGGATCGGTGGAGACATTGAGATCGGTGGCCCCGCCCAGTCCGCCGCCGGCGATGAACAGATTGGATTTTCCGGCCGCGTAGCCGATGTCGACGCCGGCATAGAGTCCGGACCAGTCGTAGCCGGATGCAACAGGCGAAACCTCATTGATATCAGCCGCACACGCCACACCGAGCGGCGCGAGAATGAAGGCCGTTGCGAGAAGAAGAGTTTTCATTGTTGTCTGCTGCCCCATGTTGCTTCCCCGCCGCACAAATGAGCTGCGGAGATCCAGCTGTTGTCGAGAAATCCGGTGTTGCATTGTCCGCCCGCCGCGTCTTGGGCTGGGCCGCACCCGAATTGTCGGGGAAAGCATAGCAGCGCTTTCCCGGCTGGTGTGGCCATTCGGCCTCAGTCGATCAGCGCGCCGTGCATTCAGTGGCTGTCGGCAAACTACCTGGCACTGCCCGGTGTCGAGCCGAATCGGCGGCGGAAGCAGCGGTTGAAATAGGAGACGTCGGAGAAGCCGCTGAGCAGCGCGATCTCGCTGATCCGCATGCGGTCATTGTGCCTGTCGCGGAGCATGCGATGCGCCCTTTGCAAGCGCAGTTCGAGAATGCGCTCGGCAAAGCTCACCCCGGTTTCCTGCAGCAGGTCATGGACATAGCGAACGGAGAGCCGCAATTGCCCGGCAACGCCCTGCGCCGAAATGGCGGGATCGGCGAAATTATCCCGCATCTTCTGCAGTATGGCCTGCAGCCTTGCCGCGCGCAGGCCGCGCAGGCCCGCCAGTTCGGCCGCTTCGCCCTTGGCGCCGGTCGCAAGGCCGATCAGGTCGACGATCGTTTCGGTGGCGTGGCCGATGAGGTCGGGCGAGACCAGCGCCGGGCCTGCTTCCAGGAAGCTGCAATAGCGCTTGAGCATGCCGAGCGCCTCATTGTCGGCTCCAACGGTCAACGCCAGCCGATCCTCGATATGAGCGAAGGCATTTTCCAGCACGGCACGAGGGAGCACCACATTGGCCCAGACATTGCTGTCGCCGCCGGTCATCTGCAACGCTTCCGAAGCCGAGACCAGTGCGGCCTCGCCTTTGCCGACGTGATAATCGCGGCCAATCTGCGTGCCGCTGAGCACCGTATCGCCATTGTTCACCAGCAGCAGATAGCCGTCGCGACCATCGGCGGCGATATTGCCCGCCTTGCGGCTGGCATGACGGATCGTCCCGGCCATCTGCCCAAGCACCAGCGAGCCGACAGCGGTGGCTTCGATCGCGGCTTCGAACGACAGTCTCTCCGAAATCGTGTATTCGACCGACCATATCTCGGCGACATGGATGTCCTGCCAGAGCGCGAAGCGTGCGCGATGATCCAGATGCGGCGGCAGATCCGCCGATGAGAAGACGTTCTTTTGCAAGGGGCAACCGGCCTTTTCTACAATCGCGTCTTCATTTCGACACGCACCGTATGGGACCAGATCACGGTCTGTCCAGAGGCGGAAATACTTGTGCGCCAAGTGACAATTCCAGTGCCGTCCTGGACAAGGATTGGCTCAATTTCTTGGATTGGGCTGGTTGAATTTCGGATTACTCGAAAATACCCAGTGCCGACGAATCGCGCCACCCTACTCCGGCGACGGCACCGGCGGCCGTGATGTCAGCGCCGTGCCGAAGGCGGCGACAACGACGGCTGCGATCCCGGCCAACTGTGTTGCGGTCAGGCTTTCATGCAGGAACAGGAAGCCGGCCAGCGCACCCAGCCCCGGCTCCAGGCAGGTCAGCGTGCCGTAGATGCGCGCCGGCATGCGGGTCAGCGCCACCATCTCCAGGAAGAACGGCAACGCGCTGGAAAACAGCCCGACCAGCAGCGCGCTGACCAGGATCGACGGCGACAGCAGCGCGGATCCCGCCTGCGCGATACCGAAGGGCAGCACCAGCACAGCGGCGATGGCCATGCCGTAGGCAGTGGTGCGGGTACCAAGCTCCGCGCCGGCCTTCTGGGCAAGCACGATATAAAGCGCCCAGAAGCCACCGGCAGCCAGCGCCAGCACCACCCCTATCGGATCAAGCGGCGCGAGGGAATGAACGAACGGCGACAACAGCAGGATGCCGACCACCGCCAGCGCGATCCAGGCAAAGTCGCTGGCGCGCCGCGAGCTCAAGGTCGCCACCAGAAGCGGGCCGGTAAACTCCAGCGCCACCGCGATGCCGAGCGGAATCCTGGCGAGCGCTGCGTAGAACAGGAGGTTGAGCGCGCAAAGCGTCACCCCATAGGCGACCAGCCACGGCAAAGTGGCACGCGAGGGCCGCATCTGCCAGGGCCGCAGCACCGCGATCAGCATCAGCGCACCGATGACCAGCCGCAGCGTCGTCGTGCCTTGCGCGCCGATCTGCGGGAACAGGCCCTTGGCAAAGGTGGCGCCGATCTGGATCGACACCATGGCGCCCATCAGTGCCGCGACCGGCAAGGGCGCCGCTTCGCGACGGGCAACCGGCGTCGATGTCACGTGATCCCAACCTCCATGCCGCCGGGTCCAAACCCGACCGGCGGCATGGAGATAGGGCGAACCGGCCGACCTGTCGTGAGGCAGCGGCGGACTGGCTGCTGGGGCACGGACTGTTGGCACGCCATGAGCCTCCCAGCCCGCGAAGCGTTCATTGCCGCAGTGCACAAGGAATAGCTGGAGATGATCCTGTAGATGCGAGAGCGCAACGACAACGATACGCTTTAGGCAATGGCGGCCGAGCGCTTGAACACGATGATCACCTGAGTGCCCTCGCCGGCGCTCGACTTCACGTCGAACTGCGCCTTGGCATTCTCGGTCAGCGAGCGGGCGATCAGCGCGCCGAGCTTGCCGCTCTTGGGCCAGGTTTCGCCGTCCGGCAGGCCGATGCCGTCATCGGCGATCACGATGCGGCAGCCATCGCCGTCGACGATGCTGTGCAGCGTGATCGTCCCGCCGTCTCGCCCCTGGAAGGCATGTTTGAGCGCGTTGGTCAAAAGTTCGTTCACCACCAGCCCGGTCGGCATGGCGACATTGATCGACACCGGATAGGTGTCGACCTTCATGTCGAGGCGAATGCCCTCGACCGCATGCGAGTTCATCACCGCCGACGCGATCTGGCTGAGATAGACACCAAGATCGACCTCATCCTTTTCATCGTCCCCCGACAGCGTCTGGTAGAGGATTGCCAGCGCATCGACGCGACCTGCCAGCCTCTCGAAACGCTTCTGATCCGGTTCGGCCGCGTTGCGCGTCTCCATCCGGATCAGTGCGGTGATCATCTGCAGATTGTTCTTCACCCGGTGCTGCAATTCGCGCAGCAGCGTGTCCTTCTCGCGGATGCGCTCATCGATCGATCGCGCATCTTCGGTTTCGCCATGGGCCGAGACGTCGACCAGCGCCACCAGCCGGAAGCAGGCCTTGCCATTGTCGTCCTCGATGACGTTGGAATAGACGTCGACGATCACAGATTGGCCTTCTGTCCGCTCCAGCCGGAACGTACCGATGAAATCGGTGTCCTCGACCACGGCCTCGAACAGCGGCCGGTCCTTCTGCTTGTGCAGGCCGGTGCCGGAAAGCGCCGCCCAGTGTTGCCGGGCGAGCGTCGCCGCCTTGAGGCCGGACAGTTTCTCGAATTCCGGATTGGCATAGACGACACGCTCCTTCGAAACTAGGTCCGAGACGGCAATGGCGATCGGTACCTGGTCGAGGAACTTCTTGAACTGTTCGCTTTCCAGCGCGCTGGCAAGGTCCGGCGTTTCGAGCAACTGCCCGACCGCTTCGGCCTTCTGTGTATCGGATGTCATCTGCGGCGCCTGTGCTGTGTGGTCACCATCAATAACAGCGATGCGATCACCCCGCCATCGCCAAAGCTCAAGGCGGCACTTCACGCGCCGTCACGAGCGGTGTGTCGCACAATCTCGAAATCCGCGTAGCCGCCTCGGAATACTTGACCGAGCCCTGGGAACCGCTCACGAGGCCGGCTTCGACGCCAGCCTTGGCGCGGTCTTGACGTCGACGATCTCAGGCTTGGCACTGTCCACCGTGCCATCCCAGCCGCCACCGAGCGCCTTGTTGAGGGCGATGTAGTTGGTCGCCAGCAGGACGCGGCTTTGCAGCAGCGAGTCCTCGGCCGAGTAGAGCGAGCGCTGGGCGTCGAGCACATCGAGCAGGCTTGTCTCGCCGGCCTTGTAGAGCGTGCCTTCGAGCCGCGCCGCATCGCCATAGGATTTCGCCGAAGAGGCGAGCTTGGCGATCCGGATGCGCTCCTGCGACAACAGCACCAGCGCGTTCTCGACATCCTCGAGCGCCGTCAGCACCGAAGACCGGTATGCGATGAAATATTGATCGCGCTGTGCCTTGGCGACCTCGACGGCCGCCTGCAATTGGCCGGCATTGAACACCGGCACGCTGAGCGTCGGCCCGAACGACCAGCCGATCGACGAGTTCTTGCCGAGATCGCCAAGCTTCAGCGCCGCCGTGCTGATGTCTCCCGTCAGGCTGACCGAGGGATAGCGGGCGGCCTCTGCCTGGCCGATCTTGGCGGTGTATTGCGCATATTGGCGCTCCGCCATGCGCAAATCGGGCCGCGAAAGCAAGAGGTCGGCGGGAATTCCGGTGGGCATCGGCAGGCGTGGTGCAGGGATCGGGGCGACCCGCTTCAGCCGCTCGCTGAGCGAGGCAGGCGGCCGGCCGGCCAGCACCGCGAGACGATGCACGGCCTGGGCATAGCTTGCCTCCAGCGTCGGCACCGCGGCTTCGGTGCTCGCGGCCTGCCCCATCGCCTTGGCGACATCGGCGGCGGTCGCCGTGCCCGCCTGCGCCATGGTGCGGGTAAGTTCGGCGGTCTGCCTTTGCGACGCGGCCGAGCGCCGGGCGAGTGCGATGCGGGCCTGGTAGCCGCGCGCCTGGGTATAATAGGAAGCGACATCGCCGACCAGGGTGAGAAGCGTCGAGCGCAGTTCCTCCTGCGAGGCGTCCAGCCCGTAGCGCGCGGCCTCGACGCCCCTGCGGTTGGCGCCGAACAGGTCGAGCTCCCAGCTTGCATCGAAGCCGGCCTGGTACTCGCTGTAGGTGGCGTCAGAGCCTGTTGTGGTCTCGGCCGATTTGTTGCGGGTGGCCGAGCCGGAGCCGTCGACCGACGGCAGCAACGTGCCGGCACTCTGGCGGTAGCTGGCGCGCGCCTCGCGGATTTTTGCCTTGGCGGTGGCGACATCGAGATTGCCGGCAACCGCTTCCTCGACAAGCGTGTTCAACTCGGGATCGCGCAGCCGCTGCCACCATTTCGAAAGTTGCGCCGGCTGGGCAGGCTTTGTCGGCTTCTGGCCGCTCCAGCTTGCAGGCATCGCCAATATGGGCGTCTGATAATCCGGACCGACGACGCATCCAGCGAGCAGGACAGCGGTAATCATAGGCGCAAGAAGCCGCCTCGCGGCCACCGAGCCACGTTCCAAACCTGTCATGTGAAGTTTTCCTTATTGCTGGTTGGCCGTCACCGGCGTCTCGCCCGTATCTGGTTTGGCCGCCCTGCCCTTGAAGATGCGCCGCACGGTGACGAACAACAGCGGCACCAGGAAGACGCCGATCACGGTCGCCGCGATCATGCCGCCCATCACGCCGATGCCGACCGAGTTCTGCGCGCCCGAGCCAGCACCGCTGGCAATCGCCAGCGGCAACACGCCGAGGATGAAGGCCAGCGACGTCATCAGGATCGGCCGCAGCCGCTGTCGTGCTGCCTCAAGTGTCGCCTCGACGAGCCCCATCCCGGCGGTCTGCCGCTCGATGGCGAACTCGACGATGAGGATGGCATTCTTGGCCGCGAGACCGATCGTGGTCAGCAGGCCGACCTTGAAATAGACGTCGTTGGACTGGCCGAACAGGCTTGCCGCCAGCAGCGCGCCGAAGATGCCGATCGGCACCGACAGCATGACCGCGAACGGGATCGACCAGCTCTCGTAGAGTGCGGCCAGGCACAGGAACACGACCAGCGCCGAAATCGCGTAGAGCGACAGCGCCTGGTTGCCCGAAAGCCGTTCCTGGTGCGACAGGCCGGTCCATTCGTGCGAATAGCCGGGCGGCAATTGCGCCACCAGCCGGTCGATCTCGTCCATGGCCGCACCCGAACTCACGCCCGGAGCCGCGGCACCCTGGATCTCGACTGCCGCCGACCCATTATAGCGTTCAAGCCGGGGCGAACCGAACGTCCAGTGACTGGAGGCGAAGGCCGAGAACGGCACCATGGCGCCACTGGCATTGCGCACCTGCCATTTGTCGAGGTCTTCCGGCTGCATGCGGAAGTTCGCGTCCGACTGCATGTAGACCGGCTTCACCCGCCCGCGGTCGATGAAATCGTTGACGTAGTCGCTGCCCCAAGCGGAGGACAGCGTGTTGTTGATGTCGGCCAGGCTGACGCCGAGCGCGCTGGCCTTTTCCTGGTCGATGTCGACGGAGAATTGCGGCTGATCCTCCTGGCCGTTGGGCCTTGTGGCGGTGAGCAGCTTGCTCTGCCCGGCCAGGGCCAGAAGCTGGTTGCGCGTTTGGATCAGCGCATCATGGCCGGCGCCGTTGACATCCTGCAAGTAGAAATCGAAGCCGTTGGTGTTGCCAAAACCCTGGATGGCGGGCGGGGCAAGCGCGAAGACCTGCGCATCCCTGATCTTGGAGAAGGCGCCCATGGCGCGGCGGGCGACCGCTTGCGCCGACAGGGCCGGTGATTTGCGCTGGCTGAATTCCTTCATCGGCACGAAAGCAATGCCGACATTCTGCCCGGCGCCGCCGAAGCCGAAGCCGGAAGCGGTGAAGACCCCTTCGACAGCCTCCTTTTCCTCCTTGAGATAGTGATCGGTCACTTCAGCCAGCACGCGCTCGGTGCGGTCCTGCGTCGCGCCGACCGGCAGCGACACGCTGGTGATCAGGATGCCTTGGTCTTCTTCCGGCAGGAACGAGCTCGGCAGCCGGGCAAACATCCAGCCCATGGCGATGACGATGGCGAGGAAGACGGCGAGGAAGCGCCAGGACCGGTTGATGATGCCGTGCGAGCCGTCGCGATAGGCCGTCGTGCCGCGGTCGAAGACGCGGTTGAACCAGCCGAACGGGCCGGTCTGCGTCGCATGGTCCTTGGGCCGCCGCAGGATCGTGGCGCATAACGCCGGCGTCAGCACCAGGGCCACCCGCACCGACAGCACCATGGCCGAGACGATGGTTACCGAGAATTGCCGGTAGATGATGCCGGTCGAACCGCCGAAGAAGGCCATCGGCACGAACACCGCCGACAAAACAGTAGCGATGCCGACCAGCGCGCCGGTGATCTCGCCCATCGATTTTCGCGTCGCCTCCTTTGGCGACAGATCTTCCTCCTGCATCACGCGCTCGACATTCTCGACCACGACGATCGCGTCGTCGACAAGCAGGCCGATGGCCAGCACCATGGCGAACATGGTCAGTGTGTTGACCGAATAGCCGAAGAAGGAGAGCACGCCGAATGTGCCGAGCAGCACCACCGGCACGGCAATCGTCGGGATGATGGTGGCCCGCAGATTCTGCAGGAAGATGAACATCACCAGGAACACCAGCACGATCGCCTCGGCCAGCGTCTTGACCACCTCCTCGATCGACAGCCGCACGAAGGGCGAAGTGTCGTAGGGGTAGACGACCTCGACGCCCTGCGGGAAGGTCGAGCTCAACCGATTGATTGTCGTGCGCACCGCTTCGGCCGTGCTGATGGCGTTGGCGCCGGTCGCGAGGTTGATCGCGACACCGGCCGCCGGCTGGCCATTGTAGCGGGCCGCCGTCGTATAGCTTTCAGCGCCGAGCTCGACGGTGGCGACATCGTTGAGGCGAACCAGCGAGCCGTCGACCGTGCTCTTCAGGATGATGTTGCGGAACTGTTCGGCGGTCTGCAGCCGGCTCTTGGCCGTCACCGTGGCATTGAGCTGCTGGCCCTTGCGTTGCGGCATGCCGCCGAGCTGGCCGGCCGAAACCTGCGTGTTCTGCGCCTCGATCGCCGAAGCCACGTCGCTCGGCATCAACGTGTATGTGGCGAGCTTGTCGGGATCGAGCCAGATGCGCATGGCATAGCTGGAGCCGAACAGCTGCGTCGAGCCGACGCCTTCGACGCGCTTCAGCGTGTCGTTGATGGTTGAGTCGACATAGTCGGCCAGATCGGTCGAGTTCATCTTGCCGTCGCTGGAGACGAAGCCGATGACCATCAGGAAGCCGGTCGAGGATTTGGAGACGGTGATGCCGTTGCTCTGCACCACTTGCGGCAGCTGCGACTGGACCAGCTGCAACTTGTTTTGCGTCTGCACCTGGGCGGTGTCGGGATCGGCCGCGGTGGTGAAGGTCAGCGTGATCGTCGCCGCTCCGGTCGAGGTCGAGGTCGCCGTCATGTAGTCGAGATTGTCGATGCCGGTCATGCCTTGCTCGATGACCTTGGTCACCGAATTCTCGACGGTCGACGCATCGGCACCCGGATAGGTGGCGCTGATGTTGACGGTGGTTGGCGCGATCTGCGGATATTGCGAGATCGGCAGCGTGGTGAGCGCGAGCAGTCCGCCCAGCATGATCACGATGGCGATCACCCAGGCGAAGATCGGCCGGTTGATGAAGAATGCTGACATCTCTCAGTTCCCGGCCTTCGGGGCGTTGGCGGCCACTTCGGAGGCAGCTGGCACGGACGAAGAGGTCTGCGCGCGGTCCTTGACCTCGCCGGTCGTCTCGTCGATCGTCACTTCGACGCCCGTTGCGTCGCCGCCGGGGCGGACAAGCTGCAAGCCCTCGACAATGACGCGGTCGCCGTCTCCGACGCCTGAATCCACCAGCCAGTTGTTGCCGACGCTGTTGCGCACTGCGAGCACGCGTGTCTCGACTTTCCCTTGCGCGTTGATGACCATGGCAGTCGCCTCGCCCTTGGTGTTGCGGCTGACGCCGCGCTGCGGCACCAGGAAACTGTTCTGGGCAACGCCCTCCTCGACCAGCGCCCGCACATACATGCCGGGCAGCAGCAAGCGATCGGGATTGGGGAATTCGGCCCTGAGCGCGAAGGTGCCGGTGGTCTGGTCGACATTGGCGCCGGCGAATTCCAGCTTGCCGGTCTGCGTGTAGATGGTGCCGTTCTCGAGCTTCAGCTTGACGCTGACATTGGGGCCGCTGAACTTCAGCCGGCCCTCATTGATGGCCTGGCGCAGATTGAGCAGATTGGTGCTCGATTGTGTGACATCGACATTGATCGGATCTAGCGAACGGATGGTGGTGAGCAAGCTGTCCTGGTTGGCGGTGACGAGCGCGCCCGGCGTCAGCGACGACTTATCAATGCGACCGGCGATCGGCGCGGTGATCTTGGTGTAGTCGAGGTTGATGCGCGCGGTCTCGACACTGGCCTTGGCGGATGCAACATCCGCGTTGGCCTGCGCCAGCGTTGCCGCAGCATCGTCATAATCCTGTTTGGAAACAACGTTCTGCTTCAACAGGCCGGCATAGCGGTCGAACTTGGCCTGCGCGGTCGGCACCGCCGCTTCGGCCTTCTGCTGGGCTGCCTGCGCGCTGTCATAGGCTGCCTGGTAGCTCGCCGGGTTGATGAGGTAGAGCGGCTGCCCGACCACCACCTCACTGCCTTCCTTGAACAGCCGCGCCTGGATGATGCCGTTGACCTGCGGACGCACATCGGCGGTCAGCGAGGCAGACGTCCGTCCCGGCAGTTCGGCTGTTATCGCCACCGATTGCGGGCGCAGCGTGACGACGCCGACTTCCGGTTTGCCGGGCGCGCCCATGCCGGCGGGGGCGCTGCCCTCCTGCGAGCAGGACGCCAGCAGAAAGGTAGCGGCGAACATCGCGGCCCAGGGCGCCAGATGGCGTGCCGAAAAACGAGGCTGGCTAGGCTTGGAAATCATGGCCTGGATCTTTCCCTGGAGTTGTGTACGCGTTGGCAATGGACCGCTTGGTCGAGGGGCATGCCGATCCATATGATGATAGGCCGCACCCGTCGGCGGGCGGCGACGAGCAATGCTTGGAAGCGGCTCATGTCGCGCTCCTTCTCGGCGGCCGGAGCTGCTCGAAAGTCGAGTAGCTGGCCTCGATGCCCACCAACATCATTATGCCGATCAGCGAGGACATGCCAAGCGCCTTGCCGGAGTTCACGCGATCTTGCGGTCATGATGTCCATGGTTGTCGAGCGGCTGCGAGAGCGGAAGCGACAGCCGCCAGGCGGCGAAGCGCAGGCGGATCGCGCCCTTCAGCGTGTCGACCGGGAGCGCCAGCGGCATATCGCGTCCGGCAGGTCCGAACGAGAGCCTCGGGCTGGCGGACGCGAGCAGCCGCAGCATGATCATGGCTTCCCACACTATCGTGCTTCCATTGCATGGTTCGAATTGGCATTCGAACTGGACGTGATTGAAACGAGGGATGGCGGAGATACGCCCGCCATCCCCCGGAGAACCGGCCGGCCCGAGAACGGGTTGGGTACCGGGCCGGCCGGTGCAGTCGGTCAGAGTTGTCAGTCGTTCCCGGGCTGGGGCGAGAGCTGCCTGCCATCGTTGGGCAGGCCTCTGGGGCCGGCTGCATCGTTCGGCGGCCCGCCCCAGGGACCGGGGGGTGATCCATGGGGGCGTTCCGCCGAAGCGAGGACTTCGAGTTGTTCGGGCGTCAGCTTGGCACGCAGTTCCGCGATCGCGTCCTTCAGTTTACCGGCCGAAACCGCGCGGGCGGTGACATCGTCGGCCAGCTTTTCCTGGAACGCGAAAGGATCAGGCTTGCCGCCGGGACCCGCCGCGTCGGGACCCTTCGCTTCAGCACTACCGGGCCGCCCGTGGTCAGGCTGAGGCGGCGAAAGCACCGCTTGCAGCGCGCTGGTGTAGTCGCGCCAGGCGTCGAGTTGTTCGGTGCGGATGCCAACGCGGGTCTCCAGCGCGGCGAGCCGGGCGGCCAGCATGAATTCCGGCGGCGGACCCATGCGGCGGGGGCCAAAGCCCTGCGGGCCAAAACCCTGTGAGCCAGGCCGCATTGGTCCATGCGGGCCGGGTCCAGCCATCGGGCCGTGATCTGGGCCGTCCTGAATGGCCATGACAGGTGGCGGCTCGCCGGGTCCGGCGCCGGGATCGGGCTGCGCTGCCAGCGCGGGGTGAATTGCGGCGACGGAAAACAGGCCGAGCGCAAGAAGTCTGCTTCGCATAAAGATGTTCCTTTCTCTCATGCTTCGGACAGTTCAGAGGATAGGAAGCGTCTTTGTCCGCTTCGCGTCGGCGTGTTGCCGAAGGTTTCCGCAAAAGGGCAATTTGTTTCCGAATGTTTCCCTCGGGCCCCCGGAAACGTTCGGTTGCAATTTTCCATGCCGCTCGGGCGCGGCTCCTCCTATAATCGTGGCCAAGGCAAGGGCACGATTGATGCAGTCACAACCCCATATCCTCGTCGTCGACGACGACCGCGAGATCAGGACGCTTCTCCAGCGTTACCTCGACAGCCAGGGCTTTCGCGTCACGGCGGCGGCGGACCGGCGCGAATGCGAGCAACGGCTTGGCGCGGGCCAATTCGACCTGATCGTGCTCGACGTCATGCTGCCGGACGGCTCGGGGCTCGATATCTGCCGCGGGGGGGGGGGCCCCCCCCCCCCCCCCCCCCCCCACCGGGGGGGGGGGGGGGGGGGAGAAATTGGGCGCCGCCGTTGGGGGGGTAAGGGGGGCCGCCCCGAAGAACGCC
>NZ_JBVVQM010000001.1:520962-917121 GCF_055811155.1 Mesorhizobium sp. WSM4822 | reverse complement strand
TTTATGGCTACTCCGGTGTGGGCGGGTAAATTTTCCTTTTTTGGTTGTGCTTTTCTTTGCGCGCGGGGGGGGGGGGGTTTTTTTGGGCGGGGGGTTGGCGCCACCCAACCCCCCACACCCCGATCATCCTGCTGACCGCGCTGAAGGAAGATGTCGACCGCATCATTGGCCTGGAACTCGGCGCCGACGACTATCTCGGCAAGCCGTTCAACCCGCGTGAGCTCATTGCCCGCATCCGTGCCGTGCTCAGGCGCTCGGCGCCCGAGGAGGCGCCCGCCTCCCCGCGCGCGCGTACCTACCGCTTCGCCGGCTACAGGCTGGAGCCGGACACCCGCAAGGTGACGGATGCACAAGGCGTGGCCGTCGACCTTACGGGCGCCGAGTTCGACCTCTTGCAGGTGTTTCTCGACCGCCCCGGCCGGCTTTTGTCGCGTGACCAGCTTCTCGACCTGACGCAAGGCCGCGAGCGCGACCCGCTCGAGCGTTCGGTCGATGTGCTGGTGAGCCGGCTACGCCGCAAATTTTCCGACACCGGCGACGGGCCGCTGTTCAAGACCGTGCGCAATGGCGGCTACCAGCTCACCGCGCGCGTCGAGACCGTGGAGAGCCACGCGTGAATTCGCTGCGCCGCCGTCTCATCCTGCTGCTGGTCGCCTCGATCGTCGGCGTCGTCGGCCTGGCGACGGCCGCCGTCATCAGCGTGCGCGGCGGCGGACCGCCGCCGGAACTGACCGTGCCCTGGATTGCCCAACAGATGGAACTGGTGGTGCGGCTTTTGCCGGGGCCGGTCCCCGACGTCCTGCGGGTGCAATTCGCCGACCATCCGGCGGGCGGCAAGGTGGCTCGTGCGGAAACGGCGATGCTCAACGACATCCTGCACCGCCGTGGCCTCGACTTCCCGGCGGTCGTCAACGAGAAGTCGGACGAACCCGGCCAGATCGCATCGATGCACCTGCCTGACAGCCGCTGGGCGATCATGGAGGTGCCGCACCTCAAGCCGCCGCGTCGCGAATGGCTGGTTCTGGCCGGCTGGATCTCGCTGATCGTCGCCGGCGCCACGGCGGTGTCGGTCTATTTCACCTCGGTGCTGATCCGCCCGCTCGAGATGCTGGAGGCCGCCGTCTCCAAGATCGGATCGGACGGCGTGCTGGCGGCGGTGCCGGAAGTGGGCTCGGCCGAGGTCAAGGCCACCGCGCATGCGCTGAACCAACTCTCGTCGCGGCTGCGGACCGCCATGGAAAGCCGCATGCGGCTGGTCGCCGCCGCCAGCCATGATCTGCGAACGCCGATGACGCGCATGCGGCTGCGCGCCGAATTCCTCGACGACGAACGCGACAAATGGCTTCACGACCTCGACGAACTCGACCGCATCGCCGACAGCGCCATCCGTCTGGTGCGCGAAGAGGTGAACCAGGACGCCGTCGAACCGGTCGACCTGGCAAAGACGGTGCGCGATATCGAAGCCGAGATGGCATCGCTCGGCCATGCCGTGTCGATCGGGCACCTGGACAAGGTTTGCGTGCGGGCCGGCGCGCTTGGCCTGCGCCGCGCCTTACGCAACCTGATCGTCAACGCCGCCACCCATGGCAAGGCGTGCCGCATCGACCTGGCCGCAGCCGACAATCGCGCCGTTCTGACCATATCTGACCACGGCCCGGGCATACCCACGGAACTCCTGAACAAGGCGTTCGAGCCCTTCTTCCGCGTCAACCCCGGCCGCCTGCAATCCGTCCCCGGAGCCGGTCTTGGCCTCGCCATCGCCAAGGAGATCGTCGAGCGCTACGGGGGCACGATAACGCTGGAAAACCGCCCGGGCGGCGGGCTGGAACAGACGGTGGTGTTCGACGCGGTGTAACGGTTAGCGGTCAGCCGAGTAATCGGCGTTGACGAAAAAACAGAGACGATGCTGCACCGCGCAAAGCCAATGTTCCAAATCATATCTCCACGGAGCCAGGACCGAACCCATATAGCCAAAATATAGATCGCAAAATTTCTTGTGATCCAACAAAGAACTAGGCTCTCAAGCCAGGAGCTCCTCAATCAACCGAGGCGGGAACATCGGCACAACTTAAACCACAGCGTTTAAATTCTGAGGAAACTCGCCAGAAATGGCGAGAACCGGCCGGTTTGTCAATTTTTAGCACTTGCTCACATAAGTATTTCAGCCGGGTAGATTTTTTGTGTTGCGCTGCACAACGCCGTAGCCGAACGATCTCCTAGTGGGACTCGTTTGCGACTGGACATACGCCGTGGAGGATTCCGCCAGGTTGACCAGCTTGAGTTGTCCGTCCGTCGATTTCGAGCCCGGCCCGGCCGTGCTCGCAATGCGCAGATTTGCGGGTGCCTTGGCGGGTCTCGTCCGCCTTAGCCTGCCGCTCGAAACGGCCGGCTGGCGGCCTCATCGCGGATATCACGCCGGCGGAAGCCGCTGATGGGAAGCGCCCGTGACATCCAACTTGATGCGTTGAGAGCTATCGCCGTAACGATGGTGTTGTATTCCCATTTCTTCGCGGAGGGACCTTCGTTCTGGGGCCATATCGGTGTGCGGCTGTTCTTCGTGCTGAGCGGCTTCCTGATCACGCGCCTGCTCCTGGAGGCGCGCTCGGCCACCGAATTCGAAACCGGCCCGGCGCTGCGCTCCTTCTACATCCGGCGGATGTTGCGGATATTCCCGCCCTATTTTGCCGTCCTGGGTTTCGTCTGGCTGGTCGACCTGGATCAGTCCAGGGGATCGCTGGTCTGGCATGCGCTTTATCTGTCGAACTTCTGGTATGCGCTGCAAAATAACTGGAACCCTTGGGTGCTGGGCCATTTCTGGAGCCTGAGCATCGAGGAGCAGTTCTATCTTGCCTGGCCGCTGGTCGTCCTGCTGGCCCCACGCCGCCGCTTCGAGGCCATCTGCATCGCCGTCATCGCACTGTCGCTGGCCTATCGCTTCTATTGGCCGATCACCGCCACGCCGACGCTGACGCGCGACCTGCTGCCGCCGGCATCCATGGATGCGCTGGCGTCGGGCGCGCTGCTTGCCTGCTGGCATTTTAGGGGCGCCGGCCTGCCGCACTGGATGCGGCTGGGCTGGCCTGCCTTCGCGGCCGCATTCCTTGTCATCGAGTGGTTAGTCCCGGAGCCCGCCGATCCGACACTGGAATGGGCCCGCTGGCTGCTGCGGGAAGTCCTGCCCCTGGTGCCGCTGATGGTCATCGTGGCAGCCTGTTCGCGCGGCCTTGGCGGCATCCTGGGCAGGCTTGCCGAAGTGCCGCCGCTGCTTGGCCTCGGCCGCATCAGCTACGGCGTCTATCTCTATCATCCGATATTGCTGTCGCTCGCCGTCAAGGCGCAGCCCTGGATTCCGCTCAACGTCTCGGAGCAAGGGCCAGGGCGATTCCTGGTCGCGGGCGCCGCCACGATTGTCGCGGCCTGGATTTCCTGGGTGGTTTTCGAGAGGCCGCTCAACAGCCTGAAGCGCTACTTCCCCTATGTCGCGCGCACCCGCTCTGCACAGGGCAGCCATGATGGCTGGCTCGCGACGGCGGCCGTCGGACCGCCCGATGGCCGCACACCGGCGCTCGAACTCCAGCGCACGGATGCAAGACGATGACCGCCGCGCCGCTCGTCTCCGTCCTGTTGCCGGTCTACAATGCCGGCCCCTATCTCGCCGCCGCGCTGGGAAGCATCCTGCGGCAGGATCACAGTCGCCTGGAGATCATCGCGATCGATGACGGCTCGACCGACAATTCGCTCGAGATACTCGAGCGATGCCAAAAGGCCGATAGCCGCATTTCGATCGTCTCGCGCGAAAACCGCGGCCTCGTCGCGACGCTCAACGAAGGGCTGGCGCTCGCCCGGGGCGAACTGGTTGCACGGATGGATGCCGACGACGTCGCCTATCCCTGGCGTCTGTCGCGCCAGGTGGCGCTGTTCGAGCGGCGGCCCGAACTGGGCTTCTGCGGCGCCGGCGTCGACATGTTGATCCGCGGCCGCATCGCCATCGGCAGGCCCGATCCGGTGTTCAAATTCGGCCGCATCCCTGTATTGGCGATGTTCTTCACGATCTTCATGCACCCGACGGTCGTCTACAACAGGAAGGTCATCGACGACAGCGTTCTCCACTACGACCCGATCTACAGGCACGCCGAGGATTTCGATCTTTTCAGGCGGCTGGCCGGCCGTTACCCGGCAGCCATGATGCCCGAAAACCTGGTCGTCTACCGCGTCCATGAGGCAAGCGTGACCAGCCGGCACGTCAAGGAGATGCGCAGGACGCATTTGCGGATCGTGGCCGAGAACCTTGAGCGCGAGGGCCTGGCGCAGGCCACGCGGGACCTGCGCGACATCGGCGATGCGGTCAGCCACGACACGGTCGCCCGTGCGGCCAGCTTCATCGTCGCGCTGGAGGAGGAAATCCGCTCGCTGCCGGCGGCGACGCGGCCGAGCTTCGAGGCTGGCGCGCTGAACCTGTTCTATTTCCTCTACCAGCTCGTCGCCGACGAAAAGCAGCCGGCGCTGACGCATGAATTGCTGACGCGGACCGCGAAATGGAACGCCATCCGGCGCCGCGAGCAATATGCGCTGCGGCCCGGCGCCTGGGCGCCCTGGCTCAGCCTCGCCTCGCTGTCGGCCGCCAGACAAGCCGATGCCATGGCGTACTTCTTCAAATCCGCGCCCGCCGCGGCGGTTCTGGCGTCTCATCGGTTGAGTTAAAGGCATGATCGTCAAAGCCCACCAAGCTCTGCAGCGCGATCGTTCGACGGCGCTTGACCCTGCCCCGACCGGTCGCGGCCGTGACCGATCGGCGCCGGAAGTCAGCTTCATCATCTGCACCCGCAACCGCGTCGCGGTGCTCGATGCCTGCATCAAGTCGGTGCAGGCCGCCTGCCGCGCACATGCCGGCTTCGCCGCCGAACTCGTGGTCGTCGACAACGGTTCGATCGACCGCACGGCCGAACGCCTGGCCAGCATCGCCGCTGCGTCGGACATTCCGTTCACGCCCGTCTGCGAGCCGCGCCCAGGATTGGCGGGTGCCCGCAACGCCGGGCTGCGGCGCGCGCGCGGCCGTGTGCTCGTCTTCGTCGACGATGACTGCGCGCTCCATCGCGACTATTTGCGCGATCTGGAGCGACACTATGCGTCCGGGGAACAATGGCTCATCCGGGGCGGCCGTGTCGAGCTTGGCGATGCCAGGGATTTGCCGTTCACCATCAAGCGGTCGTGGGCGCGCGAGCGGCTGACGCCGGATGTCCATCCCGGCGGTTTCGTGCTGGGCTGCAACATGACGATGCACCGCGACGTCGCGGCCCGCATCGGCTATTTCGACGAACGCTTCGGCGCCGGCGGACCATTGCGGTCGGCCGAGGATACCGATTATCTCGTGCGCGCGATGCTGCTCGGCATCGCGGTCGAGTATGTGCCTGACATGACGATATTCCATCATCACGGCCGGCGGGATCGCAAAGCCATCGAAAAGCTGCACCGCGACTACAGCCTGGGCAATGGCGGGCTCTGCCTGAAGCATGTTCGCCACGCGCCCTGGCTGCTTCGCCATTTCTACTGGGCCGCAAGAGGGGCTTTCCGGGAATTGGCGGGAGGACCCGCCTTCGATCGTGAACTCAACCTGCCGCACTGGCCGATCGTCGCCATGAATTTGCTCGGCGCGGCCAGGTTCGCGGTTCTCCTGCTGGCCAGGCGGCCGCGGGCCGAGCCGGTGCGGCAAGATCAGCAAGCCAATGCCCAGGCGAGGTGAAACGCTATAATGCCGATGCTGCCGCCAAGCCTGCCGATGCTGTTCCGGGCGTTCGGAAAGCGGCAACTGCGCCTGCTTCCGGCGGTGGTGGTACTCGGCCTGGTCAGCGCCGTCCTCGAAGGGTTCGGCATCGGCCTGATCATCCCGTTGCTGGGCATCATCATGGGACATGGGGATGCGGCCGGCATGGACGGCTTCTCCGCTGCCCTCCAGCATGTCGGATCGGGCCTGAGCGAGCGCGACCGGCTTGTGGTCATTTCGGTCGCCATCCTCGGCTCGATCGTCCTGAAGAACGTCTTCGCCTTCGCCAACACGCTGCTGACGACCTTCATCTCCGGCAAGGCAAGCCATTCCATCCGCAGCGCCTTGTCGGAGCAGCTGTTGCGGGTCGGCTACCCGTTCTTCCTGCGGCAAAGCCCCGGACGCCTGCTCAACATCATCTCCAACGAATCCTGGCGGGCCTCCGATGCGATCCAGATCATGCTGTCGGCCATCGTCAGCGCATCGGCCGCCATCATCCTCCTGGCTTTCCTGTTGCTGCTTTCGTGGCGCATGACGCTTCTGGTCACGCTCGGACTGGCGCTGGTCCAGATCGCGCATGCCATCCTCTCGGCCAATCTGAAGGAGCCCAGCCGCAGCGTCGCTTCGCGCAACGGCCATCTCGCCTCGCAGATGCTTCACCTTGTGCATGCCGGACGGCTGATCCGCATCTTCGGACAGGAGAACCGGGAAAAGGCGATATTCGACACGGCGTCGGATGCGGTTCGCCGCGCTTCCTTCGCGCTGCTCGTGCGCCAGGGAGCGCTGCCGCCGCTGACGGAGGTTCTCCACGCCATGCTGTTCCTGGCCGTGGTGATCGGCGCCTGGCTGGCGCAGGTGAGTTTCCCGCTGATCATCGCCTTCGTCATCCTGCTCTACAGGCTGCAGCCGCATATGCGGGCCCTGCAGGGGTCGTGGAGCCAGCTGCAGGGCCTGAGCGGATCGCTTGAAGAGGTGACATGGCTGCTGGATCCCGCCGGCAAGCCGCAACCGCCGCAAGGCGACGGGCCGTTCCACGGTCTGCGCCAGGGCATCAATTTCGACGATGTGACATTCACCTATTCCGGCACGGACCGGCGCGAGGTGGTGCTGCATGCGGCGACATTCGAAATCCGCGGTGGCCGCTCGACGGCGCTGATCGGCCGCTCGGGCGCCGGCAAGACGACGATCGTCAATCTCCTGTGCCGCTTCGTGGAACCGGACACCGGCAGCATCCTCGTCGATGGATCGCCGCTCGACCGGATCGACGCCAGCCAGTGGCGCCGCCACATCGCCCTGGCCAGCCAGGAACTGGAACTGGTCGACGGCAGTATTTTTGAAAACATAACCTACGGCCAGGACGCGGCGACAGCCGGCGATGCCGAGGCCGCCGCAAGACTGGCCGAAGCGCATGAGTTCATCGAAAGGCTGCCTCAGGGCTACGAGACCCTGGTCGGCTACAGGGGCGTCAACCTGTCGGCGGGACAGAGGCAGCGGATCGCCTTGGCCAGAGCCCTGGTGCGCGATCCCGATCTCCTCATCCTGGACGAAGCCACCAATGCAGTGGACGGGCTGTCGGAAGCGGCCATCGTCGAGACCCTGAAGTCGAGAGCCGGCCGCCGCACGACCATCGTCATCAGCCACCACCACAGCACCATCTCGTTCTGCGACGACGTGGTCATCCTGAGCGGCGGCCGGGTGAAAAAGCAGGCCCCTTTCGGCGCCCTGGCCTCGCTCAGCATGGACGAGCTTTATCAGCACGAGCCGCTCGACTGAGAAGGCACCGGGCCGGCCCGCGATCGCTTCCCGGGCGTGTTTGCAGCCGCCGGCCGGCGGGTCGTCGCAAAGGTTCGAATCAGAAGCTTGGGGAAGTGCCGCTGGCACCTTCCGTGATCGCACCAATGCCGTGCGGGACCGAGGCGCGCTACCTTACCTGTGCGGCGGACCTGTCGATCCGCCTGGCCGGTGCCCCATTGGGCTTACTCTCCGGGTGAGGTGCCGGCCTCCCATGCACAAAAACAAAACCTGAAGCGCGTCGCCTGAATCCTTTCAGGCGTGGCAGGCCTCAGCCAGCGGCGCCGACATTCCTGCGCATGCGCCGCCTGCCTGTCGTCCGTGCTTTCTTCGCCATCGCCCCGGCTATCTCGACCACGCCGTTCTCGGGCGGCCTGCCATTGGTGGCCTTGTGGAGCCGCTCGTAGGGCAGCAGTTCCTTGATCCGGGCATTGAGCGAGGCGATTTCTGCCTTGAGGTCCTCGCATTCCTGCCTCTGCACGTCGAACTGTATCTGTTCGGACGCCTGTTGCAGCGTCAGTTGAGAAAGGTTGGCGTTCACCTTGGAAAGACTCATCTTGTCGCTTTCGCTCTCCTGGGTCAGCGCGGACAGTCTTTCATCGGCGATCTTCTTTTCGGCCAGGGCGTCGTTCAGTTCGCTCTTGAGCCTGGCGATCTCGCCTGCGGCTTCGCTGTTTTCGGTCGAGGTTTGCTCCAGCCGCGATTGCAGGTTCTGAATCTCCGAGCTCAACCCGCGCATTTCCGCCTGGCCGCGAGCCAGCTCGGCTTCCTTGTCGCCTTCCATCATGCGGGCCGCTTCGCTCGTTTCCGACAGCTTCGCCTGTGCGGCCTCGAGCGACTTCTGGAGCCGCATCTCCTCTTTCTCACTCTTGCCGAGCGCGGCCAGCAGCTCCGCCAGCCGCGCTGCTTCGCTGGCATGGATCGTCGACAGCTCGTCGAGCCTGTGGCGCGCCTGCGATTCCCGCTTCAGCGCCTTGTCGAGTTCGATCGAGAGGTTGACGTGCTTTTCGCGCAGCATCTTGCTTTCGCGCAAGCGCCTGTTGGCCTCGACCGTCCTGGCGGTCAGCCGCTTGGCGATGTCGCCGAACTCCGCTTCGCGCTTGGCGCTCGCATTGGCTGTCTCCACCAGTTCCAGCCTTACCGCGGCCAGTGCCGCACGAAGCGTCTCCCGGTCCTGGACCAGGCTTGTCTCGCGCTGCTGCAGCGCTTCGAAAGCGCCTTCACGCTCGCGAAGTTTTCTCGTCGTATCGTGCAGCTTCTCCGACAGCGCCCTCTGTTCGGCGGCCAGGGCCGCATTGGCAACCTCCAGCTCGTTGGCGCGCAGGATGTCGCTGTGCAGGATGTTGAGGAATTCGCGCGTCAAATGGTGTGAGGTGCCGATCTCCGACAGCTTGTCGTTGATCTCCTCCAGATAGTCCCTGGCGTCATGGAAGAGACCCTCGAAGGCGCTCAACGCAGCCAGCCGGGTCTGTGTATGGGCGGTCAGCCGTGGCGCGGTTTCGGAACTGTCCTCATCACCCGCGGCGTCGGCCTTCCCGGCATTGTCGTCATTTGCCGCGTCGGCCTGGGGTGGCCCGCCATCGGCTGCCGCCGGGGCATCCGGCACATCGTCGCTCTCTGGCGGCACCAGGTCGTCGGCGTCGAGACTTGCATCCAGCGCGTCCGCCAGATCGATCTGCAGATCCTGGATTGCTTTATCCACGTCTTCAGCACGCTTGATCAGGCCTCTGAAGTTCATCACCAAACTCCCCTTACGCATACCTCGCTTCGAACTTAACAAACTGCTAATATATCCTTACATCCGCTGCTTGCGCAGGGGAAGCCCCGTCGGCACAAAGGTAAATTTGGGACATTTGGGGGGTTGGATGCTGCGAGCGACCAATGCCGCGGCAGGGAAAAGCGTGCAGCGCCGCGCTGACCCCACCCGCTGCTTCGCAGCGACTTGCCGGGCGAGCCACAGGTCTCTGCGCAAAAAAACCGGGCGCCCTACCTCCCCCTTGTGGGGAGGTCGGACCGCAGGTCCGGGTGGGGGTGCTGGCGCTGACCCCCACCCGGATCCGCTTTGCGGATCGACCCTCCCCACAAGGGGGAGGGTAAGAAAGTCACCCCGCCATGGCCAGCGGCACGGCGCTCTTGTTGGGGATCTGGATGTCGATTTCCAGCGTCGACATGGTCTCGCCGCGGTCCATCGAGACCTGCAGATAATCCTGGTCGATCTGCACGTGCTTGGCGATGACGGCCATGATCTCCTCGCGCAGGATGGAGACGAGGTCGGGCTGGCTGCGGTTGCGGCGCTCATAGGCGAGCAGCACTTGCAGCCGCTCGCGCGCCACCGGCGCGCTGGAGCGCCGCTTGAAGATATCGAGCAGGTTCATGCCGCCCTCCTTCCCAAAAGACGATCGAGGAAGCCCTTGCGCTCGAAGGGCACGATGACGGGCAATTCCTCGCCCTCCAGCCGCCTGGCGGCGTCGATATAGGCGCGTGCAGCGGAATTGAGCGGCTCCGACAGCGTCACCGGCGAACCGAGGTTGGAGGCGCGCAGCACGTCCTGGCTCTCCGGAATGATGCCGAGCAGCGGCACCGACAGGATTTCCAGCACGTCGTCGATGGACAGCATTTCGCCGCGCGAGGCGCGCGCCGCATCGTAGCGGGTGACCAGCACATGCTTGGCGATCTGCTCGCCCTGCTCGGCGCGCAAGGTGCGTGCGTCGAGCAGGCCGATGATGCGATCGGAATCGCGCACCGACGACACTTCCGGATTGGTGACGATGACCGCCTCGTCGGCAAAGCGCATGGCGAGCTGCGCGCCGCGCTCGATGCCGGCCGGGCTGTCGCAGAACACGTAGTCGAACACCGAGCGCAGCTTGTCGATGACTTCGCCGACACCCTCCTCGGTCAGCGCATCCTTGTCGCGCGTCTGCGAGGCCGGCAGCAGGAACAGCGTCTCGACCCGCTTGTCGCGGATCAGCGCCTGCGAGAGTTTCGCCTGGCCCTGGATGACGTTGACGAGGTCGAACACCACGCGCCGCTCGGCGCCCATGATCAGGTCGAGGTTGCGCAGGCCGACGTCGAAGTCGACAAGCGCCACCTTCTTGCCGGTCTTGGCCACGGCCGCCCCGAGGGCCGCCGTCGAGGTCGTCTTGCCGACGCCCCCCTTGCCCGAGGTGACCACCACTACCTTGCCCATTGAAAAGCCTCCGTTGTTGTTGTTCTTGGTCGGGCAGCCCTCGGCCGCCCCAATATCGAAACGAATGTCAGCTCAGCGTCGAAACCCGCAAAGCGTCGCCGTCGAGAAACGCCTGCACCGGCTTGCCGCGCGAAACGCCTTCCATCTCCTCGGCGGTGACGTACCAGCCGTCGACCGCCAGAAGTTCCGCCTCGTTCTTGCGGCAGAAGATGCGCGCGCCCCTGTTGCCCAGCGCACCCGCCGAAGCGCGCCCGCGCAGCGTGCCGTAGACATGGATCGAGCCCGCCGCGATGATCTCCGACCCGGAAGCGACCGAACCGAGCACGATGACATCGCCATGCGGATGCACGATCGCCTGGCCGGAGCGGATCGGCGCCTTGATCATCAGCGTGCCCGAAGCTTCAACCTGCGGCTCGCTATCGCCCACCTTGCTTGCGTCAACCTTGCCGTCGCCGACCTTGTCCTTGTCCGGGCCGGCTTCAGGCTCCCTGCCCTCGGCCTTGCCCTCCGATGTGCCGGGAACATCCTCCCGCGGCTTGCGGGGCAGCAGCCCATCCGTCGTTGCCTCCTTGGCGCCGACCAGCACCGGCGGCAGGTTAGGCGCGAGTGCGGTGTGGCCGTCGAGCTCGATGGCGTAGATGCGGATGCCGCGATGGCCAAGCACGTCGACCAGCGATTCGATCGCGGCGACATCGGGCTTCAAGGTGTTGAGGTCAAGCACCACCGGCCGCCCGGCAAAATAGCCGGGCGAGTTGCCGATCCAGTGATCCAGCCCCTCCAGCCACACGTCCAAGGGCGCTTCGGGCGTCAGCGTGAAAGCGACGAAAGAGCGGGCACGAAAACGAATGGATTTGGCCTCGAGGGGGGCGGCAAAGGTCACGGCTGGCGAATCCTTACTGAGAGGTAAACGCTAGCGAGGGAATGGTTAACGAATGGTTAATGCGAGGGGGTGGGATGGGACTGGAACGGTTGGTTGGATGCGGCTCCACTACCGACAAATTGAAAGGCCATCAGATCGCCATCGGCGGACACCAACATCTGATCTATTGCTCGGTACTTCCGTTTGAAAGCACAGGGCACTATCAAGACCGCCTAGAGTGAGGCTTGAACCATTTGATATTCAAACGGTGTAAGACCACCTGCGATGTAATCCCGCTCGCGAAGTGATCTTAGTGTGGTTATGGCCTCATCAAGATCATGGTCTCCCCCTAAATAGCCATATACCTTCATTCCTAAAGGGATAGGAATTCCTATTTCCTCCAAACCCTTCACATGTCGTGGAAGATAGTGGCTTTCGATGGTCTCAGCCATCGTTAGATAATCAACCTTGAGAAGTCCGATACGCAAAGCGTAATGATTCACTAGAAGCTGCAACGCCGAGAGCACGGAGGGTACGTAGAAATCTACCTCGCGAATTGCACGGAGAGCTCGATCAATCTCGCGCTGAACCGCTTCAGCTTTGGACGACGCAACTATCCTATTGAGGTAATCTCTTATGCGACCGCCTGTACCCAGCATCCGAAACGCGAAGAAAGCAGCTTGACCGGAAGAAACAAGCGATGAGTCCTTGGCAAACGGGCGCCAACCCATTGCAAGAGTGGCTACCAGCTCCTCATAACTCGCCCGACCCGACCATATTATTCGCCGGTCTCCAGCCTGAAGCCGCTCTTTCACTTTGTCTGCGACAATTCGGATGGATGCGATCGGAAAAGTGGCCAACTGCTCTATTAGCTCAGCAGGAAGATCCAGGTCTGTTTCAAGCTGCGAACGGCGCTCTCGAAATGATTCATCACTGGCAAAGCCCTCAATTCCGATTAGGAAGTCATCACTCAAATCGGCCGGATCGGCTAGACTTGGGATATCCAATTGGTAAGCTTCAGGATCGGGAGGTTCGTTGAATAAAAAAACATTCCCAATCATGTACTTTCTGAATCTGCCCGCACGCCCAGAAATGTTTCTATAAGAAAAATAGTCAAATCGCTTCGAACGTATTTTATCATCAAATATAAAGACGTTCTCCGCCTTTGTATTGACGCCTTCGATGAGTGTGGAGGTGCAAATGAGGATGTTAAGATCCCCCTCCTCGAAGGCACGAAGAATTTGTTGCGACACGCTTCGAGGCATCGCGCCATGGTGCATACCGATGCCAATTTGAAGTGCTGTCGCGACGACCCAATCGGGGTGATAGTGGTCGGCAAGCCATAAGCCCAACTCCCTGCAATAAGGAGCCTCGTATCCAATACCTTCCTGGATTAGGGCATCTGCAAGTTTTCGAGCTGAGGCCGGCGACTTGCAGAACACCAGTGACTTCTCCGCGGACCGTTCCGCAAGCAGAGAAGCGAGGCGCCTACGCTTGTAGGTCTCATGGCTGAAGTCGTGAATGATAGTGGCAACTGTGGCAGCATCTGAATCTATCCGCTTGGCCGAAATTTTTCCCAAATTCACATCGTAGTCAAGATTTGGTCCAAGAAGAAATATCTGTTTAGCTCGCGGCGCATATCGACTAAATACTATATTTAAACAGCGACTACGTGCGTCGTTAACATCGGCGTTAAGTTTATAAAACTCATCTATCACAAGTAAATCAATATTCTCTAGATCGACGCGATCTCTTAGCCTTTCTTGTGTCAAAATTAGGATATTTCCTAACTCTTCAGACAGTATTTGATCATTGCGGTGAATTATTCTATGGGTCTTGCTAAAGGCTCTGTCCAAGCGGCGCCTTTGCTCGTCCAAAAGCGCCAAGGTAGGTACGACTAGCACCACTGTCCTGGGTCGACGAACATCAATGAGATTGTCGACTAGAAAAGACTTTCCGAAGCTTGTTGGCGCGCTAAGAACCAGATTCTGCCCTAATGCAAGAACGTCAAAAGCATGAGCCTGCTCCCTATGAAACAAGTACTTTGAGGATAAATCTCCGGAGGGTCTAAAGCCTTCTCTTGCGATCGCGTCCTGCCAGTCCAATTGAGCATGCTCAAGATAAGGGAAAAGCCCTACCTCTCGCAGTAACCCTTGAGTTACGGGCAAAAGACTCTCTAGCGCTGTAAAATCTAACACGGTCGCATGGAGTGCAATGATGTGTTGATTTAACCAGCCATCGGCGGCGCCGTTCTCTAATATGTAACGCCCAAGCGATGACGCCTTTCGAAAAATACTTACGAGGTCAGAGCCATCCGCCGCAAGAACTGCCTCTAACTCCTGCCGCCTCATGATCGATAGAAACCCATGCGTCGATCGAACTCGTCTTGGAGCAATTTCTTCGAGTTCATAGGTATCATGATCTTGAAGACACTAACTGGGATAGTGAGGCGTGCAAACTCGTCGTCCAACGCGAGGACCTCTGCTTCAAGGCGGGAATTATAGTCGTCTTCGTTCTGAAAATCCGAGCAGGAATCGCTATCATAGGTCACCAATATAGGCACCACTATGCGATCAAAAATTTGGTCAAGAGGAGTGTCAACGTCAAACATCCATTGGAGACGTTCATAACCAGGCGTGTATTTCGAGATTTTTCCACCCAGCATAATCTTTTCACTGCGCAGAAATCCGCGATCGAGGTGTTCCTTGACCGACCTGACAGCATCGCGCACGGCGCGTTTGCCGTCCCGGTAGAATTTCGCCTCTCCCAACCATATCTCAATCTCTCCGTCTCCAGAGAGGCGAACATGAGCCAGATCGAAACCCTTCACCACCTCGTTGGATGAAGTTTTGTAGAAGAGCTTGGAGACGGCTGGAAACGTCCCGAAGAATTGCCTACAACAGATGTGGAGCAACAGTTCGCCTAGCTCACCGCGACTTGGTCCCGCGCGTTCCGAATAGAGGTGTTCTATAGCACGCTCCATCAGGCGTCGGACCTGTGACGTATTCTCGATACGATCTGGTAGGTCGTCCGGCCTAAACGCAAACTCCGGCAACCAGTCTGTCAAATGCGCAGCCAGCCGACCGAATCGCCACTTACGGCCATCAAAATGAGGGCACGGAACCAATAGGCTCCGTTTTACGATCGCGTCTGTCTTGCGCGCAATTAATAATGGGGATGGGATGGGGTACATCGACTGAAATAGGAATCCCTATGGGTGCCTGCACAATATACTAAAGTACGCATGCGGCAATGCGAGGTCTTACGGGTCAGACGAGCAACCTCTGAGGTGGATAGGTCCCCCTTGTCCACAGCCGCTTCTTTTGGCATGACTTAAATATTTTCAGGCGGGATATTCGAGAAACACAATGGCTTATATTTTCCTCAGTCACTCGCATGCTGACAAGCCTTTTGCGCGAAAATTGGCAGCCAGCTTGAGAGGCAATGGCCACTCGGTCTGGATTGATGAAGCTGAGATAAACATCGGCGATTCTCTAATCGGAAAGATTAGAGAAGGGCTTGATAAAGTCGACTATGTGTGTGCCATCCTGTCAAAATCTTCGATCGATAGTCAATGGGTTCAAAAGGAATTGGACATCGCGAGTAACCGTGAAATTGATGAGAAACGAGTGGTGGTGCTGCCGTTACTTATTTCTGATATTGAGTTGCCAGGATTTCTTCGCGGGAAATTTTACGGCGATTTTAGGGATGAGGCTCGATACGATGAGATTTTTGAAGGCCTTCTCCGTGCAGTAGGAGGGGGGAAGAAAGTCGACGAAGCATCACCTGAAGAAATCGAAACTCTTCGCGTCGCGTTGGATCACGCCCAAGCCCAGGCGGAGGCTCATCAACGAGCAGCAAAGCGTGCAGAAAATGCCGCGTTTCGAGCGAAATCAACCCGTTTGAAAGAGGCCATCGCCGAAGCAAATAAGAACTTTCCTCGTCATGCGACAATAAATAATACGTATGCCTTTGAAGTCGCCGACAGTCCTGTTACGCTTGACTATCTTCTCTGGGCAATCGCCAAGGCAGCACGAAAAGGGGCTCACCCTTTGGAGGCGCTGATCTCGGTTACCAATCAATGGGAAGACGTCGAGAACATGCTGCAGGCTTATAGCGAGATGGTTGAGAGACCATAGTTCAGTCCGCTAGGATCGCTCCGGCGGCATTCAGTCACTAACATGCTCCAAAAGCTCTCGATCGCTCCGCCGTCGATCCTCCTGCTCCAAGCTAGGGATCAGGATCTGTAGCGTCGCGAGCGCATCCTTCCAGCCATCCCGATTGACCCCGATCTCCTCGATGTTCCTGATTGCCTTCAGAAGCTCGTCGGCTGCGTTCTTTACATCTGTGCCCAAACTCCGGCCGAGCTTTATGGGAAGTCGCGTTACTAGGCGGTCGTGAGCAGTTCGAAGCGCGTGAAGATCCCGCGCTGGATCATGCCCGGCTGACAGAAACTCTGGCGCGCCACCTTGCCGACGCATTGCAGCGTCCTTGGCTGAATTCAATGCGGCCAGCAATTCTTTCAGGCGATCACCGTCTTCCTGCTGATTTTTCTTCTCCACGACAGTCTCTGCGGCTTTCTTCGCAGCCTGCTTTGCAGACGTGGCTGCCCAAGCCGCGTAGACGGAAAGGCCAATGCCAGCCAAGTTCAGGAGATTCCAGAATAGAGCGGCTTCCATGGCTTAGCGATTACTCGGATGAACCGCAGCCGCGAGGATGGCCTTTGCCTCGGCAACCGTGAGATCGAACCGACGTTCTCGCGGCGTCTTGCGCCACTCCTCCAGCATCCTCTGATAGATTTCGCGGACAGGCATATGCGAGTTCCAGTAATTCTTCTTTGGCGTCGGCACGAATTCAAAGCGTTTAAGGCGCTCGATCGTGTACGCCGTGAAAGCCATAAACTTCCCCTCGTTATTGCCATCGTAGCCCATGAATTTTGTGAAAGGACTATTTTTGATCTCCTCATCGTCAGTCCGAGACACGAACCGATTAATCGCATCGAACATGTCCAGCGTGTCCCAAACCTCGCTGGACTCAGCCGCAGTCATCACATCGTCCCCGTCGTAGATGTGGTCCATGTCCCAGCCATAAAGCATTTCGTAGCCACGCTCGATTGCCTCGCGCTGCACAGCGATGTCATCGGCATCGTTGGGATAAAGTGCCTCCAGAATTCTCATCTGATTAGAGAGGAAGAGCCGATCCAGGCGGCTGAGTTTGGGTTTTTCATCAGACATTTCAAACTCCTGGAGGCTGTCAAATACAACACCGATTTGTATTCTGGCGACACATGGATACCAGAAAGGCAAAGGCACACAAGGAATCGAAACGAGTTTGCGGCGACAAGGCGGACTGACATAGTTACTCGATCAGCCTCAAGGCAGTTGGTCCGCTTGTGATGGGGGAACAACGACAGCGGACTTCCAATGTCCGATGTCGTGAGTTGACCCGTTCCGGTCGTTGCATCCCCTCACGGGAAAGAACTTCCCCGCTCCATCGAAGACATAGGGCGGCCGAGCGCAGCTTCCTTCACCCCCTTTCAAAACGCATGCACGATCCCACGACACAGGCTATGTTGCCCCGTCTGGCCGAAATCATCGAAGGGGGCATGACATGCAGGCAATGCCGATAGCGCATCAAGCCGCGCAACCCGTGGCCGGCCCCTCCCTGGCCGGCTATCCGGCCGCCATCCTGTGCTGGCTGCTTTCGGCCGGTGTCTATATCGCGGCCAAATGGGTGGCGCCTGAAATGCCGCCCTGGGGCCTCTGCTTCTGGCGGCTGACGCTGGCCTGCACCATCCTGCTGCCGATTGTACACCGTCATCACGAGGCGATGATCGGGCTTTTGCGAACGCGCGCCGTGGAGATCGTCGCCGTGGGGGCGATCGGCCTGACGCTGTGCCAGGGTATGATCTACCACGGCCTCAACCACACCGACGCCACCACGGCCGGCATCATCATGGCGCTGTCGCCTGTCATGACGATGGTGCTCGCCCGTTTCGTGCTTGGCGAGCCGCTCGGGCTGTGGAAGTCGCTTGGCGCGCTGGTTGCGCTTGCCGGGATGATTTTTATCGTTGCCCACGGCAATTTGACGGCGCTGCTGCAACTCAAAGTCAATGCCGGCGAGCTGTGGATTGTCGGCAGCGCGTTCTGCTGGGGCCTCTACACCGTGCTTTTGCGCCGTGCCAAATTCGGCATCGAACTTCTGCCGATGGTCGTGCTGCTGCTCGGCGCCGGTGCGCTGGTCGCCTTGCCTTTCCATCTGTGGGAATTGTTCAACGACGAACGCTCCGCCATGAACGTCCACAGCCTTCTCGCGCTCGCCTATCTGGCAGGTCCCGGCGGCGCCTTGATGTACTACCTCTACAACAAAAGCGTGCAAACGCTGGGCGCGAGCCGGGCAAGCATGCTGCTCTACCTGCAGACGGTGTTCGTGGCCATGCTCGCCTATCTGCTGCTCGGCGAGGACTTGCACGATTACGATCTGGTCGGTGCGGCCTTCATCGTCGCCGGCATCGTCCTCGCAACAATGGTCAAACCCAGGCCGGCCGAACCACGCGCGGCGTAGAAATCTTGGAGGCGACGGCTGTGCGGCGGGTCAACAAAAAACCCGCCTGGCGGCGGGTCACTGGCGCAAATCAGCACCATAGGCAAAAATGTAGCATAGCTGCCCTCACCCCGTCAAGAAAAAATTCCTATCGGCATCGACATAAGCTGCCTGCCCGGACACATGCATTCCCAACCAAAGGCCAGCGGCGCAAACTGCGGTGGAGGCCAACATTTCAACGAAAGTAAAATTCAGATCCAGCTTGACGGAACATTAGCCATAGCTAATTGTTGATCTGTGCGGCAGGTGGTGCCCTCCATCGCCTGCCGAAGATCGGCCGTCCGATCGGCCCGCGTCCTCCGCCAGAGGCGCGGGCTTTCGGGGCCGCCGCGCAATCCAGCCGATATTTTCCGTTCTTCAGCTCATTTCGCCAGTCCCTCGTCAGAGCTCCTCCGCCCTTTGGCCTTGAGGCTGCGGGCGGCCTGCTCGACCGCGGCGCGGTCGTTGCCCAGGCGGTCGAGCAGTTCCTGCGCCTCGTCGCCGGAGATGCCGGTGCGCACCGCCAGCGCCTCGACCTCCAGCACGTCGGAGCTGGCGATCTCACCGGTTTCAGGCAGCGCGTCGTCCGCCGTCAGCGGCAGTGCCGACTCGCGGTCGATCTCGGCCTCGGCCTGGTGCCAGTGCCGTTCGGGGTCGCCGTGCATGCGGCCTTCCCGTTCCCAGATCTGGTAGGCGCGCTCACGAATTCTGTCGTCCCGGTCGTCGCTCATGGTCAGTCCTCCTTGGGTCGTGGTTGAACGCCGCGCCAATGCGGACGCTCCGGAAAATCCGCGCGATCGGATCGGGCGGCGCGCGGGCTCTACTGGCATTGCCGTCTCGGGCCGCCGGAATAAGGCTGGTAGGAGTTGTCTTCCGGGCGGTAGGAGCGGTAGCGGCTGAAGCAGGAATCGACATGGTCGGCCGAAAGGGCTTCGCCGCCACCGTCGGCAACGTAGACGCCCAGGCCGGCGCCGTTTTCGCCGCCATCGCCGGCAGCCGGCTGGGCGGCCTGAACAGCCTGACCGGCGGCTTGGAGATAGGGCGAAATGCAGGGGCGCAGCTGCCCGCTGTAGGAGCGATAGCTGTTGTCGTCCGGATGGTAGGAGCGATAGCGGCTGGCGCACCAGGCGAGATGCGGAGGCGGCAACTCGGTCGTCGTGGGCGCGATGGCGCCGGTGACCGTCGGGTCGGGCGGTGTTTCCTGCGGTTTGGCGGGGATGTCGGGCGGCGCGGACTGGGCGGCCGGCAGGCGTTCGAGGCCCTGCCCGGCCTTGTTCACCGGCCGCGCTTTTTTGGTCCACAGTTCCGCCACGCTGACGGTGGCCGTTGCCTGGCGCGGCGGCTTTGCCGCAAGCAGCCAGGCCGCAAAACCCAGTCCGCTGCCGAAGACCGCAAGGGTCAGCACGAAGCCGCAGACCAGTCCCAAAACCGCTTTCACGACACGCTCCTTAAGTCCCTGCTCATAGAATGCGGGGCCTCAAGGCTGGTTCCAGAAAAACGCCGGACGCACGCCCCGAGCGCTGCCGCCGGGCGCGTCCGGCAAGCGCCGTCAAGACAGGCTCAAAAGAGCGCCCAGACACAGTTCAGAAACAATATTCAACAGTTCGGAAAAACTGCCGAAAAGATCGGATGGCATAAGCACCCCACAACAACTGGAAAAATGGCCGTGCCGGGCGATGCCCGGCCTGGACGGGAAAATATGGAAATGGATCACGGTGTCGACATCGCCGAACTGGACGCGGAACGATCGGGGCTGGAAAGCGGCCTGGCAAGTGTCGATGCGCTGGTAAGAACGGCCCCCGCGACAGCCAGGCGCGGGCAAATCCTGACGGGCGCCGACTTTGCCCGGAAAGGCCTGCCCGGCGAGCGGCTCGACACCGTCTTCGAACAGCTTGCCGAAATGTTTGCAGCGCTGCCGGCGGTGATCTCGGACGGGCGTGTCTGGACCTATCGGGAACTGGACAGCCGTGCCAACCAGTTCGCCCGCCTGCTGGTCAAGCGCGGCGTGCGGCCGGGCGACCGCGTCGGACTCATCCTCGACCGCTCGGCGGAGACCTATGTCGCGTTGCTCGCCGTGATGAAGGCGGGCGCTGCCTTCGTGCCGCTGGCCACCGCGTTCCCCGAGGAGCGGATGGCGCTCATCATCGAGGACGCCGGCGTCAGCCTGATCGTCACCATCGCCGCCTACGCGTCGCGCGCCGGTCAGCTGCCGGTTCCGCATCTGCTGATCGACAGCACTGCCGCCGAAATCTCCAAAGAGTCCGACGCGCCGCTGAAGCCGCATGCGAAGGCCGCTTTATCGGACGACACCTGCTACATCCTCTACACCTCGGGCACCACGGGCAAGCCCAAGGGCGTGGTCATCAAGCACCAGAGTTTCGTCAATTTCATCCGCGTCGCCGCCGCCTCCTATGGCTACCGGCCGGGCGACCGCGTCTATCAGGGCATGACCATCGCCTTCGACTTTTCCTCCGAGGAGATCTGGGTGCCGTTCGTCGCCGGCGCGACGGTGGTGCCGGCACCGGGCCAGATGCCGCTGGTGGGCGAGGAACTGGCCGATTTCCTGCGGCTTCACGACATCACCTGCATCGCCTGCAGCCCGACGCTGCTGTCGTCGATGACGTCGGATGTGCCCAGCCTGCGCACGCTGCTGGTCGGCGGCGAAGCCTGCCCGCACAATCTGGTGGTGCGCTGGTCGAAGCCGGGCCGACAGATCCTCAACACCTACGGCCCGACCGAGGCGACCGTCACCGCCACAATGGGCGCGCTGACGCCGGACAGCCCCGTCACCATCGGCGCGCCGCTGCCGACCTACTCCATCGTCATTCTCGACGCATCGCTGCCGCAGCTTGCCGAGCCGGGCGAACTGGGCGAGATCGGCATTGCCGGCATCGGGCTCGCGGTCGGCTATCTCAACAGGCCCGACCTGACCGAACAGAAATTCATCGCCGATTTCGTCGGCCTGCCGAACAACCCGTCGAAGCGCATCTACCGGACCGGCGACCTTGGCCGCATCAACGACCAAAGCGAGATCGAGTATAACGGCCGCATCGACACCCAGGTGAAGATCCGCGGCTACCGCATCGAGCTCGGCGAGATCGAGGCGGTGCTGCTCGACCAGCCCGAGATCGCGCAGGCTGCGGTCACCACCTGGGAGATCGAGCCCGGCCGCGTCGAACTCGTCGCCTATTACGCCCCCAAGGCCGGCCAGAAGGCGATCTCGCGCGCCGACCTCGCCAGGACGATGAAGCGGCGGCTGCCCGACTACATGGTGCCCTCCTATCTGGAGGAACTGCCTGTTATCCCGATGACGGTTTCCAACAAGGTGGATTTGCGCCAGCTGCCGAAGCCGACAAGCGTGCGGCTTTCGGGCGATCGCGCCATGGTCGCGCCCGGCAATGACGACGAGCGTTTCCTCGCCGACGCGCTGGCCGCCGTACTGAAATTCGACGAAGTGTCTGTCGAGGACAATTTCTTCGACGATCTCGGCGCCAACTCGCTGCTGATGGCGCATTTCTGCGCGCGCCTGCGCACCAGGAAGGAATGGGCGACGGCGTCGATGCGCGACATCTATCTCCACCCGACCGTGGCGCGTCTCGCGCTGCACCTGGGCGTGGCGGACGAGATGGCGACGGCCACCAACGAGCCTGTCCTCACCCGCCGGGCCTCGAATTTCGCCTACTGGACCTGCGGCGCCGCACAGCTGCTGTTCTACGCGCTCTACAGCTATGGCGCCCTGTGGGCGGTCAATGACGGCCTCAACTGGATGTATGACGCGCTCGACGATCCGCTGCAGCTCTACATCAGGTGCGTGGCGCTTTCGGCCGCCGTGTTCTTCGGCATGTCGGGCTTTGCCGTCATCGCCAAATGGGTGCTGGTCGGCCGCTGGAAGGCGGAGGCGTTTCCCATCTGGGGCGTGCGCTACTTCCGCTTCTGGGTGGTCAAGACATTGATCCGCACCGCCCCCGTCGTGCTGTTCCGCGGCAGCCCGCTCTACAGCATCTACCTGCAGCTTCTCGGCACCAAGCTCGGCAAGAACGCCGTCATCGAATCGAAATCCGTCCCCGTCTGCACGGATCTCATCTCGATCGGCGCCAACACCATCCTGCGCAAGGAATCGATGATCCTCGGCTTCCGGGCGCAGTCCGGCTATATCCACACCGGGCCGCTGACCATCGGTCGCGATGCCTTCGTCGGCGTCGGCTCGACGCTCGACATCGACACCCGCATCGGCGACGGCGCCCAGCTCGGCCATTCGTCCTCGCTGCACCGCGGACAAAGCATACCGGACGGCGAACGCTGGCATGGATCGCCGGCGGTGCCGACCACGGCCGACTATTGCAAGGTGCGCAATGTCGATCCGTCCAACATCCGGCGCTTCCTGTTCGAAGCGGTTCAACTGATCGGACTGTTTGCCATCGTCACCCCCTTGCCGCTTTTGTTCCACAGCTATTGGGAAAATGTCGGCGACGATTACCAGGAAACGATCGGCATCGTCGCGATCGGCACCACGGTCACGCTTTTCGGCTACATCGCCGTGGCCTTCCTAGCGGCGACGCTGGTGCCGCGCCTGACAAACCTGATCCTGAAGCCAGGCCGCACCTACACGCTTTACGGCTTTCGCTACTGGCTGCAGACGGTCGCCGAATTCTCGAGCAACTCCCGCGTGCTAGGTCTCCTGTTCGGCGACAGCTCGGCCATCGTGCACTATATCAGGGCCATCGGCTGGAACCTCAACAAGGTGGTGCAGACCGGCTCCAATTTCGGCTCCAACCAGCAGCACGAAAACCCGCTTCTGTGCGAGATCGGCACCGAGACCATGGTGTCGGACGGGCTGTTCATGATCAACATGCACAAATCCGCCTCCGCCTTCCGGCTCGAGCCGACGAGGATCGGCGAGCGCAACTATCTCGGCAACAACATCTACTATCCGCCGGACGGGCGCACCGGCGACAACGTCCTGCTCGGCACCAAGGTGATGATCCCCATCGACGGGCCGCTGCGCGAGAACGTCGGGCTTCTGGGTTCCCCTGCCTTTGAAATCCCGCGCATGGTGAACCGCGACAAGGAACTCATCGCGGGCGTCGACGAAGACGACCGGCGCCGGCGCATCCCGCACAAGAACCGCCACAATCTGGTGACGATCCTGCTGTTCGTGGCAACGCAATGGGTCATGCTGTTCGCCACGCTGGCGATCTGGGACCGGGCGCTGAACTACTACACCGAATGGGCTGAGGTCGCGCTGTTCGTCGCCGTGCTCCTGACCTCGGCGATCACCATTCCGTTCTACATCTTCGTGGAACGGGCAAGCCTTGGTTTCGGCCGGCTGAAGCCGCAGATGACGACCATCTACGACGTCGCGTTCTGGCGCCACGAGCGCCACTGGAAGCTGGCGGATTCGCCGATCGTGCGGCTGTTCGCCGGCACGCCGTTCCGGCCCATGATCCTGCGCATGCTGGGCGTCAAGATCGGCAGCCGTGTCTATGACGGCGGCAGCAACCTCACCGAACGCTCGCTGGTGGAGATCGGCGACGACGCCACCCTCAACGAGGGCTGCGTCATCCAGGCCCATTCGCTGGAGGAAGGCGCTTTCAAGTCCGACTTCATCCGCATCGGCAAGGGCTGCACGCTCGGACCTTCAGCCTTTGTCCACTACGGCGTCGTGATGGGCGAAGGCTCGGTGGTCGATGTCGACTCCTTCGTCATGAAGGGCGAAGAACTGGAGCCCAACTCCATATGGCGTGGCAACCCGGCCAAGCTGCACCGCTTCGTCGAGCCGATCACCGACGATGGCTCCAAGGCATCGGCCAGGGCATCGGCTTGAAGAAGGGCATCGGCTTGAACACCGGGGACATCCGTCTCGTTGCCGTGACCGAGGCCAACCGTGCCCTGGTCACGGCCCTGGAACTCGCCCCGGAGCAGAAGGATTTCGTCGCCGGCAATGCGGCGTCGCTGGAAGAAGCCGGGACTGACGAAGACGCACGGCCACGCGTCGTCATGGCAGGGACCCGTGTCGTCGGTTTCCTCATGTACGAGGCGCCCGAGGATGACGACGAGGCGCGCATCTACCGCTTCATGATCGACCGCGCTTCTCAAGGCAAAGGTTACGGCAAGGCCGCGCTGCGCGAAGTGCTGGGCGAAATCCAGGGGCTCGGCCACATCAGCCACGTCTCGATCTGCTACGAACCGGAGAATGATGCGGCGCGAAACCTCTATCGCAGCGCCGGTTTCGTCGAAGAAGGGCTGGACGAGGACGGCGAAATGATCGCCGGTCTCGCTTTGCCGGCACGGACGCACGAGCCGTGACGCGGTTGCCCGAGGAAATCGCCTTGGCCGAAGCGATCGCCGCCATCGCACCATCGGGAGTCCGGATCGGATGTCGGATGATCCGCGACGGCGACGAGGCCCATCTGCTGCCCGGAGAAGCGCATTCCATCCCCGTGCGTCGGCCTGTCATGCGGCGCGCCAGCGGCGCGGCCCGGTGGATCGCGCACGGACTGCTGGCGGAGCTTGGCGCCGGCGACGTCGCCATCCTGCGCACGCCAACCGGCGCGCCGGTCTGGCCCGACGGGATAACCGGTTCGCTCGCTCACGACGACGACATAGCCGTGGCGGCGGTTGCACCGATTGGCGATATCGCCTCGCTCGGCATCGACGTCGAGCCTGCGCAGCCTCTCCCGGATGATATTTTGGCGCTCGTGACAACGCCCGCGGACCGCACGAACGCAGCCGACCGGCATCTTGCCGGCCGCATCCTCTTTGCCGCCAAGGAAGCCGTCTACAAGGCCGTCTATCCGCTCGATCGCGAGGTGCTGGGCTATGAGGACATCACCGTCGACCTGAACGCAGGCCAGGCGACGACGAAGACGGGCCGCAAGACCAGGCTCGTTTACTGCGCTGCCCCGCGCGTGGTGGTGCTGGCGTTTATCGATGGAGATGGGGTTTGGGGTCGGCGCGATTATTCTGCTGCGCTACGGCGTCATGAGTTCCTAGCCGAAAGCGGCAATCGTTGACGTTGGCGCTGCCCCTCACTGTCCTGCCGGACATCTCTCCCCGTATAGTGACGGGGAGAGAGGGGCTGGCCGCGACGCCGGCATTCTTCCCGCAACGCTGGAGATTGGCGAAATCGCCGATGACAGCACCCCTCTCCCCGTCACTTTACGGGGAGAGGATGCCGGCAGGCAGGAGAGGGGCGGCGCAGACGCTGGCCATTATGAACGGTCGCTGTGACGCTGTAGGATTATCCGGGTGGATCCTGGCATCACGAGCCTGGAATCTTCGAAGACTGTTCCTCTTGCGCGCCAACGATCTCCCTATATTCCCGCACTTCGCCATCGAGCCCGCGCAGCCGCCAGCTCTCCCCCTGCCTGCCCTCGACATGACAGGGCCCGATCGGCACCTTGCCGCCGCCTTCCGGCAGGTCGAGCACATAGACGGGGTTGCAGATGCCCGACAGCCGCGCCCGCAGCGCTTCGGTCAGCGCCTGTCCCTGCGCGATCGTCGTGCGCCGGTGCGCCATGCCGCGCGCGAGGTCGCCATGGTGCAGGTAATAGGGTTTGACGCCGAGGCGGTACATCAGCTCGCGGCAGAGCTCCTCCAGCGCCTCGATGCTGTCGTTGACGCCTTTGAGCAGAACGCTCTGGTTGAGCAGCACGAACCCGGCTTGCCGAAGCGTGCGGCAGGCCGCTTCCGTGGCCTGAGTGATTTCCCGCGCGTGATTGAAATGGGTGACGACGGTGACCATCAGCCGACCCTGCAGCGCCGCGACGAGCGCTGATGTAATGCGCGACGGCAGCACCACCGGCACGCGCGTATGGATGCGCAGCAGCCGCACATGGGGGATCGCTTCGATGCGCGCGAAGATGTCGGCCAGCGCCTTGTCGGGCAAGGACAGCGGATCTCCGCCGGTCAGGATCACCTCGCGGATTTCGGGGTGATCCGCGATATAGGCCAGCGCCGGCTCCAGCGCCTCGTGCGTATAGCCACGACCGATCGAGGTCAGCGATTCCTTGCGGAAGCAGAACCGGCAATAGACCGCGCATTGATAGGTCGGGAACAGCAGCACCCGGTCGGCATGGCGGTGCGTCAATCGCGGCACCGGGCTGAAGTCATGGTCGGCGATCGGATCGTCGAGCTCGCCCTCCGCTTCCTCAAGTTCTTGCGGCGACGGAATGACCTGCGCCCGGATCGGATCGGCGGCGTCGTTCCAGTCGATCAGGTCGAGATAGGCTTTGGGCGCGCGCACCTTGTGGTTCGCCGCCGCGGCCCGGGCGGCCGCGCGCTCGGCTGGCGACAGCGGGAGGGACGCCAGGTCGCGCACGTGGCGCACACCGGCGCGGACGTCCGCCTGCCAGGCGGTGTCGGGATCGACGGCGGGTGCATCGTGGAGGTTGGTGTCTGAAGTCATCAGGGTTCTCAGGACAGTTTCTGGCGGAGCTATCGGCCGGATGGCCAGGCGGGTCAACCTTCCGGGGTGGCCGCCGCCATCAAATCCACCGCCTGCAAATCCGTAGGTATTTAGCCAAAATGGCACTATTCTGCGCAGTCTGGGCTTCAGGGAAAACGAATGGATTTCAGCACAGGCCATGGTTACCTGCTCATCGGCGGCCTCATCCTCGTCGGTACTGGGCTGCTCATCCTGTCGCTGATCGTCAATCTGCGCGTCGCCCACAGTGTGCGCGACGACGTGCGCCATCGCGAAAAGCTGCTGGAATACCACCGCAACATCTTCTCGCAGTTGGGCGTGATCCTGATCGGCATCGGCGTGTCGCTGTTCATCTTCTTTTTCCAGCAGAATTACCAAGACCAGCGCAGACGCGAAGCGGATCTTCAGCAGGTTCTGGCCAAGCTGGCGGCGCGCATCGCTCGTGGCGCTCCCCTCGTCGAGTCACTTGGCGAATTCGACGGGCTGCTGGATGACGGCGGGGCCTATATTAGTCCCGAACTTGGTGGAACCAACGCCGCCATCGGCGCGCAGGGAGCGGAGCTTGGCAAGCAGGTCCGCGAAATCCTGCTGGTTGAGCGCGACGTCGACATCCGGGACTTCGACATCCTCAACCTGTCGCGCGATTTCGAGTCGTCGTTCGTCGTCAACGAGCTCGATCCGACGCTATGGTTCGACATCGTGCGCGACGAGAGCGAGATCAAATATGCCATCACCCAACTCACCCTCGACTACAAGGACCTGCAGGATGCGATCGGCGGCGAGCCGATCGAGGTTGCGATCGCCAATCCTGAAACCGAGCGCAAGATCAAGCACGAGGTGCTCGACATCTTCTACGATGCCGACCTCTTGCGCCAGCGCAGCAGGCGATTTCTTGGCCGCGCATGCTGGCTTCTCAGCCACGGACGCAGCTTTGTCAGTCTTGCAACGGTCGATGCGATCGAGGCCGATGCGAAGTCACATCAGGAATGGATAGACAGGTCGAAGCCCTTGCTGGCGCAGACGAAATCGGGCAACGGCGATTGCTTCAAACTGCTCCGGTACGGCCCGGCATCCTGAACTCCCGGCCGCACCGTTCGATTTGGAAGTCAGTCCCCCACACGTTGCAGCGTGCCGAGATGATTGTCGTCGAGAAAACCTACGGTCATGGCCGACGCCTTGCCGTCAGCGCCGACCACAAAACTTACACCCGAGGGGCTATCCGGCGTCTCCGCGTCGGGGAAGGTCAGGAAAAGGTCACCGTCGAAATGCCTCAATGAGTAGGACCGGCCGGCGGCCGGGCCTACCCTGAGCACAAGGTGGTCTCCCGCTTCCGACACAATCGCATCGCCGATGAAGTCGTTGGCGTACCGGCCGGCATAGACGCTGTCCGGCCCGGCTGGCCGTGGCGGAGACGGCGGCGCGGCATAGGCGGCCTTGGCCGCCGCGACCGCCGGACCGAACAGGCCCGCATAGATATCATTCCACGCCTTGACCCAGTCCTTCTCGACGTTACCGTCGAAGACGAGATCGGCGAAGCTGTCGGACAATCCCTCCGGCAGGCCAGTCGGAAAGGCGTTGGCGACGATGACGATGCCCAGCTTCTCCTTTGGGAAGACTGTCACCAGGGTACGCGCCCCGACACTGAAGGCGCCGGCGTGGCCCCAGCTCAGGCCGTGTCGGCCGAATTCGACGTTCCAGCCGAGGCCGTAGAACGATGCGCCGCCGGAGACGGGGTTGTTGCCGCGCGCTATCAGCGGAACATGCGTCTGGCTTAGCGCATCGGCGGCAATCAGTGTCTTGCCGGCATAAACGCCGTTGCCGAGGATGAGGCGCAGCCATTGCGAGAGGTCACGTGCCGTGGAGCTGACGCCGCCGGCGGGCGCCTGCGCATCCGGATCGCGCTCTATCTTCGCGGCCCAGGCGCCATCGACCTTGACGTGAAGCGCAGCACGGTTGCTTTGCTTGACGAAGTCCGAATGACGGGAACTGGTCGAGGCCATGCCAAGCGGACGGTAGAGCTTCTCCTCGGCGACCTCCTCCCAGGGCTTTCCTGTCGGTGTCGCGGCTGCCATGGCACCCTCTGTCAATCCGAAATTGCTGTAGGCATACCCGGCGCGAAAGCTCGACGATGGTGGCACGAACCGCAGGCGATGCACGATCTCGACGCGGTCGTAGCCAATACCTTCGAGGTCGTCTCCGGCGGTGCCTGGAAGCCCGCTGCGATGCGAAAACAGGTCACGAACGGTGAGTTGGCTCGCCGGATAAGGATCGGCCAACCGGAAGGCCGGATCGAGATCGGCGATCTTCGAATCCCAGGACACGATCCTGTCGCTAACCAACGCCGCTACGACGGTGGCGGAAACCGGTTTGGAAAGGGAGGCGATCTGGAACACCGTGTCGGCGTCGACGGTCTCTGGCTTGCCGGCCTCGCGATGCCCAAAACCCTTGAGGAAGATCACCTCGTCATCGCGCACGACGCCGATGGCGAGACCGGGTACAGCACCGTCCGCTACGGCGGCTTCGGCAAGCGCTTCGAGCTTCGACAGGGCAGCAGTGATGCGCTCGGGCGTGAGGGTATCGGCCGGCGCCGCGTGCGGCCAAAGCACCATTGCGGCGATGAAGACCCAAACCCTCCAATGACAGAGATTCCGATTCAGCCGCATGCACAAGCCTCCTCCCAAGCATTCACAAGGCCATGATACAGGGCCGCACGGGTGAGGCCAGCCCTTCTCGGGCCATTCGCGCAACCGGACGGTCGATCTCCTGATCGGCCGCGCCGACGACGCCATCACCTCTGCCGGGCTACCGCATCGACGTCGAAAGCGCGCTGATCGAACATCCGGCGGTCAACGAGCGAGTTGCCGAAGACACCCAGCGGCAAGATTCAGCGGTTCCTGCTGAGGAAGGCCGAGGTGGAGAAGCGGAAGGGGGTGATGCTGCCGATCTCCCCACTTGTGGGACCCGAAGGACGGGCGAGACCCGTGGCTCGCCCGGGAACGGCCCGGCACTACTCCTTTGCGCGAAAAACTTCCGGCACGACGAACACTTCCTCGGCCCGGCCATAGCCGCCGTCGGCGACCTCCTCCACCAGCACCATCGTGAAGGGGCGCACACCCTCGCCGAAAAAGTCGACGAACATGGCTGTCGTTCGATGGATGAGGTCTTCCTTCTGCGCCCTTGAGAGCGCCGCTTGCGGTAACTTGATGTTGGCGAATGGCATGATCTTTTCCTTTCTGTGGAATTTGAGGTTCGGCGTGGAGCGGTCGGCGACGGCTCAGACGACGCCGCCATTGGCGCGGATGATTTGTCCGTTGACCCAGAAGCTGTCCGGCCCGGCCAGGAACGAGACCAGCCCGGCAATGTCGTCGGGCTGGCCAAGCCGGCCGAGCGGGATCATCTTGCCGATGGCCTCGATCTGCGCCTCGCTCTTGCCGTCCGTGAACAGCGCGGTTTCGATCGGCCCGGGCGCTACTGCGTTAACTGTGATGCGGCGCGCGCCAAGCTCCTTGGCCAGGATGTGGGTCATCGCCTCGACACCCGCCTTGGTGGCGGCGTAGACGCCGTAGCCCGGCTGGTAGAGGCCGACGACGCTGCTGGAAAAATTGACGATGCGGCCGCCGTCGCGAAGCCGGCGCGCGCCTTCCCGCATGCCGCGGAACACGCCGCCGAGATTGATCGCGATCTGCGTGTCGAACGAAGCGTCGTCGGTCTGCGCCATCGGCGAAATCTTCATGACGCCGGCATTGTTGACGAGGATGTCGATGCCGCCGAACGCCTTCTCGCCGGCGTCGAACAGCGCTGCGATCCCATTCGGATCGGCGATATCGGCCTGAACGGCGATTGCCTTGCCGCCGCCGGCTTCGATGCTGCGCACAAGCTCTTCGGCCTCGGCGCGGCCCCGTGCATAATTGAGGACGACGGCGACGCCATCGCGGGCGAGCCGCTGTGCGATGGCGGCGCCGATGCCTTTGGAGGCGCCGGTCACGATCGCGGTTCTGGTTTGGCCACCCGTACTTGTTTGATTGGATGTCATGGAAGTCTCTCCGTGTTGGTGACACGGATATAGGCCGACCCGCTTTCCGTATAATCAGCCATCTATTGACATCACTATTCGGAAATTGCGAACAAGGGCCATGGATCGACTGGACACGATGCGGCTCTTCGTTCGCGTTCTGGAGCGGCGCAGCTTTACCGCTGCCGCGGCCGATCTCGGCCTGCCGCGTTCAACTGCAACGGAAGCGATCCGGCGGCTGGAAGAGCATCTCGGCGCGCGGCTTCTGGAACGAACGACGCGGCAGGTGAACGCCACGCAGGACGGCGAAGCCTACTATCGGCGCTGCCTGTCGATCCTGGCCGAGATCGAGGATGCCGAGGCCGCCTTTCGCAATGCCGAGCCTTTCGGCCTGCTGCGCATCGACGCCAGCACGCTGCTCACCCGCACATTCCTGTTGCCGCGCCTGCCGGAGTTCCTCGCCCGCTATGTCAGGATCGACCTGCAGATCGGCCAAAGCGACCGGCTGGTCGATCTCGTGCGCGAAGGCGTCGACTGCGTCATCCGCGTCGGCGAGCCGCCCGACAGCGGCATGATCATGCGGCGGCTGGCTGTCATCCGCGAGATCACCTGCGCCAGCCCTGCCTATCTCGAGCGCCACGGCACGCCCGTCTCCCCCGATGCGCTCGACGGTCACCAGGCGGTGGGCTTTGTTTCGTCGCGCACCGGCGAGACCCTTCCGTTCGAATTCACCGTCGCCGGCAGTATCCGTGAGGTGCGGCTGCCATGCCGCGTCGCCGCCAACAATTCCGACACCGCCGCCGATCTGGCGCGGCTTGGCCTCGGCCTCATCCAGGCACCGCGCTATCGCTTCGAGAAGGATCTGGCGGATGGGACGCTCGTCGAGGTGCTGGCCGACTATCCGCCATCGCCGACACCGCTGTCGGCGCTCTACCCGCAGAACCGTCAGCTCTCGCCACGCCTGCGCGTCTTCCTCGACTGGGCCTCGCGCATCTTCGCCGAGGCCGATCTCTAGGGCAATTCCAGGAAAAATGTGAACAGTTTCCCGGCAAAGCGCGTCACGGGCTGAGGCCGTTCCGGTCCAAAGGCGGACAAGGGCGAATGAGCGCACTTGATCCATAGCCGAAGTTTCACGAAAATCATCCCAAAGTCGGTTGCTGCCATTCAGCGCGCCACTTTCCGTCTGTTGGACTGGATATTGCGGCGCCTGGCCTAATCGCCGCAGTTGAGGAACCGGATAGCCATTATGAGGAGACTGTTTATAACGGTCGCTGAAATCGCGATGACCAAGGGGAGACGATGCGCTACATACGTCCGCTTTCAATAGAAGATGCCGTTGGCCACTTGGCCGGGTCGGCTGGTACGGCCGCCATCCTCGCGGGAGGCAGCGACCTCCTGGTCAGGATGAAGGGCGGCTTTGCCGAACCAGAGCTGATCGTCGACATCAAGGCGATCGATGGCTTGAGCGAGATCCGGGAAACTGCTGAAGGCTTCAGCATCGGCGCCGCGGTTCCCTGCGCCGTCCTGGGAGAGAACACCGCCCTCAAGAAGGCATGGCCTGGTGTCGTCGAGGCGGCCAAGCTGATCGGCTCCAAGCAGGTGCAGGGACGCTGCACCATCGTGGGCAATCTCTGCAACGCCTCGCCGGCCGCCGATAGCGTGCCGGCGCTGGTTGCCGCCGGCGCCAAGGCAGTGGTCGTCGGGCCGGCGGGCCGGCGCACGATTCCCGTGCAGAGCGTGCCGACCGCGCCGGGCAAGACGTCGCTGGCCAAAGGCGAGATCATCGAGGCGATCCTGCTCGACAAGCGCGAGCCGCGCTCTGGCGATGCCTATCTGCGTTTCATTCCACGCACCGAGATGGATATCGCGGTGGTCAGCGCCGGGGTGAACCTGACGCTCGACGAGCACGGGGTCGTCAAATCGGCCCGCGTAGCGCTGGGCGCCGTGGCGGCGACGGTGCTTCTGGTCGAAGAAGCCGCGGAGGTGCTCGTTGGCTCCAGGCTGGACGAAGCGACGCTGGAGCGGCTCGCCAAGGTCTGTGCGGGCGCCTGCCGTCCCATCGACGACAAGCGCGGCACCATCGAATTCAGACGAAAAGTTGCGGGTGTGCTGGCCCAGCGGGCCGCCACATCAGCCTATGCACGTGCAGGAGGCAAATGATGGCTGGTATAGCAGTTTCAACGACAATCAACGGCGACGCTGTCGAGTATCTTTGCCAGCCGGACGAGACGCTGCTCGATGTCCTGCGCGATCGGCTGGGGCTGACGGGCGCCAAGGAAGGCTGCGGCACCGGCGACTGCGGCGCCTGCTCGATCATCCTCGACGATCGGCTGGTTTGCTCATGCCTGGTGCTCGGCGCCGAGGCTGAAGGCCGGCGCGTCGAGACCATCGAGGGCATGGCCCATGGCGATACGCTGCACCCGCTGCAGCAGAAGTTCCTCGAGCATGCGGCGCTGCAATGCGGCATCTGCACGCCGGGCTTCCTGATCGCGGCCAAGGACCTCCTGGCCAAGAACCCCGACCCGACCGAGGAGGAAATCCGCTTCGGCCTCGCCGGGAACCTCTGCCGCTGCACCGGCTACGACAAGATCGTGCGCGCCGTCCAGGACGCGGCCATCGTGATGAAGGGAGCCTGAGATGAATTTCGATCCACGTTTTTCCGGACGTAAATTCGCCTCCGTCGGCACGCGTCCGATCCGTCCCGACGGCATCGACAAGGTGACGGGCCGCGCGCGCTATGGCGCCGACTTCAACATGGCCGGCCAGCTGGTCGGGCGTGTTCTCAGAAGCCCGCACGCTCACGCCAGGATCGTCAAGATCGACACCTCGAAGGCGGAAAAGCTCGCCGGCGTCAAGGCGGTGATCACCGCGGCCGACCTGCCCGATCTCACCGATGGCGATGCCGCCATGTACGACGTCCTCGACAATTGCATGGCGCGCACGAAAGCGCTCTATGACGGCCACGCGGTGGCCGCGGTCGCCGCGATCGATGCCCGCACCGCCAGGCAGGCGCTGAAGCTCATCGAGATTGAATACGAGCTTTTGCCGCATGTCACCGATGTCGACGAGGCGGCGAAGCACACGGCGCCCTTGATCAATGATGCCATCTTCACCGAGGGCCTCGAGGAAAAGCCGGTAAAACCCTCCAACGTCACCAAGCGCAGCCAGTTTGGCCATGGCGATGTCCATCAGGGTTTCGGGCAGGCCGACTTTATCGTCGAGCGTTCCTTCAAGACCGAGCAGACGCACCAGGGCTATATCGAGCCGCATGCCTGCGTGGCGAATTTCAGCTCCGACGGCACCGCCGACCTCTGGGTGTGCACGCAAGGCCATTTCGTCTACCGCCAGCACTGCGCCCAGTTGCTTGGCATGGAAGCCTCGAAACTGCGCGTCACCTCCTCGGAGATCGGCGGCGGTTTTGGCGGCAAGACCCATGTCTGGGCCGAGCCGGTGGCGCTGGCGCTGTCGCGCAAGGCCGGACGGCCGGTGAAGCTGGTGATGACCCGCGACGAGGTGTTCCGCGCCTCGGGCCCGACCAGCGCCACCTCGATCGACGTCAAGATCGGCGCCCGCAAGGACGGCACGATCACCGCCGCCGAAGCGACGCTGCGCTACAGCTGCGGCCCGTATGCCGGCTCCTGGGCCGAGATCGGTGCGATGACGGCGTTCGCCTGCTACAAGCTCGATAACGTCAAGACGGTCGGCTACGAAGTGCTGGTCAACCGGCCGAAGACCGCGGCCTATCGCGCGCCTTCGGCGCCGATGGCGGCGTTCGCTGTGGAAAGTGCTGTCGACGAGCTGGCCAAGAAGATCGGCATGGACCCGGTCGACTTCCGCATCAGGAACGCCGCGCAGGAAGGCACACGGTCCTCCTACGGCCCGGTCTACGGACCGATCGGCATCGGCCCGACGCTGGAGGCGGTGAAGAGCCATCCGCACATGAAGGCGCCGCTGGGCCCGAACCAGGGCCGTGGCATGGCTTGCGGCTTCTGGTTCAATTTCGGCGGCCAGACCTGCACCGACCTCAACATCGGCATGGACGGCTCGGTCTCGCTTGCGGTCGGCACGGTCGACGTCGGTGGCTCGCGCGCCTCGCTGTCGCTGGTGGCGGCGGAGGAACTCGGCATCGACTATTCCCAGGTCAAGGCGATCGTCGCCGACACGTCCAGCCTCGGCTACAACGACATGACGGACGGCAGCCGCGGCACCTTCTCGTCTTCCATGGCGACGATCTCGGCCGCCCGCAACGCGATCAAGATCCTGCGCGAGCGCGCCGCGCAGATGTGGGACATTGCCGTCGACGACGTGGTCTGGGAAAAGGGCCACGCGATCGCCAAGGGCGAGAAGCACGGCAATCTCGGCAAGCTGTCGCTAAAGGAGATCGCGGTCGAGTCGGGCAAGACCGGCGGCCCGATCGCCGGCCACAGCGAACTCGTCGCCGATGGCGCCGGCGTCTCCTTCGCCACCCATATCTGCGATATCGAGGTCGATCCCGATACCGGCGCTACCAGGGTCATCCGCTACACGGTCGTGCAGGATGCCGGCAAGGCGGTGCACCCGACCTATGTCGAGGGCCAATACCAGGGCGGTGCCGCGCAAGGCATCGGCTGGGCGCTCAACGAGGAGTATATCTACGGCAAGGACGGGCGGCTGCAGAATGCCGGCTTCCTCGACTACCGCATCCCGGTCTGTTCGGACCTGCCGATGATCGACACGCAGATCCTCGAAATCCCCAACCCCAACCACCCCTACGGGGTGCGCGGCGTCGGCGAGACGTCGATCGTGCCGCCGCTGGCGGCGATCGCCAATGCGGTGTCGAATGCCGCTGGCGTACGCATGACGCACATCCCGATGTCGCCGCCGCGCATCCTGGCGGCGATCGAGGCGGAACGGGAATGGTCGAAGTAACGCTCTGGGGCTCGCTCGCCGCGACCGCCGGAGGCCAGAGCAAGGTCGAGATCGAGGCCAAGGACATAAGGGAGCTGTTCAGGAAGCTGGCTGAACAGTATCCCGGCCTCGAGCCCTTGATCGACAAGGGCATCGCGGTTGCGATCGACGGGACGATCTATCGCGATACGTGGTCGAAGAAGCTGCCGCAGGGGGCGGAGATTTTTCTGCTGCCGCGGTTGGCGGGGGGGTGATGGGACAGCTGACAGGGTAAAAAGTACACTGTCACCGTAATTCTAAGAAGGCCAAAAACCGCTGTTGGATTCGACCGGGAGGAGGGTCTGATTTGCGCCTCATGCCGGTCATCGCCACGGCTCATCGCCTCTTCTCACGAGCGGACATCTTCGCGACTAGGCTGAAGCTCGCTCGGCGCCGAGAACCGCAGCGAATGTCATGGACTCGATGGTCCGCCCTCTCATCTTTCCGTCCGCCCACCGCATATGCGCGACGTCGAAACTCCGGGAAGGATTGCGTTGGAGCGGCGCTGATCAGACTGGCTGCGCCTCTTCAGTGTGGCGTGCGTTCCAATGGCGCAGCAGGACCGGGACGAAAAGCGCCACGCCGAGTAGCGAGGAATAGAGTTCGGGTGCCACCAGAAGCAGGGCGGCGAACACGAGCAGCACGTTTTCCCATGGGCGTGTGCGCACCAGAAGGTAGCGCGATAGCGCGGCGCCCAGGCAGGTGATGCCCAGCACGCAGCCGAAAAAGGCGAGGAAGAAGTTCGGCCAGGTGAAATCCTTCGTCACCAGCAGCAAGGACGGTGAGAAGACGAACACGAAAGGAACCAGTGCCTTACCCATCCCCAGCCGGAAGGCGGTGTTGCCGGTCTTGAACGGGTCCGCCCCCGCCATGCCAGCGGCGGCGTACGCCGCCAGCGCCACCGGTGGTGTGATGTCCGCCAGCAGTCCGTAATAGAACACGAAGAAGTGAGCGACGATCGGCTCGGTGCCGAGCATAACAAGCGCCGGCGCCGCGATCGTCACCATAATGATGTAGTTCGCGGTCGTCGGGATGCCGCAGCCCATCAGGATGCAGACGACGCCAGTCATGATCAAGGTGAACAATAGGGTCAGACCCTGGGCCGAGAAGATCGCCTCAGGGATGAAGGTGCCGAAGAGAAGGGAAAGGTGTCCAGCCGTCGATGTGACGATGTAGGACAGCTTGAAGCCCACTCCGGTCAGGGTGACGACGCCCACGACGATGCCGACGGTTGCGGCGGCGGCTCCGACTGCGAGCGCATATTTGGCGCCGTCGCGCAGGCACATCACGATGTCGGCGACAGACATGCGCCGGCGCGGATTGAGCAAGCCGACGAGAATACACAAGGTGATGCCCCAGAAGGCGGCCATGTAGGGCGTGTAGCCCGAGAGCAGCACGCCGATGAGGACGACGAGCGGGATGATCGTCGGCCAGTCCCGCTTCAGCGCCTCGACGACATCGGGCATCTCGTCCGGCCTGAGCCCCCTAAGGCCGGTTCGCTTGGCCTCGAAATGCACCTGCATGAACACGCCAAAGAAGTGCATGAAGGCGGGCACGATGGCGGCAAGGATGATGGTCGTGTAGGGTAGTTCGAGAAATTCGATCATCAGGAAGGCCGCTGCGCCCATGATCGGCGGCGTCACCTGACCGCCGGTCGAGGACGCCGCTTCCACCGCTGCGGCGAAATGTTTCTTGTAGCCGAGCTTGATCATCGCCGGGATGGTCAGCGAGCCGACGGTAACGGTGTTGGCGACCGACGAGCCGGAAATCATGCCGAACAGCGCCGAGCCGAAGATCGACACCTTGGCGGGACCGCCGGCGTAGCGGCCGGCGACCCACGCCGCGCAGTCGAGGAAGAGCTGGCCGAGGCCAATGCGGGTGGCGAAGACGCCGAACAGCACGAAGTGGAAGACGTAGGTGGCGACGACGCCGAGCGCGATGCCGTAGATGCCCTGCGTCGTCAGATAAAGGTGATCGACAAGCTGGGAGACGGACGCGCCGGGGTGCACTAGAATGCTCGGCATGTACCGCCCCAACAGCGCGTAGGCCATGAAGACGACGGCGATGATGGGCAGCGGGATGCCGACGGAGCGGCGCGTCGCCTCCAGCAGAAGCAGGATGAGGATAAGGCCGAACACCACGTCGAGCGCCGTGGGATTGCCGACGCGGAAGGCAAGGTCGTCGAGCGGGATCATAGGCACGTGCATGACGACGACGACCGCAGCGATCGCCAGCAGCCAGTCGAAAAGGGGTATGCCGAGCGGCCGCAGGAGGCTGGACCGCGCGGGCTGGTCGTAGCTTTTCTTCACCAGCGGGAAGACGAGGAAGATCAGCGCCAGCACCATCGACAGGTGGATACCCCGGTGCAACATTTCCTGCAGCAGGCCGAAACCGGCGGTGTAGTAGTGAAACAGTGACAGCGCCACCAGGAGGAAGCCGACCAGCCAGCCCGCGACACGGGTCAGTGGCCGGAAGCGGATTTCGGAGTCGAATTTCTCCTCCAGTTCGCGAGCGTTCTCCTCATCGAACTCCATTGCGGAAAGCTTGATCTTGTCGTCATCGCTCATGGCCGGTTCCGTGTCCTGAATTTCCAGACAAAAGAGGCGGAAAGCATCCCTTCCGCCTCGTTGTTGTCAGCCGGGTCCAAATGGCTATTATTTCAGGGTGCCGACTTCCTTGTAGAATTTCTCTGCGCCGGGATGAAAAGGAATGCCGGCGCTGGTAACCGCGTTCTGGAGCGTGATCAGCTTGCCCTTGGCGTGGCCTGCCTGCAGGGCCTTTTGGGTTTCGTCGCTGTAAAGCGACTTGACGATCTTGTAGACGAGGTCGTCGGTCTGCTTGGCGCTGGTCACCCATTGAGCGGCGACGGAAATGGTCTTGGTTTCGCCGACATTTTTGTAGGTGCCTTCCGGCACGGTGTCGGTGGAGAAGAACTTCTGCTCGGACAGCAGCTTGTCGGCCTCGGGGCCGGTGATCGGCACCAGCGTGATGTTGTTGGTGGTGGCAAGCTCAACGATGGCGCCGGTCGGATAGCCGCCGACGAAGAAATAAGCGTCCATGGCGCCATCCTGCAGCCGCTCTCCGGCCGGGCCAGGCTTGAGATATTCGGGCTGCACGTCCTTTTCAGCCAGACCGTAAGCGCCAAGCACAAGTCGCGCATCGACGATGGTGCCGGAGCCCGGCTCGTCAAGAGAGACGCGTTTGCCCTTGAGATCCGCCACCGACTTAATGCCGGCGTCGGCGCGCGCGACCAAATGGATCGTCTCGGGATAAAGCGTCGCGATGAGGCGCAGGTCATCAATCTTGGGCTTGCCCTCGTAGAGGCCGGTGCCCGAATGCGCCCAGTAGGCGACGTCGGATTGCGTGAAGCCCGATTCGGACGCGCCCGACTGGATGGCGCTGATGTTGGCTACCGAACCGTTGGAGGACGTGGCGGTGGCGACCAAGCCTTCGACGCCGGCCGCGCCGGTTGCCGAGATGGCGTTGGCGATCAGGCCGCCCACCGGATAGTAGGTGCCGGACGTTCCGCCCGTGCCGATGCGGAAAAACGCCTGCTGCGCGCGTGCCGGCGAAAATCCGGCCGCAGCCAGTGCCAGAGCGCCCGCGCCTATGGAAAAGGTGCGGCGGTTGATCGAAATAGTCATGCTACCTCCCAGTCTAAAGACGGCAGGATGTTGCAGCGGCCAAGGTGTTGTCAACCTGTACGCGCTTTTTGAGAGCGGATCGGTCCTCGCGGGCTGGGGCTGTCGGCTGTTGCTGGCCGTGGCGCATCCTCAACAGGTGCAAATTTTGAAGAAGCACCAAAATTCGATCTGAAGCTTCATCATTGGTTGAACGGCAGTAGTTCGCATCCTTGCGCCAAAAAGCTGCCTGTCTGAATTCGGCCCAAACGCAGCCATTCACCTCAACCCGCTCCTATCTCTCCTCCACAATCCTCAAATAAGCCGCCGTCACGAATAGCACGATCAGCCCGAACAAGATCCGCCTTGCCCCCTCCGGCATTTGCAGGATGGTCAAGAGCGTCGTCAGCACGGTCAGGATCAGCGCGCCGATGATGGTGCCGGTGTAGCCACCACGGCCGCCGAAGATCGAGGTGCCGCCGATCACGGCGGCGGCCACCGAGGGCAGCACCAGCGGTTCGGCGAGCGACAGCGATGGGCCTTGATCAGGCCAATATAGCGCAGGCGGGTGATGCCGGCGAGCACGCTGGAGATCACATAAGGCCCAACGGCGGCTCTCCATCACTCGCTTCGCAGCCCCGGCCTTTTGCCCGGAAGGCGCCGCCAAGGCTATGGATACTTCGTCGGCCGCACCCCAGGGTTCAAATTGCCCTGCAGTTCCTTCGGCAGCGGCAGGCTTGAGCATTGCAGGTGCACCTCGCGGGCGAAGAGCTTTCGTTGCTTCTGCTCATGCTCCTTGATGGCTGCGACGAGCCCCATCGAGTATGGACCAAGCAAGACGCCGAACCCCCATCCGGGATGCTCCTTCTCGCGAGCCTGGTAATCCGAAGCAGCCCTGCGTGCCTGCTGGCATGCCGGCGAAGCCCATTTCTGGTCCTGCTGCGAAAGCGACGCCTCATAGTCGACCGGGGAGGTCGCGCATCCGGTCACTGCCGCAGCCAATGCGAGGCAGATTGCGATTCTCATCCGAAGCCTCTCCTAAGCCTTGTGCAGGGCCTGCATAGACCTCTTCATCCCACAAGGCGATAGCTGCGGTAAGGCACCTTCTCCACCCTCCGCAACCCCTCGCCCCTCCCCGGGCCTTCCCGCAGCCGGATTCGAACCCATACCTGGAACCAAATCACGGGGCCTGGAACCAAATCACGGGGCCTGGAACCAAATCACGGGCGAGACTGTTCAGTTGTAACTTTGATCCCACGCCGACATCCCGGCCGGCAAAGCGGCGACATTGAGGAGTTCTCACCATGAAGATTTCATCCGGATTTCGTTCCATCGCGGTTGCCGCCATCGCCACCGCGAGCATCGGCTTTGCCAGCGCCGCGCATGCCGATAGCGGCACGATCCGCTTCGCCGTCTACAAGGCGGCGTTTTTCGTCGGCGGCTCCGGCGGCAAGGGCACCTTCACCTTCCATGGCAAGAGCTACCCGATCTCAATCGGCGCCGTGTCCGGAGGCCTGGCTTTCGGCGTGTCCAAGACATATTTCCGCGGCACGGTTCGCCATATCCGCCGCGCCCGCGACGTGACCGGGGTCTACGGAGCAGCCGGCGGCGGCGGCACGATCGGCAAGGGAGCCCAGGTGATCATCATGACCAATGACAAGGGCGCCCAACTCGAACTCACGGGCAAGCAAGTCGGCCTGCAGGTCAACGCCGACCTCAGCGGCATGGCCATCTCGTTCGAGTAAGGCCGTCATTCCAGCCGGACCATATTCAAAGGGCGGTGCCGGCTTCGAGCCGACGCCGCCCTTATCATTTACCTAGCTCCTGAGCCCCGGCGCTTCCTGGCCGGTCCGCTCGACATATTCCGTATAGCCGCCGCCATAGGTGTGGATGCCTTCGGGCGTCAGTTCCAGCACGCGGTTGGAAAGCGCTGCGAGGAAATGCCGGTCGTGCGAGACGAACAGCATGGTGCCCTCGTACTGCGAAAGCGCCGTGATCAGCATCTCCTTGGTGGCGATGTCGAGATGGTTGGTCGGCTCGTCCAGCACCAGAAGGTTGGGCGGGTCGAACAGCATCAGCGCCATCACCAGCCGCGCCTTCTCGCCACCTGACAGCACGCGGCATTTCTTCTCGATCTCGTCGCCCGAAAAACCGAAGCAGCCGGCAAGTGCCCTGAGCGGCGCCTGGCCGGCTTGCGGAAACGCGTCCTCCAGCGTCTGGAACACGGTGCGCTCGCCTTCCAGCACCTCCATGGCGTGCTGGGCGAAATAACCCATCTTGACACTTGGGCCCCGCGCGACCGTGCCGGTGTCGGGCTCGGAAGCGCCGGCGACCAGCTTCAAGAGCGTCGATTTGCCGGCGCCGTTGACGCCCATGATGCACCAGCGCTCGCGGCGGCGCACCTGGAAGTCGAGCCCCTCATAGATGGAGCGGCTGCCATAGCCCTTGTGGACGTTCTTCAGCGTCACGACATCTTCGCCGCAGCGCGGCGCCGGCAGGAAATCGAAGGAAACCGTCTGGCGGCGCTTCGGCGGCTCGACGCGGTCGATCTTGTCCAGCTTCTTCACCCGGCTCTGCACCTGCGCGGCATGCGAGGCGCGCGCCTTGAAGCGCTCGATGAAGGCGATCTCCTTGGCCAGCATTGCCTGCTGGCGCTCGAACTGTGCCTGCTGCTGCTTGTCGGCGATCGCCCGCTGCTGCTGGTAGAATTCGTAGTTTCCCGAATAGGCGGTCAGCGAACCGGCGTCGATCTCGACCACCTTGTTGACGATGCGGTTCATGAACTCTCGGTCGTGCGAGGTCATCAGCAACGCGCCATCATAGTTTTTCAGGAAGGATTCCAGCCAGATCAGGCTCTCCAGGTCGAGATGGTTGCTTGGCTCATCGAGCAGCATGGCGTCGGGCCGCATCAACAGGATGCGGGCCAGCGCCACGCGCATCTTCCAGCCGCCGGAGAGCTTTCCGACATCGCCGTCCATCATCTCCTGCGAAAAGCCGAGACCGTCGAGCACTTCGCGGGCGCGGCCATCCAGCGCATAACCGTCGAGTTCCTCGAAGCGGTGCTGCGCCTCGCCGTATTTTTCGATGATTTCGTCCATCCGGTCGGCCTGCTCGGGATCGGCCATGGCCGCCTCGAGGGCTGCCATTTCGGCCGCGACTTCGGACACCGGCCCGGCGCCGTTCATCACTTCGGCCACAGCGCTGTGGCCTTCCATGTCGCCGACATCCTGGCTGAAATAGCCGATGGTGACGCCGCGATCGACCTGCACCTGGCCTTCGTCAGGCTGCTCCTGGCCGGTGATCATGCGAAACAGCGTCGTCTTGCCGGCGCCGTTCGGCCCGACGAGGCCGACCTTCTCGCCCTTCTGCAGGGAGGCCGACGCTTCGATGAAGACAAGCTGACGGCCGTTCTGCTTGCTGATGCTTTCAAGTCTGATCATGCGGTGTCCGGGCTATATGCTTGCGCGAAAGGATTTGCCCGGCGCCTTACGCGAAGGATGGCCGCAAAGGAAGAGGCGCAAGCGCCGCAGCGGCGGAACGCTCTCCTTCCCCCCTTGTGGGGGAAGGTGGATCGGCGCGTCAGCGCCGAGACGGATGAGGGGTGTTCCAGCGAAGTGAGACGTCGGCGTTCCCTGGAACACCCCTCATCCGACCTCGCTTCGCGAGGCCACCTTCTCCCACAGGGGGAGAAGGGAAAACCCCGGCAGACACACTCCAGAAACAAGATTCAACATCCGGGAAAAACTCGCGAAAACATCGCCTGTCATAACCACCCTCGCGGCGGTCAAGCGGGCTGCTGCACAACGCGAAGAAATGGTCCCGAAAATGCAACGACGTTCGACCGGATGGATCGGTGCCCTGACAGGCATTTCGCTCGCCATGCTGGCGGTCGCACAATCGGGTGCGGACGCAGCGGTCACCCGGAGCGAATATTGCAGCCAGCTCGGCCTTCAACTCGACGGAGCCATTCAGACCAAAGCCAAACCCGGTGCCAGTGCAGGCGAGATCGCCGAGGCAACCGCGCTCCAGGACAAGGCGAACCGGTTTTGTGCCGAGCGCAAGCAGGCGCAAGGCATCCGGACCTATGCCAATGCCCTGAAACTCCTTGGAGTGACGCCGGTCGACCTGAACCAATAGTATCTGCCTTTGAACCATCAAGCACGCCAAGGCTGCTTGATCGCCCCTCCTTCCTGACTTCCTCCCGGGAAAAGGCCGCCACTCGCAAAAGCGAGGGCGGCTTTTTTCTTGGCTACGCAATGCCGGAGGAAATGCGCGGCAGGCACCTGTCAAATCCGCATAAAAACAGATGCTTATAACAATTCGGCGATTCAGATACTGAAGCACTTCATGCGACGCTGAGTGCCGATCACAATCTGCCCAGGAATCGGGTGGCGGGCCGCATGCGAAACGCATGCCCCTCGCCGCAGAAAGAGCCTGAGCGGCTTACTTCCTGCCTTGCGGATGGATCGTCTCGCCGCGCTTCAGCATTGCTACGAACGTCTCGATCTTCTTCTTGCGCCCGGCCTCGGTCTTCATGTTGTGGGTGCGGAAGGCGAGCGCGAAGCGGTTTTGCGCGCTGAGTTTTTCAAGCATCGCCTTGGCGGCGGGTTCCGCGTCTATGGCTGCTTGCAGGTCGTCGGGGATTTTCATCTGCTTGCCGCTGCCATAGGCGCGCGCCCAGCGCCCGTCCGCCTTGGCCGCCTCGACCTGTTTGAGCCCATGCTCGGTCATGCGGCCCTCCTCGACCAGCCGCGCGACATTGTCGATGTTGATCAGGCTCCAGATGCTCTTCCGGCCGCGCGGCGTGTAGCGCTGCAGGAAACTCTTGTCGTCCAGCCCCTTGCGCACCGCGTCGATCCAGCCGAAGCACAGCACCACGTCGATGGCTTCCTTCGGCGTGATCGACTTCAGTCCCGACCCCACCTTGTGAACCTTGATCCACACTTCGGTTTCCGTGGCGTGGTGCTTGCCGAGCCACGCGTAGAAGCTGCCCGCATCCGGAAACTCGTGCACCTTGTCGGGATCGACCTTGACCGGCGCCATTAGCCGGCCTGTTTGTTCAGTGCCGCTCGCGCCACCATAGTTCCTGCTCCCACTGTCGTATTGCCCCGCATTGCGCCCATCGTCATCGCCCGGCATGTGGCACAGATCGCTGTCAGTTTTCGTCAGTTGCGTCACCACAAGCTAAGGAAAGCATCGCCGCGCGACTTCGTCGGGGAGAAGAGAGGGCGCGCGATATTCCACCGCCATGCTATAGGACCGCAAGGTGTCAGTCTGGGGGAATATGCCACCATGAAATCTCTGCTGCTCGCTTTTCTATCTTTGCTGTTGCCGAGCCTCGCCCTTGCGGAGCCGATCGAAACCCGGAAAATCGTCACGGCTGTGACTGGCGACTTCAACGGCGATGGCGCCGTCGATCTTGCCATGGTGGTGGAGACCGAGCCCGGCCAGCCGATGGACGTCCACTTCTTCCTCAGGGACAAGGAGCACAATTACCTCAAACCCGTCGAGATCGTGCACGAGCAGATCGACGGGGAATGGAACGGCTACGACCGGCCGGGCTACGAGAACTCCGACACCGAGCCGGAACTGACGATGCTGCCCAATGGCTCGATCAAATTCTACCTGCCAGCGATGCCGGTCGGCAGCGAACGGACCGACATGACGCTAACCATCGCCTGGCGCAACGGTGCCTTCATCGTCGCCGGCTTCGCCTATAACCATGATGACTATTTGAAGGAAAATGCCGAAAGCGCCTGCGAGTACAATGTGCTGACCGGCAAAGGCACCAGCAGCGAAAAGCAGCCGGACGGCAGCACCAAGCACAAGACCGTCTCCGTCGAAGGCCAGGCCATCGCTTTCAAGGACTGGAACCCGGGCGCTGCCTTCACCGCTTGCGGCAACTGATCGCCCTGCATCATCGGCGCTTCCGATAGCGCTATCGGTTTCTTCCGTTTTCACTTGCCGTACCGAACTGCCAATTCCCTGCCCTTCTCCATCCAAGCAAAGGCAGAGCGAATGAGCATTTCAAATCAGAAAATCCTGATCGTCGGCGGCGGCTCCGGCATGGGTCTGGCGCTGGCCCGGCGCTGCGTTGAGGCTGGGGTCGGTGTGATCATAGCCGGTCGCGGCGAGAACCGGTTGCGGCAGGCGCGCGAGGCGCTTGGCAATCCCGACGAGGCCCTGGCCGCGATGGCCGAGCGGCTGCCGCCGGGCGAATTGGCAACCCGATGACATCGCGGACGCCATCGACGCGTCTACTGCAGCTGCGGCTTTTTCAGAAAACTGCCGCGGTCGGCCGATTTGACGCGCAGCCAGGTTTCGCGGCCGTCGCGCAGCACCCGCATCGGAATCTCGGCCCCCGCCGAGCCGCTTTCCCACAGCTTGCGATAGAAATCGGCCAGCCCGTCGACCGCGCCGTCGCGGATGTCGGAGATGATGTCGCCCTGACGCAGGCCGGCCTTGGCCGCCGGGCCGCCCTCGGTCACGCTCATCACCACCACCCTGCCGTCGCTTTCGGCCGACAGGGCGCCGAGCCACGGGCGCGGCGGCTTGGCCACCTGGCCGCGCGTCAGGAGGTCGTCGAGAATGGGCGGCAACAGATCGATCGGCACCACCATGTTGATGTCGGCCACCTCGCCGTTGCGGCTCATCTGTAGGCGCAGCGAGCCGATGCCGAGCAGCGAGCCGTCGGCGCCGAACAGCCCGGCACCGCCCCAGGACGGATGCGCCGGCGCAATGAAGATCGCCTCGTCGAGCAGATATTCCCAATAGCCGGCGAATTCCTGCTTGGTGACGATCCTGGCCTGCACCGACTGGCCGATGCCGTCGGCCAGCACGACGGCGTCGCCGATCCTGGCCTTGCCGGCATCGCCCAACGCCACGGCCGGCAGGCCGAGCGGCGCCAGCGCCTGCACCAGGCCAAAGCCCGATTCCTGGTCATAGGCGAGCGCGTGCGCGGGGATGACGCGGCCGTCATGGCTGGTCAGCCAGACCTCTTCCGCTTCGGTGATGAGATAGCCGATGGTCAGCACCAGCCCGTCATTGCGAATGACGACGCCGCTGCCTTCCCTGAGCGTGCCAAGCGCGCTGGCCGTAAAGGCATCTTCGGGGACAGTGGCCCGCACGGCAACGACCGAGCGCGGATTGGGATTGATGGTCATGCTTTTGTCCTGGATGGGCTTTGGTGACATCTTCTATAGGTATGCCACGCCGGAGAAGGCGCAAGGGCGAGGAAGTGCCCAATTGCCGATGTTGGCCCTGCGGGCATCGATAATAGTTCAACGCAAGTTGAACTTACACATCCGCAGCCCTAGTTTATGGCGACCTGCCATCTTTCCCCGACACGAGGCCACGAAATGACCGACTACACACCGCCGAAAGTATGGACCTGGAACAAGCCGAGCGGCGGAGCCTTTGCCAGCATCAACCGGCCGATCGCCGGATCGACGCATGACAAGGAACTGCCCGTCGGCAAGCATCCGTTGCAGCTCTATTCGCTGGCGACGCCGAACGGCGTCAAGGTCACCGTCATGCTGGAAGAGCTTCTGGCGCGCGGCCACAAGGGCGCCGAATACGATGCCTGGCTGATCCGGATCAACGATGGCGACCAGTTCGGCAGCGGCTTCGTCGAGGTCAATCCCAACTCCAAGATCCCGGCCCTGATGGACCGCAGCGGCAAGACGCCGGTGCGCATCTTCGAATCCGGTTCGATCCTGGTCTATCTCGCCGAAAAGTTCGGCGAATTCCTGCCGACCGAACAGCCGGCCCGCGCCGAGGTGCTGTCCTGGCTGTTCTGGCAGATGGGCTCGGCGCCCTATCTGGGCGGCGGCTTCGGTCACTTTTATGCCTATGCGCCGGAAAAGTTCGAATATGCCATCGACCGCTTCTCGATGGAGGTGAAACGCCAGATGGATGTGCTCGACCGCCGACTGGCCGAGACCGAATATCTCGGCGGCAAGGACTATTCCATCGCCGATATGGCGGTGTGGCCCTGGTATGGCGGGCTGGCGCTCGGCCGCATGTACAATGATTCCGCCGAGTTCCTGTCCGTGCAGGAATACACACATGTGCAACGCTGGGCCAAGGCGATCGACGCACGACCGACGGTCAAGCGCGGCCGCATGGTCAACCGCGCTTTCGGCGAGCCTGCCATGCAATTGCATGAGCGCCACGACGCCAGCGATTTCGAGACCAAGACGCAGGATAGACTGGCCGCCGAATAGGCCATAGCGGGTCGCGGCAAAGGAAACCCGCCACCGACGCGACGTCGGGGCGGGTTTTCCCCAAGGTCCAGTGCTGCGGGAACCCCCTTAGTGCAGCACTTCAACGATCTGGCGGGTCTCCGGATCGACGAGGACCGTCTGGTCATTGATCACGGCGACGCGATATTTGACGTCGGGCACCTCACGCAATTCGACAGTGTCCGGCACCGAGGAGCCGAGCTTGAGTTCGACCCCCAGAAGGTTCACCGAGGCAAGCGGTTCCCTCTTGATGTATTCGCGAACGACCGTCTCCTGCTCCGGCTGGACGACGACGACGCTCTCCGCCAGCGCCGCACCAATGCCGCCCATCAGGACGACTGCGGCCGCCGCGCTTGTAAGATAAAGTTTCATGACCGTCTCCTAGTGACAATTGAATTCCGCCCTCCATAAAAACTCCACCGCTGCCATGCGGTTCCATCGAACTTCAGAATTGAAGATGTTACGTTTGGCCCGGATATTAATTTGTTGCTGATCAGACATGCGGCAGACAGCGCAGAAATGCTTGAAAATTTGCACAAATGTGTACGGACATTAGAAGACGAAAAATTCCTGCTGTAGTCGGATTGGCGAAGCACCTGTCGTCGCCGCGTCAAATCAGCCTCGCGTCCCTCTATCTGGACGATGGGAGCACGAAAAAGGCTCGCCCCGCCGGGAGCAGAGCGAGCCATGACAGTTCCGATGGAGGTGGCAACCTCACCGGTACCGCTAGAGAACGCGGAGCATCATCACTTGTTCCACCTGACGGCCGGAGCTCCATGCGAAGCTGGTCGCGCATGCGTCATGTTCCCACGATAACGCTGCGCCGAAATCTCCGGCAGGGATATGCTCGGACGCTGTCTCGGTGACCAAACACCGTGGTCGCGCTGGTGGCGAGGTTCCCCGAATTGCCCGGGCGCACACGCGCGAGTGATCCTGGTTACCCGGTCTTAAAGCCGGACACCGTCGCGACGCAATGGCGGGAAGGCGTCTACCGGATCCTGGCTCGGCGCGATATCGTGCGAGCCCCTGAAGATCAGCCTCACGATGAGCACGAAGTAGCCGACCTGCAGGACAAGCAGCGTCGCTATCGTCCAGGCAAATGCCTCCCAGAAAGAGCCGGTAACCATATAGGTCCAGACCGCGACGATGATGGCCGTGGCTGACATTCCTACGAGAAACTGTCCAAAATACATGGTTTCCCAAAACCGTCGAAACCGCGGCGGTTTCGATCAGTCCCTGCCTCATTCCCATTTCCCGCGGACAACATTTCATTATTTTAGCAACTTCGCAAGTAAGTGACCGATCGCCACTGCGCGCTCTCCATTGCGCGGCGACTTGGCAACGGTGGCGACCCGGGAACGGCAGCGGGTGCTGGCGGGGGCTGCCAGCTGTCGGCAATCCAGAAGCACGCCTGCACTTCAAGCACGGGAACAAACGCCGGCACCCCGAGTTTCGCCTCCAGTTTTCAAGGAAAGGAGCCCAGCATGGCACCGCGCAACAAACCAGGCGCCGATATCGAAGGTGACGCACCGCAGGCGGACGGGCCGACCATCGAGCAGCAGGATTGGGATGCAATCAAGGGCGGCGAGATCCTGCCAGAGTCCGTGCCGGAAAACGGCGACATACGTTACGGCATCGAAAAAGATGGCGATCTGCCCGACGAGGACGACGATAACGCGTATCAGGACAGCGACGACGCCCTTCCCGATGATGAGGAAGAAGCCGCGATCACGCGCGATCAGAACCGCGAGGGCCCATTCGACGAGACGTGAGCCATTTCGTCGCCCGAGACATGACTGCCTGTTGTTGAACTTGCCAAAGCCACATTTTCCATGCCCGTTTCGCGGGAAAATGTGCTTGGCTGGCTAAGTTTTCCCCCTAAGCTTTATATCAGATTTACCTAAAATAGCGGAACATCCAAGGGACATTATCGGAACTGAACAAGGCCCCTTGGACTTTTGCGCACAACAGATAAGACCTTGGTCCTACAGGAAAAAGCAAAAGCCCGACCTGACCGATTGAAGCTCCGCCAAGGGAACATCGGGCCGCGCTTGTCGTTTGTCGCGAAGGTTCGGCACCCCTGGTGTGCCATATCCGGAGAACGGCGCGATGCCCCACCGATCCACCATCGTCAAGACAGGCCATGGTCCAGGCACGGCGATCGCCGTGCTCATGGTTGGATTGATGGCGGTGGGCATCGTCTTCCTCGTTCTCGGCAGTTCGCTCTACTTCAGCGAGCAGCCTGCGGATCAACGTGCCCTGCCTTCGCCGCCCGCTCGATCGACACACGATAGCAAAGCGGCAAACTGAACGAGCCCGAACCAATTGCCGAGCGATGGCGAGATTGCGGCCGCGCGGGTCCTCCAGGCTTCGTCCAGTGGAGCGGACGGCTTCGGGCGATGTATTGTCCACCGGAGGCTTTTGGCGCCGCTTGCATTAATGTGGAGCTCCAGCCTCGGCAAACGGCATTCTGCTCGGCAACCGCCGGAAAAATGCGGACGCCGAGCCGATCGCGCTGGTCAAGCCGCTAAGACGTGCTGGCTAGCTGCTAAAACCGAAGGATGACCGAGGGCCCGCGTCTGCGATAGCACCGGACGCGACGGCGACCATGCCGCCAATAACTACGGCAGACCCGTCTCCATCGCCGCCCGTGCCGGCGCCGGCGCCAGCCCCGATCCCAGTCCCGATCCCGGTCCCGATCCCAGTCCCGATCCCAGCGTCGATGGTCGACCGGCTGCACCTCCGCATGTGTACCGTCGTCGAAGGCCTCTGTTTGTGACGCCTCTATTTCATCGAGAATGCCGTTTCCGGCGCCTGGAACACCGGCCACTGCTTCGATCGGGCGAATTGCCCCTGCAAGGGCTGCTGCCCCGGCAATGCCAAACATTGCTGTCAAGAAGGATCGCCGATCCATAGTAAACCTCCCAACGTTGCTTAAGCTGAACGAAGCGCTCGCTTGCCGAATGAGCAGGCCCGCGCGTGGTGAAGATAGAGGATTCGCCAGCCGCCGAAGCGGCTTGCGAATCCTATCAGCGCAGGAAGGGACGTTGCTGCGCCGATCGACGACATGTCAGCCAAGGACTATTCCCATCACCAGAAAGGTGACGGCCGTCGCGAAATCGGTGCGAGCAACCAGCGCGCTTGGCCAACACTTTTGTCCATCTGTTTCTCCGAATCCGGGAGACAAACAGTCGTGAACAGAGAGCCGTTCCCGTCGGTAAGACCAATGCGCTCGCGGACCGGACTTAAGTCGCACTTCTCATCCGACCGAAGCCCCAGCGGAGGAACATTTTCATTTGGCTCAAGTTCAGTTGCTCGTCAGCGTTGGACGATCTTGTCATGCTGACTCGCAAGGAGAAACAGTATGAAAATGCACCTAACGGGCGCCGCTGCGGCGCTATTGCTGTTGGCCGGAGTCGGCGCCGTTGCCGCTCAGGATGTTGTCATTCAGCCTGAACAGGACACCGTCATCCGCGAGTATGTGAAGAAGCAGCCCCTCGCTTCGGTCAAGGTTCCCGGTGTGGAACTGAATATTGGTAGCGCGTTGCCGGAAACGGTCGAGCTTCATGAGATCCCCGATGTCCAATACCGCTACGTGGTCGTCGACAACCGCACGGTCCTGGTGGATCCGGGCACCCGCAAGATCATCAAGGTCTACGACTGAATTTCGAACGGTCCCAAACCCGCCGCCAGCCACGGCGGCGGGTCGCACATGTCAGGTTCCAATCAGGACGAGTGAAGATGACAAGCAAAGCTGTGAGATCCCCTGCTTTGGGCGTTCGCCTGGCCGATCTCCAAGCCAGAATGCGCAATGCGCGGGTGACGGATGCCGAAATGAAAACCTTTCAAAAGGTCGCGGCCATCATGGAAGATCGTCATGGCCGGATCGATGCCGACGACCTGATTGCGGCGTCGTTCCTCGCCGATCCGGTGCAGGAGCGACGGACGCCTTGAGGGGCATGCCGACAACCAGCAGACTTTTTGATTCCCCGTACCGGGAAAGCGCGCCGAAAGTCTCAGCCGAATCCGCACTTTTGCTCCGGCCTATTCCGCTTTCGCGGAAGTTTCGAGCGACCTGCGATGTGCAATGTTGCTAATGCGGCGGTACGAGCCGCCCTGGTTGACGCGGGCGCCCGAGCCATCCCAACAATGCGCCCCCCCGTCCGCGTCGACCACGGCAGCCGCCCAGCGCTGTCTTCCCTCGCGAACTCCTCAAGCCGGCCTGCCTGATGCGGCCTGCGGCGACGGTCGGGCTTCAGCCGCCGACAAGCGCCTTTGTGGTCACCAGATTGACACCGGCCTCCGCGAATTCGCCATTGTGCCTGGTGATGACCTGTTCGGCACTCTCGCTGGCATTGTCCAGCGTGCTGTGCGCATCGGACACCACGATCACGCCGAGCCCTCTGGCGATCGCGCCCTTGACCGTCGCGGCCACGCAAAAATCGGTCTGTGCGCCCAAGAGCACGACAGCACCCGCACCTTGCCCGGCCACCCAGTCGCCGAAGGCGGGATTGCTGAATGCATCGCGCACCGATTTGGCAAAGGTCGGCTCGTCCGCCGCCTGGCCGAGCGCGGGCCAAACCGGCCAGCCCGGCTCATCCGGTGCCAACGGATCGCCATCGGGTCCGTCATGCCTGATAAAAGCGACCTTGCGCCCGCCGCGCCGCGCCCAATCGATCACCGCCTTGGTGCGCTCGACGATGCCTGGCGCATCATGGATCGGCGGCTCGTGCACACCGTCGAACATGCCGGTCTGGAGATCGATGACAATGAGGGGCGCGTTGTCCGGGAGGCTGGGAGCTGACATGGTTTTTCATAGCACGGCGGACAATGCGATCAAGGTTCCGTTCACTCCGGCGCGCCGGCAAACAGCACGATGCTGTCGCCGCCGGCGGCCGGCCAATCCCTGATGGTGCGGTCGTTGCCGCCGGTCAGCACCGTGCCATCGGCGGTGAAGGCCACCGCGTAGATCGGGCCAGTCCGGCTATCGAACATCGCGATTTGGTTGCCGGTGTCCATGTCCCACAGCCGCGCCGTGCCGTCGAGCGAGCCGGAGACCAGGCGCTGGCCGTCGGCCGACAGCGCCAATGCGTAGACAGTGCCTTCGTGGCCTTCAAAGCGGCGCGCTTCGCGGCCGCTGTCCAGATCCCAGAGCTTGATCGTGTAATCGCCACTGCCGGTGACCAGATGATGCCCGTCGGCGGTGAACGCGGCGCCATATGTGCCTCGCTCATGCCCGTGCCAACTTCGTAATTGCTTGCCGCTTTCAATGTCCCAAAGTTTCAGTGTGCCGTCTATGCTGCCGCTGAGGGCTTGCCTGCCATCGGGCGAGACGGCGACGGCGCTGACCGACCAGCCGTTCCCGCTCATGGCGTGCAGCACAGCGCCCTTCTTGAGATCCCAGACGATGACATTGCCCGTGTCGTGCCCGCTGATGGCATGTTTGCCGTCCGGGCTGATCGCCAGCTTTCTGACGCCGCCATTGCCGCCCGAGGAGAAGACATGCAGCACCGCGCCGTCGGAAAGTTTGCGCTGCACGATCTCGCCGTCGTCGCCGGCCGTCAGCGCGCTGACGCCGTCGGGCATGAACAGCGCCGTGCGGGCCATATCCTTGTGCACGCCGAGAGTGCGGATCAGCTGCTTGGCGGCGATGTCCCACAGCTTGATCGTGTGATCGGTGCTGGCGCTCATGACCGAGTGCCCGTCGGGCGCCACCGCCAGCCAGACGACCGAGTCGCGGTGGCCCTCGGGCTGCGTCGGTAGCGGCGGCGGAGCCGGCGGCAATGGCGCCACGATGGGCGGCGGAATGATCGCGACCTCCGGCGGCGCAGGAGGCGCGAGCGCGGTCGGCGGCACTAGCGTTGGCGGGGTCGGTTGCACCAGCGCCGGCGGCGTCAGTGGGACCGGTGCCGCAGGCGGATTGGCGGCCTCCGGCGGCGAAGCAGCTTCTGCTGGTGCAGGCGGTGGGGCTGCCGGCTCTGAGGCCGGCGGCGCGCTGGCGACATCCTGCCCCTTGGGTTCGTTGGCCTTCGGCTCGCCAGGGTTGGGTCCGTCGGCCTTCGGTTCGACGGGCTCGCTGGCTATGTCGCCGCCCTCATGCCAAGGGCCGAACCGGTCGGCGGCCAGTGCGGCGACCACGACCAATGGCAGGACGAGAAAGACTCTGCGCAGGCCGGGCCTGCCAGCGTCCTGCATCTCCGCCGCGCGACCAAACAGCGGCGCGCCCGCTGCTTGGCCCGACCGGTCCGGCAAGAGGCCGGCCCAAAACAGCCCTGCACCAAGCAGGCAGGCGAACGCCGCCACCAGGAACCCCGCCAGCCGTAACGAGGCTGGATCCATCGGCGGGCCTGAAAAGCCGCGCCAGAGGAAAGCCTCGCCGATTGCCGGCCAATAGATCCGCGCCAGGCAGCCTACGGCGACAACGACCAGGGCAAGCGCGAGCAATCTGTCGGCACCCTTGTTCATTGAAACCCCTCGGCGTTGTTGCGGCCCTCACCATGTGACGGTTGCCCGCCGCATGTCGACGCCAAGACTATCAGCCGCAAGCTCGTGTCGCCAAGAGCCCGTGTGGACGCCCGGCTTGGTTGACACATCTTGCGTATCTGCCATTCTCGCGTAGGGATGAGGAGAGATTACCATGAAGAAGACTTACGCGAAGCCGGCTTTCGTCAAGAAGGGCAAGCTTTCAGCCGTCACGGCAAACGGCTCGACCAGCGCCACGATATAATCTGGCACACTCTTGGCCGAATCGTGCCTGGCGCTGGAGCAATTCCAGAAAAAGCACCGAAGGCCTTCGATCCGGAATGGCGTAAACAAAGAATTGGAGGGCGGGCGCCTTGCCGCTCCTCCTTGGATTTATTGCAGTTTTACCGATTTCAGCCGCATGGTTGACAGATGGCCGCAGTCTGGCATCATCGGATCGGGATTTTAGGAGAGTCTGATATGAAAAAGATCTATGTGAAGCCATCGTTCTTGAAAAAAGGCCGGTTGTCGGCGGTCACTGCGGCCAACGGCGCCTCGATTATTATTGTGCCGGGCTGACCGTTAACATAACCTGATTGAAGCGGGGCGAAATTTCGCTCCGCTTTGGCATGCCTAAATCTCAGCGCGTTAAGACCAGATCGTCCACGACCATTTGCCAATAGTGCTTCGTCGAAAGGCGAACACGCGTTACAGCTTTGAGCATTGGGGCGTAGTGCAGCGGCGTCAGCGCCGACAGCGTGACCTCGTCGCTTGCAATCAGCTGCTCGCCAAGCCAGCTTTCGATCAGCGCCACCTCCCCTTCTGACGCCAGCCAGGCGGCGCTCAGCATGACCGAGTGAAAGCCGAACGGCCGTTCGCAGCTGAATTCGGCCGGCAGCCCGCTGCTGGTGTAGAGCACATGGTCGCCGGAAACATTGCCATTGACATAGCCCTGGCTATCCTTGGTGAAGTCGCGGGCCATCGCATTCAGGTTGCGCCACGCCAATCCGGCATGGCCAGCCGGAATTTTCCTGAGGCTGCGCGACGTCACATCGTCGAAATCGATCGTTTCGAGGGCGGCATCAGTGTCGATGCCGGCGCGTTGCGGCGACAGCAGGCCTAGATCCGCCGAGTAGGGCGACAGCGTCAGCCGCCGCTCCAAGCCGCCGCCGCTGACGCTGACCGTGTCGGCTTCTTCAGCCAAGTCGAAGCTGAAGACGGCACCCGGGGCCAGTGCCCGCGTCTCCAGGACGTGCCCGTCCCCCGACATGGAGAGGGTCGCTGGTCCATCGCCGGCAACGCGCCCGCTGACGCGGCGCGGCGGTGCCAGACCAACCGGCAGCAGCATCTCCTGCGATACCATCCCGGCCGGCGAACCCGGCAGCGGCATGAAGCGTCGGGACTGAATGTCATTTTCGCTTTTCGCCTGCCAGCCGGGCGGCACCGAAACCACAAAGCGCCAGTTGCCCGGCTTGCGGATCACGGCCTTTCTGCTTTTCACCGACATGGGAAAATTGGCAAAGCCGGCATTGTTGGTGCGCGCGGATGCGGCGAGCTTGCCCGCTTCGTCATACAGCCGCACCATGATCCCGGCCATCGGCCGGTCTCCGGCGCCGTATTTGCCGTCGCGATCGACATCGAAATAGACGAAGGATGAGTAATTGAGCATACCCCCGCGGGCATTCCAATCGGTACGGACGGCATAGTCGGCAGCCGGATTGGTCTGCCGCCGTCCCTTGCGACGGCTGCGCTTCCGCCACAGCAGCCAGGACATGACAGCAGCCGCAAGCACCACAATGGCGACGGCCAATATCGAGACAGCGCCCAAGTCAGGCATGGAGCCTCGATCCACAAATCTCCTGGGGGGTTGCGTTCACGGGCGATCCGGCTGCGTTGGAGTACTTTGCCGACAGGTTATTGCATGTCGGCCAAAAGCGAACCCGGATTGGGACAGCAACATGCATCGAGGCAAAAGACTTTAAGCGCGTTGCAGGGAGCCGTTCAAGCGCGACGCAATGAAAGCAGTCGCCTACTTCAATTCCACCCACACCGGCGCATGGTCGCTGGCGCCGTCCTCGCCGCGCACGTCGCGGTCGATGCCGGCGGAGGTCAGGCGGCGTGCCAGTTTCTTCGACAGCAGGATGTGATCGAGCCGAAGGCCGGCATCGCGCGGCCAGCGGTTGCGGCGATAGTCCCAGAATGTGTAAAGCGTCTCCTTCGGATGCTTCTTGCGCAGGGCATCAAGCCAACCCTGATCGAGCAGGCGCTGGAACGACGCCCGGCTTTCCGGCTGCACCAGCGCGTTGTCGTCATAGGAGCGGGTGGCGTAGATATCGCGCGGCTCGGGCACGATGTTGTAGTCGCCGGCCAGCACCACCGGCAGGCCGGTGTCGAGCAACTGTTCGGCATGCACCTCCAGCCGCGCGTGCCAGGCGAGCTTGTAGGCGAATTTCGGGCCGGGCTGAGGATTGCCGTTCGGCGCATAGAGACAAGCGACGATGATGCCGTTCACCGCCGCCTCGATATAACGGCTCTGCCTGTCGGCATCATCGCCGGGCAAGGCATCGCGGGTCAGCACTGGCTCGGCGCCCCGTGCCAGGATGGCAACACCGTTCCACGTCGGCTCGCCCTTCCACACCGCGCCATAGCCGGCCGCCGCCAATGCCGAGCGTGGAAACTGCATGTCGCGCGCCTTCAGCTCCTGCAGGCAGGCGACATCGGGCTTTGCCACAGCCAGCCATCCCAGCAGGTTTTCAAGCCGGCTGTTGATGTTGTTGATGTTGAAGGAGGCGATCTTCATCGCTTCAGGAAGCGATCCGACCCGACCACGCCTTGACCGTCTCGGCCAGCGTCTTCAGATGGTCGGCCGCCGAAAATCCCGAGATGCTCTTGCGAGGCTTGAGATCGTGGTCGCCGTCCTCCAGCCAGATGACCTCGATGCGATCGGAAAGGTCATAAGTCGCAACCTCGTCCCTGGTGCCGAACTCGTCGCGGGTACCTTGGAAGATCAGCGTCGGCGTCTTCAGATCGGCAAGGTGTTTGGTGCGCAATTGCTCGGGCTTGGCCGGCGGATGGAAGGGATAGCCGAGGCAGACCAGCCCTGAAATCTCGCCCTTGGCAAACATCTCGTCCGCGACCATGGAGGCGACGCGCCCACCCATCGACTTGCCGCCGATGATCAGCGGTCCCGTCACGCCCTTTGCCCTGAGGTCGGCTGTCGCCTTGATATATTCCGGGTTGACCGTCTCGGCTCGCGGCGGCGGTTTGCGGTGGCCGTAGCGGCGGGCAGCCATGTAGTGGAATTCAAAGCGTGCGACCTGTAAGCCGGCCGCGGCCAGCGCCTTGGCGGTGGCGGTCATCGAAGGCGAATCCATCGACGCGCCGGCGCCATGGGCGAGCAGGATGGTGATGGCAGCGGTGTCGGGACCGTCGAAGAGGAAGGTGGTCATGCTGTGATGTCCGGCGCGACGGCGACGCTGCTGATCTCCCCCCTCGTGGGGGAGATGCCCGGCAGGGCAGAGGGGGGCGTGAAGGAATGCCAGCCTTCGGTCATGCTTGCGTGCGGGAACACGCGCCAAAATTGGCCGATCTGTTGGCGGGACAGCGCCCCCCTCTGTCCTGCCGGACATCTCCCCCACAAGGGGGGAGATTGGCTGTCATCGCGGCCTTCGCCAATCATGTTCACCCCGCCGTCCGCGCCAACTGCAGATCCACGAACTGCACCCCCTTGGCCGCCACCCGCGCCCATTCCGAATCCGCGTCGAGTTCGAGATAGCGCACCCACAGGCGCCGCGCCTCCGGCAGATTGCCGGCGTCGAATTCCAGTCGGGCGAGGTTGAACACCGGATCGGCATAATTCTTGTCGAGCGTGATCGCCTTCTGCAGGTGCCTTCGCGCCGAGGCTTCGCGACCTTGCTCGCTCATCAGTCCGGCCAGGTTGAACCACGCCTCGACGAAGGCCGGGTCGAGTTTTATCGCATTGATATAGTCATGAGCGGCGTCCACCGCGTGGCCGCCGGCGCGCAGGCAGTTGGCGCGGTTGAAGGCGGCAATCGCATCGCTCGGATCGATGGCCAGGCAACGCTGGTAGAGCGCGGCGGCCCCATCATGGTCGCCCTGCTCCTCCGCCGCTTCCGCCTCGGCGAACAGCTCCTCCAGCGTGTCGTCACCCTCTGCCCCGGCTGTTCCGAGATCGAACAGCAACTGCCCATCGAGTTCGCTCTGGCCGCCTTCGAGATAGATGGCATCGGCGCGCCCATGCTGCGAGCCGACATTGAGCGACTTGGCGGTCAGCGACGCCACCGGGCCGGAGCGGTGGACGGAGCGCGCGATCGCCCCCCAGGTCGCGCCGCCGGCGATGAGCCCGGCATATTTGCGCGCCAGGATCAGGTCGCGGAAGGAATAGGGTTCCGCGTCATGCTCGAACGCATCGAACAGCGACAACAAATCGAGGTCGGCGCCGGATAGCCGCGACTGATCGATCAGCGATTGCCGCGACAGCGAAGACGCCTCCGGTGTCTTCATCAGTCCGAGAAGGCGCAGGAATCCGTTCTCGCTGATCAGCGTTCGACCGGCCGCGCGCTCGGCGGCGACACTGCGCTCGATCCCGGCATCGCCGTTTTTGACGAGGCCTGCCCTGGCGAGAAGTGTCCGGCCGAAGACGACATGTGTGGTGCGCCTGGTGATACCGCGCCGCAGCTGGCCGTGCCGGCGTTCCACTTCCCGCGCAGCCAGCCTGAGCGGAAAAGCCGCCAGCGCGCCTATCGTGCCGAAAACAGCGCCGGTCGGTGCCGTCATTTCTTGCTCTTGCCGACCGCCTTCAGCAGATTGGCCTTCAACGGATTTTCAGCAGCACCACCCGCTGCCGCCTTCTTCGCGGCGGGCTTGGCAACCTCGTCGGCCTTGCTTTTCGATTTGGCCGGCGGCTTCGATTGCGACAGGCTGGCCTTCAGCGCATCCATCAGGTTGATGACATTGCCGCGCTCGGGTGCCGCCGCGATGATCGGCTTGTGGCCTTTCAGCTTCTCGCGGATCATCGTCATGAGTGCCGCCTCGTAGCGGTCCTCATAATTCTTCGGATCGAAGGTGGTTTCCTTCTGCTTGATCAGCGCCTCGGCGAGCTGCAGCATTTCGGGGTCGGGCTTGCCAGCCGGGATGTTGCCGAAATATTCAGCCGTGCCGCGTACTTCGTTCGGGTTCCTCAAGGTACACACGAACATACCGTTCTCGCGCGCGCCGATCGTCACCACGCGCTCGCGGCTGGACAGCACCAGGCGGGCGATCGCCAGCTTGCCGGATTTGCGCATCGCTTCGCGCAGCACGGCAAAGGTCTCTTCCGCCATCGCACCGTCGGGCGCCATGTAGTAGGGCGCGTCCTGATAGATGACATCGACCTCGTCCTCGTCGACGAAGGCCTCGATGTTCATCGTGTGATTGGATTCGATGCGCACCGCATCGAGATCGGCATCATCGATGATGATGTACTGCTTGTCCTCGTATTCGTAGCCCTTGACCAGATCAGCACGCTCGACGAGCCCCAATTCGGGGTCGACCGGTTTCATGTTGATGCGGTTATGGGTCTTCTTGTGCAACTGGTTGAAGCTGATGCGCTCGCTGGCGCTGGTGGCGGGATATAGCCGCACCGGACAGCTCACGAGGCTGAGTTTGAGGTAACCTTTCCAACTTGCCCTGGGCGCCATGAAACACTCCTACGCGGCCATGCACTGACATTTGCTGCAGCGCTTTTCGTCCGAAGGACGATTGGCGCCGAGGAAATCCTACACCGACCCCACACGATACAGGCAAATCCCTGACGAAATCTTCCGGTACGTCTTTGAGGTCGTGGCGGAGAGAATAATTCAAATTGTCGGAAGCGTCGATGGACTTGGAATTGAGACGCTGGCGGGACTGCGCCCTCATCTCGCGACTACTTCCTCGTTCCCCCGAACACCGGCAAATCCCGCGCGAACTCGTCGATCTCCGCCCACGGATCACCCGACGTCGCCAGCAGCCCCGGCAGGGAGGAATAGTTCAGATCCTGCGGCGCATCGATGGATTCCAGATCGCTCCAGCTCACCGGCGTCGAGGCCGGCAGATTGGTGCGGGCGCGCAAGGAATAAGGGGCTGCGGAGGTGTGGCCGCGCGCATTGCGATGATAATCGATGAAGATGCGCTTCTTGCGGTTGTCCTTGCCCATGGTGGTGGTGAAGGTGTCCGGCGCCGTTGTCGCCAGATGCGTGGCGATGGCGCTGGTCGCCTGGTGCAGTTTCTTCCAGTTCTGCTTGCCCGTCACCGGCACGGTGATGTGGATGCCGCTGCCGCCGGAGGTCTTGGCGAACGGCACCAGCCCCAGGCGCTCCAATTCGCCCTTGATGTGCACGGCGGCCTCGACCACCTCGCGCCAGGTGATCCCTTCTCCCGGATCGAGGTCGAGGACGATCTGGTCGGGTCTGTCGAGGCTGGTGCGGTGAGTGCCCCAGGTATGGAACTCGACGACGCCGAACTGCGCCAGCGCCAGATATCCTTTCGCGCCTTCGACCGAGAGATAGGATTTGGTCTCGCCCTCCGAATTTGTCGCCTCGAATGTCACCACCGAGGGCGGCATACCGGTGAAGGCGTGGCGCTGGAAGAAGCAATCCTTCGGCAGGCCGGTCGGGCAGCGCACCAGCGACACCGGCCGGCCGAGGATGTGCGGCAGCATGAAATCGCCGACCAGCGCATAATAGACGGCGATGTCGAGCTTGGTCGGGCCGGTCTTGCCGAACAGCCGGCGCGTCGGGTTGGTCACCCAGATGGTGGCAAGGTCGGCCTCGGCGATCAGCCGCTTGCGTTTGGACGAGACCGGCGTCGACAGGCCGACATCTCTCAAACCGCGGAAGACGCCGTGGCGCAGTGCGTTGTCCGATGTGCGGTTGGCGTAATGGATGCGCGCCGACAGCAGCGGCCGCACCCAGTTCATCTCGCGCATGATTTCGCGCGGGACGCCCTCGGGCGCGGTGGCGCCTTCCCGCAGCGGCTCCAGCCTGGCGAGCAACTCACCGGCGGTGGCGGCATCGAAACCGGTGCCGACCTTGCCGCGATAATGCAATTCACCACCCTCGAACTCTGCCATGCCGAGCGCCGCCAGCCCTTCGGCCGCATCGGAGATGGTGAAGCCTGCGATGACGAAGTCGTCCGACAGCAACGCCTTGGTCTTGGTCCAGCTTTTGCTTCGGCCGCTCTGATAGATGGCCGTGGCGCGCTTGGAGACGACACCCTCCAGCCCCAGTTCCGACGCCTGGTCGTAGAGCCCCTGCCCCGAGCCCTCGACATGGTCGGAGAACTGGATGGCGGAATTGGCGCCGAGGCCCGACAGCATCTGCGCCAGCAGCGCCTTGCGCCGGACCAGCGGCGCCTTGGTCAGGTCCCAGCCGTCGAGATGGAGAAGATCGAAGGCGTAGAAATGGAGCTTGCTGCCGGCGCCCTGCGCCAGCGCATCCTGCAGCAGCGCGAAGCGGCTGATGCCCTTGGCATCGAGCACCACGATCTCGCCGTCGATGATGGCGTCGCGGCACGGCAATTTGGCGAACGCATGCGGCAGGTCGCCATAGCGCTTCGTCCAGTCGATGCCGCCACGGGTGATCAGCTTGACCGCGCCCTCAGTAAGATGCGCCATGGTGCGGTAGCCGTCGAATTTGATTTCGTGCAGCCAGACTTCCCTTGTGTCCTCGCCATCCGGTGGTTTTGGCACCTGCGTCGCCAGTTGCGGCTCGATACGGGCAAGCATGGGGGCCTTGAACGCACCCGGCAGCGTGCCGGGCTTCAGCGATCCCTGTCTGGGCGCGGGTTTGGCGGCTGGCTTCGCCGGCGCCGCCAGCTCCTCGATGCGCAATCCGGATTTGACGCTTTCCGGCCGGGCCGTGAGGATGTCAAGCGCGGTGTCGGCGGCGAGGTCGCGCTCCTTGAACAGCAGCCAGTTCTTCTTGTTTTCGTCTTCCCCGGGTTTCGGCTTCAGCCGGGTCAGCATCCAGCCGCCATTGAGCTTGTCGCCGGCCAGCCGGAACTTGAAGGCGCCGGTGCGCAAACTCTTTTCGACATCGTCCATCGGCGCCCAGCTGCCGGTATCCCAGACGATCATCGGCCCGCCGCCATACTCGCCTTCGGGAATGACACCTTCGAAGTCGATGTATTCGAGCGGATGATCCTCGGTCTCGACCGCCAGTCTTTTGTCGGCCGGATTGAGCGAAGGGCCGCGCGGCACCGCCCAGCTTTTCAAGACATCGCCGACCTGCAGGCGCAGATCATAATGGTCTGCGGTGGCGTGGTGCTTGTGCACGACGAAGCGGTTGCCTTCATCCGTGATGAGGCCGCCTGCCGGTTCCGGCGTTTTGGAAAATTCACGCCTCGCGCGGTAGGATTGGAGCTTTGGCGGGGTGGTCATGGCAAAGGTCGAAGCACGGAGGCCAGGAACAAGCCAGTCGCGCTCAATCGTCAGCAGCCGGCGTCAACTCGAGCTCCGCCGGCGACAGTCCCTGCTGCAGCTGGCTCAGCCGGAATTCGTCGACCCAATAGGCCTCGCCGTCGACCAGAACCCGGGCCTGGTAGCTGCCTGCCGAAAAACGCTGCGCGGTGATGTAGACCTTGTGACGATCGAGCGCCTTGCGCACCGCGGCGCGCTTGGAATTCTGACCTGTGACGGGACTGAACATGACACTGCCCTCGGTCGCCCCAGACACACAACGCGGCCGCTGCCGGCAGCCTGACGACTGGGGTCAAGGATGGCGGAGACGCGCCGTCCTGTCAATTTCGCGGACAGCGCAGGATGCGGCCCGGTCAAATTTACCAATCTTTTGAAGATGTTTGGGCTTTGGCCTGAATCAAGACGTGAAGCGCGCCGTCAAACAATCGCCCGTCGCTGCCGCCCTGCTACGCGGCCGGCATGCCCGAATGAGCAGATTTTTGAACTTCCGTGCCGATGAGATCGAGTGTCGCCGCCGCAACATCGGCAACCTGGAGCCGCTGGACGCAATAGACCCCACCGGCGTTGTTTTCTTTACACACACCTGGAGCGATGCATGGGCAAGGCATGGGCGGCTGGAGCGTCCGGTTGGGAACACCGAACGGGCCCCATTGCTCTGGCGACGTCAGACCGTACAGCCCCACCGCTGGAGTTCCGACAGAGGCCGCGATGTGCATCGGGCCGCTCTCATTGCCAAGAAAGATCGACGCTTCGGCCAACAATGCCGTCAGGACCTCAAGCGAGGCTTTTCCGACGACACTTGCGACCGGCGATGCTGCCACTTCAAGGATCCTTTGCGCGGCAAGCCCTTCATCCGGCCCGCCAACAAGGAGGGATCGCAGCCCGGTTTTGGCGTATACTTCGTCGATGACCGCAGCAAAATGTTGCGGCGGCCAACAACGTCCTTCGAACCTCGCGCCGGCATGCACGGCCACGTACGACTTCTTCGCCAAAGCGTTTTCCGCAAGAAGCCTGGCACACTCTTCCTGGGCAGTACTGGTCGGCTGCAGCCGAGGTGTTGGATCCTCACAATCCAGCCCAAGGGCGCAGAGTGGAGACAGGTTCCTGTAGAGATAATGCGGTCCGCCATGTCCGAAGGTCGCGGCGAGAACGTTTGCAAGCTGGATTTCCCAGAACTTCATCGGATGCTCGGAAGGATCGAAGCCGACGCGAAGTGGAGCGCCGATCAAACGATGCATGATCCGCGAGGTTTTTGAATCGGTAAGGTCGATGCTAAGATCAAATCTTCGATGCCGCAGATCAGAGATGACGCCACGATAGTCGCTCAAACGCTTGCGCAGAGTCCTTCCTCTGCCACGGGATTCAAAGCCAACGGCAACATCGGCGATCCCTTGCGCGACGATGAACTCCTTGAGACCCGGCGCACAAAGCATGGTCACCGATGCTTGTGGATAAGAAAGACGTAGATTGCGAACCAAAGCAGATGTCAGAACGACATCTCCAATGTACTTCGTTTGAATAATGAGGATGGAACGAATCCCATCTCCTACACTTGCATTCATCGAGATGATCTGCCGAAAACGCCAACTTAAAAAAATCCGCCCGTGACACTCATTTCTGAACGTCAAGCTGCGCTTTCAAATATACAGCTAACCAACCCTGTCAACAAGCTTCCCGTGCCGGCCTTGGTGCCTCTGCATCGGTCGCCGCAGGGCCAGCAAGCGCTCCTCCTCAGTCCTTCAGTCGCCGCAAGCGGCGCGTCAGGCCCTGGACGGCCTTGAGCAGCCGGGGACGCGACCGCGTCATGCCTTCGACCCGGCTGCGCAGCAAAATGGCTGCGTTCGCAGCCCTGCCCCGCACCGTCACCGGTTCACAGATCTCGGCCAGAACCGAGCTCGAGGCGCCGATATGTTGCTTGTAGCCCTGGCCGCCGACCGACAGGTCGAAATAGTCGAAGCCCCGCTCGCATCCCCACATCATCAGCTTGCCCATCGTCGTCAGGCCGGGTGAGACATTGGCGACCGCATTCTGGTCGATGCCGAGCAGGAGGGCGTGAAGTGTGCCTTTTCTGACCAGCACATAGATGGAGGCGAGCCAGGCTTCACCGACGCGTAGTCCGAAGAGCCGCACCGATCCATTGGACAGGCCTTGCAGCGCCGCGGCGCGGTAAAAATCGACGACCGGCGCCTGCGTCAGGAGGTCGAAACGCCCGAGCTCACGGAAACGCTTGAGCCGCAGTTCCAACAGAGCATCCAGGAGCTCCTCGGCCAGATCAGGCGTGTCGGCCTCGATCAGAGCGAGGCCACCAAGCTGTTCGAAGCCGCGACAATGCTTGCGGAAGGCCTTGGCGAAGGACGGCTTGCAGATCCGCTTGATGAGCGTCTCCGGATCGCCATGCAGGACGAGGCCGGAGCTGACCTGGATGGAGTCGCGCGCCACCGAAAGCAGTGCCAGCGGATTGGCCACGCCGTGGACCTGCTGCGGAATTCCCGCGATATGGATGCGATCCGCCGGTGGCAGCACGGCACGGACCGCCGCCCACATGGCGTCGGCACTCTGCCTGGTCCACTCTATCCCATCCGCCAGCAGCGGCACTGAGTAGTCGCACACGCGACAGCTCAGCCATTCGATCACGTGGTGGCCGAAGGCCCGGCGCCGCATCAGCGGCAACAGCATGGCCGGCGCGCCGGTCACTGCGTCACTCACCTCGACGAGGACCAGATCCGCGTCTTTGGGCTTCAGCCGTGCGGCGATTCCTTCGACCCAGGCATAATGCTGGTGGGCAGTGCAGACGCCGTGAGCTTCAAGGAGCAGCCATAGCAGCCTTACGGTGTCGAAGCTGGTGTGCAGCCGAGCCGTGAAGTGCGCGGTTGCATCAACGTTGGCGACAGTCGGGGAAACCGGCCCACCGGGCAAATCCTTTATCGGAGTCGTTCCCGCCGCGTAGCTTGCCACATGCTTCTCCCGTCATTCTGATCCCCCGCGCAGGCGCCGCAAACCCCGCATCAGTCCCTGGAGCCTCTTCAGCAGCCGAGGTTTGGAGCGCACGAACACCTCGGCCCGGTTGCGGATCTCGATGGCTGCGCTCACGGCGCTGCCTCGCACCGTGATCCCGTGGCAAAGCTCGCGCAGACCCGAACCCAAGGCACCCATATGCTCCTTATAACTCTGGTTGCCTACCGACAGGTCGAAATAACTGAAATCGCGCCCGCGCGCCCAGCTCATCAACTTGCCCATGATCAGAAGTCCAGGCGAGACATTAGGCACCGCGCCCTGATCGATTGAGATCAGCAGAGCATGAACGGTGACTTGATGGATCAGCAGGTATTGGACCGCGATAAGAGCTTCACCCACACGCAACCCGAAGAGCCGCACCGACCCATCCGACAGGCCCTCGAGAGCAGCGTTTCGATAGAAATCGACAACCGCCGCCTGCGTCAGCAGGTCGAAGCGGCCCAGTTCGCGAAAGCGGCTGAGCCGCATCCGGACCAGGCCGGCGAAGATGACCTCCACCAGGGCCGGCGTGTTGGCTTCGACCAGTTCCACGCCGCCAAGCCGTTCGAGGCGACGCCAGTCCTTGTTGAAAGCCTTGACGAAGGATGGCCGGCATAGGCGCTTGAGGACGGTCTCCGGATCGCCGTCGATGGCGAGGCCGAAGCTGGTATGCAGGGAATCGCGCGTGGCCGCCAGCAGGGCCAGCGGATTGGCGACACCGCTGATCGATTGCGGAATTCCCCTGATCTGGATACGGTCCGCCGGCGGCAGCACGGAGCGCACCGCGGCCCACGCGGCCTGCGCCGACTGCGTCGTCCACGGGCTCGCATCGGCCAGCAACGGTGCCGAATAGTCGCAAACGCCACAGCTCAGCCACTCGATCACCCGATGGCGGAAAGCCGGTCGCCGTATCAACGGCACCAGCATTCGCGGCACGCCCGTCACGGCGTCGTTTACCTCCACGATGAGCAGTTCCGCACCTTCAGGCATCAGCCGCGCTACGATCCCCTCGGCCCAGGCATAATTCTGGTGGGCGGTGCACACACCGTCCGCCTGAAGGCGCAACCAGAGCGGCCTCACCGCTTCCAGGCTGGTGTGGAGCCGCGCCGTGTATGCATCGTTGGAGACGACGACGGCCGGATGGGAGGACTGGCCATCGGGCGAGCCGGTCACCGCAGCAATTTGCACCGCCTGGACTGCCATATTTTTCCTATCGCTTTGCCGTGGCGAACGACAGCGTGCGCCGCCAGGCGCCCAACCGGCTGTCGCGCGCCTCATCGGGATGCTCGATATTCCACATGCGGTGATGCGCGAAATACCATGATGCCACGAGCACGAACATCTCCGAGACGGCGGAACCCAACAGCGCCCACGGCGGAGACGCGATTGCCAGCAGGGCCGCGATCAGTGCCAGCCCGACGACCGCGCCGCCCGTCGTGGTGAACGCGACGATCCGAAAATCGCCGAGTATCTCAAGCACGATGCGGGGCATGATATAGAGCATGATCGGGACAAAATTCGCGATCACGAAAAGTCCGATGAACCAGGTCGAAGCGTCCTGGAGAGCCTGGGATTTTATCATCGGCAGGACGAACATGATGGCGCATCCATATGCAAGGCCGCCAAACCCCATGACGAGTGCCCAGATCTTGGCCTGCGTCCAGACACGGCCCGTTTCATTGTTCCGCATCAGCCTGGCGAGATCCGGCTGCGTCATGTTGACGAAAGCAAGGCTGATGATGCGCAGCGGAGCAAACAGCACCAGAACCGCCGCCAGCGGTGCGTAGGCGGCAGGACCGGCAATGCCGGCGACCAGCAGCGCCAGACATTGGCCCTGGATGTTGGTGGTGGTGGCGCTGAATGCCGACCAGCGCAGCTGGGGCCAGAGCCTGACATAGCGTCGCCGGGTCGGCATGCGGAAGCTGATGCGAAGCGAGCGCCGAGCCAGCCGGACCAGGACGAAAATGCCGAAAACATTTGCCGCGGCTAGTGCATAGAACACGGTCTGCAGCGGGTCTTGGACCAACCAGATCGACAGCCCGGTCAGGACACAGCCGGCGACTGTAAAAGCGCCATCGCTGACGGAGACGACAACCTGCTGGCGCCGTGCAAAGAAAGCCGTGCGCATATGGCTGCGCAACGACCAGGCACCGACGAAGCAGCCGGCGGCAATTCCGCTTGGATCGCCAAGGACATGCATCAGGACTGCCGTGCCGACGGCCATCAGCAACGCCACGATCAGCGCCGCCGTTCCGAACGCCACGTCATAGCTATCGACGCCGGCGCTGTTGGTGCTCTTGCTCATCCAGATGCTGGCGGGAACGGCGGTGAGCGACCTGATATAGGACAGGCCGACACCGCCCATCACCATACCGATGGCGAAGAGGCCGTAGCCCTGCGCCGACAGCATGTGCAACAGCATGATGTTGAGGGCAAAATGAAAGCCGCTCTGCATCGCCTCGCCGCCGATCATCAGCACGAGGCGTCGAACCAGATGGCTCGGAAACGCTAGCTTCACGGCCGCGTCTCCGCTTCGCGGGCAGCAGGCACCCTGCCCGGCCGCGCGATGGTCGTCTTCAGCTTGTCGGCGGCGATCGCGGTGATCGCCGCGGCCGCGACCGGCTCGCTGAAGATTGCCTCGTAGCGCGCGCGTCCGGCAGCGACAAACCCGCGCCAGGCCTCAGGGGCGAGGATGATCTCCTGCAATTTCGCGCCAAGAGCTGCTGCGTCGCCGGGCGGAACATGCCAGCCGGTCTCCCCGTCGCTGACCACTTCCACCAGCCCGCCGATCGCCGATACAAGCGGCGGCCGGCCGTAAGCCATCGCCTCGATGGCGACGCGGCCCAGCGATTCCGGACGCCGCGACGGCACGGTGACGATATCCGCCCATCGATAATGCTCCGAAGGGTCGGGAATGAAAGGCAGGACTCTGACGCGCCCGGTAAGCCCCATGGTTTCGACCAGTTCGGCAAGCGCATGCTCACGCTCGGTGCTTTCGAAGGCGCCGCCGACCAGCCGCACCTCGATCCTCGCCTGGAGTTCCGCCGGCATCGAGGCGATCGCCTCCAGCAGGATTTCCTGCCCCTTGATCCGGTTGATACGGCCAAGCAGCAGCACCCGCAATGGGCGCTTGCCATCATACGTCATCGGTTCGACCGACGCCGGCCCGGCAACACCGTTGTAGACGACATACGCACGCGCCGCCTTGGGATCACCAAACGCGGCGCGTGTCGCGTGTGAATTGAAGATCAGATCCGCATGGCTCCAGCGCATCAGGCCGACGAGTATCCTGCGCATGGCGCCTTCGGGGATTTCGTGGATGTGCAGGACGGCCTTTTGGGGAAGAAGGCGTGCGGCCAGCGCGTAGTCGGCCACGATCGAGGTGTTGACATAGACGAGGTCGCAATCCTTGAGCCGCCGCCACGCCCTGAACACGGCAATTGGCAATCGCGCCATCTCGACGGTCGCAAGGCGCGCAATGGCCTGGCGCCTCAGCACCCACAGCGGTTCGAATACGATCCGGCTGGCATGCGCTTCCAGAATCCGCACGATCGGCCCGCTACGTGGCAAAACCACTTCGATGTCGGCCGACGGAAACGCGGCGCGCAGCGCGGCAACGCTCTCCGCAAAGCTGCGGTCAGAACCATAGAGTTCATAACCCTGATGAACGCAGGCAATCCGCATCTTTATATCCCGCCGGGTGCTACAACCATCGCGCTGGGCGATTGTGGCAGAAGCCCGTCCGCAAGAATCATGCCTGGTTCGATACGCCCGACTGCCGGCCGTACGCCCCAGGCATTGCTTCGTTTCGATACAGCTACGCACAGAAGGGTTGACCGAGAATGAAACAACCATCGGCTTCAACACCGTTTTTTTACAACCCCGCGCGATGATCCCTCGCAGGATACCGAAATCGGGAGGTGGCACGGAAGTTGCCATCTGCTCATTATAAATTAAGCAATATCTAATGTATGAGACATGTGAAAGTGCCGCCGGCCATGAAACCAGAAACGCCCGCCATTCTGATCCTGGGGACCCGCGGCATACCCGCGGCCCATGGCGGCTTTGAAACCTTTGCCGAAAAACTGGCGCTGTTTCTTGTCGGGCGCGGTTGGAAAGTCGGCGTCTATTGCCAGGATGAGGTCGAGCGGATCGACCAGAGGGTGCGCAGCGAAACCTGGCGCGGCATCGAGCTCATTCACATCCAGGTTGCCTCCAAGGGACCGCGCGCGACGCTGGAATTCGACTGGCAATGCGCCCGCGACGCCGCCCGGCGACCGGGCGTTTGCCTGGTGCTCGGCTACAATGGCGCGGTCTTCCTGACCTGGCTCAGGCTGAAGCGACGCAAGATCTTCACCAACATGGACGGCATCGAGTGGCGCCGCCCAAAATGGGGAATGGCGGCGCGAACCTGGTTCTGGCTCAACGAATGGATCGGCGCATGGGCCTCGCATCGGCTGGTCGCCGATCATCCCGCCATCGCAGATCACCTGGCGACGCGCCGGCCGCGCAGCGCCATCGCCACCATTGCCTATGGCGCCGATCCGGTGACATCAGCGCCCGAGGCGCCGGTCCGGGCGCTCGGCCTCGAGCCCGGGCGCTATCTCATCTCGATCGCCCGCATCGAACCCGACAACAACATCCTGCCGATCGTCGAAGCTTTTTGCTCTGCCAAGCGCGACATGAAGCTGGTGGTGCTGGGAACGCTGTCCGACGACATCCCCTATCATGCCGCCATCCGCAAGGCGGCGAATGACTCGGTGGTCCTGCCGGGCGCCATCTACGACCAGGCGACGGTCAAGGCGCTCAGATACCACGCCCGCGCCTATCTGCATGGCCACACGGTCGGCGGCACCAACCCGTCGCTGGTCGAGGCGCTGGCGGCCGGCAACATGGTGATCGCCCACGACAATCCCTACAACAGATGGACCGCCGGGGCTGCGGCGATCTACTTCACCGACAAGGACAGTTGCGCCGAGCGGATGCAGCAGGCGCTGGACGATGACGCCTTGGTCAAGGCCTGCGGCGTTGCCGCCAGGGCGCGCGCCCGCGAAGCCTTTCGCTGGGACGATGTCCTGCTTGCCTATGAAAATGAGGCCTATCATTTGCTCGGCATGACCGCCGCCAAGACCACCGCGATGGACCACGCATCGCCAGGAACCGTATGACAGGCTGGTCGCGCCGGCGGGTGCTGCGGACGGCGCTGTCCACCGCGGCGGCTCTCGGCTCGCTCCCGGTCGCACCAATCGCTCGCGCAGCCGCCGGGCCGCGATTTCGGCGCGGCGTCAACGCCTGGCCCTGGTTCTCGCTGACGCGCGAATTTCCCGCTCCGCGCACTGACTATGACTGGCCGCCCTTCCAGTCGCAACGGCCGGTGCCGACCCCGGACGACCTGCGTCGGCTGCGCAGGACCGGGCTCGATTTCATCCGTCTGCCTGTTGATCCCGGCCCTTTCCTGGCCGCCGACGCCATCACGCGCGGCCGGTTGCTGGACATACTTGACGCGGCTGTCACGGCCACTCTCCACGCCGATCTCGGCATCATCGTCAACATCCAGGCCAATGCCGCCACCCATTACTGGAACCCCGACCGCATGGTCTCCAGCACCGCGGCGCCCGCCTTCGATCTCTACCGCGGGCTGGTCGGCGAGCTTGCCGGCAGGCTGGCGCGGCTCCAGCCCGGCAGGGTGGCGCTCGAGCCGGTCAACGAGCCGGCGCAGGCCTGCGCGTCGAACGAATGGTCGCAGATCCAGCTTTCGCTTCTGACGGCGGCAAGAGCATCGGCCGCGACCCTGCCGCTGGTCGTCACCGGCGGCTGCGGCTCGATGGTGAGCGGACTGACCGCGCTCGATCCGGCACCGCTGTCCCCGTTCGAGCCGATCCTGTTCACCTTCCACTTCTATGAGCCCTATCTGTTCAGCCATCAGGGGGCACCCTGGATGCGCGAGCCCGTCTACCGGTCGCTCAACAATGTGCCGTGGCCGGCATCCGCCGGCTCGCTGGAACAGACGCTGGCATCGGTCAGGGCGCGCATGGCGCAGGACACCGAAACCCCTGAAGACGCCAAGCAGGCAGCCTATGCCGAGACCGAGCGTGTGCTGAAAGTCTATTTCGACGCCCGGCCCGACCGCTGGTTTGTCGACAAATATCTTCGCCAGGTACGCGACTGGGCCGACGGCCACGGCCTTGCGCCGGAACGCATCATCATGGGCGAGTTCGGCGCGCTGCGCACCGACGCCCGCTATGTCGCCGCCCCCAATCCGGATCGCGTGCGCTACATCGCCGATGTCAGGCGGAGCGCCGAGGAACTCGGCCTCGCCTGGGCACTGTGGGATCTCTTCGATGGCATGGGCATGATGGACGACACCACCCGGGCACTGGACCCCGATATCATCGCGGCGCTTGGCTTGACCATGCCGGCGGACTGACGGGCCTGAACGCTGCCCGCGTCGGCCGGTAAAGCACCAGCGCCAGCACCACGAACTTGGTCAGCAGCGTCGTCTTCGACGCGACGCTTTCCGAGGTGTTGATCAGAATGACCCAGCCCAGCATCGGCAGCCAGATGCCGGGATGGCAGCGGCGCGCCACCTCGAACAGGAACAGCACGAAGCCGAACGTCAGCAAAAGGGTGAAGAAGGCGCCCTGATAGAGGACGGTGCGGATAATCGGGTTCTCGATGCCCTGTTCGAGACCGTTGATGCGGCGCAGGCTGTCGATCAGGTCGACATCCGGCCCCACGATCAGATCGCGTAATTCCAGGTGCTTGAAGAGCTCGAACATCTCGACGCGGGCATTGGCGCTGCCGCTGTCCGACACGAAGCGCTCCAGCAGCGCATCGAAAAAGCCATAATATGCCGCCACGATGATGACGACCGGCAGCAGTGCGGCAAGCATGAAGCCGAGTGCCGCACCCAAGAGATTGACGCGTCCCCGGCGCAATTTGCTGATGCCCTTGGAAAGCAGATAGCAACCGCCCAGCACAATCGTCATCACCATCGCCGAACGGCCGCCGAACGCGACAAGTGCCGCGCATTGCAGGCCGATCAATCCTATCCGCACAGGCGTCGACAGGGATCTGGCACCGGAGAGCAGCGCAAGCACGTAGATCGACGTCACCATGGCATTGGCGAGCGGATGTCCCTGCAGCGCGCTCGAGCGCAGATCGGTGGTAAACGCCACGCCGTCGAGGCGATAGGGGAAGATAAGCGTCTTGGTGGCGAACTCGAAAAGGGCAAGCAGCGCATTCGCCGTCATGACAACGTGAACGACGGTCTGCAGCCCGGCGAATGTCCGTTCGTCGTCCTCGCTGAGCATCAGCACCAGAAGTGCCGCGGCCACGAACGTATCGATCATGCCAGCCATGCCGGGCCGCTGCCTGGCGATGACGACGAACAAAAGCACGATCGATATGGCGGCCATCAGCGCGCTGGCCGGCCGCCTGTCGGCGAGATGGACGATATAGCCGACCGGATTGCCTGACGCACATGAGCGCCAGGCAAACAAGAGGACGATGAGATAGGTGGACGGGTGGATCTTGGTCGCCGGGTTGCCGAACAGGCCATCATAATTGTAGCCGACCAGCCACAGCATGCCGCCCGAGATGCCGAACAGCACCGCTACCGCCGCGATCAGTCCGAAGCGCGTCAGCGCATCGAGCGACGTGCCGGCGCGGGGTGCGGCAGCACCATGGTTCGAAGCGCTTGCGCTCCAACTGGCAGCCATATCAGGCGGCCTCGTCGACCAGCAAGGCGGCCGTCGGCAACCGCCCCATGACGGAAACCGCCTGCGCGGTCGTCGTGACGTCCCGCATCGGGGTGGCGTTCAGCGTGGCGACGAGTACGATCTCGTCGGCCATGGCGACCAGCGGCGAGGCATTGAGATTATCGGCCAGCGCGCCGCCGTCGATGACGACGAGTTCGAAGCTCCGGCTGGCCCGGGCCAGCATCTGCTGCGCAAAATAGATGCCATGCGCTTCCTGGAAAACCGCCTTTGAGCGGCCCCTGCCCAGCACGGCAACGTTGCTGCCGGCGGCGTAATGGCTGACGGCCTCAAAGGCGTACTCGCCGCGCAGCACATCGAGGATCCCCGGCTGCGGATCCTTCTGGTCGCCGCCGCCGGCATTGGCATCGATGAACAGCACCCGGCTGCCCCTGGACGCCGCGGCATTGGCCAGCAGCCGCGCCACCCGGCTGCGCTGCGCGCCCTCGCCCGGCGACGATGTCACCAGGATGGAAGGCACCAGCGGCCAGTCCGCCGGACGCTGGCCCGAACTGAACATGCGCCTCAGCGCAAGGCCGACAACGGCGTCGGTCTTCTGGCTGGAGGCGGCGGCCGAACTTGCGCCGAAAGGCCACCAGCGCCACCCAGTGCCTGAATTTGCCGGCACCACGCCCAGCACCGGCGCGTCGATGGCCGACTGCATCTGCGCGCTGGAAAGCACCGTCGGCGAGGAATATTCGGCGATCAGCGCCAGACCGGTGCCGAGCCCGAGGCCGCCGAATATCGCGCCCAGCAACAGCAGCGGCAAAGGCGGCCAGCTTTTCTTCAAGGCGGGCATGGCATTGGAGATGATGCGCGCATTGGTGCTGTCGACATTGATCTGCTCGCGCGTCTCCTGGGCGCGCTGGAGATAGTTCGAGTAGACGGAACGCAGCGCCTCGAGATCGCGCTGCAATTCGCGCAGCCGCACCGAGGCCTGGTCGGTGTCGAGCGACTTGCTCTTCATGCCGGCGACCTTGGCTTCCAGCGCCTGCTGGTTGGCCAGCGCCCGTTCGTAGTCCGTCTCGGTGGCGGTGGCGATGCGGCCGAGCTCGCGCGCGATCAGCTGGCGCGTGTCGCGCAGCTGCTGCTGGGCTGCGATCAGCGAAGGATGACGCGGCCCCAGCTCCGTGCCGAGCTGCGAGACCTGGTCGACCAGCGTCGCCTCTTGCGCCCGCAGGCTCGAGATCACCGCCGAACGCATCGCCTCCGAGGTTGCGTCCGCCGTGCCGCTCTGCCGGCGCATCTGGTCGACCTGCGCCTTCAGCGCCGCGGTGCGGCTCTGCGCCGCCGCAAGCTGCGTGTTGATCTCGGTCAGTTCCTGGTCGCTGACCAGGTTCCCTGCCGCCATCACCATGTTGTTGGCGGACTTATAGGCCTCGACGGCATTCTCGGCCTGCTGGACGCGTTTGCGCTGCTCGTCCAGCCGGGCGGTGATCGACTCGGAGGCGTCCCTGGCCATTTTCGCGCGCGCGCTCGCCTGATCGACCAGGTAGGCCTGCGCGATGGCGTTGGCCAGGAAGGCGGCCTTGTCGGCGCTCTTGGCGGTGACGATGACGTCGAGGACCAGGACCTTGTCGGCCCGCTTGACCGCCAGGCGCCGGCGCAGCGCGTCGAGTGTCTGCACCGACCTGTCGCCTTCGGCCGATGCCGAACCGAGCAGGCGCGACAGCAAGCCCTGCCCGTTGAATTCCGGATCCTGCGTCAGGTTTGTCGCCGCGATCGCCCGCATCAGCACGCCTGTCGACTGGACCACGCTGACCTGGCTCTCGACCTGCGTGATGCCGCCATCGGGCGAGATACGGCTGGGATTGACGTCGTTGGTGACCACCTGCAGGTCCTGCGGATCGATCAGGATTTCCGCCGCCGAGCTGTAGAGCGCGGGTGTGAAAAGACCGTAGAGAAGGGCGACCAGCGTCAGCAGCGCGACAGTGCCGAAGATCCAGAACCGGCGGCGCACCAGGATGCGCTTCAGGTCGCCCAGTTCGACAGTCGAAGCTGCGTATGATCCCGCGCGTGCCGCATCCGGAGAGTGTTGCTGAGGAACCATGGGCAGGGATGATTGCATGGCTGCCTCCGACAATACTCCATATGCCGGCAAGGTCAGTTTGCGGCGATAACCTAGCTATTCCTCCAACTGTTAAAACATTGTTAATTATGTTGAGAGGTGACGTGAATTTTGGCACGCGGTTTGCTTAAAAATATACATATCGAGGTGTTGGTTACGCGGCGAGCGGAGACGGATGCAGATGGGGTTACAATTTGACCGGACCGGCCTGGCCGGCAAGGCCGGGCACCGCGTTTTCGGGCCTCCACCATGCAGATAAGTCTACGCCTGGACGGCGACTGCGTCCGCGCCTTTCATCTCACGCTGCTGGAGCGCCTTGCCGCGCTCGGCGACGAACTGTCCGTCGATGTCAGGCCGGCGGGCGGCGGCATTCCGCGCAGCGCCGCAGCCCTGTTTCAACTCGAAACGGCGATCCACGGACTGCCCCATGATGGACTGGCCCATGATGGACTGGCCAAGCGTGTGCCGCTTTCGGCGCTCGCGCCCTATCGGCAGTCCCCCGCTTCGCCCGACCTGGTCGTCGACCTCTGCGGCGATGTCAGGCTGGAAAGCACACGGGCCTGGCGCGTCACCTATGACGGCGCCAGCGGCGAAGCGGCCTTGCTGGCCTCGATCCTCGCCGGCCGCACGCCACTTGCCCGCATCGAGGAGAACGGCGTTGCGATCGCGGCCGGGCGTCTGGGCACAGAATATGGCGGCATCGCGCTGGCGTCCTTCCAGGATATGCTGGCGCGCACAGCAAGCCTGATCGTCGCTGCCATGTCAGGCGCGGCAAAGTCGGTGCCCGATCTGCCAGAGCCGGCGCAGGCAGGCAGCCCGCCGCCAATGCCCTCGGCCGGCAAGCTTGGGGTCAGAGCCGGCAAGGCGCTGGCGCGGCGGATCGTCCAGAAGATCTATCATCTTTGCTACAACGCGCCGCATTGGAAGGTCGGCTGGCGGCAAACCGGGGGCTCCGATCTGTTCGACCTGCGTGCCCATCCGGCGTCGGGTTGGCAAGAGTTGCCGGACGATGGCAGCCGCTTCTACGCCGATCCGTTTCCCATCCTCTACCAGGGCCAGCTGACCCTGTTCGTCGAGGACTATATCCACCGGCTCGGCAAAGCCATCATCTCCGCCGTGCCCTTCGGCCCGGCAGGCCCGCTCGGACGACCTGAACCGGTGCTGGAGCTGCCCTACCATCTCTCCTACCCCTTCGTCTTCGAGCGCGACGGCGAAGTCTGGATGGTGCCGGAAAGCTGCGCCAACGGCACCGTCGATCTCTACCGGGCCACCGCCTTCCCCGGTGGATGGGTCAAGGAGGCGACGCTTCTGTCCGGTGTCGTGGCCAGCGACGCCACGCTTGTCGAGCATGGCGGCGCCTGGTGGCTGTTCGCCACCGTCCGCGACGGTGGCGGCGCCTTCTCCGACGCGCTGCACCTATGGTCGGCGCCGAATTTTCGCGGCCCCTGGACGCCGCATCCCAAAAATCCCGTGCTGATCGACATCGCCTCCGCGCGGCCGGCCGGCCGCATCGTCAGGCGCGGCAACGACCTGCTGCGCCCGGTGCAGGACTGCCGCAGGAGCTATGGCGCGGCGCTTGGCATCGCACGCATTTCTCACCTTGATTTGATCGGCATGGAGCAGGTCGTTGAAACCATCTTAAATCCAGGTGCGCTATGGAGCGGGCGTAAACTTCACACGCTCAACGAGGCTGGCGGCTTTGAGTTCATCGATGGCTCGGCGATCGCACCGCGCTGGAAGCAGCGGACCCGCGATTAACCTAAACATTGGTTACTACCAGGCACGCGCTCCGGTTGCTTGCGGTTGATTTAGCTCCGGAAGATATTTTCTACCGGAGATTGTGAAACGTGCAGTTGCCACCAGAAAGGGCAGCAAAATGAGTATCTCAGAGGCTGGCCCGGCCCAAGTCGATGTGGCGATCGTCGGCGCCGGAATGGCCGGCACCACCTTGGCAATGCTGTTGGGACAAGCCGGGCGCAAGGTGGCGCTGATTGATCCGCACCGCGTCCACCACGAGGAATTCCGGGCCGAGAAGATCGGCATGGATCAGATGCTGCTGTTCGAAAAGCTCGGCCTCGATGCGACACTCAAGAGCCTCGTCACCTCGACGACCGACACGCATATCTTCCGCCTCGGCCAGTTCTTCGCGCATGAGAAGAAGGCTGAATTCACATTCTCCTATGGCGCGTTGATCAATGGCCTGCGCGACGCCTTGCCTGCGCAAGTACCGCTGACGGTCGGCAAGGTGACCGAGGTCTCGACTGGACCGGACCGGCAGCGGCTTGTGCTGGCCGACGGCGCCGTCATCGATGCCCGCCTGCTGGTGGTGGCAACCGGCCACGGCGAGGCGGTGCGGCGCGCCGTCGGCGTCGAGCGTATCGAGCAATCGAAGGCGCATTCACTGTCGATGGGATTCGACCTCGCCATCTCCCCGCGTGATTTCGGTCATCAGTCCGTCACCTGCTACAGCAGGCGGGCTGCCGACCGTATCGCCTACATCAGCATCTTTCCCCTCGGCGACAAGATGCGGGCGAACATGTTCGGCTATCGGCAAGTGGCCGAGCCGTGGACGCGGGCGTTTCGCCAGGAACCGCAAAAGATGCTCTGCGAGCTGATGCCCGAAATAGCGGCGCGATGCGGCAACTTCGAAGTCGCAAGTCCTGTCGAGGTCAGGCAGATCAGCCTGAGCACCACGCAAGGCCATCGCCGCGACGGGGTCATCTTCATCGGCGATGCTTTCTGTACCACGTGTCCAACACCGGGCGTCGGCATCGGCCGGGTGATGACCGACGTCGATCAGCTCCATTCGGTTCACATTCCGCGATGGCTCGAAACACCAGGCATGGCGGCTGACAAGATCAACGCCTTCTATGACGACCCGGTCAAGGTGGCTGCCGATGAGGATGGCATGCGGGTGAGTTACTATGCCAAGTCGATCACCGCCGGCACCGGACTGGAATGGCGCGCAAGGCGCCTGCGCAACAACACCGCGCGCCGGCTGATGATCATCGGCCGCAAGGTCCGGCATCTGGGAAAACGGCGGGTGCCCATGGCCAATATGCAATAGGGCGCGACCAGTCGCGCCCTATCGATTGCCAATATTGATTGCCTTATAAGGCGAATGCGTCAGACGCCAACCGCTCAGGTTGCCGTCGACGGAGGTGCCGATGGGGTAGTCTGGGCCGTGACGCCCGAAAGCCTGTCGCGCTTCTGCAAGGTTGGTTTCTCGTATTTCTTCACTGTAAAGTGCCCTCCAAATTGGTACGGCGCCAGCAGAACCAATTCCCTGCCCCGTGTCAATTGCGTCATTACTGGTTCTTACGTCGTCTCCGCGCCATCGTAGTCAAACGATTCTTCACTGTTGCATTGCCGGCACATATCGGCTCCGACAGGACACCTCATCCCAGCGCCAATCCCGCTCTACTCGGCTCTCCGCGCGATGTTGTAAATCGTTTCATCCAGGGTATTTTGGCCATCGGGAACAGAGGGAATAGTCATGTCCAACAGCGCCTTGCCGCTGGTTATCAGTGCGCCGGAACCACGCACGCTCGACCTGATCTTCACAGCCCGGCAGCTGGCGCGGCTCAAGGCCCATTATCGCATTGTCGAGACGACCGCTGACGGCGTCGCGAAACTGCCGGCCGACGTGCTGGGCGAGGCGCGCTATATCATCGGCCAGCCGCCCATATCGCCCGAAACGCTCGACCGGATGAAGGCGCTGCGCTGCGTCTTCAATGTCGAGACCAACCTCATCAACAACATGCCCTACGAGACCTTGTTCGCGCGCGGTATCCATGTCGTCACCACCGGCCTGGTGTTCGCCGAGCCGGTCGCAGAGCTTGGCCTTGCCATGGCGCTCAACCTCGCCCGCGACATCGTCGATGCCGACCTCGCCTTCCGCCAGGGACAGGAACTGTGGGGCGGCGACGGCAACCAGACGGCGCGGCTCCTGTCCGGCGCGGATGTCGGGATCATCGGTTTCGGCGATCTCGGCCGGGCGCTCAACCGGCTGCTGTCGGGTTTCCGCACCCGCACCAAAGTCTTCGATCCCTGGCTGCCGCCATCGATCCTCATCGACAATGGCGTCGAGCCGGCCTCTCTCGACGAGGTGCTGTCGACCAGCGACTTCATCTTCGTCGTTGCCTCGGTGACCAGCGAGAACCAGGGTTTTCTCGGTGCCGAGGCCTTTGCCGGCATGCGCAAGGGCGCCGCCTTCATCCTGCTCAGCCGCGCCGGCGTGGTGGACTTCCCAGCGCTGATGGCGGCGGTGAAGAGCGGCCACATCGTCGCCGCCAGCGACGTTTTCCCCGAAGAACCGCTGGCGCGGGACCATCCGGTGCGCACCCTGCCCGGCTTTCTGCGCTCGGCTCACCGCGCCGGCGCGCTCGACATCGCCTTCAAGCGCATGGGCGATATGGTGCTTGAGGACATGGACCTGATCGACCGCGGCCTGCCGCCGCTGCGCTCCAAGCGCGCCGAGCGCGAGACGGTTTCGCGCATGCGTTCCAAGCCGGCCGACAGGAATTGAGGCGTGGGTTTTCGTCCCGGTTGGCCGGCCCTCGACAAGGTCGGCTTGACAAGGGCGCGGCCGGCGATGACGCTGCCGCAATCGAACTTTGCGGAGGGAGGCCATGAACATGAAGAAGATCTATGAAAAGCCGATGCTGCTCAAACGGCAGAAACTCTCCGCCGTGACGGCGCAGCAAGCCAATTCAGGCGTAATAGGCCCGACAGGCCCGGCAGGCTGACACCTCGCGGCATCCAATGAAGGTTAGCATCGGACGCACCCGGGGCGGGCGGTACGGCAGCCGCTCCAGGCGCAGCTTCAGTGTCCACGGCTGCTCTTCGCCCTGCGGGCGACCGCTTCCATAAAAGAGCGGGCGGCAGCGTCACAAGCCGTTCTGGACGGTCCGTTCGCGGACAGCACGACCTCCGCGGCCTTCCGCGACATGCCGTATTTCCGGGCGAAGACCGCAGCGTCGTAAGGTTCGTTTTCGGCTACCGGTGCCGCGGACGTGATCCTGGCTTTGGTCATTGGCGCGTCCGCCGGAAACTCTCAAGCAACTCGCCTTCATTGCGGCAGCCATTCTGAAACAGCGAAAACACCGTGGCCGCCAGAAGCTGCACGTCCGACTCCCCCGACATGCGATCGAGTTTGCGTTCCAGGCAGACCCGATCGAAGACGCGCTGGCACAGTTGCAGATCGGAAGGATGGAAACCAGGATTGCGCTTATGAAGGCTCGACATAAGAAGCCCCTTTCGGAGCAGCGACCACTTCCTTGACGCTGTGGGTCAAAAAATGAAATCGGGCTGAGCAAGAGTCAACATCGGCCTTCATCACAGTAAATATCGTACAATTCTCCCGCCGCTCTGCCCCACTTTTCGAACGGTTCTCGAGCCCGGCGCGACATGGCGCCTTTGTCATTAGCCGGCGGATTTCATCGACCCTCACCGTGATCCGGCGCTCTCATGAAATATGTCGGTTTTGTACCAAGTGGCGCTTGGTACGTTTCCGACACTAACATTCAGGCCGATCTTTTCATATGCGAACGGGCGTTGGGGGGCGCCGTGCTTCGAATTTCATATCGCATTGATATCTTTCTTCGTTCAGAGCCCCTATACATAGGCGATCGTCCGTACGTTTTTACGGGCACGGACGGCTGGGAGATTGGATGGCTCTTGCCCTGCATTGGGCCACGCCATGTCTGATCCCACCAAAAACCATCAATACCGAAATCAGCTGCTGCGGCGCATGCCCGCGGATGATCTGGCGTTGCTCGAGCCGCACATGCAGCGCTGCGACTTGCCGCTGCGCATGATGCTGGTGACCCCGAATATTCCGATCGAGGCCGTCTACTTCATCGAACAGGGCATCGGTTCGGTGGTCGCCAGCACGGCAAGCGGCCAAGAGGCCGAAGTGGGCTTCATCGGCTTCGAAGGCATGACCGGATACGCCCTGGCGATGGGCGACGACCGTTCGCCGCATGCCTGTTATGTCCAACTCGAAGGCGAAGCGATCCGCATCGAAGCCGGCGCTTTCAAGGCAGCATTGGAGGCAAGTGCAACCTTGCGCATGTTCCTGCTACGCTTCGTCAACGCGCTACAGACCCAGGCCGGCTGCACCGCGCTCGTCAACGCGCGGCTGAAGCTCGAGGAGCGGCTGGCGCGATGGCTGCTCATGTGCGACGACCGCGTGCCGGGCGAGCATCTCGCCATCACCCACGAATTCCTGGCCATCATGCTTGGTGTCAGGCGGCCAGGCGTCACCGTCGCCCTTCAATTGCTCGAAGGCCGCGCGTTGATCCGCTCGCGTCGGGGCGAGATCGTCATTCGCGACCGCGCCGGGCTGCTGGAACTTGCCAATGGCAGTTACGGCGAAGCCGAGGCCGAATATACAAGGCTGATCGGCGAGATCGGCGCGGCCTGATCAGGAGCGGTTGCCGCCGGCATCCGGCTTGCCCGATGTCGCTTTGCCGGGCGGTGCCGCACCGCCTTTAAATGCGCCCCGGCCAATCGGCCCATCCCCGTCGATCGGTCCATCCTTGGCTATCGGCAACCCGGCATGCTCCAGACTTGCAAGCTTGCACTTCGTTTGTTCGGCCGCCGCTCCGACAAGGCAGTCGATGGTGAACATGGCACCGGCGTGATCGCTGGCCGCGACCGCCTGGCGGATCTTCGTCAATTGGGCTTGCGTGTAGTCCAGAAGCTCGACCAGGCCGGTATGATCCAAACCGCCCTCCATTGCAGGATGTCGAGAGGCCGATCTCAGGTCGCTCTTGCCATCGAAATACGCCCATTTACACGGCTTGCATAGCCGGACTGTCAGAATCGTACAGTCTACGCGCCACCGGGTCGTTGCCTATTGGCCAAAGGTCCATCTTCGCGCCGCCGCCACGGCATGCAACTGTATATAAGCAATCGCTTGAATACTGGTCCGTACGTCTGTCGGGGAGATGTCGTGCCAATTCGCGAGAATCTCGCCGCCAATCTCAGGCGGCTGGTCCAACGCCACGCTTCCGTCAGCGCGGTGTGCCGTGAGCTTGGCATCAATCGCACCCAGTTCGAGCGCTATCTGCAAGGCAAGGCGGTTCCCAACAAAGCCACCGCAAGGCTGATCTGCGACTATTTCAAGATCGATGAGAATGAGCTGTATCGTGAGCCGGCCGCCGCGGCAGCCAAGAGCGACGGCAACGCAACGCTGCGCCAGGCCCTGTACGAAAACATGGTGCGGCCGCCGTCGCCCGCCATCGCCGGAGGCACATATTTCACCTATTTTTCGATGCCCGGCCGACCCGACTTTTTGATGCGCTCGGTCACCTTCGTGCGGCGCGAGGCCGATCTCGTCACCTTCAGGCGGGTGACGCGCTGGGCTTCGGGCGATGGCCGGGGTGGATCGAGAATACCCGGCAACCATTACGGCGTGGCGATCTCGCGCCTGAACTGGATTTATTTCACCGGCATCAACCGCCGCCAGACCACCGAGCCCTCAATCATGACCGTGCAGTGGGCTCCCATCTCCGAACCGGTTCTGGTGGGCAGGGCGATCGTCCTCACCGGATCAGGGCCGGCCTTTGTATCCGTCATCATGCGGCAGGACGTCGCCAGGATCAGCACGAGGCGAGCGCTGCAGATGGCCCATATCGTCAGTCTCGACGACCCCAGCGTCGATCGCCTGGTGGTCAGCCTCGCACGAGAGACCCGATAAACTCGCTTCTTACGGGAAAAATCGGGGAAAGTTTCAAGTTTTTCGACTATATTTTTCTTCGTTTCGGGATTTTTGCGCAAAAAACCCCGGAACTTTCACCCAAACCTGTCGTTTTCCAGCTGATCGTTGCTTCGACGATCCCAAAGCAACAGGAGGAGTACGCCATGAACATCAAGATGATCTGTTTCGGCGCGATGACGCTCTCGATGGTTGCCGGTACGGCGCTTGCCGCGAGCGACACCGGCACGTCGGCTCTCGACGATCCGGCCAAGATGCAGCCCTTCTATACCGACTCCAGCAGGAAGACGATGGTCAGCGACGACGATTTCGTGAAGGCCTGGAAGGCCCTTACGCCGGACGACCAGACCGCGATGATGAAGGCCTGCGAGGATGAGGCGAAGGACGCCACTGCGGCCAACAGCCATCCGGAATTCTGCAGCAGCGTGAAAGCGAACGGCGGCAGCAAGTAGCAATCCAGCGGCCCGATGAGAAACAGCCCCTTCGCGGGGCTGTTTTGCGTCTGCCGCGGGGCGCGCGGACAAGCCCGCCACGCAACGATCAAGCCACGCAACGATCAAGCCCGGCCGGCGCGCCGGCCCATTTCCCATTCCTGCTATGTTGCACCGCGATAAAATTGCTCTATGTTGCACTGCGATAGATTTGTTGCATTGCGATATCAGCCTGCCCGGCCGACGTTGCGCGGGGGCTGGGCCTTGCACGAAGGAGCCGTCGTGGCAGCATCGTTCCGGCCGGACATACAAGGATTGCGCGCGCTCGCCGTCGGCGGTGTCGTCGCCTACCATTTCGGCCTCACCGCGCTCCCCGGCGGCTTTGCCGGCGTCGACATCTTCTTCGTCATCTCGGGCTGGCTGATAACAACCCACCTCATGCAGGAGATCGGCGAGACCGGCCGGCTCGACCTTTGGCGCTTCTATGCCAGGCGCGCGCGGCGGCTTCTGCCGGCAGCTTTGTTCGTCATCGTGGTTACGCTGGCCGCCGGCTACTTCATCCTGGCGCCGCAGGAGCAGGCGCTCTATTCGCGCGGCGCCATGTTCGCCTCCGCCTATGCCATCAATCTGTGGCTGCTGCGCTGGTCGTTCGACTATTTCGCCGCCGACGCCACCAGCAATCCCTTCATCCACTTCTGGTCTTTGTCGGTGGAGGAGCAGTTCTATCTGGCCTGGCCGGCGCTGCTTCTGCTGGCCGCCTGGCTGCGGCCGGGCCGGCGAACGGCCGCAGCCGTGATCGGCGTTACCGGCCTTGCCTCCTTCGCCGCCTGCCAGTGGCTGACCAGCGCGGCGCCGGCCTGGGCCTTCTATTTTTCACCGCTGCGCGCCTGGGAGTTCGCCGCCGGCGGCCTGGCGACGCTGGTCCCCATGGCTTTGCTGCAGCACCGCATCTGGCTGCGGGCAGCACTTGGCTGGCTCGGCCTGGCGCTGATCGCGACCGCCTATCTCCTGTTGAGCGAGGACCTGCCCTTCCCCGGCTGGTACGCGTTGCTGCCGGTGGCGGGCACCGTGCTGGTGCTGCTGAGCGGCGTCGGCGGGCCGCAGAGCAATAGGCGGACCGGCTGGCAAGCCCTTGGCCCGGCTACCGCTTTGTCCCTGCCGCCCTTGCAATGGATCGGCACGCTCTCCTATTCGCTCTATCTCTGGCATTGGCCGGTCATCGTCTATGCCGGGATGCTGGCGCCGGAGCTTTCCGTGCCGCAGCGGCTTGGCTGTGGCGTGCTGGCGCTCGCCCTGTCGGTGCTCACCTATCATTTGATCGAAGACCCTGCGCGGCGCGGCGCCTGGATGGCGGTGGGCGCCCGCGCCTTTCCCAAGGCCATTCCAGGCGCAAAACCGCTTCGCGCTTTTCCCGGCCTTGTGCTGGTTCCCGCGCTGATGCTGACCGGCACCGGCGTGGCGGTCGCCTATGCCAACGCGCATCTGGCCACGCGCAACATCGGCCCCGAGCAGCGCGGCATCGAGCAGGCGGTCGAAAGACCTTCCATCGCGCGGGCCGTCGACAAGAACTGCCTGGCCGACTTCCAAACGGTGACGCCGAAACCCTGCATGTTCGGCCCGGCCGATGCCAGCCGCACCATCGTGCTGTTCGGCGATTCGCACGCCGACCAGTGGTCGACGCCGCTGATCGAAGCAGCCAGGCGCAACGACACAAAGATCATCACCTATCTCAAATCATCGTGTCGCGCCTCGCGGCTCTCCACCTTCAACACGGTGCTGAAGCGCGACTACACCGAATGCGACGCCTGGCGCGAGCAGGCCATATCAGAGATCATCCGCCACAAGCCGCGCCTGGTGGTGATCTCCGAATTTTCCATCGGCAATCTGATCCGCGACCTGCCACCGGACGAACGCACCGCTGAAGTAGCGCGCTGGCAGGCCGGCCTGCGCTCGACCTTGCAGGCCTTCAGCCGGGCCGGTGTCGAGACGGCTGTTATCCGCGACACGCCGATCAACGCCAGCTTCGCCGGCTCCTGCGTGGCGCGCACCCTGTGGTGGCGCGAGGCACCCTCGCCGCACTGCGACACGCCAAGAGCCGAAGCCGCCAACGACAGCACCGCCGCCGCCGAGCGCGCCGTGGTGACCAGCGTGCCCGACACCCGCTACATCGACCTCACCAACCAATTCTGCGGCCCGACCACCTGCCACGTCGTCATATCAGGCAAGCTGGCGTTTCGTGACAGGCACCATCTGGCGACGGGCTTTGCCGAGACACTGGCGGGGCCATTGGAGCGGGCGCTGTTTTAGGCGCCTGGGTATCTGCGCCCGGTCCGCATTGTTCATCACATATTGCGAATCTGTGGAACGGGCTTGATCACCGATCCGGCAGGCATCGCCGGTCGGATCCATTTCACACCTCACCGCCTCATCATCATCCCGTAATGCACTGCCAACAAATCCAGCCCCACCTTCAGCAGCTTCGTCACCACGTTCCGGCCTTCGCCGGTCTGCTCGGACAGGCGCTTGAGGGAACCGTCCGCGCAGCAGACTTGTCGCACCACGGCGGCCACCTCCCAATGGCCTAGCGCTCTTGTGGCGGCGGCATAGGCCCTGCCGGCGTCGAGCACACTGTCGGCGATGCCGCCGCCATCGCGGCCGCCGTCGACGCGCTCGGTCCAGCGCATCGGCTTGACATCAGCCTGCTGGCTGCAGCGGAAATCCTCGCGGTAGCGCAGACCTGCCTCGCGCTGCTGGCGCGACAGCGAGGTGATGCCGACAAGCGCATCGATGGCGCGCACCCGCACGATGCCGCCGGTGGCGGCGTAGCCGTCATTCGACACCTCGTAGACACGAGCAGCCTCCAGCGTGCCCGCCGCCAGCCGCTTGCGGCCGAAGGCGTCATCCCTGAGCGCGAAATCATGGCCGATCTCGCGGCGTATGCGCACCTGCTCGGCCTCGCCCTTCGGCAATTTCGGCGCCTGCGGTTTGACGGGTCTGGTCCTTTTGCTCATGGGAGGCTCCTGGTTGGCTCGGGATGATGGAGAACGGCAAAGCGGCGATCCTTCGCGCTATTGGGCATCTCCCCACATGGTCGGCAGGGCGGAGAGCCGCCGTTCGGTTGGCCTTCGTTGAATCGGAGGTCGTCGCCTCCTCGCCGCTGCGCCAGCATCCTTGCCGCCCGGCATCCAGGCTGATGGAACCGGCGCGAGCTTTCGACGTTATGTCGCGTCCATGCCAAGGGGAGGTTCGCCGATGACAGCCTTCATGCCGGTTACCGTGCGCTTTTGCGATAACAAAACCATGCTGGTCAGTTCGGTGGCCGGCGCAGCCGAGGCATTGCGCCACCAATGGCCCGACAAGACAGCACCTGGTTATCTCGAGGCGACGCGGCTGGTTACGCTCGCCGTCGAAGGCATCTGCTGCCAGCGCATTGCGTTCGACGCCTTCACCAGGGCGGCCAAGCAACAGAACATACTGGTGGCCAGGCCCAAAAGCCGCGCCCATGACTGGCTGAACGCGGTGGCTAGCCCATGAGGATCGCGCGCCGGCCGAAAAATTGATGCAACCGGCCGCCAGCGGGGCGCGTTTATCGATGCGGTAGTTGGAGCCGCGCGCAAAGCGAAGGTGAACGCCGTGGGTACGATGAAAACCGGAGTGCCGCTCAAAGTGCGGGTGGAAGATGAGATCGAAGAGATCGACAGCGTCAGCGAAGCCGCCGATTTTCTGCAGCGTTGGCCGCTTGAGCGACGCGGCCATGTCTACCGCAGTGCGCTGAACGCCTGCAGCGCGGCGATCGCCGCGCAGATTTCCGAAGCCGACGCCATGAAAGTGTTTACCGGCTTTGCCCGGGTGACCGGCATATTGATCGCCGAAGGCAACCCGGCCATGGCGATGGACGCACGGAGCGTGCAGAGCCGCACGCCCAAGCAGGGCCGGCAGATGCCGAAATAGGGTTTTGACGATTTTGCTTCGGGCTTGATTCATCTCAGATCCTCCACCTCTGTGCGAGGCAGCCCCCCTCACCCAGCCTCCGCTTCGCTCGGCTGGCCATTCCGGGGCGAGCCACGTGTCTCGCCCGTCCTTCGGACCCCGAGGGGAGACTTGCACCGTCGGTGCCCTCCTCTTCTCCCCAGCGGGGAGAAGGTGGCCCGAAGGGCCGGATGAGGGGGCTGGCGCAGCAATGGGAGAGCGGGCTCATCCCGCTACAAATACGCGGCGCTGAAACCGCGCCTGATGGTAGGTGCAATAGCTTTTCAGCGCCCTGGTGCGCATGCCGCAGCACAGCATGTCGGCGCCCGGCCGACTGCTTGGCGCATCGTTTTCAGAATCCTCCTCCACCGTCAGATCCAGCGGCGCGCGGCAGCGTGAAAACAGGCAATCGATGAAACGCATCGCCACGCCATGCGGCTGCCGGCCGATGGCCGTACGCGGCGGCGCCGGCGTCTCCACGCGATAGGCTACGCCGTCGGCGATCAGCACGCCCACCTCGCGCACGAACGAATGGCGCCTGGGCCGGGCCACTTCACGCGCGGGGATGTCCTTGGCGGCAAGCACGCCATGCATCTTGCCGACGACAGGCGTCGCAGTCCCCGGGGCGCCAGTCGCCTGCTTGCTTTCAGCGCGCTTGCCCACCGCCTGTCTGGCTCGCGGCGGCGGTCCCTTGCCATTGGCAAAACCGATCGCGCCCAGCATGGCGTTGCGGTGCACGATGCCGATGATGGCGTCGCGCGACACCGGGCTGCCGCGCAACGCGCTGAACGCGACTGCAATCCTGGAGGCTGAAAGCCCGTCCTTCAGCCAGCGGCCGATCTCGTGCAATTCCGCGTCGCTATAGCTTGCCATATCCAGCTCCATCCAAAGTTCGGCCGCACGCCGTCGGGCAGCGTCAAGGTTCGACCCGGCAGTCAGGTTGTTTTTCAAGAGCCGGCTGTCAGCCGACCAGCCTCAGCCGGGTTGGGTAGATTTCCCGCCGGCAAGGTGCAGAAGCCGCGCCTCGGCCGTGTTTCTATCCAGGGCGGAAACCGCCCTGCCCGTTGGCCTGTCGAACAGGATGACGGTGCCGTCCTCGGTGCGGATGCAGGAGCGGCCAGCCGAAAAAACAGCGCCGGCGCCATGCCGGTCGGATTGGGGGCCGGAGCCGCTGGGAGCGGCGGCTCCGGCCGTTCCGGTCGCCGGAGACGGGCGGACCGGACCCGGGGCTGGTGCAGTCAAGCACCGAGCCTCGGGCTTCATCCTGGCCGGGGAGGAGGACAGCCGGGATGAAAGGGGGGGCGACAGCCGCCGGGCACACCGCGCACGGGGCCGGCGCGATTGCGCCATCAAAGGTGGACAGGTTTTGCATACCTGTATATAAGCATAACTCATAAATTTATGCAAGCCATTCTTTCATAGACGAGAGCCACTTTCATCACTCACATGGTCGCCATGGCAAGAACGGAACTGTCGATCAAGGTCGGGGCGGCGATCCGCAAGGCGCGCAAGCAGCGCGGCCTGGTCATGCGCCACATCGCCGAGCACAACGACACCGATGTCGCCGCCGTCGGCAATTGGGAAACCGGCCGCAATCTGCCCAAGACCGAGAACCTCCTGAAGACCGCCGCCTTCCTGCGCGTCGACCCGGTGGCGCTGGGTCAAGGGCAGGTCGTGTTTCTCGACGATGCCGGACCGGTCGCCGATGCGGAGATCGTCACCGATACCGGTCCGCTACCCGCGGGGTCGATGGATATCGAGGTGCTGGGCGCGGCCGTCGGCGGCGACGATGGCGATTTCACCTTCAACGGCGAGCCGGCGGGTTACGTCCAGCGCCCGCCGGGGGTGCGCAACCTGCCGAAGGTGTTCGCCCTGCACGTGCTCTCGGATTCCATGGTGCCGCGTTATGAGCCCGGCGACCTGATCTATTGCGGCGGCCGCGACGCCGTACCGGGCGACCATGTGGTGATCGAGACCTTCCCCGAGGAAAACGAGCGCAACGGCAAGGCCTTTATCAAGAAGCTGGTCAAGCGCACGGCGGGCGAGCTGGTGGTCGAGCAGTACAACCCGCCGAAGACGCTGACCTTCAACCGCTACGCCATCAAACATGTCTGGCGCGTGATTCCGCTGAAGGAATTGCTGGGGTATTGAGGACGGGGCGTTCTTCCTTCTACCCCCTGCGAGAAGGAAGAACCAGCGCTGGCACCCTTCCTTCGACAAAACTCAAGCTCGCCGTGATCCCTCCAGCGGCACCTCGCGCTCATTCAGCATCCGCGCTTCGCTGCGCACGCGCTGGCGCTCGTCGACAAACGCCGCCTGGATCGTAACCGTCGCCCCCGGCAGTCCGTCGGCGCGGCAGGCCGAACAGACGATGCGGCCCGACAGAGCGGACAGCGGCGTATTCCCCGTCACCCCGAACCGCTTCAGCTGATCGGGTCGCCACCACCTGTTGCGGCCGCAATCGGCGCACTCGACCGAGATCGAGGCGACATGCGCGATTGTCGGCTCCTTGCCCGGTAATGCCATCGCCCCTCCCCATCCTTTTTGTTCCCGATTTGTTCGCATATTCCTGCGTTTTGAGCCGGGAGTCGAGTCGCAGTTTTCAAACTTTCGCAGAAGTTTTCTTCTAGTGTAATTTGAGTTATGCTTTCATATATATATAAAAATGTGAGTCGGACACGAACCTGCCCACTGCATCAGACCCGGGAGCGATAATGGACGCTTTTGCCGCCGATTTTGCCCGTTCCTGCGGTTACGCCGGCGACAGCCTGGCCCTGCTTGAAGCCTTCGAAGCCATCCGCCGCAACGGCATCGCCCACGCCCGTCAGGATCACGTCAGGCGCAAGGCGGTGATCGACGAGTTGAAACCGTCGCAAGCGCTGTTCCTGGCCGCGATTGGCCCGGCGCTCTCGGCGGAAGAGGCCATTGAGGACGCCGCCCGCTTCATAGCCTGCTGGCGCAACATACCGCGCTGGCGCCAGGAGCGGCGCTTGCCCGACCTGATCAGGGCCAAGCATCAGCGGCTCGTGGCGCGCTTCTTTCGACGGTACGGCCATTTTCTGTGGGCGCGCGAAGCAGCGTGAGGGCTGGACCAGCCATTTGCGGGTTCCATCAGTCGTTTTTTCTTTCTAGACTGCACAGGGGTGGCTGATCGTTCGACGTGCATAGTTTGGAATGTTCAAGACTGCCCGTTCAAGATTTCAGACCTGGGTAACGGCCGGCGCGGGAACCATCGCCGCCCTGTTCGTCGCCGGCCTGATGGGCGCGTTCGGCGCCCTGCCCGCCCACGCCCCGCCGCAATTGCCGTCCGATGCCGCCATCGATGCCGGGCGCTGGCGGGTCCAGCCGGCGCGCGCCTATGTCAGCCGCGCCCGGCGAAGTGATTGGCCAGCGCCACCTTCGCCGCGAGCTGCATGAGGAGATCGCCGACCAGCACGCCGGCCAGCACGAGTGCCACGAGTTGCAGCCAGAACCGCCGCAGCAGCGAAAAACCTAGGGTGATCGGTCTGATGATATCGGAAAACATGAGGTTCTCTCACGATGCCACCCGCCAAAACCTTTCTAGCAAAGGACGGCTGTTTTGTAAGAAAGGGGGCTCCCCTTCTCCCCTTGTGGGAGAAGGGAGAACCGTCCCCTCACCTTCTCACCCGCGACTTCAGCCACCGATCAAACGCCACCGCCAGGATCAGGATGAGCCCGATGACGATGCTTTGCGTGTAGGACGAGACGTTGTTGAACTGCAGCCCGTTCTGCAGCACGCCGATGAGCGCCGCGCCGACCACCGTGCCGCCGACAGAGCCGATGCCGCCGAACAGCGAGGTGCCGCCGATGACGACGGCCGAGATGACCGTCAGCTCGTAGCCAATACCGGCGACTGCTTCGGAGGAGTTCAGCCTGGCCGACAGCACGAAAGCGGCAAGCCCGGCGAAGAAGCCGACGATGACATAGACCGAGACCAGGATACGGTCGACGCGCAGGCCCGACAGCCGCGCTGCTTCCGCATTGCCGCCGACGGCATAGACGGCGCGGCCATACCGGGTGTAGCGCAGCACGATGTGGCACAGGATGGCGGCCGCGGCGAAGATCAGCGCCGGCACCGGCACGGGGCCGATCAGCCCGGTGCCGAACCAGCGCATCGAGGCGTCGAAGCCCGAGATCGGGCCGCCGTTTGAGATAGTCAGCGTCAGCCCGCGAAACACCGTCAGCCCGCCCAGCGTAACGACGAAGGGCGGCACTTTCAGCCGGGTGATGACAAGCCCTTGGACCCCGCCGGCAGCAGCGCCCACAACGACGGCGGCCAAGAGTGCTGCGAACCAGCCGAATCCTTGCGTGCCGCTCGTCGACAGCGACAGCGTGTTGGCGGAGCCACCCTTGGCGACCACGGCGGCGACCATACCGCAGAAGGCGAGCAGCGAACCGACCGACAGGTCGATGCCGGCGGTGAGGATGACGAAGGTCATGCCGAGCGCGATCAGCCCGGTGATCGAGATCTGCCTTGTGATGTTGAACAGGTTGATCGGGTCCATGAAGCTCGGCTTCAGCACGGTGAAGACGATGATCAGCGCCACCAGGAACAGCAGCGGCCCGAAGCTCATCAAAAGCCGCGCGAAGTTGATGCCGCCGCGCTGATCCTGTTCCCCCGCCACGCTCATAGTGTCTCCTTGCGGTCGAGTGCCATCAGTTCCATCAGTCTTTCCTCGTTTGCCTCGACGCCCGGCATCTGGCCGGTGATGCGGCCCCGGCGCATGGTGACGATGCGGTCCGACACTGCAAGCACCTCGGGCAGCTCGGACGAAATCATCATCACCGCAATGCCGCGCGCCGCAAGCTGCACCAGGATCTGGTGCACCTCGGTCTTGGCGCCGACATCGACGCCGCGCGTCGGCTCGTCGACGATCAGCACTTTCGGATCGCGCGCCAGCCAGCGCGCCAGGATCACCTTCTGCTGGTTGCCGCCCGACAGGCCTTCGATCGCCTGCTCGGCCGAAGCCATGCGGATCGACAGCATTTTGCGAAACCCGGACAGCGCATCGCGCTCGCGCCGCTCGGCCATAAAGCCGAAACCGTTGCTGAAGCTGCCCAGCGAAGCGATGGAGAAATTCGGCAGGATGCCCAGCGCGGCAAAGATCGCCTGGTGCTTGCGATCCTCCGGTAGCAGGCCGATGCCGAGCGCAATGGCGTCTGCGGGCGATGCCGGGGCGATCGGCTTGCCATCGAGCGTGATGGTGCCGGCCGCGATACGGTCGGCGCCGAAGATGGCGCGCGCCAGCTCGGTGCGGCCCGAGCCGACAAGCCCGGCAACGCCGAGGATTTCACCGGCCTTGAGGTCGATGTCGACGCCGTCGAGCACGATGGCGTGCGGCGCTTCGGGATCGCGCACGGTGCGCAGGCCGCGCACCGACAGCACGACATCGCCGGCCACCGCGCGTTGCGCCGGCCGGGCATAGAGCTCGGACGCCGCGCGGCCAACCATCTTCTCGATGATTTTGGGCAGGGCGATCGGTCCACCCTCACGGTCGAGATGCCCGGCCAGCCGCCCATCGCGCAGCACCGTCATGCGGTCGCAGATGGCGGAGGCTTCCTCCAGCCGGTGGGTGACGAACATGATGGCGACCTTGTCCTTGCGCAGCCGGTCCATGATCGACAGCAACCGCTGCACCTCGGTCTCGGTCAGCGCCGAGGTCGGCTCGTCCATGATGATCAGTCGGCTTTTCAGCGACAGGGCGCGGGCGATCTCGACCAGTTGCTGTTCGGCCACCGACAGCGCCGACACCGGCGTCATCGGGTCTATGGAGAGACCGACGCGGGCGATGATCGTGCGGGAGTCCTGCTCCATCCGCCTCCAACTGACCAGCCCGAGCGGACCGGTCGGCGCGCGGCCGATAAAGATGTTTTCCGCCACCGTCAGCGTCGGGATCAGGCTGAGCTCCTGGTAGATGGTGACGATGCCGAGCCGCTTGGCATCCTGCGGGCTGGATGGATGATAATCGGCACCGTCGAAAGTGATGCGGCCGCCCGACGGCGGCATGACGCCCGAGAGGATTTTCAAGAGCGTCGACTTGCCGGCCCCGTTTTCGCCGAGCAGGCCGAGGATCTCGCCGGGGCGGATATCGAGCGACACGTCGCTGAGCGCGGTGACGCCCGAGAAATGCTTGGTGATGCCTTCGACGGCAAGCAGGACGGGTTCGGGCGATGCGGCTTCAGCGGCTGGCGGCAAGGGTGGCTCCTTCCATGCAGTTGATGTCGCCTGTCAGCGCTTGAACGCCCCCTCTGTCCTGCCGGACAGAGGGGGGCGCTGTCCCGCCGGCTTTGCCAATCGGCCGATCCCCGCCAAACCCCTACTTCGTCTCGCCAATCCGCTCCGCCTTGTCGAGATTGTCCTTGCCTATGACGATCGGCGTCAGCAGCACCAGCTTCTCCTTCGGCTCGGTCTTGTCCTTGGCAAAGGCCACCGCGATGCGCACCGCGGTGCGCGACTGCTCGCCGGGAAACTGCTCGACGGTGCCCGCAAGCTTGCCGTCACGCACCGCGACCAGCGCTTCCGGCAGTGCATCGAAGCCGTAGATCTTGACGTCGGTGAAGTTGCGCGCGGCACAAGCCTCCATGGCGCCCAGCGCCATGTCGTCATTGGCGCAGACGATGGCGTCCGGCTTGCCGTTGGCGGCAAGGCCGGCCTCGGTCACCGACAGCGCCTCGGCGCGGGCGAAGTTGGCGGTCTGCTCGAAGACGATCTGATACTTGTCCTTCAAGGGATCGAGCACATTGTGCACGCCCTTGTTGCGGTCGATCGCCGGACCGGCGCCGGGCTGGCCCTGCAGATGGAACAGCTTGGCGCCGTTGGGGAACGCCGCCACCACGGCGTTGGCTTCCGCCTCGCCGCCCTTGACGTTATCGGCGCCGACATGGGCGAGGATGCCCTCGACGCCGTCGACGCGGCGGTCGATCGTCACCACCGGAACGCCGGCCTTGACCGCTTCCTCGATGGCCGGCGCCAGCGCGTTGACGTCGAGCGGCGAGATGACAATGGCGTTGACCTTCTGCACCAAGGCCGCCTCGATGTCGGCGGTCTGCTTGGTGGCCGAGTTCTGGCCGTCGCTTTCGGTCAAATTGACGCCTTGCGTGGCGGCTTCCGCCTTGATCTCGTTCAGCATGTGCACGAAGAACGGAAAGCCGAGACTGGGCACCGAGCCAAGGATGGTGAGCTTGTCCTGCGCAAACACCGAGGGCGCGGCGACCATCATGGCGCCGAAAGCCGCGGACGACAGCAGGAATTCACGTCTGTTCATGGGATCCTCCTCCACAAAAACGCACGACCCCGAAAACCGGGATCGGTTTCAGGAAGGATCATGCATCGGTTCAAAGTGTTGGAGCATCCTCCCTGCGCCCGAAAACGCATGCCGCTCCAGCTGGCCGCCGCTGTAAAAAGAGCCTCCCACCGACGCCTGCCTGGGGATGCTAACCCAGGGTCAACCATTTGTGCAACCTCGATATAACAGAGGTGCCGGGCAATTTATCGGAATTGTCGGATTTTGGTTTGCAGCGTGGGCAACATCTCCCTGAGGTGCCTGGCTTCCATTCCCTCTGCCCGGCACTACCTTGGACTGACTCGCGAAGCTTTTGTGATCTGGAGAACCCGTATGAAGCCGCAAATCGTCTGCCATATGCTCGCATCACTCGACGGCAGCCTTCATCCAAGCCGCTACACGACAAGTCCGGACGGGACCCGGGCGGAGTGGTCGAGCCTCTACGAACATATCCACAGTGATCTCGCGGCTGACGCCTGGATCGTCGGCCGCGTCACCATGGCCGAGATGAGCAAGGCCGCCGCGCACCCACCAGCCAATGTCGGCAAGGTCGACCGGCCCTATCATTTCGCGCAAATGGATGCGGGCAGTTATGCCGTGGCGCTCGATGCCTCGGGCAAGCTTCACTTTTCCAAACCCGACATCGGTGGCGACCACGTCGTGGTGCTGCTTGGGCGCGACGTCGCCGACAGCCATTTGGCCGAACTCGCCGCCGACGGCGTGTCCTATATCGTGTCGGAAGCGGCGGACATCGATCTCGCGGCGATGCTCGAGGTGCTCGGCAGCGAACTCGGCATAAGCCGGCTGCTGCTTGAGGGCGGCGCCGGCATCAACGGTTCGTTCCTTGCGGCCGGGCTCGTCGATGAACTGAGCCTTCTCGTGGCGCCCGCGATCGATGGACGCGCCGCGAACCAGGCCTTCGTCGAGTTCGGCGAGAGCGGCCTGGCGGGCAAGATGCAGTTGTCCCTGATGAGCTGCGAGGCCTTGGCGCATGGGCTCGTCCATCTGCGCTACGCCGTCACCCTGCTTGACGTTGCTCGCTGAACGGAAATGACCGCCAACCCGGCTATCCCGGATTGGCGGCCCGCTTCTGCGCCGACGCTTCAGCCGGTCAAACGGCGTATTGCATGGCGTCGAGATCGGCGATCAGCGTCGGGCCGGTCGGATGCCAGCCCAATCGTGCCTGTGTCAGCGCGCTGGAGGCCGGCAGATCCATCGGCGCGAACATTGCCATCCAGCCGAAATGCTCCGCCGCTCTTTCCGGCGCGATGGAGACGACCGGCAATTTCAGGCCCCGGCCAAGCGCCTCGGCGATGGCCCGCACCTCGACGCCTTCCTCGCCGACCGCGTGATAGCGTGCTCCCGGTTGCCGCTTTTCCACGGCCAGCCGGTAAAGCCGCGCCGCATCGAGGAGATGGCCCGCGGAGAAGCGGTTGCGGCCTTCGCCGACATAGGCCGAGACGCCCCTTTCACGCGCGATCTCGATGAGCGGCGAGATAAGCCCTTGCTTGACCGGATTGTGGACCTGCGGCAGCCGCACCACCGACAGATTGATGCCGTTTTCCAGAAGCGCATTGCCGGCCAGCTCGGAGGCTATGCGCGGATTGGGGTGGCTGGCATTGAAGACGTCCTCAATCGCCAGTTCGCCATGCCCAGGGCTGCCCATGCCGACGCCGGAGGTGATCACCAGCGGCCGGTCGGAGCCGGCCAGGGCGGCGCCGAGAGCGGCGATGACGCGCTTGTCCTTTTCGCAATTCTCGGCAAACCGCGAGAAATCATGGTCGAACGCCGTATGGATCACAGCCTCCGCCTTCGCCGCGCCGTCGCGCAGCCCCTCGGGATCTTCGAGGGTGCCCCGATGCACCTCGGCGCCTGCCGCGACCAGCGCCTCGGCGCCGGCGTCGGAGCGGGTCACGCCGACCACCTGGTGGCCCGCCTTGATGAGTTCGGGAACGATCGCCGAACCGATGAAACCGGTCGCGCCGGTGAGAAAGATACGCATGCAAAATCTCCTGCACAGTTGCCTGCGTAATATTGCTGGTCTATTATTCTATTAAAGTAGTGATCTTATCATGGTATAATGGCTAACAGGATGCCCTCCAATTCCGCCGGCTCGCTGGCAGCGTTCCTCAAAGACCGGCGCACGCGGCTCGATCCGGCTTCCTTCGGCTTTTCGGGCCGCCGACGCACGCCGGGACTGCGCCGGGAAGAGGTCGCCCAACGCGCCAACATCAGCCCGACCTGGTACACATGGCTGGAGCAGGGCCGCGGCGGCGCACCCTCGGCCGATGTCCTCAATCGCATCGCCAAGGGGCTACTGCTGACCGAGGCGGAGCGCGAACATCTTTTCATGCTGGGGCTCGGGCGCCCGCCCGAGGTCCGCTACACCGGTGCCGAGGGTGTCAGCCCACGGCTGCAGCGCCTCATCGACACGCTCGATGCCAGCCCCGCCATAGTCAGGACCGCTACGTGGGACGTCGTTGCCTGGAACCGCGCCGCGCGGGTCGTGCTGACCGACTACAGCGCCCTGCCCGAGGGCGAGCGCAACATCCTGCGTTTCATGTTCCTGCGCCCCGCCATCCGCGCCAAGCAGCACGACTGGCAAAACCTGGCCCGTTTCGTGGTCGGCTCGTTTCGTGCCGATGCGGCACGCGCCGGCGCTGTCTCCGAGGTGCGCGAACTCGTCGACGAGCTTTGCAGCGCCAGCCCCGAGTTTGCCGCCCTGTGGCGGGCAAACGACGTGCTCAGCCACGGCGACGGGACAAAGCGCCTGAAGCATCCGGAACTCGGCGATATCGAGCTGGAATATTCGGGCTTCGCGGTCGACGGCCGGCCGGATTTGAGCCTGACCGTCTACAACCCGGTCGACAGCGCCGTCGCCGACCGCATCCGCGCGCTGGCTCTCGCCCGACACCCCAAAGAGTAAGGGCCGGACGACCCGTCCACGGGGATGACGCCCGCCCTCAAGCGCGCTCGCAGACCGCCTTCAGGATCTGCAAGGTCGGTCCCCAGTAGAGATTGGCGTGCGGACGGATCGCCGGTTCGGCGAAGTCGCTGAGCGTCAGCGTCAACAGCGTTCCCCCATCCGCCGGCGCCAGATCGAAGCTGAGCACCGTGTGGTTTTCGGGCACGTCCGCCAGACGCGGGGCCGACAACGTGCTCCAGTAGCTGTAGGCGAAGCTCCTTCCCGGCTCAAAAGCGCGGATGATGCCATGGTTCTCGAACGGCATTCCGTGCAGCAATCCGCGCATCACGATCGCGCCGCCGGCCTGTCCTTGCAGGCTGACGGTCAACTCCTCGTCGGACATCCATTGCGGGATCATCGCGGGCGTCGTCAGCACCTGCCAAATCTTGGCAGGCGTTGCAGCGATGACGACGGTCTTGATGATCGGTGCGGCAGACTCACTCATGCGCTGCAATTTATCGCGGATGCGGCGACGACAATATCGTCGTTCGGGCGGTGCGGCGCATGCGAAGGCAGCAGCGCGGCTTGCGAAGCGGTCGTCGCCCGTGGCATCTGTCGGCTCCACCAGCGCAGACGGGCAGCATGACACCACGGCAGACACGGCAGAGCGGCAGGCAGGCGGCGCCCGGCGTCAGTCTCAACCGGGCGCTGTCGAAGCTCGGCCTGTGCTCGCGCACGCAGGCGGATGTGCTGATCGCGGAGGGCCGCGTGCGCGTCGGCGGCAAGGTCGTGCGCAATGCAGCCCTGCGGGTCGACCTCGACCGCGACCGCATCGTCGTCGACGACAGGCCGGTGGTTGCCGAGCGCAAGGTCTATCTCATGCTCAACAAGCCGCGCGGGCTGGTCACCACCCGCGACGACCCGCAACAGCGCGACACCGTCTATGCCTGCCTCGAAGGGCTCGACCTGCCCTTCGTCTCGCCGGTCGGCCGCCTCGACAAGGCCAGCGAAGGCCTGCTGCTGATGACCAACGACACCCGATTTGCCAACCGGCTGGTGGACCCGGCTTCGCATTTGCCGAAAACCTATCACGTGCAGGTCGGCACGGTGCCGGACGCGGCGATGTTGAAGACGTTGCGCGCGGGCGTGAGCGTCGACGGCGAGATCCTGACCACGAATTCGATCGAACTTTTGCGCAGCGGCGGCCGCACCGCCTGGCTGGAGATCGTGCTCGACGAAGGCCGCAACCGCCACATCCGTCGCCTGCTCGCCGCGCACGGCGTCGAGGTCCTGCGCCTCATCCGCATCGCCATCGGCCGCCTGCCGCTCGGCGACCTCGCCAAGGGCACGGCACGGCGTTTGACACCGGAGGAACTGGCGCTGCTGACGGGGTGAGCAGCGCGTGCGCTGGTGCAGGCTCACAGCAATCCGTCCTGACGGAAAGCTGTCAGGAGGCCTGGCCTATAGGTCGGATGGGAGCCGGCCACGGCTTCAACGATCAGGAGCCAAAGCAATGAATTTCGTCTCTGTCCGCATCATCACTTCGGACGTTCAGCGCCTCGTGCGCTTCTACGGCGAGATCACGGGCATGCCCGTGACGGTCTACACGGAAGACTTCGCAGAACTGGCGACACCGGCCTGCACGCTGGCGATCGGCAGCACGCGCACCTTGATGCTGTTTGGCGGCGACATCGCCCGCCCCGCCGACAACCACACCGTCATCCTCGAGTTCCGCGTCGGCGACGTCGATGCTGAATTCGCCAGGCTCTCGGACCTCGTCAGGAATGTTACTGTGCAGAAGCCAACCACAATGCCCTGGGGCAATCGCTCGCTGCTGTTTCGCGACCCCGATGGCAATCTGGTGAATTTCTTCACGCCGGTGACCGCCGAAGCGATCAAGAAATTCGACAGGTAGGGCGGAAGCGGCGCCGCTGGCCAAAGCCGCCCTACTTCTGGTTCCATTTCCGGATGACCGGCTCGCTCAAATCATGCTCGTAGCCGAGCACGCTGATGCTGGCTGTTTCGAGCACAAGCAGCGCGCCGCCTTCGGGCGGCAGGCCAATCCAGCGCGCCGCCAGCACGCGCAAGAAATGCGCGCTGGAAAACACCAATATGCCGGCATTGGCCTCGCGCAGCCCGGCGATAATCCTGTCGGCCCGCGCGCCGACATCGGCCGCCATCTCGCCCTTTGGACAACCATCGCGAAACACATTCCAGCCGGGGCGCTCGGCCAGGATCTGTTTTGTCGTCAGCCCCTCATAGGCGCCGTAGTCCCATTCCTGCAGATCGTCCTTCTTGACGCTCTGCGCGTCGAAGCCGGCCAGTACGCTGGTGTTGTAGGCGCGCTGCGACGGGCTCGACCATACGGCCGAAAAAGACAGCCCCTTGAGCCTATCGGCGACACCCCGCGCGGCGGCCTCGCCAACCGGGGTCAACGGCATGTCGGTGCGACCGGTATGCTGCCCCGAAAGGCTCCATGCCGTCTCACCATGCCGGACCAGATGGATTTGGGGATACGCGTTGCTCATGGAATGCCTTTCAGTGTCGCCAGCACCTTACGCGACGATGCGGCAAAGGGGAATCCGCTTGGTACAAAACTGCGTGGTCGCCTGGCCTTGATCGGCGGCGGGCCGGCCCTGTGATCGGCCCGAGGCCGCAACTATATCAAGGCCAGGCCTCCACAAGGCTCCCGCCACCACAAGGGCACGGGCCCTTGCACAACAAGTCGAGATCGTCATGTACAAACATCTGCTCATCGCCACGGACGGATCGGAACTGGCCGACAAGGGCGTTACTCACGGCCTAACGTTGGCCAAGGGCCTCGGCGCTGCTGTCACCTTCGTCACCGTCTCGGAACCATTCCCGATCTTCGCCTTGGGCGGTGCCATGGCCGGCTATGCCGCCGGCAACGAACTGGCTGCCTACAAGGAAGAGGCGGGACGACACGCTAAGGAAGTGCTCGACAAGTGCAAGGCGTCGGCGAACGCCGTCGGCGTCTCCGCGGAGGTCGTGCATGTCGAGGACAAGCGGCCCGCCGAAGCCATCCTGGAACTGTCGCAGGCCCTGGGCTGCGACCTGATCGTCATGGCTTCGCACGGCCGCCGCGGACTGGGCAAGCTGCTTCTCGGCAGCCAGACGGCGGAAGTGCTGTCCTACACGGAAATCCCGGTTCTGGTGGTGCGATAGGGCGTTTTTCCGGGCTGGAACTGACTTTCGGAATCATGCTCAAATAACAGCCGGAGACCATCCCGGCGCGGCTGTCGTGCGCCAACATTGTTCGACCGCGCCGGAGAAAATTGACGAATGGCGGACGAGGGTCGCACCAGGATAATTCCCAGCGGAATGCCGCAGTCGGCCGCCATGCTGGCCGACGTCAAACGGGCGATGGCGACCACCGCAAGCCTCAACCGCTTGACCTTCAACGACGCGGCTGAAGTCCGGACCCTGTTCAGCGAACTCATTGGCAGGAAGGTCGACGACAGCTTCCTGCTGATCCCGCCCTTCTACACGACCGGCGGATCCGATATCCGCGTCGGGCGCAATGTCTTCATCAATCAGAACTGCACCTTTTATGATCTTGGCGGGCTCGACATCGCCGACGATGTCATGATCGGGCCGAATGTCAGCCTCATCACCTCGGGCCATCCCCTCGAACCGTCGCGGCGTCGCGCCTTCACGACCGCAAAGCCGATCGTGATCGAACGCAATGTCTGGATCGCGGCCGGCGCGACGGTCATCGGCGGCGTGACGGTGGGCGAAAACTCGGTTGTCGCGGCGGGTTCCGTGGTCACTAGGAACGTTCCCCCGAACACGCTTGTCGGGGGAAACCCGGCCAACGTCATCAGGTCGATTGCCGAATGAGGGCGCGACTTTTCATCGGGCGGCCGGACCGACAGATCGTAGTGACATCGTCGCTATGCTATGCTGTTAACGCAGGGAAGGAGCCCATTCATGCGCAAGGACTTCATGCTTGAAGCGTTGCAGCGTGCCACTGAAGACACGTTGCTCAACCGCGACATCTTTGCTGTCGAGCCGGATGTCTACGCCGCTTTTCTGGAACGTCTCGACGCGCCGCAGCATCCGAACCACCGGTTGCGCCGCACCATGACGACAAAGCCTCCGTGGGACGCTGCATGACGCTGATGATCACGCTCCGCGCCAATCCCCACCGGCCGCTTAGGATGCCGAAGATCAGAGCGCGGCCTCCAAGACCAGATACCCGCCCAGCATCAGCAGCCCGGCGAAGAACACCGTGCGAAACGTCTCGACGCTCATCGCCTGGCGCAGCGCCTGGCCGGCGAACATGCCGGCGAGCGCCGGCGCAAGCGCCAGGACCGATCCCGCCAGTTGCATTGTCGGCGATGCGAACGCGCCTGCCTTGAACAACCCAAGGGCAAGAGCCGCCGTCGACACGGTGAAGGACAGGCCGAGCGCTTGGATGAGGTCTTCCCGGCCCAGCCGCAGCGATTGCAGATAGGGCACGGCCGGGATGACGAAGACCCCGGTGGCGCCGGTGACCAGCCCGGTCGCCACACCGACCAGCGGTGATACCAACGCCTCGTGGCGCGCCGGCGTGGTGAAGCCAAGCTTGAGCAGGCCGAGAATGGCGTAAAGCACCAGCGCCGCACCGAGCCCGGCCGAGGCAACGCCAGAGTGTGTGCCGGTGAGCAGGCCGGCCCCGGCGACGGTGCCAAGCACGACGCCGGCCATCATCGTCCACAACCGCTTGCACAGCCCGCCGAAGGATGGGCCGGTGAACAACTGCCAAAGATTGGTGACCAGCGACGGGATCAAGAGCAGGGCAGCCGCCTGCGCCGGCGGCATCGTTACCGCCAGCAGCCCCATCGCCACGGTCGGCAGCCCCATGCCGACGACACCCTTGACGAAGCCCGCGGCAAGGAAGACCGCGCCGATCCAGGCGATGACGCCGACGCTCAGCACGGTCGTTCCTTCGGGGTGCCGCTTCGATCAGTCATGCAACAGCATGTCCGCCGCATCATCGTCGGGCGCGGGTTTTGCAGGCGTTGCTTCATGGTGGACAGGGGGCAGCCATCGCCACGCAACCGCGCTGGCCGGGCTCCGCTCGCGCCATGGCAAGCGAGGCCACCGCGATCGCAAGCACGATCGCCGCGCTTTCAAGTATGCCGGGTCCATGCCGGCCTGTCGCCTTTTCGCTCATCGCGCATCTCCATCGCAAAAGATTTGACTGACATGCCGGCCGCCCACAATGTGGAAGTTACGCCATCAGCCTTCGCCTGCGCCGAAGGCTGAAACCCTGCAGGAGAAGAAAGATGCGCTTCGATCTTACCGATCTCCGGCTGTTCCTGCTGGTCGCCGAGCGCGGCAGCATCACCCATGGTGCCGAACTTGCGGGGCTGGCGCTCGCCTCCGCCAGCGCCCGCATCAAGGGCATGGAGGAAAGCCTCGGCGCGCCGCTTTTAGAGCGGCGGCGGCGCGGCGTGGTGCCGACGGCCGCCGGGCAGGCGCTGCTGCACCATGCGCGGGCGGTGCAGAACCAGATCGAGGCGATGGCCGGCGACCTCGGCGCCTATGCCACGGGCTTGCGCGCCCGCGTGCGGCTGATGGCCAACACGGCCGCCACCAGCGCGCTGCTGCGCGACATGCTGCCGGCCTTCCTCGTCGCGCATCCCGGCATCGACATCGACCTCGACGAGCGCCCCAGCCACGAGATCGCAGAGGCGGTGGCAAGCGGTGCCGCCGATCTCGGCATCGCCGCGACCTGGGCCGGCCTTTCGCACCTGGAGCAGAAGCCGTTCTTCATCGACAGGCTCATGGTGATCGCCGCGCGAGACTGGCCCGACCTCGAAGGCAATACGGCCAACCTCGGCGACCTGCTCGGCGAAGCCTTTGTCGGCCTGAGCGCCGGCCATCCCTTGCAGGAGCACATCACCCGTCAGGCCGCCCGCCTTGGCGGCCATCTGCACTTCCGCATCCGCGTGCCCGGCCTCGACAATGTCTGCCGGCTGGTCGCCCAGGGCGCCGGCATCGCCATCGTGCCCGAAAGTGCCGCGCGCCGCTCCGCCCGCACGCTGCGCAGCCTACGGTTGACCGACGACTGGGCAACACGCCAGCTCAACCTCTGCCCGCCGCTTCGAGGATCTGACGCCACAGGCAAAACTGCTGGCGGAGGCGCTGGTGTGAAGTCGCGCTCTACGGCGCTTTGCCCATGGAGCGTAGCGCGTTGATCGCAGCGAGGTATTCGATGAAATGCTTTGGGCAATCGCTTAGCACGAGCCGATAGAGCGGCAACGTCTCGTCGTCACGATGCTGCAGCCGCTGGAATTCCGCTGTGTAGAAATTGGCCTCGCAGACCTGCTCGTTCCTGATGGTTGCATCCGGATCATCAGCCGCCTTCAGTGTCACTTCAGGCGCCTGGTCACCTAGCAGCATGCGGACCAGCGGCGCCGGCCATTTCGTCATGTCGAGCTTTGCCACGCGCAGGATGCTCGACTGCCCGTTGCGGCGCCGGGCAAGGTCCACCCAGATTGCGGAATACGCATCCTGGGGCTGCATTTGGGCGGACTTCTCCAGATCGGCCTGTGCCTTGGCGGCCGGACCAAAGTAGAATCCGGCAATGCCGCGACTTTGATAGAAACCCGCGAATTTTGGGTTTCGACGAACAGCCTCGTTGAAGTTGGCGAAGGCCTCGACATAGTCTGTCTTGTACATACTGGCGATACCCAGCGCTTCGTAGGCGCTGGGATAGTTCGGCGCATAGTGCAACGCCTGAGTGCAATCATTGATCGCGCGATTGTTTTTTGCCATGTACAGCCACACGTAACAGCGCCCGAGATAGGCGGCGGCATCTTCAGGATTGAGGAAGATCGCTTGATCATAGTCCGCGATGGCGGTGTCGTATTTGCCTTTATCGCTCCAGGCCGCGGCACGGTTCCTGTAGGCGCCAGCATAGCCGGCATCTATTGCGATCGCGAGATTGTAATCTGATATGGCTTCATCGTATTTATGCCTGGATGCCCAGACGAGGCCCCTGCTGTCGTAGGCTTGCACATAGCCTGGATTGATGGCGATCGCGTAATCGTAGTCCGCCAGCGCAAGATCATACTCGCCTTTGTACGACCAGACCCGACCCCGATTGGTGACGGCTTCGGCATAATGGGGATTGAGGGTGATCGCCTGGCTAAGGTCGGCTAAGGCCCGGTCCGCATCATCGATGTACGACCATAGCAGACCGCGATTGTTGTAGCCGACGGCGTTTTTCGGATCGAGGCTGATCGCCTGATCGTACTCGGCAATGGCCCGCTTGTAGAACATCTTGCTCGCCCAGACATCAGCGCGGTCGCGGTAGATCGAGGCATCCTTTGGATCGAGCCTGATCGCCTGGTCATAGTCAGCAATGGCGCGAGCCTTGTCGCCTTTCTTCATCCAGATCTCGGCGCGCCGTCGAAAGGCGAGGATATGATTCGGATCGAGCGCAATCGCCTGGTCGAGGTCCGCAATGGCGCGGTCATATTCGCCGCTGCCGTCCAGTGCATTCGCTCGGTTGAAATGGGCAAGGGCTTGATCATTCACCGATACGGCCTTGTCCTCCAGCAGGCTGGTGCACACGACGATCCGCTTGGGGGCGTCGAGCTCATCGTCGCCGCAATTGTGCAGACGATTATCGGCTGCCATGACCGGCGGGCCGAATGCGAGCAGGACCGCAAGGCAAGCAAGGTAACACTGCGCCACTTTAGTCAAACGCCCATATCGATGAAGCATCATGTCAGAAAAACTTGGAACATCATTGCAGATCGCCGACCTTGTGCCAGCTTGATCGGGCAAATTCTTGACCAAGAAAATTAATATCGAAGAAATCCGGACGGGCCACGCGCCGGCGGCATGCGTCGACAGCGGGGCATCACCACCTTCAATCGCCCGATCACAACACGATTGTCCTAGTCTGCGCGCTGCCTTTCGCCAGCACGTTCGGCCGCCTGCAGGCAGACGACCTACCCAGTTCGCGTGAAAACAGCGCCTTGCTTTTCAAATATCCGTGACGTAGTTTGTTTGCACATTGGCAAAAAAATAGCCGAAGTTTTTTCCTTTTGTGAAAGACGGGGACTTTGCGGGAACATCTCGATCTGACCGATCGGCGGCTGGTCAAACAGCTGTCGCAGGATGCACAGCCGGGCATCAACCGCATCGCCGAGATGTTGGCGATTTCGGTGCCGACGGTGCGCACGCGGCTGCGCAACCTGCTCGACCGCAACCTGCTCAAGATCGTCGGCCTGCTGAACCTGACCGAGCGCCCCGAGCTGATCTCGGCCATTGTCGGCATCAATGCCCAGGGGCGCGGCCGGGCCCGCGAACTGGCACAGCGCATTTCCGAACTGCCCTTCGTCAACTCGGCTTCGGTGGTCACCGGGCGCTTCGACATCATCGTTGACGTGACGGTGGCCGGTGACGTCGCCGATCTCTATCGTGTCACCAGCGAACTGATCCCCGGCGCCGGCGAGCCCGGCGAAGTCGTGCGCAGCGAAACCTTCGTCGTCATGGCGTCCTGCAACAAATGGGTCAGCCTGCCGGAAGGCTGCTGGTCGGACGACCGCAAGGAGCCGGCATGAAGATCGCGGTACTAGGCGGCCTCGGCCTGCAAGGTCGGGCGGCAATCGCCGACCTCGTCGCCAGCGTCGGCGTCGAGGAAATCGTCTGCGTCGATACCGCAGCGGATGGCCCGGCCCGGCTTGCCGGCCTGACCGATCTTGCCCGCGTGCGCTTCGTGGTGCCTGAAGGCGCGATCGGCCCGGCGCTGGCCACTGTGCTTGATGATGTCGACGCCGTCATCGACCTGTTGCCGCAGCCGCTGATGCGCCAGGCGGTGCAGGCCGCGATCGCCACGCGCACGCCGCTGGTCACCACCAATTACGCCAAGTCGATCGCCGACCTGGCGCCAGCCGCCGAACAGGCCGGCGTCTCGATCATGACCGAATGCGGGCTCGACCCCGGCATCGACCTCGTGCTGTACGCGCGCGCCGCCAGGCAGTTCGATTCGATTTCCTCGATCGATTCCTATTGCGGCGGCATCCCCGAGCCGAAGGCGATGGCCAAGCCGCTGTGCTACAAGGTGAGCTGGAATTTCGACATGGTCCTGGTCAGCCAGAACCGCGACAGCGTGATGATCGAAGACGGGAAACGCGTCGCGGTGCCGGCCGGCCAGCAGCACGACAATCCGTTCATCCATGAAATCGAGGTTGCGGGTCTGGGCAAGCTCGAAGCCTTCCCCAATGGCGATGCGCTGCATTATGTCGAGATGCTGGACGCCGCCAAGGGATTGCGCCGCTCCGGCCGCTACACGCTGCGCTGGCCGGGATGGTCGGCCTTCTGGGCGCCGCTGAAGGAGCTTGGCTTCCTCTCCGAAGACAAGGTGCCCGGCACAGGCAACAGCCCGCGCGAATTCCTCGGCCGTCTGCTCGGCCCGCAACTGCAATATGGTCCCGGCGAGAAGGACCTGTGCGTGATGCGCAATGTCTTTTCCGGCCTCGAAGACGGCCGCGCCAAGACGGTGACGTCGGACCTGATCATCGAGCGGGACCTGGCTTCGGGCCTGTTCGGCATGAGCCTCGGCGTCGGCTATCCCGCCAGCATCGTGGCGCAGATGCTCGCGCGGCGTGAGATCACCAGACCGGGCCTTTTGAACCCGCTGCTGGACGTGCCCGACATCAGGTTCTTCGACGAACTGGCCAAGCGCGGCATCACGGTTTCCGAGACGGTGGCACGGGACTGAGGCAGGAAGATTTTCGAACGGTGGCTGCCGTCGGCAACGGCGCTGCCGCTCAAAAAGCACCCCAAAGGGTGAAAAACAACGTGGAACAATAAAACAAGGAGGAATACCGAAATGAAGATTGCCAGATTTTTCATCGCCGGGCTTGCACTCGCCGGGCTCACTGCCGCTGCCAGTGCCGGTACGCTCGACGACATCACCAAGCGCGGCGAGTTGCGCGTCGCCGTGCAGACTCAAGGACCGCCCTTCTCGCTGGTTGGCGCCAACGGCGAACGCACCGGCAGTTCGGTCGAACTGGCCGAACTGATGGCCAAGGAAATGGGTGTGAAAATCACGTTCCTCGACTTCGACTGGGATGGTCTGATTCCGGCGCTGTTGTCGGGTAAGGCCGACCTTCTGGTCGCCGACATGACACCGACGCTGGCGCGTGGCATGAAGGTCGCCTTCACCACGCCTTACATGTACACCGGCAGCACCGTCTTCACCAAGGCCGACAGCAAGTTCAAGACCACTGAGGACTGCAAGGCCAAGGGCACCAAGATCGCCGTGCTGCTCGGCGCCACCGGCGAGAAGGAAGCCAAGAAAGCCTTCCCCGACGCCGACATCAAGAGCTACAAGGGCGGCGGTCCGCTGCTGCTCGACGCCGTCAACAACGGCCAGGCCGATTGCGGCGTCAACGACGTCTCGGCGGTCAAGGGCCAGTCGACCGCCTATCCGGCCGGCAGCTTCACCATCATGCCGGACCTGTTGTCGAAGGAGCCGCTTGCCTTCGCCACCCGCTATGACGAGCCGGACCTGCTGATCTGGATGAACCTGTTCCTCAACCAGGTCACCATCGATGGTCGCCTGCAGAAGAACCTCGACTACTGGGTCAATTCCGACGCCTGGAAGAAAGACCACTGAGGAATTGAATTAGCGAGTAGCGAATAGGGAGTAGCGAATAGGGAATGGCCGTTCCGGCCATGCTTTGCTGCTCCCTAATTCCCTACTCCCTACTCGCCCTTCCTGCACTCTGGGGATTGCACCCAACGATGCTCGAAAATTTCAGTTTCCGCACCATTGTCGAATATCTGCCGCTGTTCGGACAGGGCCTGATCACGACCGTCTGGCTGTCGGCGCTGTCCTTTGTCGGCGCGCTCATCGTCGGCATCGTGCTGTGCGCCATGAACCTGCAGCGCGGCTGGCTGTTTCGCGTGCCGGCCAAGGCCTATATCGACGCCGTACGCGCCACACCCTTGCTGGCGCAGCTCTATTTCCTCTATTTCGGCCTGCCCCGGCTCGGCTTCGTCCTGCCTGAGCTGGTCGTCGGCATTCTCGCGCTGTCGCTCAACAGCGGCGCCTATATCGCTGAAATCATTCGCGCCGGCATCCTGTCGATCCCACGTGGCCAGGTCGAGGCCAGCGTCGCTTCGGGCATGACCTATGTCCAGCGCATGCGTCTGGTCGTCCTGCCGCAGGCCTTCAAGGTGACGATCCCGCCGCTGCTTGGCCAGGCGATCGTGCTGGTCAAGGATTCCGCCCTTCTGTCGCTGATCTCGGTTTCCGAACTGACGCGCGCCGGCCAATTGCTCGCTTCCGACCGCTTCATGCCGGCCGAAGGTTTCCTCACCATCGCCGCCTTCTACCTGCTGCTGTATTACGGACTGAAAGGACTGGCTGGCGTCTCCAGCCGCTGGCTCGGCACGGCGGGGGCGCGGACATGATCTGGCAACAACTGCAAAGCCTCGCCGGCTCTTATCCGCTGGCCCTGCGCGGCCTCGGCATGACCGTGATGCTGTCACTGATCAGCCTGGTGCTCGGCACCCTGCTTGGCTTCGGCCTCGGCATTCTGCGGACCGGCGGCAACCGGCTGATCTCGGGCTTGATCGGGGCCTGGGTCGACCTGATCCGCGGCACGCCGTTCCTGGTGCAGATCTTCCTGATCTTCTTCATCCTGCCTGAGTTCGGCATCGAACTCGATGCCTTCACCGCCGGCATCATCGCGCTGACCAACCTCGCCGCCTGCTTCATCTGCGAGATCGTCGTTGCCGGCATCCGCTCGGTGCCGACAGGTCAGGTCGAGGCGGCGCTGGCGTCCGGCCTGTCGCGCTTGCAGCGCATGCGCCAGGTGGTCCTCCCACAGGCGATGCGCATCGTGCTGCCGCCGCTGGTCGGGCAGTATGTGCTGCTGATCAAGGATTCTTCTGTCGTCTCAGCGATCGGGCTCACCGACCTCACCCGGGTTGGCTGGCTGGTGGTGCAGCGTGTGCCCAACGGCCTGCTGGTCTTCTTCCTCGTCGGCGTCGGCTATTTCATCGTCTGCTATCCGCTGATCATGCTGGCCCGCCGGCTGGAGCAGCGCATGGGCGCGGCGCATGGCGAGGTGCAGTTGTGACTTCCAACCCCAAAGGTCCAGAAAACATGACCAAAACGGGCCTTGCCAAAACCGGCATGATCGACTTTCGCGGCGTCAACAAATGGTTCGGCACGCTCAATGTGCTCAAGGATATCACGCTCAGCGTCGAGCCGCGCGAAGTGGTCGTCGTCTGCGGCCCGAGCGGCTCGGGCAAGAGCACGCTGATCCGCTGCGTTAACGGCCTGGAGGCGATCAAGGACGGCGACCTCGTCGTCGACGGCCAACGCCTGGGCGACCCCGCCACCAACATGACGCAGCTGCGCACCGAGATCGGCTTCGTCTTCCAGTCGTTCAACCTCTACCCGCATAAGACGGCACTCGAAAACGTCACGCTCGCCCCCATCCATGTCCGCAAGATCCCGCGCGCCGAGGCTGAAAAAGCAGGCCGCGAATTGCTGGCCAAGGTTGGCCTCGCCGACAAGGTCAATGCCTATCCCGCACAGCTCTCCGGCGGCCAGCAGCAGCGCGTGGCGATCGCGCGTTGCCTCGGCATGCGGCCCAAGATCATGCTGTTCGACGAGCCGACCTCGGCACTCGACCCGGAGATGATTTCCGAAGTGCTCGACGTGATGGTGGCGGTCGCCGAGGAAGGCATGACCATGATGGTGGTGACACACGAGATGGGCTTTGCCCGCAAGGTCGCCCAGCGCGTGGTGTTCATGGACGCCGGCGCCATCGTCGAAAGCGGCACGCCGGACGAGTTCTTCTCACACCCCAAGACCGACCGCAGCCGCGCTTTTCTGAGCAAGATTCTCAGACATTGAGGCGCGGTCAGGCCGCCTCTTCCGGATTGCCGCCAATGGCGAACGCAACCCGGCCGCGGCGCCTCAACAGCGCGATGGCGAGGAAGGCGATCACGCCGCTCGCGGCGACGACCACCAGCACCCACAGCGAATTGGCGACGGATGTCCGCGCCATCATGAAGGCGAGCGCGAACGGCGCGAAGGCCGAGGTGAACTGGCGGGCAGCGCTCGCCCATCCGAGCCGCGCGCCATAGCCTTCGCGGCCGAAGAGTTCGAGCGGCAAGGTGCCGCCGACGATGCTGGTGAGGCCGGAGCCGAGGCCGAACAGCAACACGAACAGGAAGGCGCCGGGCAGCCACGGCGTCGTCAGGAGCAGCGCGCACAGCCCGGCTGTGAGCAGCGACGCGGCAATGACGGCAAGGTGCGTTTGCTGCAGGCGGCCGCCAAACAGCATGTTGATCAGCCGGCTGGCGACCTGTGCCGGCCCGAACAGGGTCGAGACGAAGAGGCCTGCGGTTCCGAGCCCCAGCGCCGCCGTCAGCGGCACCATGTGGATGAGGATCGCCGACAGCACGAAGCCCTCGGTGGCGAACCCCGCCAGCATGAGCAGGAACACGGCCCGGCCACGCCACGGATTGAGCGGCGCGCCCGCTTCAGGGATCGGCTCGCGCTCTTGGCTTCTGGCCGTTGCGTGGCGGCGCGACAGGCGCATCAGCCAGGCGTGGATCGGCAGGCAGAGCCCGAGATTGAGAGCGGCGAACAAGAGATAGACCTCGCGCCATGTCAGATGCGCATGCAGCGCCGAGGTCAGTGGCCAGAACAGGGTCGAGGCAAACCCGGCGATCAGCGTCAGATGGGTGATGCTGCGTTGCGGCCGGGGAACCCCGATCTGCACGATCGCGACGAAGGCAGCGCTGTAGAGGACGAAGCTGGAGGCCAGTTCCATTGCCAGCAATGCCAGAACGAAGCTCACGCGGTCGGGCGCGACGGCGCACAGCGCCAGCGCCACGGCTGCCGCCACCGAGCCGACGGTCATGATGCGGCCGGCGCCGAAGCGGTCGGCCCACCGCCCGGCAGTCGGCGCGAACAGGCTGCCGGCAAAGAGCGAGGCCGACAGCGCGCCGAATACCCAGCCTTCCGTGAGCCCGAACTCCCCAGCCATTGCCGGCGCGAGGATCGAGAAGCTGTAATAGAGCGTGCCGTAGCCGATGATCTGGGTCAGTCCAAGCGCCCAGATTGCCTTGCGCAGGACAGATCGTTCAGGCATCGACGCCGGCCGCCATATTCTCTCGCGTCTCAGTGGCTGGCGCGGTTGCGCAGCCGCAACCCGATGCGCCGGTTGCCTTGGCGTCCGCATCCCTGATGCAGCAGGCATCGACAGCGGCGGGCGCGGGCCCGCCACAGCAGCCGGCGCTTGCCGACACCGTCACGCCGACGGCGCTGCACACGCCGGTCTCGGGCAGCACCAGCCGGACTTCGCGGGCCGCGGCATGGTCTCCGGCAATATCGGCCACCACCGAGCGGACTTGCTCGTAGCCGGTCGCCATCAGGAAGGTCGGGGCACGGCCGTAGGATTTCGAGCCGACGATGGTGAAGCCCGGTTCGGGGTGCGCGAGCTCTGCAATGCCATGCGCCGGAACCGTGCCACATGAGTGGAAGTTTGGATCGATCAGCGGCGCCAGCGCCGGCGGCGCTTCGACGGCGGGATCGAGCGCGATGCGGATTTCGCTCAGGAACGACAGGTCTGGCCTGAAGCCGGTGGTGACGACGATGCGGTCGATGACCAGGTTGAACGGCTTGCCACCCAGGTTGGCGTCGACGACAAGTCCCTCGCCCTGTGTCTCGATGCCGTTGACGGCGAAAGACGTCAGCATGTTCAGCCTGCCATCCGTCATCGCCTGCCTGGCCGCCAGCCCAAGCGCGCCGCGTTCAGGCAACTGGTCGTTCAGCCCGCCGCCGAGCAGCCTGTCGACGCTGGCGTGGCGCAGCGCCCAGAAGATCTCGGTGCCCGGCGCCGCATCCTGCAACTCCATCAGCGCCAAAGCGACGTTGATGGCCGAGTGCCCGCCACCGATGACCAGGACGCGCTTGCCCGCATAGTCTTCTCTCGCCTTGCCGACCACGTCGGGAATGCCATAGGCGATGCGTGCCGACGCCTCGCCTTCGCCGACAACCGGCAGCCCGTCGACGCCGATCGGATTTGGCCGCCACCATGTTCCGGACGCGTCGATGACCGCGCGCGCGAGAACGCGGTGTTCGCCGCCGGTATCGCGATAGCGGATGACGAAGGGCGCGTCCTTGCGGCCATCATTGGCGACCTTGTCGTGTCCCTGACGGGTGATCGCGGTGACCTCGGCGCCTAGCTTCAAATTGGCGGCGATCGCGGGAAGCCGGCCAAGCGGCGCCAGATAATCGCGCACGATCTCGCCGCCGGTCGGCAGGCCCTGGCTATCCGGCGCCGTCCAGCCGGAGCGGTCGAGCAGCGCCCGCGCCGCCGCATCGATGTTATATTTCCATGGCGAAAACACCCGCACATGTCCCCAATCGAGCAGCGCCGCACCCACGCTTTCGCCGCGTTCCAGGACGAGCGGAGTGATGCCGCGTTCGACCAGATGCGCCGCGGCTGCCAGCCCGACCGGGCCAGCGCCGATCACCGCGACGGGAAGGTTTGCCATCATGTTCATAGGTTCGATCCTTCCGGTATGTTCGAATTATAAGCGCAAAAAAATCAAGCCAGCGCTTTGCCGGCGGTGGGCGCGCAGGCGGCGTCGGCGCAGCACTCGTCGGCGAGATAGCCGATCAGCGCATTCATGCCAGGATAGTTGGCGCGGCAGATCAGCGTCGTCGCTTGCCGCTCCTGCGTCACCAGACCGGTGTCGACCAGCCGCTTGAGGTGATGCGACAGCGTCGAGGACGGAATGTCGAGCTTGCCCTGGACGCTGCCGACGGCAAGCCCGTCGTCACCGGCGCGCACCAGGATGCGATAGAGCTGAAGCCGCGTCGGATTGCCGAGTGCTTCAAGCTGGACGGCTGCTTTTTCGAGTTTCATGGAAATAAACTACGCGGCACTTTTCGCGCCGTCAACTTAATTTCGAAAAATATGGAAATAGCATCAGCCGGCGCGTTTGCCCGAGGCGCCTGTGACCACCTCGCCATCCTCCTTGGTGAACGCGCCGATCTCCGGGTTGGGCAGGATGTCCAGCACCTTTTCCGACGGCCGTGCAAGGACGACGCCGAGCGGGCTGACCACGATCGGCCGGTTGATCAGGATCGGATGTGCCAGCATGAAATCGAGGATCTGCTCGTCGGACCATTTCGGATCGGCAAGGCCGAGTTCGGCATAGGGGGTGCCGTTCTCGCGCAGCAGGTCTCGCGGTGTGATGCCCATCGCGGCGATCAGTTCGACCAGCCTTTGTCGCGACGGCGGCGTCTTCAGATATTCGATCACCTCCGGCTCCTCGCCCGACTGCCGGATGATGGCCAGCGTGTTGCGCGACGTGCCGCAATCGGGATTGTGGTAGATGGTGATGGTCATTTCGAGCCCTTCCCAGTCGACATGGTATTCCGGACGGCGCCGCCCTTCTCGTACCAGCCCTTGCTGCGGTTCACGATCCACACCACCGACAGCATGACCGGAACCTCGATGAGCACCCCGACCACGGTGGCAAGGGCCGCGCCCGAATTCAGCCCGAACAGCGCGATCGCGGCGGCCACCGCCAGCTCGAAGAAGTTCGACGCGCCGATCAGCGCCGATGGTCCAGCCACGCAGTGCCGCTCGCCGCTGAGGCGGTTGAGCAGATAGGCAAGACCGGAGTTGAAATAGACCTGGATCAGGATCGGCACTGCCAGCAGCACGATCACCAGCGGCTGCGCAATGATCTGCTCGCCCTGGAAGCCGAACAGCAGCACCAGCGTCGCCAGCAAGGCAATCAGCGACAAGGGCTGCAGCGTGGCAAGCAGGGCATCGAGCCCGACCTGTCCCCTCGCTGCCAGCAGCCGGCCACGAACCAGCTGCGCGACGATCACCGGCGCGACGATGTAGAGTGCGACCGACAGCATCAGCGTGCCCCATGGGACGGTGATCGCCGACAGGCCGAGCAGCAGGCCGACGATGGGCGCGAAAGCGACGATCATGATCGCGTCGTTGAGCGCCACTTGCGAAAGTGTGAAATTCGGCTCGCCGCGCGTCAGGTTCGACCAGACGAAAACCATCGCCGTGCAGGGCGCCGCAGCCAGGATGATCAGTCCGGCAATGTAGGAATCGATCTGCACGGCGGGCAGCCACGGCCGGAACAGCCAGCCGATAAAGAGCCAGCCTAGCAGCGCCATCGAAAACGGCTTCACCGCCCAATTGATGAACAGCGTCACGCCGATGCCGCGCCAATAGGTGCCGACCCTGGCCAGCGAGGCGAAATCGACGCGCAAGAGCATCGGCACGATCATCAGCCAGATCAGCACGGCGACGGGAATGTTGACCCTGGCGATCTCCGCCGACGCGATGGCGCCGAACGCACCCGGCAGCAGGTGACCAAGCGCGATGCCCGCGATGATGCACAATGCCACCCACACCGTCAGATACTTCTCGACGAAGCCGATGCCGGGCCGCGTCGCCTCGCCCGCGTTCAGAGCGTGATCGGTCATGATGGTTTTCCAGTCATCGCTGCCTCAGCAGTCACAGGTCACGGCATTGATGACGGGACGGCAGAGCTCCGGCGCGCCATTGCAGCAATCTTCCATCAGATAGGCCAGCAGGTCGCGCAAGCCGGTCATGTCGGCGACATAGCGCACGGTCCTTCCGTCGCGTTCGGGACGGATCAGCCCGGCATGTGCGAGCACCTTCAGATGCGCCGACATGGTGTTCTGGACCGTGTCCAGCCTCGTGGCGATCTCGCCCGCCGGAATGCCTTCCGGTCCGGCGCGCACGAGCAGCCGGAAGACATCCAGCCGCGTCTCCTGGCCAAGTGCTGCCAGCGCGTTCAAAGTGCTTTTCTTATCCATATATCCGAATCCTCGGATTTATGGATATCGGCTTCCCAGCGATCTGTAAAGCGTGTCCGCCGCCATCATGTGACGGCAAGCACCTTTCCCGTATCGTGCTGGCGCACGAAGTCGACGCGGGCGCCGTCCCAGTGGTAGCTGTAGTGGCGACCCTGCACTGGAATGGTAATGACATCGGGCCAGAAGATGCCGATGCAGCCGCCGCCCGGCATGCGCACGCTGTTCCATACCAGTCCGTCGCTGCCTGCTGCCCGCAGCGCCCGCCCTTCTGCCTGCGAGGCGGAATAGTCATCCGGGTCGAGCACGCCGGGCACCGCGTTGACGTCATCGAGGTCGCGGTCGACGCTGCCGATCAGCACGCGGAAATCCGCCGTCCAGCCCGGCCCCTCGTTGGTGGCGCGCATGAATTTCTGATGATGGTGGATGGTCTCGGCCAGAGCGACGTCCTCACTGTCGCCGGCATAGTAGATGCCGTAGCTGCCATCCGAGAAGCGGCCTGGCCTCAGCGTCGAGCAGTGCACGAAGGGCGCCATCACGAAGCTGGCGCCGGGGCCGGAAACCCGCCTTGCGGCCGACACCTTGCCGAGATCGCCGATCTCGAACCTTATGCGCGGGTTGGTCTTCGCCTCGACGGCGGCAAGCGCCTCCCAGTCGCGCGGGTCGGCAATGTCCTCAAAGAGGTCGATGGGCGGATGGATGGAGCGGATGATGCGGAAGGTCTGGTGCCAGTCGACGCGGCGCCTGACCGCAAGTCCACTCACCATGCGCCACGCTCCGCATCGAGCCATTCGCGCATCGCCGAGAGATCGGAGATTTCGCCGCGCAGCATCAGGTCGAGGGCCGACTGGCCGCCGAAGGTGGCATTGGGCTTGCGGATCCAGGCGTAGCCGCGTGCCGGCTCCGTGAACAGATAGCGCAGGCCCTTATGGATGCCCATCAGATGCGCCATGCGGGTGCGCAGGTCACGGTCGATCCTGCCGACGCCGCCTTCTTTCCAGCGTGCCCAGGTCCGGGCCGATATGCCGCCGAGCAGGATACAGGCCTCGACGTCGCTAAGATTCCAGGCCTTGAACAGATTGACCGTGGTGCGCGCCAGCGCGCCGGCCTCGTCATCCGATATGACGCTGCCAACCGTGGCCGGTGTCGTGACAATGGACTGAAGCTGCATTTTGTTGCCTCGCTATTGGCAGATATATAGCATGCATTTGCCAATTGGCAAGGAGATCAGCAAGGCAGGGCCAATCGCTTTCAGGCCAATGACAGCTTCCGTCTTGTGAAGGCCACCAATCGCCAAAGTCGGCGCCGCCGCTCATCCGCCTGCCGGCACCTTCTCCCCGTATAGTGACGGGGAGAAGGGAGATGGCCGCATCGCTGGCGCCTATTCTGCAACATTGGAGATTGGCGAAACCGTCCATGACGGCGTCTTTCTCCCCGTCACTATACGGGGAGAAATGCCCGGCAGGGCAATGAGGGGCGGCGCTGACCTCGGCGATACCGGACGGACAGCGCGCCACATATCGTGGCGCGCTCTGACCAATTTTACTCCGCCGCCTCATACCCCGCGATGCCCTTGATCTCCAAAAAATCCTCGAGCCCGTATTCGGCATATTCGCGGCCATTGCCGGACTGCTTGTAGCCGCCGAACGGCAGGCCGGCGTCCCACTGGGGATAGTTGATGTAGACATTGCCGGTGCGCATGCGCGCCGCGACTTCGCGCGCCTTGTTCATGTCCTTGGCCTGGATGTAGGAGGCGAGACCATAGACGGTGTCGTTGGCGGTCTCGACCACCTCGTCGACGCTGTCGTAGGGCATGATCGCCAGTACCGGCCCAAAGATCTCCTCGCGCGCGATGCGCATGTCGTGGGTGACATCGGCGAACACCGTCGGCCTGACGTAATAGCCGCGGTTGAGTTCGGCCGGACGGCCGGGGCCGCCGGCGACCAGAGTCGCACCTTCATCGATGCCGGCCTGGATCAGGTCCTGGATCTTGTCGAACTGGACCTGGCTGACGACCGGGCCGAGCTTGGTGCCGGCGGCGTCGGCGGGGCCGACGGTGAACTTTTCCGCAGCCGCCTTGGCATAGCCGGCTGCCTCGTCATGACGGTCGCGCGGCACGAACATGCGCGTCGGCGCGTTGCAGGACTGGCCGCTGTTGCTGAAGCAGCCGGCGACGCCCTTGCTGACGGCGCTTGCGAGGTCGACATCCCCGAACAGGATGTTGGCCGACTTGCCGCCGAGCTCTTGATGCACGCGCTTGACCGTGTCGGCGGCGGCCTTGGCCACCAGGATGCCGGCGCGGGTCGAACCGGTGAACGACATCATGTCGATGTCAGGATGGCTGGACAGCGCCTGGCCGACGCCCGGTCCGTCGCCATTGACGAGGTTGAAGACGCCCTTCGGCACGCCGGCCTCGTCGAGGATTTCGGCGAAGATGATGGCGTCGAGCGGCGCGATCTCGGAGGGCTTCAGCACCATGGTGCAGCCGGCAGCAAGCGCCGGGCCGACCTTGCAGGTGATCTGGTTGAGCGGCCAGTTCCACGGCGTGATCAGGCCGACGACGCCGATCGGCTCCTTGACCACCAGATGGTTGCCCTTGACGTGGCGGAATTCGAAAGTCTTCAGCACGTCGGCCATCTTCTGCAGATGCGCCAGTCCAATGCCGACCTGGCTGTCCAACGCCATCTGGCGCGGCGCGCCCATCTCGCGTGACACAGCGATAGCAAGATCGCCACTGCGCTTCTTGTAGACCGCAATGATGCGGTTCAACAGGTCGAGCCGCTCACCAACCTCGGTGAAACCAAAGCTGTTGAAGGCGTGCCTGGCGGCGGCGACCGCCTTGTCGACATCGGCCTTGGAGCCGAGCGAAATCTGCGCAAAGGCGTCCTCATTCGAGGGATCGATGACATCCAATGTGTTGGGCACAACAGGATCGACCCACGCGCCATCGATATAGAACTGCAGATTGTGTGACATGGTTTTCTCCTTGGCCGCATCGCCGCGCCGGGCCGTCATATCTGGCTGGAGATAACGATGCACAAACGCCGCTGTCAAACGCAACCCCCGAAGTGGTTGAGCCAGTGCGGCAGTGATTGAGCCAGAGCGGTTGGGCCAGCAACCGGCTTGGTGACGATGGACTACAGCAGGATATGCCCGGCCTCGACCAGAAACCGCCTCGCCGCGGCCTGATCCGTCGCTTTCACCAACAGATGGTCGCCATCGAAAGTGGACACCAGGAAGATGCCCAGCCCGTTTTCCGACAACGGCCTGATGACCGACAGCACGATACCGGTTTCGTCGAAGGCAAACGGCCCATGAAGCTTGAAGGCCACCCAGTCACCGTCCTGCCTGACACTATCCGGCACACGATCCTGCAGGCAAACGATCGAAAGCTCGTCGTCAGTCCTTGTGATGCTGACGAAGCCTGGCCCGTCCGCCCAACCGGGGAAGGTCTCCCCCGCCGCCAGCCGGGCAACCGCGTAAAACCCTGGGAGTTGTTTGAGCCTGACGCAGATGGCCATTGTCGAACCCCTCCCTCAGATCGCCGGTGATCCCGCCAGCTTCTTGCTCATGTGGACCGTCATACCGTTCATGAACGGCTCTTCCCGGTCCACGATATAGCCCTGCCTCTTGTACAGCGACACATTCGCCGCGAACGCGCCATTGGTCAGCAGACGAAGCTCGGCACGTCCTGCTTCGATCGCCTTGCGCTCGGCAAGCTCCAGCAACAACCGGCCAATCCCCCTTCCCTGCGCATCCGGTGCCACGCAGACATTCTCGATCCACAGGTGGTCCTCGGCCAGCACGGTTTCGATCATCCCGACGATCCGATCATCCTCGACGGCGAGATCGAACGGATGCTCGGCAACGGCCTTGTCATAGTCGGCGCGCATAGGCAGCGGCTCGCGGCCGATCACCGGCACCCATTTGGCATAGGCGGCACGAACGATATCCCGGATCGCGGCGGCGTCAGCGGGCTCGGCCGGCCGAAGCCGGATGGAAAAATTGTTGGTCATCAAAGTGCTCCAGACATGAAAAACCCCGCCGGCGGTTTCGCGGGCGGGGCTGGAAACGAACGAACCGGGTCTATCCTGCCGGTCTTTGTCGTCGCGCAATCAGTCTGCCGCTCCGCATTGTGCAGGGGCGACGTCGCTTGGTGTTGGTGGGCGCGAGGAAGAACATGGCGCCAAGCTGGAACAGGAAGCGCGGCGCGTCAAGACACCTACAACGGCTTCTAGTATTCCTGCGCCGTCGGCCGGAACAATATCTCGTTGATGTCGACCTCGTCGGGCTGGCTCATGGCGAACACCACCGTCCTGGCAAAAGAATCGGCCGGAATGGCCACCCGGTCGTAGAGTGCGCGTACGCCCTCGGCGACATCGGGCTCGGTGACGCTGCCGGGCAGTTCGGTCGCCACGGCACCGGGCGAGATGATGGTGGTGCGGACGTTGTAGGGTTTCACTTCCTGGCGCAGACCTTCCGAGATGATGCGCACCGCGTGCTTGGTCGCGGCATAGACCGCTCCGCCCGGCCCGACCTTGTGGCCGGCGACCGACGACACGTTGATGATGTGGCCGCTTTTCTGCGTCTTCATGTGCGGCAGTGCCGCGGCAATGCCGTAGAGCACGCCCTTGATGTTGACGTCGATCATGCGGTCCCAGTCCTCGACCTTGCCGCGCTCCAGTGGCGAGTGCGGCATCAGGCCGGCATTGTTGATGACGACGTCGACGCGGCCGTGCGTCTCGACCGCATGGTCGACCAGACGCCGGACCTGGCCGACATCGGTGACGTTGGTCTGAAGGATGGCGCCCTCGCCAAGTGAAAGCGCGCCGGCCAGCGCCTGCAACCGGTCGAGGCGGCGTGCGCCCAGCACCAGTTTCGCGCCCTCCCTGGCCAGAAGCCGTGCGGCGGCTTCGCCCAGCCCGCTGCTGGCGCCAGTGATGACGACGACTTTGTCCCTGATGTTCTCGGCCATGATTCTTTTCCTTCTGATCTTTGGCTTCGCTGCCCCCGGCAGCATGGGCGGTCGCGTTGGCGGCTCAGCCGGGCAATTCGACCCGACCGAGCCAGCCGGTGACCTCTTCAAGCGTCTGGCGTTCCTGGTCGCACTGCTTGGAAAAACCCTCGATGAGCCGAGCCCCTGGTGCATGATCTGCGAGGACTTTCAGGCTCTGCCCTGTTCCGTAGCCGCCATGGGTGATGAACGGCACCAAGGTCTTGCCGGACAGATCGTGTTCCGACAGGAAGGAGCGGATCACCGAAGGCGCGGTCATGCCCCAGATCGGAAATCCGAGGAACACCGTCTCGTAGGTTCCGATATCAGGCACCGTGGCGGCCAGCGCCGGTTCGAAACCGGACTCCCGCTGCTGCTCCGCCACCGCAACCTGCTGCTTGTAGTCTTCCGGGTAGGGATCGACGGTCGCGATCTCGAAAATATCCGCTCCCAGAGCCCTGCTGATCTGGGCCGCGATGACCCGCGTGTTGCCGGTGCGGGTGTAGTAGGCCACCAGCCCCTTGGCACCGCCCGCCAGTCGCGCGCTCGACGCTCTGGCGGGCCGGCTCGATCCGGGACTCAATCCGGCGCCCAAAGGCAGTGCAAGCATGGTCATCAGTGCACCTCGTCTTGAGACCGGTTGACGCATATGGCTCTCCTGCGCATGGCTCTAGCGATCGATCCTTGCTTCCTGTTGCGGAGAATAGCGCGCTCCCTTCACCGCGATCGCCGAGACCGCATTCTCGATGTCGGCAAGATCGTCCGCCGTCAGCGCGATGGTGGCCGACGCGATGTTCTCTTCGAGGCGATTGAGCTTGGTGGTGCCGGGGATCGGAACGATCCAGGGCTTCTGCGCCAGCAGCCAGGCGAGAGCGACCTGTGCTGATGTCGCCTTCTTCTCGGCAGCGATCACGCCGATCGCGTCGACCAGCGCCTGGTTCGCCTTGCGGGCGTCTTCCGCAAAACGCGGCACGGTGTTGCGGAAGTCGCTGCTGTCGAACGTCGTGCTGGCATCGATGGCGCCGGTGAGGAACCCCTTGCCCAGCGGGCTGAAGGGCACGAAGCCGATCCCCAGTTCTTCAAGCACCGGCAGGATCGCCTCTTCCGGTTCACGCCACCAGAGCGAATATTCGCTCTGGACCGCGGCGACCGGCTGTACCGCATGCGCGCGCCGGATCGTGCGTACGCCCGCCTCGGAGAGACCGAAATGCTTCACCTTGCCTTGGCTGATCAAGTCCTTCACAGCGCCCGCCACCTCTTCGATCGGCACGACCGGATCGACGCGGTGCTGGTATAGGAGGTCTATGTGGTCGGTCCTCAGCCGCCTGAGCGAGGCCTCGACGACGTCACGAATATGCTGCGGCCGGCTGTCCATGCCATCGTGTCGGGCTGTCCCGGCGATGTCGATGCCGAATTTGGTGGCGATCACCACCTGGTCGCGGATCGGCTGCAGCGCCTCGCCGACGACCTCCTCGTTCGTGAACGGTCCATAGACCTCCGCGGTGTCGAAGAAGGTGATGCCACGGTCGAACGCCGCCCTGATCAGGTGGACTGCATCCGCCGTCTCCATCGGCTGCCCGTATGACTGGCTCATTCCCATGCAGCCGAGCCCGATGGCCGAAACGTCGAGACCGCTGTTTCCAAGTGTGCGCTTCTGCATTGTCGTTATCCCTTCTTCTCGGCGTCGGCTTGTTCGAAGACCTTGCGGGCAATGCCCAGAGCCGTGGCTGCCGTTGGCCATCCGGCGTAGAAGGCGAGATGCGTAATGGTTTCGATGAGTTCGTCGCGGGTGACCCCATTGTCGAGCGCGCGCTTCATGTGGAAAGGCATCTCATTTATCCGGTAGCCCGAAATCAGGCTGGTGACGGTGACGAGGCTGCGGTCCCGCGGCGATAGGCCGGGGCGCTCCCAAACGTCGCCGAACAACACCTCGTCTGTGTATCTGCCAAGCGCGGGAGCGATATCGGAGAATGGGCTTTTCAGCCTTGGAACATTGGTCATGGTGGTCTCCTTCGTAGAGTTCGGGCGTTGAACTCGGCGCCACGCGCCGATACTTGGTCAAACCCCGTATTGTTCGTCGCTGACATGCTCCAGCCAGTCGACGACCTTGCCGTCGAGCGCTTCGGCGATAGCGATGTGGCTCATCGCGGTGGTCGGCGCGGCGCCATGCCAATGCTTCTCTCCGGGCGCGAACCAGACGATGTCGCCGGGCAGGATCGGTTCGATCGGGCCGCCCTCGCGCTGCACCAGGCCTGCGCCCGAGAGGACAATCAGCGTCTGGCCAAGCGGATGCGTGTGCCAGGCGGTGCGCGCACCGGGCTCGAAAGTCACGGTGGCGCCGCCGACGCGGGCGGGCTCGCTGCCCTTGAACGGCGCGTCGATGCGCACCGCGCCGGTGAAATAATCGGCCGATCCCCTGGCCGAGGCTTGAGAGCCGTTTCGCGTGATGTCCATGGTTTTGTCCCTTCCTGGCAACAGGCGTGACACGACCGCCGGTCTTCAGAGGCTGCCGGTAGAGGCGCCCGGTGTGATGACGCCTATCTAGGGTCTGCGATTGGTGCCGATTAGGTGCTATATCCAGCATGATCTTATGAAAGGGGCTCATGAATGCCGCGAGACAATCTGAATGAGCTAACCGCATTCCTCGCCGTCGCGCGCGAGGAAAGCTTCACCAGGGCGGCGGCCAAGCTCGGGGTTTCCCAATCGGCGCTCAGCCATACGGTGCGGGCGCTGGAGGAGCGGCTGGGCGTGCGGCTCCTGACCCGCACCACGCGCAGCGTGTCGCCCACCGAGGCCGGCGAGCGGCTGGCTCGCACCGTGGGGCCGCGGCTCGATGAGATCGAAGCCGAGATCGCGGCACTCAGCGCCTTGCGCGAAAAACCCGCCGGCACCATCCGCATCACCGCCGGTGAGCATGCCGCCGATGCGATCCTGTGGCCTGCCCTGGCGAAATTCCTGCCCGACTATCCCGACATCAAAGTCGAGATCATCGTCGACTACAGCCTGACCGACATCGTTGCCGAGCGCTTCGACGCCGGCGTGCGGCTGGGTGAACAGGTGGCGCGCGACATGATCGCGGTGCGCATCGGCCCCGACATGCGCATGGCGGTGGTCGGATCGCCGGCCTATTTCGCCAAATGGCCGAAGCCGCGCACGCCGCAGGACCTGACCAACCACAATTGCATCAATCTGCGGCTGCCGACCTATGGCGGGCTCTACGCCTGGGAGTTCGAGAAGGCCGGGCGCGAGCTGAAAGTGCGGGTTGAGGGCCAGTTGGTGTTCAATACGTCCGGGCTGCGCATGAACGCGGTGCTCGCCGGCCTCGGCCTTGCCTATCTGCCGGAGGAACAGGTAACGGCCCATCTGGCCGACCGCCGGCTGGTGCGGGTGCTCGCCGACTGGTGCGCGCCTTTCCCCGGCTACCACCTCTATTACCCCAGCCGCCGGCAAGCGACGCCGGCCTTCTCGCTGCTGGTCGACGCGCTACGCTACCGAGGCTAGAACAGGAAACCGGGTTTCCGGAGGAGACATGCTCAAAACGAGCAGATAGAGCCCCATCCCGATTCGGGAACAGGTTCTCCATCTGGACTGCGCCCGCAGTCGTTCTATCTTCCGGATCGAGCAGATATGACGAAAATCCGGAGCCATCGCCGTGACCGTGACCGACCTCTATCGAGGCTACATCGCCTGCCTCAACAATCAGGACTGGCAGAAGCTGAATCGCTTCGTTCATGACGAGGTGCACTACAATGGCGACCGCGTCGGGCTGTCGGGATATCAAGAAATGCTGGAGCGCGATTTTCGGGAGATCCCAGACCTCTATTTCGACATCCAACTGCTGATCGCCGAACCGCCGTTCATAGCCAGCCGGCTTCAATTCAACTGCACGCCGAAGGGAACCTTCTTCAGCCTGCCCATCAACGGCCGGAAGATCTCCTTCAGTGAGAACGTCTTCTATGAATTCCTCGACGACAGGATCAGGAACGTCTGGTCGGTGATCGACAAGGCGGCGATCGAAGCGCAGCTTTAATCCAGGTCGGCCAGAAGGCGCCGTCTGCGCAACCAGCAATCGTTCGTAAAAATAGATCATTCTAACGAGAATAATTCGTTGGAAAGATCGGTATAGGAATGACATTCTCCCAGCGTACCTGCCTGGAGCATTGCATTGTCTTCCGTTTCTCACTTCGCGAACGATATTCCGAAAAGCGCGTTTCCTGCCGATCTGACACGAGGGCGAAAATCCCTCAATTGGAATGGCATCGTCCCCGGCATCGTCTTGGTCACGATGATCACTGCGGTCGCCTTCTCGGCCCGCAATGTTTCCGGCTTCGCGCTGTTCAGCCCGATGATCCTCGCCGTCGTCGCCGGCATGATCTACTCCAATGTGCTCGGCACACCGGTGCACGCCAAAGCCGGCATCGCATTCTCGCAAAAGCGCCTGCTGCGCTTCGCCATCGTGCTGCTCGGCTTCCAGCTGACGCTGGGCCAGGTCGTCTCGATCGGCGCCGGCGGCGTCGGCATTGTCGCGGCGACGCTTGGCGCCACCTTCGTTTTCACCATCACGCTCGGCCGGCTGATCGGCGTCGACGCCAAGCTGGCGCAGCTGATCGCCGCCGGTACCTCGATCTGCGGCGCCTCGGCCATCGTCGCCACCAACATCGTCACCGATGCGCGCGACGAGGACGTCACCTACGCCGTCGCCTCGATCACCTTGTTCGGCACCGTCGCCATGCTCGGCTTCCCGCTTATGGCGCCCCTGCTCGGCCTCGACCAGCACGCTTTCGGCCTGTGGGCCGGCGCCTCGATCCATGAAGTGGCGCAAGTCATCGGCGCTGGCTTCCAGAACGGCACCCAGTCCGGCGAGATCGCTACCGTCGCCAAGCTGACCCGCGTCGCCATGCTGGCGCCGATGGTCATCGCGCTCGGCCTGATGGCGCGTCGCAGGAGCAGCAGTGAGGTGGCGGCGCGGCCGCCCATGCCGTGGTTCGTCGCCGCCTTTGTCGCCATCGTGGCGCTGAACAGCCTCGTCACGGTGCCAGCCGAGGTGAAGTCGGCAATGGCGCTCGCCACCACCATCATGCTGACCATGGGGCTGGCCGCCATGGGCCTGCAGGCCGACATCTCGCAGCTGCGCTCGCGCGGCCTGCGCCCGCTGGCGCTCGCCTTCTCGGCCTTCCTGTTCATCGGCTGCTTCAGCCTGATGCTGGTGAAATTCACCTAGTCTAAACCGCGCCTCAGTCCTCGAACGAACTCGACGCGGCATAGATCGCCGCCAGCGTCTCGATGCCGGCCTGGTCGGCCTTGTCGAAGCGGCCGGGCAGCGGGCTGTCGAGATCGAGCACGCCGAAGACGCCTTCATCGTCCTCGAGCAGCACCACCAGTTCCGAGCGCGAGTCGGCATCGCAGGCGATGTGGCCGGGAAAATCATGCACGTCCTTGATCAGCATCGAGGTGCCGAGTTCGACCGCCGTTCCGCACACGCCCTTGCCGACGGCGATGCGCACGCAGGCCGGCTTGCCCTGGAACGGCCCGAGCACCATTTCCTCGTCCGATTGCAGGAAATAGAACCCGGCCCAGTTGAGGTCCGGCACCATCTGGAAGATGAGTGCTGCGGTGTTGGCGGCGTTGGCGATCGAATCGCGCTCGCCGTCGAGCAGCGCCTTAAGCTGAGTGGCGAGGTCGCGGTAGAACGCGGCCTTGTCTGAGGTGTCGATGGCCTTGGCCGCAAACATGAACGTGTCTCCGTATAGGGGGTGGCGGTTCGTCCGATCGCTTGCCAAAGTCCGGCGAGCTCCGCAACCAGACGGCCGCCTGGACAGTCTAGCGTGGATTGCGTCCCCTCCGAAAGCCGCAAGATCAGGATTGCCTCCCGGCGCTGAGCCGGTCGGCAAGGCAGCTATGCGTAAACTTTGCGATGGATCATCTTGAGAATCATGACGGCCCCGATCGGGGCCGCCATTCACATCTCAAACAGGTCGAACAAGTCCTGGGTTTTAGTAGCCGCCCATGCCGCCACCGCCGCCACCCGCAGGCGCGGCATCCTTGGCCGGGATGTCGGTGATCATCGCTTCGGCGGTGATCAGGAGGGCTGCGATCGAGCCGGCATCCTGCAGTGCGGTGCGCACCACTTTCGCCGGATCCACGATGCCTGCCTTGATCATGTCGACATAGACCTCGTTCTGGGCGTCAAAACCCTGATTGTGGTCCTTGCTGTCGGTGAGCTTGCCGACGACGATGGAGCCCTCGACGCCGGAATTCTCGGCGATCTGGCGGATCGGCGCTTCAAGCGCTCGCAGCACGATCGTGATACCGGCCGTGACATCGGCATTGGCGCCGGTCAGGCCGCCAAGCACCGAGCGGGCACGCAGCAGAGCCACGCCGCCGCCGGGCACGATGCCTTCCTCGACCGCCGCGCGGGTGGCGTTCAGCGCATCGTCGATGCGGTCCTTCTTTTCCTTGACTTCCGACTCGGTGACGCCGCCGACGCGGATGACGGCTACGCCGCCGGAGAGCTTGGCCAGCCGCTCCTGCAGCTTTTCCTTGTCGTAGTCGGAGGTCGTCTCCTCGATCTGGCCCTTGATCTGGGCGACGCGTGCCTGGATGGTCGCCTTGGTGCCGGCCCCGTCGATGATCGTGGTGGTGTCCTTCTCGATCAGCACACGCTTGGCGCGGCCGAGCATCTCGATGGTGACGTTTTCGAGCTTGATGCCGAGGTCTTCCGAGATCATCTGGCCTGATGTCAGCACGGCGATGTCTTCCAGCATTGCCTTGCGGCGATCGCCGAAGCCCGGCGCCTTGACGGCCGCGACCTTGAGGCCGCCGCGCAGCTTGTTGACGACCAGTGTCGCCAGAGCCTCGCCCTCGACGTCCTCGGAGATGATCAGCAGCGGCCTGCCGCTCTGCACCACCGCTTCGAGGATCGGCAGCATCGCCTGCAGATTGCCGAGCTTCTTCTCGTGGATGAGGATGTAGGGCTCTTCCAACTCGACGCGCATCTTGTCGGCATTGGTGACGAAATAGGGCGAGAGATAGCCGCGGTCGAACTGCATGCCTTCGACGACGTCGAGTTCGGTCTCGGCGGTCTTGGCTTCCTCGACGGTGATGACGCCGTCATTGCCGACCTTGTCCATCGCCTTGGCGATCATCTCGCCGACGCTGGCATCGCCATTGGCGGCGATGGTGCCGACCTGTGCGATCTCGGCCGACGACTTGACCTTCTTGGAGCGCGCCTGGATTTCCTTGACCACGGCGGAAACCGCCTGGTCGATGCCGCGCTTCAAATCCATGGGGTTCATGCCGGCGGCGACCAGCTTGGCGCCTTCGCGCAGGATCGAGGCGGCCAGCACCGTGGCGGTGGTGGTGCCGTCACCAGCGAGGTCGTTGGTCTTCGAGGCCACTTCGCGCACCATCTGGGCGCCCATGTTCTCGAACTTGTCGGCAAGCTCGATTTCCTTGGCGACGGTGACGCCGTCCTTGGTGATGCGCGGCGCGCCATAGGCCTTGTCGATGATGACGTTGCGGCCCTTGGGGCCGAGCGTGACCTTCACCGCATTGGTGAGGATCTCGACGCCGCGCAGCATGCGGTCGCGCGCGTCGGTGGAGAATTTGATTTCCTTGGCAGACATGATTTTTATCCAGTTCGTTCGGAGAAAATGAGGTCAGGCAGCTTTCTTGGCGGCCACGGTCTTGTCGGTTGCGGCCGTCTCGCTCTTGTCGATAACGCCCATGATGTCGGCTTCCTTCATGATCAGAAGGTCCTCGCCGTCGATCTTGACCTCGGTGCCCGACCATTTGCCGAACAGGATGAAGTCGCCGGCCTTGACGTCGAGCGGAACAAGCGTGCCGTTTTCGTCGCGTGCGCCAGGGCCGACGGCGATGACTTCGCCCTCCTGCGGCTTTTCCTTGGCAGTGTCGGGGATGATGATCCCGCCCTTGGATTTGATATCGCCTTCGGCGCGACGAATGACGACGCGGTCGTGGAGTGGCCGAAATTTCATGGGAACTTTCTTTCTGGGGCCGGCACAGGCGGCCACGCCCCTCCTCTATAGACGCGTTGGCACTCGATAGATAGGAGTGCCAAAAATTATTCGCGGGCCAAATTAAATATTCAAAAGTATTATTTCAGCTGGCCGTTTCGTGATATCCGCAGAATGTCAAATAATTCAAAAGATTGAATTTTGCCGATCGAGTGCCTATTTATCGGACAAGTTCACTTTCACGATTTCAGGCACAAGGGAGATTTCTTCGATGGCCGAAGGCAATCAGACGATCATGGAAAAAGCTGAAGCCCGCTTTGTCGACAAGCAGAAGAAGACAGCGGAGAAAAACAAGGCGACCGCCGAATATATGTCCGAGGCAAGAGCCAGGGAGATCAAGACGGCAAGGCTGAGGGAGCTTCGGCTGGCCAAGGAAGAGGCCGATCGTGTCGCCGAGGCCCTCAATCCTACGCCGAAGAAGAAGCGGGCGACCAAGAAAGCCACGGAGGCCAAGACATGAGCCTCACCTTCCCCAACCCCAGCCGCAGCTATGACGAAGCGGGCCAGCGCATTCGTTTCGTCGGCCATGACGGCATGTTCCAGATCTCATTTTCCGTCGCTGCCGACGCCATGGCCAAGATGCGGCCGGGCACTGCTGCCGATGAAGCCGGTTATCTCCAGACATTCGACACCGAGAGCAGCGCCATCCGCGAGGTGGCGTCGAAGGCCTACGACCGCACCCGCAAGAGCATGTATGTGCTGACGGCGGCCGATTTCGGCTGAAATGGCGGCGAGTTGGTGCTGACCGCGATCAGGTCTTGCGCTCGGCCCTTTCGCGGCGTTTGACGTCGCGGACATTCATCTGCACGACCATGTCCTCGGCCTCGCGCGGCCCCATCCCGACCATCACCTTTTGCCGGACAACCGCAGGCTGGCCGGTGAAGACATCGATGATGCTCCAACTCTGGGGAAGCTCCATGCGCACCGTGTAGCGGTTGGCCATGCCGGTCAGCCTTGCATCGTGAAAAACACGGCGCCCAGGATCAGCACCGTCCAGGCGACGACCGACAGTTTCAGCACCATGCCGCCATGCGCAGCCAGAAGCTTCCGCAGGTGCGGCACACCTGCCGGCGAGATTGGTGCCGCCGCCAAGGCGACAGGGGTCTTGAGGCCAAGTTTTCCAAAAACGGGCAGCAGCGACGGTTCACGCACGAAAGGCCTCGAATGTCAGGAAAAAGCGAAGCAACAACGCTCGCCTCCCTTCCATAGCACTCTTTTCGCGAGCGCCTGCATGCCAAATTCAAGACAGGACTGCTTTGACGGCCGGTCTGTACTGCCTTCGCAACACACAATCTATTCGCGGGAACTGACTGCGCTCGGGGCAGATTGGGACGCGAAATTTTGGAGGCCTCGCCTCGGGATCGAACCGAGGCTTCAGAGATTTGCCGTCTCCAGCGTAGCCGCTCCGCCACGAGGCCATGGCTGTCGAAGTAGCGGCCAAATATTTACGGAAAGGTTAATCCCGAGGGATTGTTCAGAATTTTCGGCATCGAGTTTCAGAGCGTTCGTCAGCCAACCTTGCCGGGCCTCGCTTCCGGCGCAGAGTTGCGATCCTTCACGCCCCAAGCGGCAGCCCGCCCCGTGTCGACCGAGGGCCTCCAGCACTGCGACTGACGTTCTTCCCCTGAGCTACGCGCTTCCGAGGCTGCTTTTACCCCGCGTTGCATTTCGGAGGAGAGGAGCGGAGGCCAACCAACTTTCCCCTTGAACAGCGATTCGATCTGGCTTAGCTTCATCTGAGAAAAGGTTTTCCCAAGCAATCGTCGTCGGGCTCGGCCACCTGCCGGGCCTCATCCGGCCCGGTAAGAGAAAACCTTTTCCCAACCAAGGATCTCGGCGCGATGCCATCGGACGATCTGCCTGCTCCGGTCTTTTCCAAGCCAGTCACCTTGCGTGACGTGGCCGCCCAGGCCGGAGTCAGCGTCGCCACCGCATCCAAGGCGCTCAACGGCCAGGGCCGGATGACAGCCGAGACGCGCGAACGCATTCGCGAGACCGCCCGGCGGCTCGGTTTCCGGCCCAACAGCCTGGCGCAAAGCCTGCTCCGGCGCCGCAGCTTCACCGTCGGCCTGCTCACCAACGATACCTATGGCCGCTTCTCGCTGCCGCTGATGTCGGGCATTTCGGACGCGCTGGTCGACAATGGCGTCTCGGTGTTCCTGTGCAATGTCGAGGAGGATCCGCGGCTGGGCCAGATGCATGTCGACGCCATGCTCGACAAGCGCGTTGACGGCATCATCGCCACCGGCAAGCGCATCGATCGCCATCTGCCCGTCGACCTCTCCAATCTGCGCGTCCCGGTGATCTATGCCTTCACGCAGCCAGATCCCGGCGCCGTCGCCTTCGTCTCGGACGATGTTGGCGGCGCCCGGCTGGCCGTCGAGCATTTCTGCCGGCTGGGCCGCAAGCGCATCGCCCATGTCACCGGGCCGGCGAGCTTTGCCGTGGTGCACGCGCGCGTCCAGGCTTACCGCGACGTGCTGGTCGAAAACGGCCTGACGGTCAGCGAGCCGCTGCTCGGCTCCTGGTCGGAAGCCTGGGGTCACCAGGCGGTTGCGCAACTGTTCGACGGCAAAAGCGAAAGGCCGGACGCGGTCTTCTGCGGCAACGACCAGATCGCGCGCGGCGTCATCGATGCGCTGCGCGAACGCGGCCTCGACGTCCCCAGTGATGTCGGCGTCATCGGTTTCGACAATTGGGAGATCGTGGCCGAGGCGACGCGCCCGCCGCTGACCTCTGTCGACATGAACCTTGTCGCGCTCGGGCGCGAGGCCGGGTTGACCCTGCTTTCGCTGGTCGGCGGCAAGCCCGCCGCGCCAGGCATTCGAAAACTGCCGTGCCGGCTGGTGGTGCGGCAGTCATGCGGCCATCCGCCGGGTGGCTGAAAACGAAGCGCCGCGCAATCGGCGCCAAGCCGCGGACCGCGGCAACCTTGGAGGAGGAGAACATGAGGAACCTGATTGCCAAACTGACCCTGGCCGCTGCCGTTCTGGGTGGCGGTCTCGGCACTGCCGCCGCCGAGACGGCCAACATCTGGGTGCGCGCCGACGGCTCGAATTTCATGCCGAGGATCGTCGATGCCTACAACAAGGCGCACACCAACCAGGTCAAACTCGACATCATTCCCAATGCCGAGATCATCCCGAAATACGGCGCCGCGGCCGCCGGCGGCACGGCGCCCGACGCGCTGTCGCTCGACTTGATCTACACGCCCTCATTCGCCGCAGCCGGCCAATTGGAGGACATTACCGACTGGGCAAAGTCCCTGCCCTATTTTGCCAGCCTGTCGCCTGCGCATGTGAAGACCGGCACCTACAAGGACCACATCTACGGCCTGCCCTTCTCCGCCGACGCCTCGGTGCTGATCTGGAACAAGAAACTGTTCAAGCAGGCCGGCCTCGACCCTGAAAAAGGCCCGGCCAACTGGGCCGAGATCGCGGCCGATGCCGAGAAGGTCAACGCGCTCGGCGGCAACATCAAGGGCTTCTACTTCTCCGGCAATTGCGGCGGCTGCAACATCTTCACCTTCACACCCCTGATCTGGGCGTCGGGCGGCGACATCCTGAGCGAAGACGGCTCGAAGGCGACGCTGGACAGCCCGCAACTGCGCGGCGCCATCGATCTCTACCGCTCGATGGTCAAGAAGGACCTGGTGCCGGCGGGCGCGCAGACCGATACCGGCGCCAACTTCTTTGCGGCATTTGCCGCCGGCAATATCGGCATCTCGCCGTCCGGCGCCTTCGCCATCGGCGCGCTCAACACCCAGTATCCCGATATCGACTACGGCGTCACCTTCCTGCCGGGCAAGGACAGCGGCTGGTCGTCCTTTGCCGGCGGCGACAATTTCGTCGTCACCAAGGGCACCACGAAACTGCCCGTGGTGAAGGAGTTCCTCGACTTCGCCTATTCGCTTGAAGGCCAGACCATCCTTGCCAAATACGGCAGCCTGCCGGTGCGCGGCGACATCGCCAAGGAGGCGCTGAAGGATCTCGATCCGCGCTACCAGGTCGCCGCCGAGGCCATGACCAAGGGCAAGACGCCCTATTCGGTGGTGTTCAACGACCTGATCAACTCCGCCAACGGGCCGTGGACGCAGATGATCAACGAGGTCTTCTTCGGCGACGATGTCGACGGCGCCATAGCCAACGCACAAGAGACGATGCAATCGATCATCGACCAGGCGCCGCAGAAATAGCCCAACCTCACCTCCCCCTTGAGGGGAGGTCGGACCGCAGGTCCGGGTGGGGTCGCCACCGCAGTGCTCGACGTTTCTTGATGTCGGCGCGCTCCGCAGAGGACCCCACCCCCGGCCCACGGCCGGACCCTCCCCTCAAGGGGGAGGGGGACGCAGCGCCAAGGGAACAGCCATGACCATCACCGCAGCAACCCCTGCCCCGCCCCGCGCCCGCAGGGTCGCCAGCCGCCAACAATGGATCGGCCTGCTCTATGTCGCGCCGGCTGTCGCGCTGGTCGTCGTCTTTTTCCTGATCCCGCTCGGCATGACGGCGTGGATGTCGCTGCACAACTGGCCGCTGATGGGCGAGCACAGCTTTATCGGCCTCGGCAATTACGTCGCCATCCTGCGCGACATCAGGTTCTGGAACGCGCTGCGCTTCACCGCCTTCTACACGGTGATCGTCACCATCGCGATCTTCGTGGTGGCCTTTCCGCTGGCGCTGTTCGTCGAACGGCCGCGGCCGCTGACCAATCTCTACCGCACCATGTTCTTCATGCCGGCGGTTGTCGGTTTCGCCTCGGCCAGCCTGCTCTGGTCGTGGTTGCTGAATGTCGATTCCGGCCTGTTCAGCCCGGCTGCCTACGACCTCGGACTGATCGACAGGAAGTTCAACCTTCTGGCCACCTTCCAGCCGGCCTTCTGGTCGATCATCGCCATGGTCGTCTGGAAGGTCGCCGGCTTCACCATGATCATCCTGATGGCCGGCCTGCAATCCATCCCGCAGGACCTGCAGGAGGCGGCCGTCATCGACGGTGCCGGGCCTTTCGCCAGGTTCAGGGCGATCACCTTGCCGCTGATGCGCCGCACGCTGGCGCTGGCGCTGATCCTGTCGGTCGCCGGCTCGATCCTCGCCTTCGACCAGTTCTACATCATCCTGCGCGGCGGCCCGCGCAACCAGACGCTGACGGCGGTCTACTGGATCTTCAACCAGTCCTTCGTGTCGTTCAAGCTCGGCTATGGCGCGGCACTTTCCATGGTGCTGCTGGTCATCCTGGTGGCGCTCAGCCTCGTCCAGCTATGGTTGTTGCGCAAGCCTGAGGGTCTCGACTGATGGCGCAGGCCGCCTCCCGTAGCCGCCGGCTCCTGAGCCGCGTCGCAGAACATTCGACCGGCATCGTCGCCTCGGTGCTGTTCGCCGCGCCGATTGTTTGGGCGGTGCTGTCGGCGTTCAAGCCGGCGGCCGAAGCACGCCTGCCGCCGCTGCCGCCCTGGCCGACGTCGGGGTTCTCGCTGGAGAACTATGCCACGCTCAACAGCTTCGGCGACGGGCTGTGGGCCTCGGCGCAAAACAGCATCTATGTCTCGGTGATGACGGTCGTGCTCTCGGTCGCCGTCAGCGTGCTGGCCGGCTACGGCTTTTCGCGGTTCCGGTTTCCGTTCAAGGACCTGTTCTTCATCCTCATCCTGTCGACGATCATGATCCCGTTCCAGTCGATCCTGACGCCGATCTTCCTGGTGCTGACCAAGCTTGGCCTGCACAACACCCTGACCGGCCTGGTCGGCGTCTATGTGACGCTGCAACTGCCGTTCTCGATCTTCATGATGCGCAACGCCTTCGACGCCGTGCCGCGCGAAATCGAGGAGGCCGCCCGCATGGACGGTGCCAGCAATCTCACAATGCTTTTGAAGGTGATGCTGCCGCTGGTCTGGCCGGGCGTCGTCACCATCGCCCTGTTTGCCTTCCTCGGCGCCTGGAACGAATTCCTCGCCGCCCTCGTGCTGATGACCGACCAATCCAAGTTCACGCTGCCGGTGATGATGACCGCACTGCAGTCGGGCCGCTTTGGCGCCATCGACTGGGGCGCGGTGCAGGCGGGCGTCACCGTGATGATGGTGCCGTGCCTCATCCTCTTCCTGGCGCTGCAGCGCTTCTACATCCGCGGCCTGATGGCCGGGGCCGTCAAATAGAATGGAGTAAGTTCATGACCGCATCGCCATCCGCAAAGACCGGAAAACCGAAGCTCGCCTTCCGCCCGCTGCCGGTGCCGCAGGTCGACGTGCACGGCTTCTGGGGCGACCGCGCCGACGCTGTCGCCACACGCACCGCCGACATCCTCTACGAGCGCTGCGTCGAGGCCCGCATGCTGGAGCAGATCGATCCGGACCGCCCCTCGCCCGGCATAGTCATCCCCTTCCACTCGCCCTCCCCCGACGAAGCCGACCGCCAGGGCGCGGAATTCACCGGATCGACGGTGACCACGCAGATGTTCTGGGATTCCGATCTCGGCAAGACGATCGAGACCGCGGCCTATTCGCTTTACCGGCGCAAGAACCCCGAACTGGAGAAGAAGATCGATGCCGTCATCGACATGTATGGCAAGCTGCAGCAGGAGGACGGCTATCTCTCGAGCTGGTATCAGCGCATCCAGCCCGGCAAGCGCTGGACCAATCTGCGCGACTGCCACGAGCTCTATTGCGCCGGCCACCTGATCGAGGGCGCGGTCGCCTATTACCAGGCGACGGGAAAACGCAAGCTGCTCGACATCATGTGCCGCTATGCCGACCATATCGCGTCGGTGCTCGGCCCCGAGCCCGGCAAGAAGAAGGGCTATTGCGGACATGAGGAGATCGAGCTGGCGCTGGTCAAGCTGGCGCGGGTGACCGGCGAGCGGAAATACATGGAGCTGGCCAGATACTTCATCGACCAGCGCGGGCAGCAGCCGCATTATTTCGACGAGGAGGCCCGCGCCCGCGGCGCCGACCCGAAGGCCTATCATTTCAAGACCTATGAATACAGCCAATCGCACATCCCGGTGCGAGAACAGCACAAGGTCGTCGGCCACGCGGTCAGAGCGATGTACCTCTATTCCGGCATGGCCGACATCGCGACCGAATATGGCGATGATACGCTGCGGTCGGCGCTCGACCTTCTGTGGGACGATCTCACCACCAAGAGCCTCTACATCACCGGCGGGCTCGGGCCATCGGCGCACAATGAGGGGTTCACCAGCGACTACGACCTGCCCAACGAGAGCGCCTATGCCGAGACCTGTGCAGCGGTCGGCCTGGTGTTCTGGGCCAGCCGCATGCTCGGCATGGGGCCGAACGCGCGCTACGCCGACATGATGGAACGCGCCCTCTACAACGGTTCGATCTCGGGCTTGTCGCTCGACGGCTCGCTGTTTTTCTACGAGAATCCATTGGAAAGCCGGGGCAAGCACAACAGGTGGAAATGGCACCGCTGCCCGTGCTGCCCACCCAATATCGGTCGCATGGTCGCCTCGATCGGCAGCTATTTCTACAGCCTGGCCGACGATGCGTTGGCCATCCACCTCTATGGCGACTCGACCGCCCGTTTCGACATATCGGGCGTCCCGGTCGGCGTGACGCAGACGAGCCGCTATCCCTGGGACGGCGCCGTCGAGATCGCGCTCGGACCGCAGGCGCCGGTCGAATTCACCTTGCACCTGCGCATTCCAGCCTGGAGCGCCAGTGCCCAGTTGAAGGTGAACGGCGAGGCCATCAAGCTGGCTGAGATCACCAGCGACGGCTACGCCGCGATCAAACGGACATGGACGAAGGGCGATGATGTCCGGCTCGATCTCGAAATGCCGATCGAGCGGCTTTATGCCAACCCGCAGGTGCGCCAGGATGCCGGCCGCGTCGCGCTGTCGCGCGGCCCGCTGATCTATTGCGTCGAGGCATCAGACAATGACAGCCAGCCGCATCGCCTGACGCTGCCGCGGACGGCCACCATCGAAGCGCAGCACCGGCCGGAACTTCTCGGCGGTGTGGTGACGCTGTCGACCGCGGCACTTGCCGATGCCGCCGACGGGTGGCGGGACGGGCTCTACAGGCCCGAGCCGCCGGCCACCGCCGAGACGCGCCTGACCGCCATTCCTTATTTCGCCTGGGACAACCGCGAGCCCGGCGAGATGCTGGTATGGCTCAGGGACGGGTGAGTTGTGATGTTAGCCCGATCTCTTCGGCCACCAGTTCCTGCAGCCGCCACAAATTGCGGTCGCGGATGCCGCAGGCTTCGAGGTGGCGGATCGTCTCGAAAAGATATTGCGCGCCCGAGCCCCAATGACCAACGGCTGTCACCAGCGTCGCCGCGATCGCCTGCTTGTCGAGGTTGCCGGCATAACGCGGATTGGCGGGATCGACGACGAAGCCAAGCGCGCGACATGGGCCGCCTTCGGTCCTGACCTGCAGCCAGCGCGGCACGTTGACGGCGGGCAGGATGGTCATTTCGCGGCGCAGGAGCGCTTCGAGGTTAGCCGCCACCGGTTCCGCGATCTCGAACACCATGCCCTGGCACTGGCCGCCGCGATCGAGCGCCATCATCAGGCCGGGCTGCTCGACCGTGCCGCGAAAACGCTGCACCGTGAAGCAGAACGAACGATGCCAGCCGCTGGCCACCGCGCGTTCTCCGCCTCTCACCTCGCCGGCGGGCTTCCACAACAGCGAGCCATAGGCAAATAGTTTCAGCGGCCCGGCCGGAGCGCCGGCCAGCACCTCGTCGCGGATGCGCGCATAGTCGGCATCGGTCATGTGAACCATGCCCGGCGTCGGCCCGGCATCCTCGACAGCACGCATGGTGCGCGCGACCAACGCCTCGGTCAGCGCCATCGGCTTGTTGCGCGGGACCCTCGATGATGCGGTGGAAATGGCCTTGCTCATCTTCGCGCTCCCAGTCCTACCGCCATGTTGCCGAAGGCTGAAGGATTCTCAAGGGCCGTGCAGCCGAGATCGAGTGGCCGATGCCGCTCTTGCGTGATGCGTCTTGGAACGATGTTGCCGGCAAACTGTTCTGTTCCTTGCCGGAGGATGCCATGAACGATGCGTCGGCAAAGCCCGTTGGTCCCGTCCTTTCATCGGCGGAGCGCGTCAACACGCTATCCCATTTCCATCGCGCCGAGATCGCTCGCATGGCGGGATGGCGCGACCGGCTCGACCTGACGACCAACTGGGCAATCACGGTGGTGGCGGCGCTGCTTTCGGTATCGCTGTCGACGGCCAGTGCGCATCACGGCGTGCTGCTGTTCGCCATGCTGCTGATCCTGCTGCTGCTGTGGATCGAGGCGCGCCGCTATCGGTTCTTCGATTTCTATCGGGCGCGCGTACGCCAGTTCGAACGCCACTATTTCGCGCAGATCTTTTCCCCACAGCCCGACTTCGCCTCGGACTGGCTGCTCATCGTCGGCGAAGGCCTGCGCGCGCCGAAATTCCTGCTGTCGCAGCGCGTCGCGCTAGCCCGTCGGCTGCGCGGAATTACATCTACCTGTTCCTGATCCTCTGGCTGGCCTGGGTGCTCAAGATATCCACACCCAGCCTTCAAACCGTGGGCGTCAGGACCGGCTTTGCCGGCTCGCTTCGCCAAGCCGTGGACAGCGCCGCCCTTGGCCCCGTTCCCGGTGTGGCGATCGTGGTTGTTGTGGCCGCATTCTATGTCGGGTTGCTTGCCATCGTCTTTTTCACGGCCGATGACGACGGCGAACTGTCCTTTGGCGACGTGCATGTTTGACGTTGATGTCCGGCGACACGCCGCTGCAATGCAAACGACGGTCCGCGCGTTGACATGGTCGGTCCGCCGAAACGTTTGGGAGAACGGAACTGCGCGCCTAGATGCCGAAGAACTGCTTGCCAACCATGTAGCCCAGTGCCGCTACGACCAGCGGAAACAGTGCCGGCGCGGCTTTGCCTAGAAGGGAGACCTGCAGGTCCTTCGCCGGCGTATGACGTGCATTGCCGAGATTCTTGGTCATTGCTTGCCTCGGGTTCGAAAGACTCATTAGCAAATGCTGATTAACAGCATGGCCGCGTTAACGGCCTGATAGGAAATCAACTCTGATCAAATGCAAATTCTAATGATCGGCACATGGACGGCAAAGACGCGCTACCCTATTTCGCGCGTTCGAAGCATTGGCCGGGACGCGCGGCTGTTCGCGCCAATCGGTAAAACCGCGCCTGAACAACAAGATGGCTCAGGAACCCGATTTAGCAGGTGAACGCCAGCTCCAGAGCCGGTGCAGTTCGCCCGCCGCCTCGCCCGAGCTTCGTGTTGATAGGCGCGGCATCGAACGGCATGCCCGCGGGGGAGGCAGGCCGCATCCCGTCAAAAAATTCGCAAACCAATGTCGGACTTGTTACGCCTCGTTCGTCCTTGGGGTATCGAACAGGCATTTATGAAAGGATCCAGCATATGCCCGGCACCGTACGTTTGCACCGCGTTCTGACGACCAGCCCGGAAAAGGTCTATCGCGCCTTCGTTGAAGCGGACGCGCTGGCCAAGTGGCTTCCGCCAAACGGCTTCACCTGCACGGTTCATAATTTCGAGGCAAAGGTCGGAGGCACGTTCAAGATGTCGTTCCGCAATTTCACCACGGGCGACAGCCATTCCTTCGGCGGCGAGTACCTCGAACTCGTCCCGGGCGAGCGCCTGCTCTACACCGACAGGTTCGACGATCCCAATCTGCCCGGCGAGATCCGGGTCACCGTGATCTTGAAAAAAGTGTCGGTCGGCACCGAAATCGACATCACCCAGGCCGGCATTCCGGACGTCATTCCGGTCGAGGCCTGCTATCTCGGCTGGCAGGAGTCGCTCAGAAATCTGGCAAAGCTCGTCGAACCCGAAATCAATCAATAGGCTGGGGGGTGGCCGGGAGAACGGGTCGTTTCTGGCCTGCCGAAGCCTGAAACTTGGACTGTGGCGGGAACTGCCCTTTATCGCTAGCAATTCATCATCGACACCCCCTGTGACTGGGCGTGTCAATGAAGGATGCAGCGGAGGCTAAAAAAGGCATGACTCTGACCAACCGAGACATCGTCGAGTTAACGGCGTGGCGGCGCCAGCTGCACCAGGCCCCGGAAATCTCGAATGAAGAGGAGAAGACGGCAAGGGAGGTTGTCGCCTTCCTCGCCGATACGGGGCCGGACAAGGTGCTGACACAACTCGGCGGGCACGGCGTCGCGGCCATATATGACAGCGGCAAAGCGGGGCCGACGGTGCTGTTCCGTTCGGAACTCGATGCCTTGCCTATCGAAGAACTTTCAGGCGTGCCGCATTCGTCGCGCGTGCCGGGCAAGTCGCATATGTGCGGCCATGACGGACACACCGCGATCCTGGCATCCCTCGGCCGTCAGTTGGGGCGCGAGAGGCCTGCAAGCGGCCGCGTCGTGCTGATGTTCCAGCCGGCGGAGGAAACCGGCAATGGCGCGGCAGGCGTCGTCGCCGATCCGCGCTTCGGCGAGATCGCGCCGGATTTCGCTTTCTCATTGCACAACCTGCCCGGCGTGCCGTTCGGCGAGGTGCGGCTCAAGCCCGGCGTGGTCAACTGTGCGTCACGCGGCATGCGCATCGTGCTGGAGGGCAAGACCGCCCATTCGTCCATGCCGGAGACCGGCATTTCGCCGATGCTGGCGATCAGTGAGCTGATGCCGGCGCTGCCGGCGCTCGGGCGCGGGACCTTCGCCGACGACGACTTCTCCATGCTGACGGTCACCCATGCCGCGATGGGCGAAGCCGTGTTCGGCATCTCGCCGGCTCACGCCGAGGTGTGGGCCACGCTGCGCACCCGGCGTGACGAGCGCATGGCAAACCTGTGCGCTGCTGCCGAAGCACTGGTCGCCAGGATCGCGGGCGAGCATCGCCTTTCCGTCCGCTGGGACTACCACGAGATCTTCGTCGCCAGCGTCAACGCGCCGGACGCGGTGGAGCATCTGCGGCGCGCACTTGATGAAGAGGGCGTCGCGCACGGCGAAGAAGCCCTGCCGATGCGCGCCTCTGAAGATTTCGGCCTGTTCGGCCACAGTGCCAAGTCGGCGATGTTCTTCCTCGGTGCAGGCGAGCGGCACCCTGCCTTGCACAATCCCGACTATGACTTTCCCGACGACCTGATCCCGATCGGGTCAAGGATCTTCATGCGCACGGCACGTAATTTGCTGGGCTGACCTCCGCCGACCCCAACACCGAAAGGAACACGCAATGCCAACGATGCCAAAGAACACGATTTGCCTCTGGTTCGACAAGGACGCCGAGGCTGCGGCTCGCTTCTACGCGGAGACCTTTCCCGACACCAGGGTGGGCGCCGTTCACCGTGCGCCGAGCGACTTTCCGTCCGGCAAGAAAGGCGACGTTTTGACGGTCGAATTTACCGTTGCCGGCATTCCCTGCATCGGATTGAACGGCGGCTCCACATTCAAGCAGAGCGAGGCCTTCTCGTTCCAGATCGCCACCGACGATCAGCAGGAAACCGACCGCTACTGGAATGCCATCGTCGGCAATGGCGGCCAGGAGAGCGCGTGCGGCTGGTGCAAGGACAAATGGGGCGTGTCCTGGCAAATCACGCCGCGCACGCTGACCGAGGCCATGGCGGCCGGCGGCGAGGAAGCCAAACGCGCCTTTGATGCAATGATGGAGATGACGAAGATCGACGTCGCGGCCATCGACGCAGCCCGGCGCGGCTGACCTCGATCGCAGCTGAGTTGCTATCTGACCTTGATGACGACCTTGCCCTTGGCGCGTCCTGTTTCGACATAGGCCAGCGCCTCGTTGGTCGCCTCGAAGGGAAAGACCCGATCGACGACCGGGCGGATCGCGCCGGCTTCGATGAGCGATGCGATCTTGCTCAACTGCTCGCCCTGCGCCCACATGAAGAGAAACGAGAACGTCACGCCACGGCGCTTGGCTCTCGCTCGAATACCGCGGCTCAGCAGGCGAAGCACCAGCTTCAGCACCATGTTCAGTCCCTTTTCCCTGGCGAAGTCGGGATCCGGTGGGCCGGAGATGGAGATGAGCTTGCCTCCCGGTTTCAGCACATTCAATGATTTTTCAAGTGTCTTTGTGTCCTGGCTGTTCAAGACGACGTCGTAGCCCGACAGCACTTTTTCGAAATCATCTTTCCTGTAGTCGACGACGACATCGGCGCCGAGCCCCTTGACCAGACCGGCACTCGCCGCGCTGGCGGTGGTCGCAACGGTCGCGCCGAGATGCTTTGCCAGTTGGATGGCGAATGTCCCCACGCCGCCGGATCCGGCTTGAATGAAGACCTTCTGTCCCCTCTTCAGGTTGGCCCTTTCGATGAGCGCCTGCCAGGCGGTCAGGCCGACCAGCGGGATCGAGGCCGCCTCTTCCATGCTGAGGTTCCCGGGCTTCAGGGCCACGTCGGCCTCGTCCATGGCTATGAACTCGGCGAATGTCCCGATCCGGCCATCGCGCGGCCGCGCATAGACGTCGTCGCCGAGTTTGAACTTGCGGACTTTCGATCCCACGCGGACAACCCTCCCGGCCACGTCGTGACCCAGGATGAACGGCCGGCGATAGGGCAGGATCAGCTTGAACTCTCCGGTTTTGACCTTGGAATCGAGCAGGTTCACCGCCGCGGCGTGGACCTCGACCAGGACATCGCTGTCCCCGAGTTTCGGCTCCGGCATTTCGGCCAGCCGCAGCGTGCCGTTCTTGCTATATTTGTCGACGACGAATGCCTTCATGGCAGTGACTTTCTGAGAGATTGTTGATGTTCGGGACAAGAGCCGCCCGGTGAGAGGTGTCAGGCCTGGAGAAAGGCCAATGCTTTCGGAACGAAATCGGCGTGGTTCTGGAACACCCCGCCATGGCCGGCATCCGCATAGATCACCAATTGCGCGCCCGGAATGCGGCGGGCGAGATCGTGGGTATTGACGCTCGGCACCATCCTGTCGTGATCGCCATTTGCGATCAGCGCAGGGATGCGGATGGCGCTCAAGTCTTGCGGCGCCTGTAGTCCATAAGCCTTCACCGCCCGGAGTTGCGCGCCGAACGCGCTAAGCGATATCGGCCTGTCGCGGTCGGCCTTGCGCTCTGTCAGCCGCTGCAGGAACGCCTTCGCGGCGCGGCGCCCATTCACCGTTCTGGTGAAAAACAGATAGTATTTCGGATCCCGAAAAGTCAGCGCACCCTTGATCATGTCCACGATCGTCAGTGGTGTCATCTTGTCGATGCCTTGGCCGCCGGCCGGCCCGGTGCCGGCCAGGATGAGCTTGCGCACAAGCCCGGGCTCGGTCAGCACGATCTCCTGCGCCACGAAGCCGCCGAGTGAGAAACCGAAGAGATCGACTTGATCGAACCCCAGCGCCCGGACAAAGGCGACCGCATCCCGTGCCATCTCGGCGATGCGTGACGGCGTTTTGCCGCCTGAAGCACCAACGCCCCTGTTGTCGAAGGCAATCACCCACCGGGTCGCGGCGAGGCCATCGACGATGCGTGGATCGAAATTGTCCAGTTGAGCGCCGAGATGGTTCAGCAGGATTACCGGCACGCCCGTCCTTGGTCCGAGCTGCCGATAGACGAATGCCGTGCCGCCGACATCGACGGAGTGCGTTGGCGTGTCCTGGAACGATGCCCGTAAGTGGGGCGACCGCTTGAACCCATGCGTCATGCTTGGCACCTCCGCCTTGCGGGGGCTGGCCAATCGTGTTGTCGTTGCCAGTCGCATGTGCGTAAAATCCTCTGCTCGCTTTTGGTCAAACCGGCAGGCGGAACTGTTTGCGCAGGCTCTTGTCGAATATCCCCGCGGGAGCAAAGCGGCGCAGCAGGCTGACCTGGCGCGCTGCCCTGCCGGCGGTGTAGCGCCGTTGCGGACGGGCATCGGTCGCTGCTTTGACGACCACCTGCGCCACCACTTCGGGCCGATCGGCTACGGGCATCACATCGCGAAGCAGCGCTTCCAGCGTAGCTCGAGCCTGATCGTATTCCTGCAACGGCGAATCCGGTTGGATCCCGTTCTGGTCGAAGACAGTGCGAACGAATGCCGGCTCGATGACCGAGACGCGGATATTGAAGGCACGAACCTCGTGGTCAAGCGATTCCGAATAGCCCTCGAGCGCGTGCTTGACCGCCGAATAATGCGCTGAATACGGCGCCGGCACCAGTCCCAGCACAGAGCCGATATTGACGATGCGCCCCTCGCCACGCCTCCGCATCGACGGCAGCACCGCATTGGTCATGCGAATGACGCCGAACAGATTGACGTCGAACAAGGCCTGCACCTGTGCAATCGAGAATTCCTCGGCGCCTCCAAGCTGGCCGACGCCAGCATTGTTGACCAAGAGGTCGATCCGGCCGGTCTGCGACAGCACCGTCGAAACGAGTGCGGCAACGGCCTCACCGTCGGTCACGTCGCAAACCAGCATGGTCACCCCGTCCGGGCCGTTGTCGGCCTTGCGCCGGCTGGTTCCGAAGACAGTGAACCCCGCCTTTGCCAGAGCCTCGGCACTGGCGCGGCCAATGCCCGAAGAGGCTCCCGTCACAACAGCGGTTATTCCGGAATTCGCATTCATTTCGTGCTCTCCAAAATCATGAGGGCTAGCTTTTTTGCGCCCGTTGAATTACAGTCGTAATATCAGATTACACTCATAATGCAATAGCAGAAAGGAATAGCAGCCATGCGCTACGAAAAGGGCCGGAAGGACGCCTCGCGCGGACGGATCCTGGAGGTCGCTGCGGAACGCTTTCGCGGCGACGGCATCGCCGCGTCCGGACTGGCGACCATCATGAGCGACGCCGGGCTGACGAACGGCGCCTTCTATCCGCACTTTCAATCCAAGGCGCAGCTTGTCCGCGAAAGCGTGGCGGCGGCGATGGAGCTTCAGGCGCAGCAACTGGCAGAAGCATTAGCTTCGGGCGTGGAGATGGCCATCGGCACGTATCTATCGGCCGAGCACCGGGACAATCCCGGAAAGGGCTGCGCGTCAGCCGCGCTGCTGCCGGAGCTCGCCCGTCAGCCGCCTGAGACGCGTGAAGCCTATACAGACCACCTGCTGGCTTTGGTGCGCCAGTTGGCGCAAGCGCTACCGCAGGCCAAGGATCCGGAGGGCGTGGCGCTGGCTGTCTTCGCAACGCTCCTCGGCACGCTGCAAATGGCCCGCGCCGTGGGCGGAACGGAATTGTCCGATCGCATCCTCTCGGTGGGGAAAGATGCGGCGAAGACGCTGATCGAGCAGCGTTAGCGCTCCAGGAAGCTGACAGTGAGGAACATGCCGGGCGCGGATAGCCGATCCGTCAGATCTTCCGGCTGGCCAGCAGCCTTGTCAGCCAGTCCGGATTCATTTCCGGAACAGAGGACAAAAGCCGTTCGGTATAGGCCGCGTGCGGTGGCGTGAGAACTTCGCTCTTCAATCCCTGCTCGACGACTTTGCCGCGGTGCATGACGACGATTTCGTCGGCTATCGCGCGCACCGTAGCAATGTCATGGGTAATGAAGATGTAGCTCATTCCGAGTTCACGTTGGAGACGTATGAGAAGCTTGAGAATTTCCTCTTGGACGATCTGGTCGAGCGCGGACGTGATCTCGTCGCAGATGATAAGCTCCGGATCGGCAGCCAACGCCCGGGCAATGCAGACGCGCTGTTTTTGGCCACCCGACAGCTCGCCAGGCAGGCGTTCCAGAAAATCTTCGCTCATCTCGACCATGTGCATAAGTTCGCCGATCCGGCGATCCCTCCGCGCGCCCTTGAGGCCGAGGTAGAACTCGAGCGGCCGAGCTATGACTTCTTCGACCGTTTGGCGCGGATTCAGGGCGTTGTCGGGCATTTGATAAATCATCTGGATGCGGCGCAGGACCTCTTTCGGCCGCGTCTTCAGGCCCGTGGAAAGAAGCTGGCCGGCAAAAGAAATCGAACCTGAAATTGGCGGCAAAAGGCCGGTGACGACTCGAGCGAGCGTCGATTTCCCCGAACCGGATTCGCCGACCACAGCCACGGTTCTTCCGCGCGGAACCTTGATGGAGACATCCTGGAGCACCTTGACCTTTCCTGCATAGGCCGCGGTAACGTTGTCTATCGTCAGCAGATAGTCATCGGCTGGAACTTCGGGCTTGGCGAGCTTGCGTACGGCCCAGAGCGTTTTTGTATATTCCTGGCTGGGTGAGGCCAGCATCTGGCGTGTGTCTGCCTCCTCCACGGTACGTCCGTGGCGCAGAACCATGATACGATCCGCCATTTGCGCCACCACCGCCAGGTCATGCGTCACATAGATTGCAGCGGTGCTGAGTTCCTCCACGATGTTGCGAATGGAAGCTAGAACTTCAACCTGCGTGGTCACGTCGAGCGCCGTTGTTGGCTCGTCGAATATTATGAGGTCCGGACGACAAGCCATTGCCATCGCTGTCATTGCCCGTTGCAACTGCCCGCCGGAGACCTGATGAGGATAACGAAAGCCTATGGTCTCCGGTTCTGGGAGTTGAAGGCGTCGATAAAGATCGACGGCGCTCCGGTTCGCCTCTTCCCGGCCGGCAATTCCATGCGCCACCGCGGTTTCGACGGTTTGTTCCAAGAGCCGATGTGCCGGATTGAAAGAGGCAGCCGCGCTTTGCGCGACATAGGCAATGCGGGAGCCCCTGAGGCGACGGCGCCCTTTTTCACTGACTGCCAGAAGATCAATCCCGTCGAACAGGACCGAGCCTTGCGTGATCCGGCAGCCCGGCTTGGCATAACCCATTGCGGCAAGGCCAATGGTAGACTTGCCGGCGCCTGACTCTCCGATCAGCCCAAGAACCTGGCCTCGCTTCAGCGTCAGATCGACCCCGTGGACAATGGGATGCCACCGCTCATCCGAGAACCCCTCCACATGCAGATTGCGGATTTGAAGCAGATCCTTTCCTTTTTCGCGTGGGCCTGGGCCGCTACTTTTCATCCCGCAACCCGCTTGTTGCTTGCAGGAACCAGTCCACCACGAAATTCACGGACACGGTAAGGAGAGCAATCGCGCCGGCCGGAAGTAGCGGGGTGACATCGCCATAGGTGATCAGGGTCGCGTTCTCGCGCACCATTGATCCCCAATCGGCCGTCGGCGGCTGAATACCGACGCCGAGAAACGACAGCGCCGCGACTGTCAGGAACACGAAGCAGAATCGCAAGCCGAACTCGGCGACCAGTGGCGGCATGACATTGGGAAGGATTTCCTTGGCGATGATCCATTTCGGTCCCTCGCCGCGTAATCGTGCCACCTCGACATATTCCATCACCGCCACGTTGAGCCCGACGGCGCGAGAAAGCCGAAAGACCCGGGTGGAATCCAGAAGCGCAATGATGACAATCAGGCTGGTGATCGACGAGCCGAAGATCGTCAGCAGCACCAGCGCGAAGATCAGACTCGGGATTGACATCAGCACGTCCACCGCACGCGACAAGATCTGGTCGAGCCACCCCCTGTACAATGCGGCAAGAAGGCCGAGCGAGACGCCTACCGCGAAGGACAGCAACGTGGTTGCGACCGCGATAGCGATGGTGTTGCGCGCACCGTAGATCAAGCGGGTAAGCATGTCGCGGCCGAGCTGATCGGTTCCCAGTTTGAACTCCTGGCTCCACGGCGCGAAGGCTTCGCTGAAAACCTGCGTCTCGCCATATGGGGCTATCCAGTGCGCGAAGACCGCAACAAAGACGTAGCCGAGGATCACGACGATGCCGAACCATGCGTTGAACGGTGCCTTCTTCAGCGCAGTTTTCGCCCGGGTCGCACGCGAGCGCCTCAGCCTTTGAACCGCCGCGACAGATTCGGATCTGGTCATCGTGGGTGCAAGAGCCTGGGATTGGTGGCGATGGAAATAACATCGGCTAGCAAGTTGAGAAGGATGTAAGTCGCGGCGAAAATCAGGGCGCAGGCCTGGACAACCGGAACATCCCTGGATTTCACCGCGTCAACCATCAGCTGGCCGATGCCGGGGTAGACGAAAACGACCTCGACCACGACCACTCCGACGATGAGATACGCCAGGTTGAACGCCACCACAGTGACGATCGGAGCCCAGGCATTGGGCAGGGCATGCCTCAGCACGATCACCATCGGGGACATTCCCTTGAGGCGCGCCATATCGATGTAGGGGCTTGCCAGCATGTTGATGATGGCCGCTCGGGTCATGCGCATCATGTGGGCCACGATTACCAGCGTAAGCGTGATTGCCGGCAGGGCGACTTTCCAGAGATGCTCCCAAAATGGCGTCTGATCGTTCACATTCGACAATGTCGGAAATTTGGGAACCGCATTGAGCGCCCAGTTCAGCGAGACAGTGAGCCAATGAGGCAGCGTTTGAGCGAAATCGGATCCGATGAACGTGTCGCGCGAGATCACCAGGTAGGCGAGCATATAGGCGACGAAAAATTCCGGGAATGAAATGGTTGTCAGTGTCGCGACATTCACCAGCCGGTCGAACCAGCCGTTGCGGTACAGCGCAGCCAGAATGCCAAGCCCCAAGGCCAGAGGAACAGCTATCAGCGCAGTCACCGCTGCAAGGAACATCGTGTTGTAGAGGCGTGGTGCGATGATCTCGGCCACGGTACGCCGATATCCGGTGCGGCTCGCAAACGAAGAGCCGAAATCGCCATGGAGCATCTGGGCGACCCAAACGAAGTAGCGCTCGACAGGCGGACGATCGATGCCGATTTCCCGCTGGAACGCGGCGACCGTTTCGGGCGTCGCCGATTGCCCTAGCGTGGCCTTGGCGAAGTCGCCTGGAAGCATCGCGATCGCAGAGAAGATGATGATGGACACGATGAACAAAGTGACCAGGCCGAGGCCAAGGCGCTGCAGGACCGTTCTTGCGACGGGGTTCATGTGCGTGGCGTTTCCCTTTGGGCGGCAGCCCTGCACTCGGAGTAAGCCGGCCGGAGCCTCAAAACCATCGCGGCTCCGGCCCGCCATCTCATGCCGTGGCGATCCACCAGCGTTCGGCCATTTTCAGTCCATCGTTCTCCCAGTTGGGCGCCACATCACCGTGTGCGAGCTTTTTGGATTGCGCGCTGACGAAATTGTTGAAGACCAGCACGATGCTGCCGCCGTCATCGTGGGTTAACTGCTGCATCTCGGCATACATCGCCGTTCGCTTGGCCTCGTCCGTCTCGGCGCGCGCCTGGACAAGCAATTCGTTGAAGTGGGGATTTTTCCAGAAAGACTCATTCCAACTGGAGTCGGCGGCGAAGGCTTGCGTGAACATCCAGTCGGCCGTCGCCCGACCGCTCCAATAGGAAGCGCACCAGGGTTTCTTTAGCCAGACATTGTCCCAATAAGCGTCCTCGGCCTCACGCACGACATTGACGTCGATGCCGCATTGGGCTGCCGTTTCGCGAATGAGCGAAGCCGCGTCCACGGCGCCGGCAAAAGCGGCATCGGCGACCGAGAGATCCACTTTCAGGTTCTCCATTCCGGCCTTTTTCAGGTAGTGCTTTGCTTTTTCCGGATCGAAGCTGTGTTGCGGTTGCGGATCTTTGGCGAATTTGATGGCCGGCGCGATGGGGTTGTCGTTGGCCACAGTAGCGTGGCCAAGAAAAATCTTGTCGACGATTTCTTGGCGATTGATCGCCCATTTCAATGCCATTCGCACGTCCGGATTATCAAACGGCGCCATCGTGACATTCATCGGCAAGGTATAGTGCCCGTAGCCAGTGACTTCGACGATTTCCACCTTGGGATTGCGTTTCAACATGCCGAGGGTCTTCAGGTCGGCGCGGCCGATATAGTCCACCTCCCCCGTGGACAGCGCCGCCATGCGGGCGGCAAGATCCGTGATGGCGATGAACTCCACCTCATCGAGATAGGGCTTGCCATTCTTGAAGTAGTTTGGATTGCGCTTGAGTTTGGCCGAAACACCGGGCTGGAAATTCTCGAGGACGAAAGCACCGGTGCGAACGCCTGAAGCCCAATCCGCCTTGCCGTCCTTGGCCGGCACGATGACCAGATGGTAGTCACTCATAATGTAAGGGAAATCGGCGTTGCCGCTCTTGAGCGTGAAAACCACCGTTTCCGGGCCATCCGCCTTGATGTCGGCGACGGAGTCCAACAGCGATTTCGCCGCCGATTTGGTGTCCTTGCCCATGTGATATTGCAAGGAGGTCACGACGTCATCCGCCGTCACGGTCTTGCCGTTGTGAAAGGTTGCGCCTTTGCGCAGCTTGAAGGCCCAGGTTTTGGCTCCATCCGAAGTTTCAAAGCTCTCGGCGAGGTCCGGTTGGACATTGCCTTTGGCGTCGACCTCAGTGAGGCTGTTGGACAGCGAGCCCGAAAATGCGGTTTGTGTGAACGTGTCGGGGTAGCCGGCCGGATCGATCGAATCCGTCGTCGCGCCATGAGCCATGCCGAGCTTGGCGAAGCCGCCCTGCATCGGTTCGGCCCGCGCCGTGCTCACGAACAGCCGGTCGGCGGCGGCAACGGTCAGGCCCGCGGCCAGCCCAAGATGAATGAAGTCGCGGCGGGAAACCTTGCCGCCTCCGATCAGGCTTTGCGCGATACCAAGCTTGTATTCAGATTCTGACATTTGACTCTCCCATTGCGGAGTTCTCCGCGTTATTTCTCGTCAAGCACCGGCGAACAAATCTGCTTATCGGCTCCCGCCAACTTTCCTTCGATTTTTCCAATCCCAATCGGCTGGCGCCAATCAGGCCGTCACGTAGATGCCGCCGGCTTCGACGGTGACTGGAAATGTGCGCGCGCGAACGGACGGATCGACCAAGGCCGCGCCTGACTTGATGTCGAACTCCCAGCCGTGCCAGGCGCATCGAACGATCTCGTTTTCGCGATGATAGATGAATTGCGCCTGTTCAACGGGCGCGGTTGTGCCGCATTGCGGCCCCTCGCAAAGCGGAGCGCCACGGTGCGGACAGACATTCAGCAGCGCGTGGAATGAATCTCCGATGCGGAAAATCCCGACCGAAAGGCTGCGGATCTTGGCGATGAACGGAGACCCTGTTTCGATCTCGTCGACGCGGCAGATATATGTCTTCTCGGGCATCGTATGCTTCCTCAGGCGGCATTCGCGGCTTGCGCGCGGGGGATGCGTTTGTAGACTTCCAGCGCGTTCAGTCCCATGATCTTGCTCTTCCAGGCAGGAGGGATTTGCAGCGTGTTGGCATCGTCGTAATCCCAGTGCGGATAGTCCGATGCAAACATCAGCGTGTTTTCTCCGTCCATCGCTTCGAGCGTGGACCAAAGATGTTGGATGTTTGCAGGCTGCTCCAGCGGCTGCGTGGAAAAGCGGATGTTGCGCCGGCAATATTCAGACGGCAGCATCTTCAGCCATGGCGTCTCCTTGCGCAGCGCTTTGTAATCAGCGTCCAGGCGCCAAAGGACCGACGGAACCCAGGCGACGCCGCATTCGATGATCACGAAGTAGAGGTCCGGCCATTTCTCGAAGACGCCATGGGCGATCATGCTTGCCACGTGCGACATCGCCGACATGTGCAGAATGGCATGCGTTTCCCAGAAGAATGTCGTCGGGGCAGGAGCAATGGCAGTTGAATTCACGCCGCCATGCCCGCCCAGATGAATGGCGAATGGCAACCCCACTTCCGCGCAGGCTTCGTAGATCGGGTGGTAAAACGGGTCGCCATACGGCTTGACGGACCCCTGGGAGGCGAGAACCTGGACCATCCGCGGATGACTGCCAAGACGGCGAATCTCGGCGGCAGCGAGCTTCGGATCCTGTGGCGCGATGATGATCGAGCCCATGAAACGATCGTCTTTCGGCAACCACTGATCGATCTGATAATCGTTGTACGCGCTGACCAGAGCGCTGGCATAGTAAGGGTTAGCCAGGGTCGACGCCTCGATAGGCTCATCGCCGGTCAGGATCGCCACGTCGACTTTGTATTTGTCGAGGTGCTTCTCTTTCATGATGAGATAGTTGTCGGCTTCCGTTTTCGGACGGATGTCCTTGCGGGAGAAGTCCTGCGGGTGGAACCAGGGCCGATGGCCATGCGGAAAGGCGCCAACGGGACCTGTTTTCTCGCCCTCGATGAACATGTCTTTCCACAAGCCGGAGAGATAGGGCTCCAACACGGTGGCGCTTGACCAGTAATTATGACAGTCGCAGTCGACTATGAACACTTCTTCCGCTCCGTATCCGTATCTCGTCCCGGCGGCGCTGCCGGCCGTTGATCTGCTGCAGCTTCCGCCTTGAGTATTGTTTGATCAAGCTTATGATACGTGGAATATGATCGAATTTTTCGATTGGAGATTTCATGCAACTTGATCACATCGAGACCTTTCTCGACATCATCGAATCGAGAAACTTCAATCGCACCGCGGATCGGCTAGGATTGACCCAGTCGACGATCAGCACCCGCATCAAGAATCTCGAGAGCGCAATCGGGTCCGAACTGTTCCAGCGCGGACGCGCCGGGGCGGAGCCGACCGCCGCAGGGCGGCGGTTCGAAGCTTATGCAAGATCCTTGCTGTCTACATGGTCGCAGGCTCGCCACGATGTCCGGGCGTTCAATCGTTTCGAAGGCACCTTGCGCGTCGCCGCGCAGGTCGGGATGACCCGCTCGGTTTTGCCGGGTTGGGTGGAGACGCTGTGTCAGGCTCTTCCCAAATCGTCGATCCATGTCGAGTCGGATTATTCAAACCAGATGGTCAGCGACCTGAGCATGGGAAATCTCGACATCGCAGTGCTTTACGCCCCGCGATACCTACCCGAAATCTCCTATGAGCATTTGATGGTTGAGGAATATGTGATGGTTTCCACGGTGGCCAGAACCCTCTCCGAGGTCGACCCCGAAACCTACATTCGTCCGGGCTATACGGTCCTGCTGGAGAAGGCCCATGCCGAATTGCTCGGCGAGTTGGCGATCTGTCGCCTTTCCATGGGATCGGAAACCTTGGCGGAGATGATGCTACGGCGCACGGGTGGCACCTGCTATATGAGAAGTGACGATGCGCGCAGGTTCGCCCTCGAACGCCCATCGTTCATCGTCGAAGGCGCTCCGACGCTGCATCAGCCGGTCCACACGGCCATCCTGGCGCGCCGCAAACACGAACCGATCATCCGCAAGGGAATCCGCGCCCTTCACGTTGCCGTGATGTCACTGGATATGTAATCGAAATAATCGATCATAACTCGGGAGGGATGCTTCTGTTGCGGGGGGCCTGGAACTGGCATCTTGGGTTCGACTTCGAACCGAGATGAATGATGAACGCACACGTTTCCTTTGGGGCCCCCGACCTCCTGCCGATGAGGCATCATCGGCAATGGGCACAAACCACATCGCAGCTTGTACTCTGCCGTCGTGTAATCGAGGAAACGCCCGATGTGAAAACTTTCGTTTTCACATCCCCGACGGATCGGATGTTCTGCTTCAGCGCGGGCCAGTATGTGCTCGTGCACCTCAAGATCGAGGGTGCCGCGGTGACGCGCTCCTACTCTGTTTCGTCACCACCGACGCGACCGCTCGACCTGCAGGTCACGGTGAAGCGAACACCGGGCGGCCTGGTTTCGAATTGGCTCCACGACAATTTGGGGGCGGGCGACGAGATCGAGATCGAAGGGCCGCTCGGCTCATTCAATCTCGATGACCTACCCTATGAAAAGCCGCTCTTCCTTTCGGGCGGCAGCGGGATAACGCCGGTGATGTCCATGCTGCGTGCGCTTACCGACCGCGCGGCCGACCAGGATATCTCATTCGTTCATAGTGCCAGAACGCCTGGTGATATAGTCTTTCGACGGGAATTGGACGCACTTGCCTCTCGCTTTCCCAACGTAAAAGTAACGTGCGTTTGCAGCCAGGAAGATCCCACCTGGAGGGGGCCGACTGGCAGAATAGACAGTCAGATGCTGCTGACCCTCGTTCCCGATCTCCACAACCGCACTATCTTTGCCTGTGGCCCTGAAGCGTACATGAAAGCCGCACGTGCCTGCCTGGATGCGATTGGCGTGGCTCCGTCACGGTACCACCAGGAGAGCTTCGGCGGCGGCAGCAGCCCCCAGTTGGAACCGGCCCCGACAATACCATCTTCGGTCCGTTTCGTCCGCTCCGGGATCGTGCATAACTGCTTGCCCGGAGAGACGCTGCTGGAGGCGGCGCGCCAATGTGGCGTCTACGTCCCAACCGCCTGCCAGCAGGGAGTTTGCGGCACATGCCGCATCGCCAAGCTGTCCGGCGAAGTCGCCATGGAGGATCTCGGCGGGCTGGCCCCTGAAGAGAAGTCGGCCGGCTATGTCCTGGCATGCTGCAGCCACCCTCAGGGCGCGGTTTCGCTCGATCTTTAACCCCGGGTGCTTGGTTCAGCATTGAAGCCGGCGCAGTAAGTGTTGAACTGCCGGTGAAGGCGTTGCGGGCGTAGCGGACTGATGCGCATCGACCTCAGCCGATATTGCTCAGAAGTCGAGAGCAATCATCATGCCACGGACTTCGGCCATTTCCAGCAGCAGGTCCTGCAGTCTGTCGTCCAGCGCGGCACCGGTCAGCGCCAGAAGCTCGGTAATGCTCTCTCTCATCGATATGACGGCGGCGCCTGTCTTCTCGGCGAGCAGCCGTCCGATGGCAGCCCGGATCAGTTCGTCCTGATCAGACATGCTTCACCTCCCGACGCACTGCAACCTCCCCTTGCTTTCCATGCCACCACCGCTTTCGACAACAGGGCGTGATTTCCCATACGGTATGTTTTTTGATGCGATCCCGGGCGGCTTTGCTCACGCCAGCAGATCGTCTTTATCGACCTGCCAGTCGTTCAAAGCCGCCAATGAAGGCAGCGGCGAAAAATCGCCGGGTTGGACCGTTTCAACCGCTGCAAGCAGCTCCTGCGGCACTTCGTGCCGATAAAGCCCGGTGCATGCGCCCTCTTCGACCATTGCCGGCAACCCCGTGATCGCGTCGAAAATCGAAAATGTACCCGTTGGTTCTTCCAGGATCTCTAAACGCCTCACCCGAAACCTCCCTCTTGCGCAAAAGTAGCGACTAACGCCGCTATCCCCAAGTGGTTCCCCAGGCCGGCACATTTTTTCGCGCCGTGGTTGTAGCGCATGCCGGCAGGGCAGTCATGCCCCCAGGGTGCATAGCCAAAATCGCTACGCACCACTTTTAAATCTTGACGCGTGTCAATTTTTTATAAAACATGCGCAAACGCCGGATTGACATCGGCCGGCGCTCTGGGAGGAGCAATGCCTGACATCGAAAAGCGCCCGAACCGGGGCCGCAATCCGCACATCCCCAAAGTGGGCAGCAACCTGTTGGCGGACCATCGCGCCGGGCGCCAGGCTCGCGCGCCGTCTAACATTGCAGTCACCGGACAGCGACATTGATGCAGCCCATAAAACAATCAGGAGGAGGAAAAACCATGCGTATGTTCAATTGCCTGAAGCCTGGCACGAACCTGCTTGGCGCAGGCATGCTTGCAGCCATCGTCGCAGCGCCCGCCCACGCCGAGGATACGGCGAAAGTCGCGGCCATCGTCAAAGGCCTCGACAATCCGTTCTTCCAGACCATGCAGAAGGGCATCGAGGAACAGGCCAAGGCAAACGGCGTGAATGTCAGCGTCCAGGCCGCCGCCAATATGGGTGACGCCACCGGCCAGGCCGACCGCCTGACCGCCATGGCCATGCAGGATTTCGATTGCTACCTGGTCAACCCGATCAGCGTCTCCAATCTCGTCCAGGCGCTGGTGCCGGTCGCCCAGAAGAAGAAGCCGATCGTCAACATCGACTCGACCATAGACCCCGAACAGGCCAAGGCCGCCGGCTTTGCCGTCTCGACCTATATCGGCACCGACAATGTCGCCGCCGGCGCGCTGGCCGGCGAAGAGATGCTGAAGCTGGTGCCGAAGGGCTCCAAGGTCGCGCTGGTCGCCGGCATCGTCGGCGATGTCGGCTCCAACGCCCGCATCAAGGGCTTCAAGCAGGCGGTGGAAGGCAAACTCGACATCGTGGTGATGGTCAGCGCCGACTGGGATCGCGAAAAGGCGCTGACCGCCGCCACCGATATTCTCGCCGCGCACCCGGATCTCGCCGGCTTCTTCGCCGCCAACGACATCATGGCGCTCGGCGTCGAGCGCGCCGTGCGAACCTCGGGCAAGGACGTCAAGGTGATCGGCCTCGACGGCATCGTCGATGCGCTCAAGTCGATTGCGGCAGGCGAACTCACCGCCACCGTCGCCCAATATCCCTATGTCGTCGGCGCCATGGGCCTGGAGGCTTGTGCAGTGGCGGCCAAGGGCAAGGAACTGCCGGCCAACGTGCCGGCGCCGGTGCTGTTGATCAACAAGGACAATGCCGAAGCCTCGCTGAAGAACTTCCCGCGGCCCGGCGGCGACTATCCCGATCCCTTTCGCGAGATGCTGAAGTGAGCACACCTGCAGACAACGCGCCCGCCGCCCATTCGGCGGGTGCTGAGGAGAGCCGTCCCTCCCTGGCGGCTCTCCTCCTCGATCCCTCCTTCTGGGCCGACTGGGCATCCGTCGTCGGCCTGGTCGGCCTCGTCATCGTCTTCGGCATCGCCCAGCCGGTCTTTCTCAGCGTCGCCAATCTGCAGGCGCTGCTGTTGGCGGCTGCGATCCTGGTCGTGCTGTCGATCGGCCAGACCTTCGTCATCGCCACCTCGGGCATCGACCTGTCGCTGGCGGCAGCCGTCATGCTCGGCGCCATCATCCTCGGCCTCGTCAACGCCGCCGGCTACGGCATCTTCGTCGCCTGCGTGCTCGCGGTTCTGGCCACCAGCGCCGTCGGCTTCCTCAACGGGCTGATCATCACGGCAGGCAAGATCCCCGACTTCGTGGTGACGCTCGGCACGCTGTCGGGCATCACCGGGCTTGGGCTCATCCTGTCGGGCGGCGAGCCGACCATGGTCGGCTCGACCTTCCTGCTCAGGCTCGCTTCCGGCTCGCTCGGACCGTTCGGTTATCCGGTCTGGGTAGCAATCGCAGCCGTCATCGTCGCGCATATCGCACTCTACCACACACGCTTCGGCGTGCATCTGCTGGCGACCGGCGGCCAGACCGAAAGTGCCGGCGCGCTGGGCATCCGCACCAACCGGGTCAAGATCGCCGCCTATACAATCTCGGGCTTCTGCGCCGGCATCGCGGCCATTCTTCTGGTCGCCCGCATCGGCTCGGCCGAACCGCAGATCAACACCAGCCTGCTCTTGAACTCGGTGGCGGCGGTGGTGCTGGGCGGCGTCAGCCTGTTCGGCGGCCGCGCCAGCATTCTGGGACCGGCGATCGGCGCGCTGATGCTCACCGCACTCGTCAACGGCCTGACCTTGCTCAACGTCTCGGCTTTCTACCAACCGCTTGCCGTGGGCGCCATCGTGGTGCTGGCGGCCCTGATCATGCGGTATCAGAAATGAGCGCGCCCCATCACATCCCCGCCGCTGAGGCGATCATCGCCTGCGAAGGGCTGAGCAAGCATTTCGGCGGCATCCGCGCCTTCACCGACGTCGCCTTCCAGGCCCGTCGCGGCGAGGTCACCGCCGTCATCGGCGACAATGGCGCCGGCAAGTCGACGCTGATCCGCAGCCTGGTCGGCGTGCATCAGCCGGACACCGGCAATTTGTTCTTCGACGGACGGGCGCGGCCCTTCGCCAACCCCGACGAGGCACGCAAGGCCGGCATCGAGACCGTGCACCAGAACCTGGCGCTGATCGACGAACTGACGGTCGCGCAGAACCTGTTCCTCAACCGCGAGATCGTGCGCCGCATCGGGCCGTTCGCTTTCCTCGATCGCAAGGCGATGAAGCGCGAGGCCCGTTCCATGCTGTCGCGGCTGTCGATCAACGCGCCGTCGATCAACCAGCGTGTGCGGCGCTTGTCGGGCGGCCAGCGGCAGGCGATCTCGATCTGCCGCGCTGTCGGCTCCGGCGCCAAGCTGGTGGTGATGGACGAACCGACGGCAGCACTCGGCGTGCAGGAGACCGCCAATGTCGAGGCTCTGATCCGGCGTCTGCGCGAGCAGTCGGTCTCAGTCATCCTGGTCAGCCACAATTTCGATCAGGTCCGCCGCCTGTCCGACCAGATCTGGGTGATGCGGGCGGGAAAGATGGCGGCGACCGTGCGCGCTTCCGAAACGTCCGGAAACGAGCTCGTCGCGCTGGTAACCGGCGCGGCATAGTCCTGCAGCATCAGACTTGAAATCAAAGGGAGTTCGCCTGTGGCACCAATTCGTGTCGGACTAATAGGTCTTGGAGAGGTCGCGCAGTCGATCCATCTGCCTGTGCTGGGCGATCAGCGCGACCGCTGGGTGATCGCGGGCGTGTACGACGTGTCGCCCAGCCTGGTGTCACTCGTCACCTCCGAATTTGCGACGGCAAAGGCCTTCGACACGGCCGAGGCGCTGATTAGTTCGCCCGACATCGACGCGGTGTTCGTGCTGTCGTCCGACGACACCCACAGCCGCTTCGTGCGGGCGGCGATTGCTGCCAACAAGCATATCCTGCTGGAAAAGCCCGCCTGCCTGACGGTGCGCGAAATCGACGATCTGCTGGCGCTGATGCCGGGCTACGACAAGACCCTGTTCGTCGGCTATATGCGCCGCTACGCGCCGGCCTATCTGGCGGCCAGGGACGAACTGCCGGCATACGCCGACATCACCCATGTCCGAATCTTCGACCTGATCTCGGAAGGCCGGCACTTTCTCAAGAAGAGCCAGAACGTCCTCTATCCCAACGACATAGACCCTACCCTGCTGGCGCGTGGCGCAAGCGAACGCGACGCGCTGATCCGCGAGGTGGTCGGCGCCGACGCGCCGGCCGATCTGGTGCGCGCCTATCGCGGGCTGACGGCACTTTCCTCGCATCACATTTCGGCGATGCGCGGGCTGATCGGCGAGCCGGCGCGCGTGCTGGCCGCGCACCGCACCAATGGCGGCGCCAACACATCAGTCACCTTCGACTACGGCCATTTCGCTTGTCTCTACGACGCGGTGGTCGACGATCTCGGCCTGTTCGACGCCATGATCGAGGTGCGCTCGAACACCAGGCGTGTGCGCATTCTCTACGACACGCCCTACATCCGCAGCCTGCCCACGCGGCTGGAGGTCACCGATGCCGGCCCGCTTGGCCCGGTGACGAAGACCTTCGGCCCGCTCTATGGCGATGCTTTCTCGAATGAACTCGAGATTTTCCACCGCCACATCACCGAAGGCACAAAGCCTCTGACCGACCTCGCCGATTCCCGTCGCGACCTGGCGCTGATGGCCGAGATCATCGAGCGGATGAAAGAAAGTGGCGGGCGCTGAGGCGCCGCCTGCCGCCTACTTCCCACAGTGATGATCGTTGATCTTGTTCACCGCATTCGCGTCGGGTCCGACGCGATGGTAGGAGCACGCGCCGGCCGCCGTCGTCACCAACTGCTGATCGTAGTAGCGCGGGCCGCCGAACAGGATGTCGATGAGATCGCCTTCGGCGGGAACGTAGCGTTCGGAGTGGACCCGGCGGTCGTGGTGCCGGTCGCCAGCGAAAGTCGGGGCGCAAACGCTTGAGCCCATGGCGACAGCGAGAGCTAGGATCGCAACGCATTTGGTGGTCATGCCAATACCCTCCTGGCCATTCCGGAATCACACATACATCCAAAACCGCCAGCCGGACAAAAGTTCCGGAGAAGACCGCGATAGGCTCTTGCCGAAGCCAGCTGCCTCGCTCATCCATGGTGCGTGGAAATGTGGAACCTGTGATGACCGATGCCAGCCTTCATCTCGTCGAAGCGACGATCGACCAACTGCGCCGCGCGCTTGATGACGGCACCGTCACCAGCGTCGAACTGGTCGGGGCTTATCTCAGGCGCATCGGGCATTTCGACCGCCACGGCATCAGCCTTAATGCCGTCCCAGTGCTCAATCCTGATATGTTCGAGGAGGCGGCAGCCTCCGACCGGCGCCGCCGCAACGGCGCCGTGCTCGGACCGCTCGACGGCATCCCCTACACCGCCAAGGACAGCTACAAGGTGTCAGGCCTGACGGTGGCCGCCGGTTCGCCCGCCTTCGAGCATCTCATCGCCAATGAGGACGCCTTCACCATTGCCCGGCTGCGCGCCGGCGGCGCCGTGCTGATCGGGCTGACCAACATGCCGCCAATGGCCAATGGCGGTATGCAGCGCGGCGTCTACGGTCGCGCCGAGAGCCCCTACAATGGCGACTATCTGACCGCCGCCTTCGCATCGGGCTCATCCAATGGCTCCGGCACGGCGACAGCAGCCAGCTTCTGCGCCTTCGGGCTTGGCGAGGAGACCTGGTCGTCCGGCCGCGCGCCGGCCACCAACAATGCGCTGGTCGCCTACACGCCGTCGCGCGGCGTCATTTCGGTGCGCGGCAACTGGCCCCTGGTGCCGACCATGGATGTCGTCGTGCCGCACGCGCGGACAATGCCCGACATGCTCGAATTGCTTGACATCATCGTCGCCGACGATCCCGAGACGCGAGGCGATTTCTGGCGCGCGCAGCCCTGGGTCGAGCTGCCGAAAAGCTCCGCTGTGCGGCCGCCCCGCTATACCGATCTCGCACTGGCGGGGTCGTTGAAAGGCAAGCGGCTCGGCGTGCCCAGAATGTATATCGGCCGCGACAGCGAGGCCGATGCGCCGATCGAAACCCGCGCCTCGGTGCTTGCCCTGTGGGAGCGGGCCGCGGCCGATCTCACGCGGCTTGGCGCCGAGGTGGTCGAGGTCGATTTTCCCGTCGTTTCCAACTATGAGCGCGACCGCCCCGGCACGCGCACCATGGTCGAGCGCGGGCTGGTGCCCCAAGAGTTCGCCGACCGCGAGCTCTGGGATCTCAGCATCTGGGGCTGGGACGACTTTTTGCGCGCCAATGCCGACCCGTCTTTGCCCGATCTCGTCTCGGTCGACGGCCCAAAGATCTTCCCGCAGCCGCCGGGCACGCTGCCCGACCGCTATGAGGGCGGCTTCGACCTGAGGGAATATGTCGAGCGGGCGCGGTCCGGCGTCACGCCCGTCACGGAAATCCCGACGATTGAAGAAGGCCTGAAGGGCCTCGAAGCGACAAGGCGGATCGATTTCGAGGACTGGCTGGACGCCCATGGCATCGACGCCGTGGTGCTGCCCGCGGCCGCCGATGTCGGACCGGCCGATGCAGACATCGACGAGGCGTCCGCCGCCCTTGCCTGGCGCAATGGCACCTGGGTCGCCAACGGCAATCTGGTCTGGCGCCATTTCGGCATCCCCACCGTCACCGTGCCGATGGGAACCATGGCCGATATCGGCATGCCGGTCGGCCTGACTTTCGCCGGCAAGGCCTATGATGATGTCAGGTTGTTGCGCATGGCCGGCGATTTCGAACAGTCGACCCGGCGCCGCACCCTGCCCCCACGCACGCCGGAACTGACTGAAGATGTATTTTCCCGCCGGCCCACGCAAACCGGTGACGGCAAGGCACCTCCGCTCGTCATCGCGCTTGCCGCCGAGACGCGCACGACGGGCGATCAGGACGAGATCACCATCACGCTCGAACTGCCGATCGACGCCGAGGCGGAAAACGCCAGTGTCAAGGTGCATGTCAACGGCGAGCCTGTCGCGATGCAGCGAAGCGGAGCGCGCTCCTGTGGACAGGCATTGGTTCCGGCCGCTGAGCACCAGCGGTTCCACAGCGTCTGGCGTGGCTCGTATGGCTCGATCGTGACGGCTATTGTGCGGCTGGAGGATGGGCGCAGCGCCGGCGCCTATCTGGTAACCGGAGGGATTGGATGAACGCCAGCCGCTAGGAAGGCAGCGAAGTCAGCCATTCTTCCCAAAATTCCTGCTGCATATGGACGAAAACCGGAACCACGTCGACGCCATCATCAAATATGTCGACCAGATCGCTCTCTTGCGGAAATCGCCCCGTCTTCACCTTGCAGGCTATCAATCCGCGACTTTTCTCCATCACGGTATTTTCCGGATAAACATTGGCGCTTGCTCCGTAACAGAAGGGTAGCAGGCCATCGACTTCGAGTGCCTGACGGATTTGGAACAGAGCCTCGAAAAAGTCTTCCTCTTCTGCCTCGATCACCTTGTCCCGATAACTGCATTTCAGATTGCAGGCAGCGCCGTTCACGTGCAGCGTGAACACAGCTTGCTCGTCGTCACCAACGGAACCTGCGCCGATCAGAAAAACAGTACGCTGATGGTCCATCTCATCCCCCTCGCCATGTGACGGGATGGTAGTACGACAACGGCCGCTTTTCCAGCATGGCAGGGATTGGGACGGCCGCACTCCCTCCCGTCGTCATCCGCTGGCCGGGCGTCCCGCCGCAAAGGCAAGGTCCCGCCGAATGGCGTCCAATTTGTCTTGCGCCAGACCGGCAAGCAGCTTTTCATCGAGGTAGCCTGCTCGGATGAGATGAGCGAAGACATAAAGGAGCTGCGAATAGCGGTAGTCGAACGTCCGATCGATATCCCGCCGCTGTTCACGCAAATAGGCTTCCAGCTCCCACATCTGGGAGGGAACCGTCACCGCACTGGCCTTGCTCTTGAATTCGGCCATCGTCTTTGCGAGGGCCGCCTCAAGAGCCTTATCGAAGGCGTGGCGGGCGCGGACCAACTGAAATCGTTCATTGGATATCTCCGTAGATGTCCTGTGAATTCCACCAGATTTTCACGAACTTCGCCTGCTGCTACCCCCGCGCCGCCCAAAGCAAACCCCGCTCCACCATCAGCGCCATTTCCGGCACCGCGAACTCATCCGCAGTGTGACCAAGGGAACTGTAGAAAACCTTCCCCGCCCCATAGCGCCGTTTCCAGACGACCGGCATGACGACGCCGCCTATCCCAGGAAAATGCGCGTCGGTGAAGGTGGTGGTCGCCAGCACTTCGTTGCTCGGGTCGACATGCATGTAATACTGCTCCGACCGGTAGGCGAAATCGCTGATGCCCGATGTGATCGGCTCGTCCGGCCTGGTGATCGCGACAGTATAGTCAATGATATTGCCGGGGTGCGCCACCCATTGGCCGCCGGTCATGAACTGATAGTCGGGCTCGTTGCGGAAACTGTCGCCCATCGTGCCGTGGAAACCGCCGAGCCCGCTTCCCCCGCGAACGGCAAGCGTAAGGTTCTGCAACTCGGCCTTTTCGATCGTCGACATCGTGATGACGGGCACGATGAGATCGAAGGAAGCAAGCTCCGGATCGGCGAACATCGCGGTGCCCTCGCCGAGCGTGACGTCGAACCCGTTGCGTTCAAGCAGGTTGCGAACGATCTTCGCGCTCTGCTCCGGCGTGTGGCCCTCCCAGCCGCCCCAAGCGATCAAGGCCTTCTTTGGCATGGTGTCCCTCCCTTGGAGCACTCCGCTTCGATCTATCTGGCGTCAGCGCCAGCCCAGCGCCGGCGCGACATGGGTCAGGATCGCCTCGATGACATGCGCATTGTAGTCGACGCCGAGCTGGTTCGGAACGGTGAGCAGCAGCGTGTCGGCCTCGGCGATTGCCTCGTCCTGCGCCAATTCCTTGATCAGCACATCCGGCTCGGCCGCATAGCTGCGCCCGAAGATCGCCTTGGTGTTCTCCTCGATGAAGCCGATCTGGTCGCGGCCCTCATTGCCGCGGCCGAAATAGGCACGGTCGCGATCGTCGACCAGCGCGAAGATGCTGCGGCTGACCGAGACGCGCGGCTCGCGACTGTGACCGGCCGCTTTCCAGGCTTCGCGGTAGATGCGGATCTGCTCGGCCTGCTGGATGTGGAACGGCTTGCCGCTCTCGTCGAATTTGAGCGTCGAGCTCTGCAGGTTCATGCCGAGCTTGGCCGCCCATTCCGACGTGGCGTTGGTGGCAGCACCCCACCAGATCCGCTCGCGTAAACCCTCCGAATGCGGCTCGAGGCGCAAGAGGCCGGGCGGGTTGGGGAACATTGGACGTGGATTGGGCTGGGCGAACCCCTCGCCCCGCAGCGTCTCGAGGAAGACCTCGGCATGATGCCGCGCCATGTCGGCGTCGCTCTGGCCTTCCGGCGGCGCATAGCCGAAATGGCGCCAGCCATCGATCACCTGCTCGGGCGAGCCGCGGCTGATGCCGAGCTGCAGGCGGCCGCCGGCGATGATGTCGGCAGCACCGGCGTCCTCGGCCATGTAGAGCGGGTTCTCGTAGCGCATGTCGATGACGGCGGTGCCGATCTCGATGCGGCTGGTCTTGGCTCCGACGGCTGCCAGCAGCGGGAACGGCGAAGCGAGCTGGCGGGCGAAATGATGCACGCGGAAATAGGCCCCATCCGCCCCCAGTTGCTCGGCGGCGATCGCCAGCTCGATGGATTGCAAAAGCGCGTCCGATGCCGAGCGCACTTGCGATTGCGACGAGGGCGTCCAGTGCCCGAACGACAGGAAACCGATTTTCTTCATAGCCATGCGATATAAGGATGCGCGTCAGGCTTCAATGCAAAAGAGATTTTTCGACGCGCCCAATCCAGGCTCATGCATCGCTATTTTCAAACGCGCCGATGCCTTGCGCGATCAGGTTGGTCGCCATGACCAGTGAGACGATTGCCGCGGAATTGAAGACGACGACCCACCATTTGCCGCCGGTCAGGAAGCCATAGCCGTCGGCGACAGCCAGTCCCCAGTCGGCCGATGGCGGCTGGATGCCGAGGCCGAGAAAGCTCAGCGTCGCGATCGAAAAGAACGCGTAGCCCAGCCTTGTGACCAGCTCGATCAAGATCGTTTCCCTGATGTTGGGCAGTATCTCCAGAAACATGATGGCGAGCGGGCCCTCGCCGCCAAGCCGCGCAGCGCTGACATAGTCGCGCTCTTTCTGCTCGCGCACGGCGGCGCGGACGGTGCGCGCCACCAGCGGCGCGTAGGCGATGCCGATCACCAGGATGACCGTTACATTGGACGGGCCGATGGCCACCAGCGTCATGGTGACGAGAACGATGAACGGAAACGCCATCAGCGTATCGAGCAGCCGCGCGCCGATGGCATCGACCAGGCCGTCGAAATAGCCGAGCACCAACCCGATGATGCTGCCGGCGGCGACACCGGCCAGCGTCGCCAGCGGCGCAACCAGCAGGATGTCGCGCGATCCGACGACTATGCGGGACAGCACGTCGCGGCCGAGCTGATCGGTCCCGAACCAGTGCAGCGCGTCGGGCGGCGTCAGCATCGCCAGGAAATCCTCGGCATAGGGATCGTAGGGAACGAAGAGGTTGCCTGCTATGGCGCACACGACCCAGAACAGAAGCAGCAGCGATCCGACCACGACCGACGGCGGCAATCCGGCGAAAGCACTGCGGATCCGGCGCACTGCCGGAAAGCCGGCCACGGAGCGCGGTGGTGCGGGAAACTCCGCCAGATCTGTCATGGCGAGGTCCGGCGGCGTTGCCGCGGATCGAGCAGCGCCAGTACGAGGTCGCCGGCCGCCGCCGACAGCACGAATATTGCCGCCATCACCAGCACGCCGGCCTCGAGCACCGGGAAATCGTGTGCCTTGGCCGCATTCAGAACCAGATTGCCAAGCCCCTGGATGCCGAACAGCGCCTCGATCACCACCAGCCCGCCAAGCATGTAGCCGGTCTGCGTCGCCAGCACCGCGATGGTCGGCGTCAGCGCGTTGCGCAGCACGTGCCGAAAGATGATCTCGCGCCGCTCGAGCCCTTTCAAGACGGCGGTGCGCGTATAATCGGCGGCCATTGCCTCGATCACCCCTGCCCGCGTCATCCGGGCGATGTAGCCGGCAAGGTTCAGCACCAGCGGCAGCGCCGGCAGGATCAGATAATAGCCATGCGTCCAGAAGCCCGCGCCATCGGGCGCAACACCGGAGATCGGGAACCAGTTCAGCCACAGGCCGAAAACGATGAGCAGCATCAGGCCAGAAACGAAATCAGGCACAATGCCGAAGGAGACGCCTGCCATCACGATCAGCCGGTCGATCAAGCGGCCCGCATTGAGACCGGCAACGACGCCGGCACCAACGCCCAGCGGAATGAGAAAAATCAGAATAATGCCGGCAAGGGCGGCGGAGCGCTTGAGGCTTTCCAGCACGAAGGGCGCCACCGGCCCGCGCATCGACAGCGAGGTGCCGAAGTCACCGGTGACGGCCTTGCTGAACCAGAGCCAGTACTGGACGAGAACCGGCTGATCGGCGCCCAGCCGCTTGTTCAGTTCCGCCACCGCCTGCGCATCGGCAAAAGGCCCGAGCATCACACGGCCGACATCGCCGGGCAGGACCTGCCCGGCGAAGAACACCAGGATGCTGACCAGCCACAGCGTGAGGACAAGTGTGCCCAGACGCGCTGACAGAATGCGACCGGTCAGCATGTCGCGATCATGCCTGGACGAAGGAAACGCGGTCGAGCAGCAGATGCGAGATCGCGGTGAAGCGGACGCCCTCGACCTTCGAGCTGACGATCCGGCTGTATTGCGAGAAGTAGCTGATGATCGCCGGCGTCTCGTCGAGCAGCAAGGTCTGGATCTTGCCGGCAACGAGGCGCTGTGCCTGCAGATCGCGCGCCTTCGAGTAGTCGAGCAGCAGCGCATCATAGGCCGGGTTGTTGAAATGCGCCGCGTTCCAGGCTCCCGAACTCTTCAGCGTGGCGTTGAGGAAGATGTCGGGCGTGCCGCGATGACCGTAGTCGGTGATGCCGAGCACCGAATCCAGCCAGGGCGAGCTGCCGAAGGTGGCCGAGCCGTAATAGGCGTCCTGTGGCAGGACATTGAGCTTGACGTCGATGCCGGCCTTCTTGGCGAAGTTCTGGATGATCACCGCATAGTCGGGAATGTCATAGGCGCGTTCGGTGGTCAGCGTCACCTCGAAGCCGTTCGGCACGCCCGCCTCGCCAAGCAGGCGCTTGGCCTCGGCAATGTCCTGCTTGCGCTGCGGCACCGATGGATCGGCCGAAGGGAAGATCGGCGCGAACGGGGTGTCGTTGCCGACGATGGCACGGCCCTTCAGCAGGCCCTTGACCACCGCCTCACGGTCGATCGTAAGCGCCAGCGCGCGGCGGATGCGCTTGTCGGTGAACGGCGCCTGGTCGGTCCTGAGATGCACCTGGTCATGCGAGCTTGCCTGCACGCTCAGCAGCTTGAAATTGGGATTGCCCTCGATCGCCAGCTCCAGGCGCGTCGTGCTCGGGATGACGTCGAGCTGGCCGGCCTGCAGCGCCAGCACCTGCGCCTGCTCGTCGTCGAAAAACTTGATCTCGACCCGGTCGGGCAGCGCCTTGTCGCCCCAGTAGTCTTCATTGCGAACGAAGCTGGCGCCTTGCTTGGGACGAAAGGATTCCAGCTTGAACGGACCCGTGCCGTTGAAATTCTTCTCGAAATCGCCGGCATAGTCGGCCGGCAGGATGACGGCATTGTAGACGTCTGAGGAGACATAGAAAGGGAAGTTGCTGTTTGGGCCGTCGAGATCGAAGGCGACGGTTTCGTCGTCGACCAGCTTGGCGCCGCCGTTGGACAGGATGCCCTTGTAGGCGGACAGCGCCGACGAGCCGCTGGCCGGATCGACCAGCCGCTCGAAGCTCGCCACAACATCCCTAGCGGTGACCGCGCGGCCATCGTGGAATTTCACCCCTGGCCGCAATTTGAAGGTCCAGCGACTGGCCGTCTCGTTTGCTTCCCAGGACAGAGCCAGCTTCGGCTGCAGACCATCCTTCGGATCGTCGAGGATCAGATACTCGCCGACCTGGCTGATCACCCCGATGCTGGCCGGATCGGTGACCGAAACCGGATCGATCGCCTTGGTCGGCTGGCCGAGCCCGACGCGAACCGTGCCGCCGGCAGCAGTCGAGGCGCGCGCGCCTCCAAGCCCTTGCGAAGCGGCAAAGCCGGTCAGGCCGAGCAGTGCGGCGTATTTCAGGAGATCGCGGCGCTTGAGAAAGCCGCCCTGATATTCGTCGACGGCGACATTCCAGATGTCCCCCGACAGATTGCGAACTGCGTCGATATCTCTGAGTTTGGTCATGTTAAACCCCTGCCTTGAAATGAAGATTGAAAGCTATGCGACGGGTTCGCCGTCGAGATGGATGCGGTCGACGGCCTGCGGATAGAACGCGATGAGGCCCTTGATCTTGGGCATTTCCTCTATGGGATCCCGGTAGCTCCAGGCGATGTCAGGGCGCACCGAGCCGTCGCTCAGCAGGCCGGACCAATAGGAGGCGATGCCCTTGTAAGGACATCGCGTCGTTGTGACGGACGCCGTCAGCCGCTCCAGCCGGATGTCTTCCGCCGGCAGATAAAAACGCGTTGGCAGATGCGTCTCGAACAGCAGAACCGGGCGGTGGCTGTCGGCGATCGGCTCGCCGTCGAACCAGACCTGCACATGGCTGGAGCTCTGCAGCACATCGATGCGTGCGTAGGGATCGCGGGCGTGGACGAAGACTTCCTCTTCCTCCTCGAACCATTGGTCGACGGCTTTCCAGGTGAAGGCGATGCGGCCGGCCAGAGGCGCCAGGTTTTCATCCGGTGGCGACACGAACGCCCAGGCCGCGTTGGCGCTGCGCCTGTCACCGCTGTCGATATCCCAATAGGCGGTTTCGCCACCGACCGGGTGCGGTTCGCGATGCAGTGAGGGTCTCAGCACCGACGGGTCGACCGCTGACGGCGGGAAGAAATAGATCGGCAGGAAATGGTTGGAGCGCAGCACGAGCACGTTGCGGCTGTCGGCGATGGTGCGGCCGCCGAACTTGACGCGCACGCGCTTGGGGCTGTGCAGGACATTGACGAGCTGCGGCGCGGTGGCTTCGCGCGGCTGCAATCTTGGTGCAACGGTCATGATCGTTCTCCCGGCCTGACGTCAGGACACCGCGCGCGCATTGTCGCGTTGTTCGGCGAAGCGATTGGCTGGCCGCGCCAGGCCGAAGCGGTCGCGCAGCGTTCCCGGCGCGTATTCGGTCGGGAACACGCCGCGCCGCTGCAGCTCCGGAACCACCTGTTCGGCGAAATTCACCCAGTCCTCGGGCAGCAGCGGGAACATCAAGTTGAAGCCGTCGGCGGCACCGGAAACGAACCAGTCCTGCAACTGGTCGGCGATCTGTACCGGCGTGCCGGCGACGGTCGGCACCGAACCGCTGTTGGCGAGTTTGCGGGCGATCTCGCGCAGGCTGAGATTCTGCTTCGCCCATTGCCTGACCCGGTTGAGCGACGTGCGTCCGCCGTTGAACGTGCTCTCGTCCGGCAGCGGCGGCAATGGCCCGTCCGGCGGGAACAGCGACAGGTCCAACCCGCTCCAGCTGGACAGAAGGTCGATGCCGACCTGATCCGGCAGCAAGGTCTGCAGGTATTCCTGCTTTTCCCGGCCTTCTGCTTCGGAGGCGGCGACAACAGGCAGGATGCCGGGCAGGATCTTGAAGCTCTCCGGCCGCCTGCCGTGGCGGGCCAGCCGCTCGTTGATATCCTGACGGTATTTGATGCCATCTTCCTTGGTGCTGTAGATGGCGAAGTGCGCATCGGCCTGGGCGGTGGCGAAGTTCTTGCCGTCCTCCGAGGAGCCCGCCTGGACGATCAGCGGATGGCCCTGCGGCGGCCGCGAGACGTTGAGCGGGCCGCGGACCTTGAAGTGCTTGCCCTTGTGATCGATGGGATGGACCTTGTCGGGGTCGGCGAAATAGCCCGACGCCTTGTCGATCAGCAGCGCCTCGTCTTCCCAGCTGTCCCACAGCGCTTTGACGATATCGAGGAATTCGGCCGCACGCTCGTAGCGGAACGCATGTTCGATATTGCCGTCGCGGCCGAAATTGCGCGCCTCCTCGTCCATCGCCGAGGTGACGACGTTCCACGACGCCCTGCCCTTGCTGATGTGGTCGAGCGAGGCGAACATGCGCGCCACATTGTAGGGCTCGCTGTAGGAACTCGATGCCGTGGTGATCAGGCCGATATGCTTGGTCACGCCCGCCAGCGCCGAGAGCAGCGTCAGCGGTTCGAGGCGGGCATTGGCGTAGTGGGCGACGCCGCTCTTGACCGAATCCCAAATCGAAACGTGGTCGGCGACGAAGATGGTGTCGATCCTGGCGCGCTCGGCCGCCTGCACGAGATCGCGGTAGAATTCGAAGTCCAGCACCTCCCGCCTCGGCGCCCTGGGATGGCGCCACGACATCCGGTGATCGCCCTGCGGGTTGAAGAAGAATGCGCTGAGGATCATGTGGTCTCGAGCCATGACGGCCTCCTTCCAGATCTGCTCCGGAGACCGTCGCGCTGCTTGCCTAAGCCGCGACAATCTCTGCTGATGCGAGAAAGGTAGATTGCGCTCCGGCTTAATCCGAGTAATTTTATAGAGATAATTCACTCCGAAAGCGGAAGCGATTGCCCTCGATGGCGGCGCTGGAAGAAAGTGGTTTCAAGTCCCCATGTCCTCCTCGGTTCTGAACGTAGACCAGCTGTCCGTCGCCTATGACGGGCGCAAGGGATCGCATCCCGCCGTCAGCGGCGTGTCGCTGCACATAGGCCAAGGCGAGGCGCTCGGCCTGGTCGGCGAGTCAGGATCGGGCAAAAGCTCTGTGGCGCTCGCCATCCTGCGTTATCTGCCGAAGAACGCCCGTATCGCGGCCTCAGCGCTTGAATTCCAGGGCCGCGAAATCCGCGACCTTTCCGCCGAGCAGCTCCGCCGGCTCAGGGGAAATCAAATCGCGGCCGTCTACCAGCATCCGGGCGCGGCGCTCAATCCAAGCATGACGATCGGCCGGCAGATCACCGAGACGATCATGCGGCACCGCCCGGTTCGCCTCGACGAGGCGCGCGAGCGTGCGACCGAACTGCTCGGCCGGGTCCGCGTCAGCCATCCGGAGCGTGTGCTGGATCTCTATCCGCACGAACTCTCCGGCGGCATGCAGCAGCGCGCAAACATCGCCATCGCGATTGCGCTCGACCCGTCGCTGCTGGTGCTGGATGAGCCGACGACGGCGCTCGACGCCAGCGTCCAGTCCGAGATCATCGCCATCCTCTCCGACCTGCGCAAGGATCACAAAACCAGTATCCTGCTGATCAGCCACGACATCCACATGATCCGCCGCTCCTGCAACCGGGTGGCGGTGATGCAGGCGGGAGCCGTGGTCGAAAGCGGCGTTGCGGGCGATGTCTTCGACAACCCCTCTCACGCCTACACCAAAGCGCTCATCGCCTCGATCCCGGCGCTCAACTACACCAAGCGGGACGGAAGACTGGCGGAGACGGACGGCATGCCAGCGCACCCCACAGCCCAAGGCGAAGACGCCGGCTTGCCAAAAGAACGCCGGATCGCGATCGCCTGCAAAGGCATCAGTCATGCCTTCGGCAGCCAGTCAGTGCTGCACGGCATCGATCTCGACATCGGCCAGGGCGAAACCTTCGGGCTGATCGGCGAGTCCGGTTCCGGCAAGTCGACACTGGCAAGGATCGTCACCGGCCTGCAGACGCCCAGCGCCGGATCGGTCGAACTGTTCGGCAGGACGGTCGCGCCGCGCGTCGAGAAGAGAAACCTTGCCGAACGCCGCGACGTGCAGATGGTCTTCCAGTCGCCGGATCGCACGCTCAACCCGCGCCAGCGGATCGGCCGCATCCTCGGCCGCCCGCTGCGCCGGCTCGCCAGCCTGCGCCGCAGCGAGGTGAGAGCCCGCGTCGGCGACCTGCTGGCCTCGGTTCGCCTCGCCGGCGCCACGGCCGAGCAGAAGTCGCGCTCGCTGTCCGGCGGCCAGCGGCAACGGGCGGCGATCGCGCGCGCCTTCGCCGGCGTGCCGAAGGTCATCGTGCTCGATGAACCGACCTCGGCACTCGACGTCTCCGTCCAGGCGACCGTTCTCAACCTGCTCAACGACCTGCAGCGCGACAAGGACACGACCTATCTGTTCATCAGCCACGACCTCAGGGTGGTGCGCTACATGGCCGACAGGATCGGCGTGCTCTATCGCGGACGCCTGGTCGAAACCGGTTCATCCGACCAGATTTTCAAAGGCCCCAACCACCCCTATACGGCCCTGCTGCTGGCCGCTTCTTCCGATGAGGCCGAGCCGAAGTTATCCGCTCAAGCCGAGGTCGAGGCAGCCGGCATCCCGAACACCGGATGCGCCTTCGCCAACCGCTGCCCCCTGGTCCTGCCTGACTGCCGAAAGGCAGAACCATCAGCCATGGAGGTTGCGGCTGGCCACCGGATCGCCTGCTGGCGGCACGGCCAGGGTTCCTGAGCGGCTCAACAGCAGCCTGACGGTCCACGGCAGCACGTTTCCTTTCAGGCACAGTGCGATGTCAGAATTGGCTCTTGAAGGGTCAACTCGGACGCGCGTAACATCGCGCCATCTGAATTGAGTCTGCTTTATTAGTCCGGACTAACCTCCGGATTGGTTTGGATATTTCCCTTGAACACGCAAGCAATCGGCGGCGCGCCGGAGCGCGGCAAATCGTTTGCCCATGTGGCGGAAGCCTCCTGGGGCAAGGGCCTCAGCACCTTGCTCCGCATCGTGCGCATGACGCTGCGCCATCCCTGGCAGGTCGCCATCACCATCGTCTCGACCTTTATTGCCGCGACCTTGCAGCTTTTCATTCCCCGCCTGCTGGGCCGCGCCATCGACCAGGCGCAAGGTGTGATGGCCGCGGGTGCCGGCGCTGCCGCGGAACAGGCGCTGTGGAATACGGCGCTGACGCTGCTCGTCGTCTCGATCCTGCGCGGCCTCTTCACAATGGCGCAGAACTACTATGGCGAGGCCGTCGGCCACCGCACCGGCTATGAACTGCGCCTGGCTTTCTACGAGAATATCCAGCGCCTGAGCTTCGCCTACCACGACAGGGTCCACACCGGCGATCTCATCACGCTCGGCCTGCTCGATCTCGACGGCGTGCGCATGTTCTTTTCCACCGGCATTTTGCGCGTGGTGCTGCTCGGCGTGCTGATCGGCGTCGGCGCCTATCTCCTGGTCAGCACCGATCCCGTGCTCGGGTTGCTCAGTCTGAGCTTCGTGCCGTTCGTCGCCTGGCGGTCCTCGGTCACCCAGCTCAAACTGCGCAGCACCTGGCTGACGTTGCAGGAGCGCCTCTCGGTGCTGAGCCGGGTGATGGATGAGAACCTCGGCGGTATCCGTGTCGTGCGCGCTTTCGCAGCGCAGCGGCATGAGCTGGAAAAATTCGATCGCGCCAAGCGCGATGCACTGGACCTCGCCAATCAGCGCGTCGACATCCGCGTCGCCAACACCAGCGCCATGAATTTCTCGTTCCTGGCTGCCATGGGGCTGGTCCTGTGGTTCGGCGGTCAGAAGGTGATCGCAGGCCAGATCAGCGTCGGCACGCTGGCGCAGTTCCTCACCTTCATGACCATCCTGCAGATGCCGGTGCGCCAGCTCGGGCTGATGGTCAATTCCTTCGCCCGCGCCTCGACCTGCGGCACCCGCCTGTTCGAACTGCTCGACGCCGAACTCGACATCGAGGACGCACCCGGCGCCAGGGATCTCGTCGTCAGCGACGGCGTGCTGCGCTTCGACAATGTCGGCTTTCGCTATGAGGGCGCGGGCGGCCGGTCGACACTGTCCGGCATCTCCTTCGAGGCCCGGTCCGGCGAGACCATCGGCATTGTCGGCCCACCGGGCGGCGGCAAGTCGACCATCGCGCATCTGATCCCGCGTTTCTACGACGTCACTTCGGGTTCGATCACCATCGACGGCCAGGACATTCGTGAGGTGACGCTGAAATCGCTGCGCAAGGCGGTCGGCGTCGTGCAGCAGGATGCGTTCCTGTTCACCACCTCGATCGAGAACAACATCGCCTATGGCAATCCCTGGGCGCGCGAGACCCGCATCGGGCAGGCAGCCGAGTACGCCCAGCTGCACAATTACATCATGGGCCTCCCGGCCGGTTACACCACGGTCGTCGGCGAGCGCGGCGCGTCGCTTTCCGGTGGCCAGCGGCAGCGCCTGACCATTGCGCGGAGCCTGATGCTGCGGCCATCGGTGCTGGTCTTCGACGATTCGACCGCGGCAATAGATGCCGGTACCGAACAGCGCATCCGGGCGGCGATGAAGCGCTTCGCCAGGGACCGCGTCACGCTCATCATCTCGCACCGGCTGAGCTCGCTGATGCATGCCGACCAGATCCTGTTCGTCGAGGGTGGCCGTATCGTCGAGCGCGGCACGCATGAGGAATTGCTGGCGCTCAGTGGGCGCTATCGCGCGCTGTATGATTTGCAGCTGCGGCCGGACGACGACCGGCCTGTCGTGGCGGGAGCCGCATGATGTCGACACAGGCCGACGACGACAAAGAAGATACCAGCCGCCGGCCGACAAGGGCTGTCGTGGGCTCGCATCGCGAAGAGGAAGAAGTCTTCGGCAAGGCCTACGACCCGCGCATCGTCAGGCGCATCTGGAGCTTCGTGAGACCGTATCAGAGCCGGATCTTCATCTCGGTCGCCGCGGTGCTGGTGTTCACGCTGACGCAATTGGCGATCCCGCTGGTCATCCGCTACGCCATCGACCACGGCATGACGGCAGGCAAGCTCGACCAGTCGGTGATGATCGCCGCGATCGGCGCTTTCGCCGTCATCATCCTGATCAACTACGCCGCCAGCTATGTGCAGGAAAGCGTCGTCGGCAAGGTGGCCGAGAATGTGCTGTCCGATCTGCGCCGCGCCATGTTCAGCCACCTGCAGCGGGTCTCGTTGAGCTTCATGGACAAGACCGAGGTCGGGCGGCTGATGTCGCGCCTGCAGGGCGACGTCAATTCGATGCAGGAATTCCTCGAAACGTCGGTCATGTCGGTGGGCGACATCGTGCTGCTGTTCGGCATCGTCAGCGTGCTTTTGTGGCTGGATTTCCGGCTCGGCCTGCTGACGCTGTCGACCATGCCGGTGCTGTTCATCGTGCGCCTGTTCTGGCTGCCGCGCGCCAAGGTCGCCTTCATGGCCGCGCACGAAACCAACTCGATCGCCAATGGCGCGCTGGCCGAAGGCATCCATGGCGTGCGCACCGTGCAGAGCCTGGAGCGCCAGCACGTCAATTTCGACCTCTATGACGAGAAGGTGCTGGCCAATCTCAATGCCCATCTGACCTCGGCGAAATACGCGCAGGTGATGGTGCCGATCGTCGATACGCTGACCGGCATCGCCATGGCGACCGTCATCGTCGTCGGCGGTTCGATGGTGCTGTCGCACAGCCTCGACATCGGCGTCATGGTGGCGTTCCTGTTCTACATCCAGCGCTTCTTCGACCCGATCCGCTCGCTGACCATGCAATACAGCGTCATGCAGCGCGCCATGGCTTCGGGCCAGCGCATCTCCGAAGTGCTCGACGTGCCGGTCGACGTCAGCGACAGGCAAGGCGCGGTGACGCTGTCGCGCGACATGGACGGCTCGGTCGAGTTCAGGAACGTCACCTTCGGCTATAGGCCGAACCAGCCGGTGCTGAAGAACATCTCCTTTCGCGTCAATCCGGGCGAGACCGTGGCCCTTGTCGGCCCTACCGGATCGGGCAAGTCCAGCTCTATGGCGCTGGTGCACCGCTTTTACGATGTCTGGTCGGGCGAGGTTCTGGTCGGCGGCCATGATGTGCGTGACCTGACCCAGGATTCGCTCGGCGATCAGGTGGCGATGGTGCTGCAGGAGCCGTTCCTGTTCTCCGGCTCGGTGCTGGAAAACATCCGCTACCACAAGACATCAGCCAGCCGCGAGGAGGTGGTGCGCGCCGCACAAGCCGTCGGCGCGCACGATTTCATCGAGAACCTGCCCGATGGCTACGATACCGAACTCGAGCAGCGCGGCGGCAATCTCTCGCTCGGCCAGCGCCAGCTGATCAGCTTTGCGCGTGCACTGGTGGCCGACGCCAAGATCCTGGTGCTCGACGAAGCCACAGCCAGCATCGATTCCTACACCGAGATGCTGATCCAGAAGGCGCTGATCACCCTGCTGGAAGGCCGCACCGGGCTGGTCATCGCCCACCGTCTTGCCACCATCCGCGGCGCCGACCGCATCATCGTGCTGCAGAACGGCGAGATTGTCGAAAGCGGTAACCACGAACAGCTAATGGCAAGAAAAGGCCTCTACGCCCGCCTCTACAACATGAATTACGCCTCCTTCGACGACATTTCCGAAGGCGAGCTGGAGTTGGATGCGGCGGTCGGCAAAGCGACGTGATTGGGCCTACTGATGACCACAGGCGCCTACGCCATTTCGGGGCGTTTTGAACCTTCGCGGATGGCCTTGTGCACGCCGCGCTGCAGATCCATGAATGCAGGGCTTTCCATCACCTCTTCGCGGCGCGGGCGCTCGATATGGACGTTGAAGGTCTGCGTGATGCGTCCCGGGCCGATCCCCATGACGACGATGCGGTCCGACAGATAGACGGCCTCCTCCACATCATGAGTGACAAACAGGACGGTCAACCTGTGTTCCTCCCAGATCTGGGTGAGCAGTTCCTGCATCTGATGCCGGGTCAAGGCATCGAGCGCGCCGAAGGGCTCGTCCATCAACAGCATCTTGGGCCGGTAGGAAAGCGCGCGCGCAATGGCGACGCGCTGTTTCATGCCGCCCGAGAGTTCGGCCGGATAGCGGTCGGCGCTGTCGGACAGCTTGACGAGTTCGAGATGTTCCAGCGCGATCCTGCGGCAGGTCGGGCGATCGTAACCGGCGGCCTTAAGGGCAAATTCGATGTTCTGCCGCGCCGTCAGCCAGGGAAGCAGCGTGTAGGACTGGAAGACGACGCCACGGTCGAGACCCGGCTGCAGGATCGGCGCGCCATCGATACTGAGATCGCCGGCGTCGAAGTCCTGCAGTCCGGCCACGATCGACAGCAGCGTGCTCTTGCCGCAGCCCGACGTGCCGACCAGGGAGACAAACTCGTTGTCGGCAAGATCGAGATTGATGTCGCGCAGCACTTCCGTGCGCCGCTCGCCGGTGCCGAAGCTCTTGTGGAGACCGGCGATCCGCAATTTGGGGGGGCTCATCGGCTGGACCTCATTGCGAGCGGCCCTCTTGCTTGAACAGCACCTTTTCCAGCGCCTTCATCACCTGGTCGGTGATGAGGCCGAGCAGGCCGAGCAGCAGGATGTAGCCGATGATCGTGTTTGTCTGGAAATAGCGCTGCGACACGGTGATGCGATAGCCGAGCCCCGAAGTCGCGGCGACAAGTTCGGCCAGCACCAGCCAGGTCCATGCCCAGCCGAGGCTGATGCGCAGCGTATCCCAGATGCCCGGCAAGGCGCTGGGAACGACGATGCGCGTCAGGATCTTGCGATCCGGCAAGCCGAGTGTACGCCCAAGGCCAATGAAATCGGCTGGAACCCGTTTCACATTGTCCATGATCATCAGCACCTGCTGGAAGAAGGTGCCGATGAAGATGATCAGGAATTTCTGCGAATCGCCGGTGCCCGCCCACAGGATGGAGAGCGGCACGAAAGCGACGACCGGCATGTAGCGGATGAAATCCACCAGCGGCTCGATGGCCGCTTCCCAGGAACGGAAACTGCCGATCAGCACGCCGATCGGTATCGACAGGGCCGAGGCGATGAGGAAGCCGATGGAGATACGGTACATCGAGGCTTTGAGGTCCAGCCACAACGTGCCGTCGGCGGCGAGCTTGGCGATCTGCATAGCTACGCTGCCCGGCGACGGCAGGAAGATCGGCTTTACCAACCCCAGTCCGGTCGCCGCCCACCAGGCAAGGCCGAGCCCGACGAACACGGCCACCGCGACGATCAGGAAGCGCGACCTGGCGATGGGCACGCCGATCCCGGAGGATCGGCGGCGCCTCGCCTGTTTCGCGATCGGTCCTGCCGCCGGTCGCTCCCCGGGCATCTGTGTCACCACCGCGATCCGGCCTTGGTCATTCCGCCGCCTTGACGAAGGCCGGGTCGATCATCTGCTCCGGCGTCACATCGGCCTGCAGCAGCTTGGCGTTCTTGGCGGCGGCCTCGACATCGGTGAAGGTCTTGGTGGTGAAATCGCCTGTCAGCGCCGTCTTGTTTTCGGCGAGTGAGTAGTAGCGTACGCCGTCAAAGGCGGTGTTGAGGTCCTTGACGTCCGAACCGACGGCCTTGGCGATGATGGCGCGTCCACCGGGCGTGTCGGCATTGTAGTCCTTGAGCGCCGCGTCCCAGCTCTTGATCATGGCCAGCACCTGGCCGGGCCGCGACTTGATCACCTCGTCACGCACCACCAGCACGTCGCTGATCAGGCCGGGATCCTCGCCGGCGGTGAACAGCAACTTGAGGTCCTTGTTCTGCGCCATGGCGACGGTGAGGTACGGTTCATAGGTCACCGCGACCGGCACCTGGCCGGCGATCAAGGCGCTGCCGGCATCGGACGCCGGCATCGGAACCGGCTTGACATCGTCGATCGACATGCCGTTCCTGGCGAGCGCGTATTTGAGCAGAATGTCGCTCGTCGTGCCTTCCTCGAAGGCCACCTGCTTGCCCTTGAGGTCCGCGATGGAGGTGACGTCCTTGCCGGCGATGATGGCGTCGGCGGTCATGGAGACGTCGAGCAACAGCACGATCTTCACCGGCAGGCCGGCCGCAACCATGCCCATCGCCGTGTGGGTCGCGATGTTGGCGGCGTCGAGCTGGCCGCTTGCAAGTGCTGCGTTGATGTCCTTGTCCTCGGCGAAATTGACGATCTGGACGTCGCTCAGCCCGTTCGTCTTGAACAGGCCCTTGGCCTCGGCGACATGCCATTGGCCATAGCCGAGCCAGGGCTCGATGCCGATCTTGAACGCTCCTGCCTCGGGCGTGGTGGGAATGGCCGCATCGGCTGCGTAGGCTGCCGGGGCGGCGGCCAGCCCGATGGCGGCGGCCATCACGAGCGCGCGAAATTGTCCTGTTAGGTTACGCATCATCTTTATTCCCCTTGATGATCAGACCGCTTTTTCTAACCCAGGCAGCCGGTCTGGTGAGACTGCGGGTTTCTGCTCTTGCGGCACTGTGCCTCGGCATCTTACCTGCCACTTCATGGTGAAGTGCGAGGATATTTCAGCGTCAGCGGGAGCGGATGTCAAGGCTAAAATACATACATGCATATACAAGTTAGAAAGACTCAATTTTCACGCTTTTCCGGATCGATCCGGTCTAGGAAATCGGTCACCCGATCGGCTCCGGCAACGGGTTCGCTGCCGACCATGACCGCGACTGAGAAGGCAATGAGGGAGGAGACCCGCGTGTGGCTGCGCGCGCCGGCCCGCAGGTTCATGACCAGCGTCGGCGACAGGAAAAGACCGGCCCGCAGCACCGCGCGCCAATCGGCCGGCAGCATGCCGCGCCGTTTGAGCTCCAGCAGCAATGGCCGCCACAGCGCGGTCGCCTTGACCTCCAGCAGGTCGCGGCGGACGGGGCTCAGGTCCCAGTCCGTGTCGACATGGAGCAGATTTCCGTCCAGCCGCGCCTGGGCGCGAAAAGCCTCTGTCGCGGTCGCCGGATCATAGAGCCAGAACGGATGGGCAAAGATGTTGTGGAACGTCGCCTTCACCTCCGCCAGCAGCGTCGGGATATGCGAGCCGGCAAAGGCGGGATCGAAGAAGGACAGTTCCGCCCTCCCCGCCTTAGCCGTGTACCAGACATTGGCGTTGTGGGCGTCGCCATGCGCGACCACGCCGCCGGCATCGGCAAGCCGGTCGGGCCGCAAGCGCACCGCGGCGGCATCGAAAAGCTCACCGACGCTGTGGGTGTACTGCTGGCCGTTGATGACGAATTTCAGCCGGGAAAACCGATCCCAATCCAGCTCGGCACCGGGAAAGACGAACGGCTTGCCGACATAGAAATCGGCCAGCCGGCCGCCTGGCGACAAGCGTGTGTTTGCATCGATCAGCCGCTCATGAAACAGCCTGTGGATCGGCTCCGCCGAGACCTCCGCGACAGTCACCGGATGCAGCGTCTCGAGATAGACCTTGAGCAGCCTGGCCGACAGGTCGCGCTCGGCAAGAACGGCTTCTTGCCGCTTGCCGGCATCGTCCTGCGCATCTAGCGCGAACAGCACATCCGAAAATCTCGGATCCGTGCGGCGGCGGTAGACAAGGATCTGCTCGCCGGGCTGCGCCGACATGTGTATGGGTTGGTCGACCGGCAGGCCGGCGCGCGACAGAATCTCGGCGCGGTAATACTCGCCCGTCATCGCCTCCTCCCGCTCCTCCTGATGGAACTTGAAGAAGTAGGCCTTGCCGTCGTCTTCGAAGAAGCCGTTCAGGGAATTGAGGCTGTATTTGTCGAAGTTGATGCGCACATTGCGGGGACTCATCGCGAACAGGTCGCCCAGCAATGCCGCCAGCGCGCTTTGTGCTTCGGCAACATCATGCTGCGCGAGTGCCCGGATCTGCGCCGTGCGACTCGGTGTCTGCGTCATCTGTTGTCCTTCTTGGCCCGTCCATTCGAGAGCGAAAGTGTTCTCGTCAGTACATGTATATACATTGACAACGAAACCGCTCCGACTTGCATTCGTCCTGCTTCCGTTAGCTGCTTTTTGAAGGGGAATAGCGGCTGCCGAGCGAGTAGCGGCTGCCGGCATAAGTCAGCTTGCTGATGGTGGCCACCACCGCGCCTGTCCATGTCCGGCGGTGCAGGAAAAGGCAGCAGGCGCCGACATCGATGCCCAGATGCCGCGCCGTCTCGGCGTCGGCCGGGATCGCCGAGATGATATGCTCGACTTCGGTCACCGGGGTTTTCTGCATGAGATAGTCGTAGGTCGCCGTCTTCGAAAAATCCTGCTTGTCGTAATCGGGAATGAGGCTCGGATTGACGAAGCGCTCTTCCAGCTGTACCGGCAGATCATTCTCGAAATTGACGACGACGGAATGATAGATCGAGACGCGCTTTGGAAACTCGAACGACAGCGCCAGCTCCTTTGTCGGCATGATGGTTTCGAGGACGAAAACTTCGGAACGATGCCTGTTGCCGCGCTCGACGATCTCGGCTGCGATGTTGTTGATCTCGATCAGCGTCGATTGCGGCCGCGGCGGCGCGATGAAGGTTCCCACACCTTGCAGGCGGATCAGGAACCCGGCCGAGGTCAACTCTCTGAGCGCCCGGTGAACCGTCATCCGCGACACGCCGAGCGACGCCACCAACTCATTCTCGGACGGCAGCTTGCGATCCTTGCCCCACCGGCCCGTTCCGATGTTCGCCAGGATGTAGTCCTTCACCTTCTCGTAAAGAGGGCTGGCCGTGTCGGGCAAAGTGATCATTTCAAAAGTCCTTTCCGGCGATTCATCGGAAATCACGACTGCTCAACAGGTTGCCGCATACGGATGATTGTTTTCAAGCCGTCGCTGCGCCCCGCCAACAGCCGCTCATAGGCAGCCGGAATGTCATCCAGGCCGATCTCCTGGTCGATCAGCGCCAGCAGCGGTTCGCTGAGTTCGCCCAGCATCCGCACGGCCTCGGGCAGCTCGTCGGCAAAGGCGTGGCATCCCAGCAACCCGATTTCGCGTTCGACCAGTGTATTGGGATCGATGTCGAGGCGGCCATGGAAGATGCCGACCATGGCGATCGTGCCGCCTGGATCGACAACGCCGAGCAACTGATTGAATGCCGCGATGCTGCCGGTCGCCTCGACGGCCGCCACCAAGGGGGCATTGGCGGTTGCGGCGGCAATGGCATCCCGGTTCAGATCGACAATCGTTGCCCCCGTGACCTGCGCCACCCGGGCGCAGCGGGCCTGGTTGCGGTCGGCGACGAGCACGGTGCCGGCGAAGGTTCGCGACAGCAATAGCGCGGCAAGACCGCCGATCGGCCCGCAGCCGACGACCAGCACCGAGCCGGCCGTTTTCGGCAGGCGCCGCACCGCGTGCAGCGCCACCGCCAGCGGCTCGGCCATCGCCGCGACCCGCTCGTCGAGCCCGGCATCAATGATATGCAAGAGCCGTGCGGGCAGCACCGCCTGTTCGGCAAACCCGCCGTCGCAGACCTCTCCGACGAAGCCCAGTGACGCGCAGAGATGCCGCCTGCCGCCATGACATTGCGCGCAGTCTCCGCACCAGAACCGGGAATCAGCGACCACCCTGTCACCGATGGCGAAGGCGTCCACGCCCGCGCCGATGGCAGTCACCGTGCCGGTCAGCTCATGGCCGGCCGTCGAAGGCGACCGGCTTATCCACTGTCCCGTGCGGAAATTGTGCAGGTCCGAACCGCAAATGCCTGCGGCGTCGACTTTGAGCTTCACCCAGCCCGCATCCGGCACGCCCGGCGTGGCGATGTCCTCGATGCGCAAGTCACCAGGTCCATACAGTCGTGCGGCCTTCATCACGATCGCTTCCGCTCAACCGGCGAGATAGCGGTCGCGGATTTCCGAGACCGCGTTCTCATGCGAGCTGAAGCCCTCGTAGCGGGCGAGCCTGCGGGCGTGCAGAGCGAGTTCCGGATAGGCCACCGAGGTGACATAGCCGACCGACGAGCGCTTGACGAAATCCGTTACCGAAAGCGGCCCGTAGGTCCGCGCCCAACGGCTGGTCGGCAGCACAGCATTGGGACCGAGAACGAAGTTGGCCAGCGTCACCGGCGTGTGCGGGCCCATCAGAATTTCGGCCGCCTCGGTGATGCGCCCGAGATGCGCGAACGGCTCCTTCGACAGAATCTCGAGATGTTCGGGCGCATAGTCGTTGATGAAGCGGTAGCTGTCTTCCAGCGACGCGGTCAGCACGATGCCGCCGCGCTTGCCGGTCAGCACCGCGCGCGAAAACTCGACACGCTGCTCGGTCATCCGCGACCAATGCTCGGGAAGTGCAGCAAGCGCTGCTTCTGCAACCTTGCGGCTGTGCGTCACCAGATAGGCCGAGGAATCCGGCCCGTGCTCGGCTTCGATCAACAGGTCGAGCGCGGCAAGGCCGCCGTCAACGCTTTCATCGGCAAAGATGATCGCTTCCGACGGGCCGGCCGGAAGGCCTGTGTTGATGACCGAGGACAGCACGCTCTTGGCCGCGACCACCCACGGGCTGCCGGGGCCGACGATCTTGAGCGCGGGCTTCACCGTCTCGGTGCCGTAAGCGACGGCGGCAACTGCCTGGGCGCCGCCGCATTTGTAGACCGTGCCCACGCCGGCGAGACGCGCGGCGACGAGCGTTGCCGCATCCACCGAACCATCCGATGTCGGCGGCGTCACGATGGCGATCTGCGGCACGCCGGCAATCACCGCCGGCACCGACGTCATCATCGTCACCGATGGAAAGGCGCCCTTGCCGCGCGGCACGTAGAGCGCAACGGATGCGATCGGCGTGTACCTGTCGCCGGCATAGGCGCCCGGCCGGACTTCCTTGAGCCACATCGTCTCCGGCTTCTGCTCCTCATGGAAATGCCTGATGTTGTCGATGCCGAACCGGATGCTCTGGACGACATCCTTTTCCACCTTGTCGAACGCCGCGTCGAACTCGGCTTCCGACACCTGCAGTTCGCCCTCGGCGACATTGGCCTTGTCGAGTTCCCTGGCGAAGCGGATCAAGGCGGCATCGCCTTCGTCCTTGACGGCCTGGATGATCGGCCGGACCTTCTCGACGAAGACCGTCAGATCGGCCTCGGCGCGCTTCAGCAGACTGGCGCGCTGGTCGGCATCGATGGATGACAAATCGTGGAAGCTGATGTCGGACATGATTGCTCGTCTCCTGGAACTCTTGGAACGCAATGACGGTTGGCCCGTGGATGGCCATAGTTCTGCGGGTCGACAGGCCGACCGGGGCAAGGATCAAAGCCGTCGAGAGGCTTCACCGGGCAAAAGTATATACATGTATGTATGATAGTCGCCAGCAATTTTTCCATCATCCTTCCCGTCGAAACTACGGAGACAAACCTGCCTCGTCAGATCGAGGCGAGAAAGCCGCCATCGACCGGAATGGACTGGCCGGTTATGTAGGCAGCCGCATCCGAAGCGAGGAACACGGCGATGCCATGCAGGTCGTGGAGGTCGCCGAAACGACGCTGCGGGATCTTGGCCAGCATGGAGTGCTGCCATGCCTCGTTGCTGTAGAAAACGTCGGTCATCGCCGTCCTGAAATATCCCGGCGCGATGGCGTTGACCCTTATGCCAAGCTCCGCCCACTCCGCCGCAAGGGCGCGGGTCATGCCGAGCAGGCCCGACTTCGACGAGCCGTATGGCACCGCGGTGGGAATTCCGACTTCGGATGTCAGCGAGCACAGATTGATGATGGCACCAGGACGGCCGGCATCGCGCATCTGCCGCGCGGCGGCCTGGGCGCAGAAGAACGCTCCCTTGAGATTCGTGTCGACGATCCTGTCCCACAGCGCCTCGTCGACATCGAGCGAGGGCCGCACCTCCTCCATCCCGGCATTGTTTACGAGAATGTCGAGACCGCCAAGCAGGCCGGCAGCCTCGTTGGTGGCTGCGCGGCAGCGGCCGACATCGGTGACGTCGAGAGCGATGGCGTGCGCCACTCCGCCGGCGGCGCGGATGGCTGCCGTTGTGTCCTGCAATGAGGCCAGGCTCCGCGCCGAGACCGCGACGTCGGCGCCGGCAGCACTCAGCGCTTCGGCGATGCTGCGCCCGATGCCTCGGCTTGCGCCGGTGACAAGCGCCTTCCTGCCGGAGAGATCGAAGAGAGAAGCGTTGCGCATGTGATCCTCCTTGCCGGCGTCGGTTTCCGCTTCAGCGTCGAGACTATCAGACCAAGTTACATATACAAGCATATACAAACTATTTCGACTACGGTACGGATGACGAAATCCACCGCAGAGGAGCCCGCCCGTGTCGAAAGCCTCGGACATGGTCCGCACCGAAGTCAACCGTTTGTCGCCCTACAATTCCGGGCTGACCATTGACGAGGTCATGGAGCGATACGCACCGGCCAGGATCGCCAAACTGGGCTCCAACGAAAACCCGCTCGGGCCCAGCCCGACCCTCGCCACGACGATGCATGCCGGCTCCGAGATGTTCCGCCTCTATCCGGACCCTGCCGGGCGCAAGCTGCGCCAGGCGATCGGCGACAAATATGCCGTCGCCGAGGGCCAGATTATCCTGGGTAACGGTTCCGAAGATCTTCTCTCCGTCATCAGCCGTGCCGTGTTGCGGCCCGGCGATGCCGTCGTCACCCTCTATCCGTCGTTCCCGCTGCATGAGGACTACGCGACGCTGATGGGGGCGACCGTCAAACGCGTTGCCGTCAACGGCGATCTCACCATCAATGTCGATGCGCTGGTCGAGGCGGTGCGCGAAAGGCCGCGCATGCTGCTGTTTTCGAACCCGATGAACCCGGTCGGCAGCTGGCTCTCCGGCGGCGATCTGTCGAGGGTTCTGGATGCGGTCGGCGACGAGACGCTGATCGTCATCGACGAAGCCTATGCCGAATATGCCAAGGGCGACGATTATGCGTCGTCCCTGCCCTATCTCGAAAAGCTGGGCCGGCCCTGGATCGTGCTGCGGACCTTTTCCAAGGCGTTCGGTCTGGCCGGATTGCGGATCGGCTTCGGCATCGTCGGTGACCCGGAGCTGCGCGCGCTGCTCGATCGCGTCCGCACGCCTTTCAACGCCAACGCGATGGCCCAGGCGGCCGCACTCGCGGCACTGGCCGACGACGAACACCTTGCCAGGGTCGTCGCGCTGGCCAATGCAGAGAGAAAACGCGTCGAGACTTTCCTGGCGAGCAAGGGCCTCGATGTCGCTGCCTCCAGGGGCAACTTCCTGTTCTTCAACTGCCGGCAAGATGCTTCCGCCTTCGTCGAAGGCCTGCTGCGTCACGGCGTCATCGTCAAGCCGTGGAAGCAGCAGGGTTTTGACACCTATGTGCGAGTCAGCATCGGCTCGACAGCGGAGAACGACCATTTCATGGCCGTTCTGTCGGAGCTGTTGTGAATACACGCTTTGGTCGGGATTCGGACGGGCAAGTTGACCCGCGCCTTGCGGCTGCGATGTGCCAGTTCGGACACGATGACACTCTGCGGCGCAGTTCGTTGAACGAAGGCAATAGATTTTTTGGGCTTCAAGCCGACAGCAGGCCTTAACTTTCGCGGCGTGGGTTTTTACATCTCGGGGGTCTGCAAACGATCGACGCTGAGGAGGCTCCCTTGCAGCAACCAGATGACATCGCCGCCCGCCGATTGGGCATTCTCATCGAGCAATATGTGGAAGCGCGCAAAAAGCGCTACGACTATGTGTCGACCGAGCAGGCCTATCGGGCCATCCGGCAGGTCCTCAAACCCGCCATTCCCGATCGCGAACTCGACGACATGGTCGCCTCGCTTGCCGTGAAGAACGGCCTGGCGGTCGTTTTCGACCGCCAAACCAAATCGTCTGCCGATCATGTTCCTCGGGGCACAAGGCCCTAGATCAACGCAGGTCTGCAGGCGTCGAGCGCCACATCGATACGGGGCCAAACGGCCCCGTATCGATGTGCATCGCCGGAGGAACGAGCGATACACCCGCGCCGTAGGCCTGTGTGCCGCAAGCCGACGGGCGTGGCGGCTTCAGGCGGCAGTGCTGACCTTGCCCGGCTCAAGGATCGACTTGACCTTGTCGGCGACGGCGCGTCCCAGATCGGCGTTGTTTCCGGCAGTAAAATGGATGCCGTCAACACCATCCGTGGTGAGGTAATCGCCGGCATTGAGGAAATCGATCTTCATGAAATCCGCCATCGCCTTGTACTGCCTGGCCAGATCCCTGGATTTTTCGTGCCCGCCACCAAACATGCCCTCGAACCACGGATCGGGCATCGGGGTCAGCGGCGGCGGCGCAATGACCAGCGCCTTGGGAGCCGGATAAGGGGTGCCGATGCCGCCGGCACTGGTCAGGATCTGCCCGACCAGTTTCGCCATTCCATTGGCGATCTCATAAGGCGTCCGGCGGAAATAAGACTTGGTGTCGTTGGTGCCGAGCATGACGATGACCAGGTCGAGCGGCAGATGGCTGGCGATGGCCGAGGGCAGATAGTTCGCCCCGTTCAGGCGCGGATCGTTGGGGTCGTCGAGACAGGTCGTGCGCGCGCTCAGGCCTTCTTCGATGATGTGGTAGCCCGCCCCCAGCGCCGCCGCCATCACACCGGTCCAGCGCTGATCATAAGGGTAGCGGTAGGTCGGCGACCCTTCCTTGACCGGAACCCAGCCCCAGGTCAGCGAGTCGCCGTAGCACATGATGTTTTTTGGCGGTGACATCCATGTTTCTCCATCTGTTTGCAATTGTCTGAACGCCGGCGCACTTGCTCTTCGCCGTTTCAAATCAGGGGTTTCGCACGCGCACTCCGTAGAAGATCGCCGCGCCGAGGATGATGACGCCCTGCGCGATGAGCTTGCCGGGCTCGTCGATGCCGAGCACCGTCATCACCACGAACAGCAGCGCAAAACACAGCGCCCCGAAGAAAGGCCCCCAGACGCCGCCGTCGCCACGACCGAAGACGACGCCGCCGAGGATCGTTGCCGCGACCGCCAGGATCGGCAGGTCGAGGCCGATACGGACGCTGCCGACGGCGATGGAACCGGTCTGCACCAGGGCGGCGATCGCCGCTATCAGGCCGGCGAGCGTATGCGCCAGGATGACCGTGCGCTGGACCGGCACGCCGGAAAAATGCGCGGCTTCGGCATTCTCCCCGACCGAAGCGACGTAGCGGCCAAAGATGGTCCGCGACAGAAGCAGCCACACCGAAGCGGTCAGCAGGACCCAGAACAGCACCGGCGTCGGAACCGACAGGAATTTCGTGTTGTATAGGTCGTTGAACAGCTTCGGCACATCGCCGGGCGGATTGCCGCTCGACAGGAACTGCACCAGCCCGACCAGGATGATGCTGACCGCCAGCGTGACGATGACCGCCGACACCCGCCGGTTGCCGATCATGAAGCCGTTGAACAGGCCGATGACGAGGCCGGTGGCGAGCGCCAGCACGACGAAGAAAGGCATCGACGCGCCGGGGAAAGTGCCCGACGAGATGAAATAGTTGATGAGCAGGATGATGCCGCCGCCAGAGAGGTCGATCGACTTCACCCGCATGACGACGAGCTGCCCCAGCACCAGGATGCCGAGCGGCACGATCTGCCTGACGAAGATGCCCATGATGTTGAGGTTGAGCATGTTCGGCCGCGCGATCCACAGCGTCGCCAGCAGCACGATGAAGACAAAATAGGACGGCGGGGTGCGCAGCAGACGCCGGGCGATCGGATTTGCGAGAACGGCGGCCATCGCTCAGAGCCCCATTTTCTTGCGGGATTGCAACCCGACCACCGCCAGCAGGATGCCGCCCTTGATCGCTGTCTGAACAAAGGGCGAGACGTTGGCGAGGTTCATGCCGTTAGCCAGCAGCGCCATGACCAGCGCGCCGATCACTGTGCCGTGCAGGCTGCCGATGCCGCCGGAGAGCTGGGTGCCTCCGAGCGCCACGGCGGTGACGGTATCGAGTTCGAAAAGCAGACCGACATTCGGATCGCCCGACACGATGCGCCCGGCCAGGAAGACACCGGCAGCGGCCGCGAAACAGGAGCAGACCACATAGGCGAGGATAATGTTGCGGCGGTCGGAGACGCCGAAATTGCGGGCAGCGCTTTCGGCGCCGGACGCGATGCCGCCGCCGATCGCAAACAGATGCAGCCCGTACCGGGATCCGTAGAGCAGTTTCCACGCTGCCAGGATCACGGCGAGGCCCCAGAAAACCGGATAGGGAATGCCGAGGAAACTGCCCGAGACGGCATCGATGACGATCTCCGGCACGGTGCCACCGGAGACGGGACGCAGGATGCGCGTGATGCCGAGCACGATGTACTGCGTCGACAGCGTCGCGATGATCGGATGGACGTTGAAGCGGGTGATCGCCAGGCCGTTGGTCAGCCCGATGAGTGCCGCCAGCACGAAGACCGCCGGGATCAGCACGATCGCCGGCTGGTCGAGCGCCAGCACCGCGGTGGTGAAGCTGATGACCGAACCGACCGACAGGTCGAGCCCGCCGATGAGCACGACGACGAGCTGTCCGATCGCCGCGATGATCAGCGGCATCGCCTGGGCCACCAGGTTGAAGAGGTTTTCGGCCGTGGCGAACTGTGTCGTCTCGACGGCCAGCCACAGCGAAATGAGCAAGGCGACCAGAAGCGGCAGGCCCCACAGGCCTTGCCGGGTGTTCCGGCCACTCAGGATGTTGAAAAGCGAACGATGCATGGAGGCCCCTAATGCTGGCGCGTGGAACCGCCCATCAGGGCCGCGTCGAGGATCTTGTGTTCTGTCGCCTGCGCTGCCGGCATTTCGGCAACGATGGTATCGTCGTGGACGACGTAGATGCGATCGCAGAGCCCGATCAACTCGATCGTCTCACGCGACAGCACCAGCACGGCGCCGCCCTTGGCGGTAAAGTCGCGCAGCAGGTGGTAGATCTCGGACTTGGCGCCGATGTCGACTCCGCGGGTCGGCTCCTCGACCAGCAGAAGATCGAGATCGGCGGCTAGGTAGCGGCCGAGCAGAACCTTTTGCTGGTTGCCGCCGGACAGGGAGCCGACCGGCGCGGACGGCCCTGCCGCCTTTATGTTCATGACCTCCATCATGCGGGCGATCACGTTTCGATACGGCCGCGCCGCCGCGAGTTCGGATCGCCTCGAATGCAATCCGATGGCGATGTTGTGGGCGATTGGCAAAGCGAGGAAGAGCCCCTCTTCCTTGCGGTCCTCGGGAACGAAGCCGACCCTCAGCTGCTGCAAATGGCGAACGCCTGATGATGGCGGGAGCGGCATTTTCAGCGCTTTGCCGTTGACGGAAATCGTCCCGGCGGAGGGATGATAGCGGCCGATCAGCGATCTCAGGAAGCGCTGCTGGCCCTGTCCCTCCAGGCCGGCCAGGGCGACGATCTCGCCCTTGTGCAATGTCAGCGACAGCGGCCGCGATGTCTCGGTGATCCTCAGGTTCTCGACGCGCAGGATCTCGTCGCCTTTGTTATCAGTACGATCGGGAAAAAGGTCCTGGAGTTCGCGTCCGACCATCATGGCGATGAGTTCGTCGGTGGTGATCTCGGACACCATTCTTGTGCCGACCAGTGCGCCGTCCTTCAGCACCGTCACCGTGTCGCACAGCTCGAATATCTCCTCCATGCGATGCGAGATGTAGACGATGGCTTTTCCCTTATCGCGCAGCCGGCGGATGTTGCGGTTGAGCACATCGACATCGGCCGCGTTGAGCGCCGCCGTCGGTTCATCGAGGATGAGCACGCCGGCGTCGGCCTGGATGCAATGCGCGATCTCGACGAATTGCCGCTCGGCTATGGTCAGGTTTGAAACGAGTTGCGACGGGTCGAGCGTGAGGCCGAGTTCGCCAAGCGCCTTGGCGGTCTGGCTGCTCATCACCCGATAATCGATCGAGCCGAACCGGGTCGTCGGCTCCCGGCCCAGAAACATGTTTTCGGCGATCGACAGATTGGGCAGCAGCGAGTGCTCCTGGAAAACGGTCGAAATGCCGGCATCGAGTGCGGCTCGCGGCGATTTCAGATCGAGCTTCTCCCCGTTCATGAAGATCTCACCGGAATCGGGCTGATGCACGCCCGCCAGGATCTTCATCAACGTCGATTTGCCGGCGCCGTTCTCGCCCATCAGGGCGTGGACGCTGCCCGCCTTGAGATCGAGGGAAACGGAATGGAGCGCCCTGCTCCCTCCGAACGCCTTCGAAATGTGGGACATCTCGATAAGATTGGTCACGAAACCCTCGAACGAACCGGATTCGACAGATGGAATGGCCTGCGGGGAATGCTTGTCCACTCCCCGCCAGCCACGGCGCCGTCACTTCTTGCCGTAATATTCCTTGAGCTTGTCCTCGGGCAGTTCGCTCGGCCACCAGACATTGGCGGTCAGGTCGTCGCGATAGTATTTTTTGGCCTTGTCCTGGTCCCATCCGTCGGGATTATAGACATAGCGTTTGTAGAGCTGCTTGCCTTCCAGAAGGGCAACGGCGGCGCGCACGCCGGCCGCACCTTGGGCGGGGCTGTATTCCGGCGAGATCGACTTGAACCCGTCCGTGATCCACTGGCCGAAATAGCCATTGTTGCCCTCGCCCGAAATCGGCGGAACGGGCGTGCCGAACTGCTTGAAGACATCGACGCAGGCGCGCGTCATGTCAGCGCCGGACGACCAGATGCCGTCGACCTGCGGATTGTTCAGATAGAGCGTCTCGCACAGCTTCTTGGCCTTGTCGTACTGCCAGTCGCCATGCTCCTCGGCGATGATCTGCACATGCGTGCCTTTAAGTGATTCCAGTAAGCCGTTGTAGCGGTTGGTGTCTTCCGGATGGCCGGCCAGGCCACGCAGGACCCAGATCTTGCCGTTGTCGCCGACGGTCTTGACCAGCCAGTCGCCCATCACCTTGCCGAAATGCTCGGCGCCGCCCTGGATTTCGGTGGTGTAGGCGTCGGAATCGATGCGACCGGTGTGAAGGATGACCGGGATGCCGGCGGCGACCGCCTTGGCGATGCTGGCATTGGCCGACGTGCTGGTCACCGGCTGAACGATGATCGCGTCGACATGCTGCGCGATCAGGTCCTCGATGTCGGCCACCTGCTTTTTCTGGTCGAAGCCGGCATCGAGCAGGATGAATTTCGAGATGCGCTTGTCCTTGGCCGCGGCGTTCTCCGCCTCATGCGCCACCTGTACTGTCCAGGTGTTGGCGTTGACGCCGAAGTCGCTCATGCCGATGACCCAGGGCGGGTCCTTCTTGAACGCACCGGCCGCGGTCATGCGCGTGTCGTCGGGGCGCGGCGCCACGCCGTCCATCAGCTTGATGTCTTCCGCATGCGCCAGCGACGTCACGGCAAGCGTGGACGCAACGAGCATCCCCAGGCCGACGGTTTTCAGCAATCCTAACATTAAACTCTCCTCCTTGTGGTTGCCCCGGCCTACGAATTCGTATGGCCGGCCGTACGAATGCGTACGGCCATGAGACGCTCTCCCAATGCATGCTCGTTGTCGCAAACCGACCGATGCACGCAATTCTCCCGCCCCCGAACACATGCGTGCCGAAGCCCAATTCCTGCTGGACGATGATGACGGTCGAGAACTCCTCCGGGCACTTTAGAAGCACAGCGGATTCGCCCTGTCAATAGTTAGTCATGTTGAATGACTATTCCCTTGCTTGCCTTTCATCGCTCCTCTATCCATCATGATTGGCGCTCGCCGGCTTCGGCGCGCTGTCAGTCCCGGCGGGAAAAACATGCGATCAGTCTTGTGCTACGGCGACTCCAACACGCACGGCCAGATCCCCGGCAGGGGGCCGCTCGAGCGCTATGGGCCGGGTGAACGCTGGCCGGGGATATTGCGTTCTCAGCTAGACCCCGACTGGTATGTCATCGAGGAAGGATTGAGCGGCCGCACCACCGTCCACGACGACCCGATCGAGGGCGCCCACAAAAACGGCAGAACCTATCTTCGCCCCTGCCTGCAGAGCCATGCGACGCTCGACCTCGTCATCATCATGCTCGGCACTAACGATTTGAAGATCCGCTTCAACAAGCCGCCGTCGGAAGTGGCGATGGGGATCGGCTGCCTCGTCTACGACATCAAGGAGCTGGCGCCTGGGCCAGGCGGCTCGACGCCCGAGATCATGATCGTGGCGCCGCCGCCGATGCAGGACGACGTCAAGGAATGGAAGTCCATCTTCGCCGGTGCGCCGGAGAAATCGCGCCTGCTCGCGCTCGAGTTCGAGGTTCTAGCGGACTCGCTCGAACTCCACTTTTTCGATGCCGGCTCGGTGGTCTCGTGCAGCGAAGCGGACGGCTTTCACATCGATGCCGAGGCGCACAGATTGCTGGGCACCGCACTTGCCCGCGCGGTCGATGCCATCGGCTGGAGCCGCTCGACATGAGCAACCATACCGCCGCGAGGCAGCGCGCTCTTACCGACGGGGCGACCCTTGCCTGACATGAGGTTCGCACCACCTAATCCCTTGCGCATCGCCGATCGTGCAAGCGGGCTGAATGCGTTGAGCGTCCGCAGCTACAATGAGCGGCTGGTGCTGTCGCTGCTGCTTCAGAACGAGGGCATTTCGCGGATGGAAATCGGCGAAAAGACCGGCCTGTCGGCGCAGACGGCCTCGGTCATCGTCCGTTCGCTCGAGCAGGAAGGCCTGGTCTCGCAAGGCGAAGCGCAGCGCGGCCGCGTCGGGCCGCCCACCATCCCGCTTTCACTCAATCCGGAGGGCGCCTATGCGGTTGGCGTCGGCTTCAGCCGCCGCAGGATCGACATCGCACTCATCGATTTCATCGGCACCGTGCGCTTCCACACGCAATTGCCGGCGGATGAAGCCAATCCCTTCCCGCAAAGCAGCGATCTGTTCGGCGCGATCAGGCAAGCCATGACCAGCCTGCCGGTCGAGGCGCGCAGCCGGGTTGCCGGCATCGGCCTGGCCGTTCCCGACGATGTCGACACGATGGCTGCAACCCGCAACGGATCGAGCACCTCGCTGAAAGCCTTGCAGGGGGAGATCGAGGAACAGATCAAGCTGCCGGTTTTCGTGCAGAACGATATCACCGCGGCAGCCGGCGGCGAGAGCATGTTCGGCGTCGCCAAGCCGCTCAACGACTATTTGTTCTTCTATCTGGGAGCACGGCTGCAGAGCAGGCTCATCCTCAACCACCAGATCTACAAGGGAAACTCCAGCGCCAGCTTCGATCATGGGCTGATGCGCCTGGAGAGCGAACTGACCAAGCGCCGGCGCCCGTCCGAAATCATCTGGAGCAGCAGCCCCGAGTGGCCTGACCTTGGCGAGGCCTACAGCGAATGGCTAGGGGAATGCTCCAACCGCCTGAAAGCCTCTATTTCCGCACTGACCCAGTTTGTCGAATTCAGGACGGTCGTCCTGTCCAGCTACGCGCCGCAGAAGATCGCCAAGGCCTTGTGCGCCGACATCGGCCGGGAATTCCCCGGCATCGAAGCGCTGCCCGCGCGGGTCAGCATCAGCCCGAAGGCCGTCGGCGCGGCAAGCCTGCCATTCAGTTCGCGCTTCATGATCCAGTGATCGAGCCGAACCGGCGTTGCCGGTCGGCCGATTACGGGCTCTCTGCAGGTCCATCGATGATTTTCAAATGACAAGGCGATTCCGCTTGCCAGGACGCCTCACTTAATAGCATGTTAAGTGAACCCTGAGATCGCCATGAAAATCGCTGCGGATCACGCACTCAACGACAATGCCGCAACCAGCGCCGAAGCGCGCCGCTCGACGGTATTGGGCGATCGCATCAAGGCCTATCGCACCACGCGGCGCCTGACGCTGCGCCAGCTCGGCGACATGATCGGCACCACCGCCAGCTTCCTGAGCCAGCTCGAGCGCGGCCTTTCGGGTGCCAACACCAGCACGCTGATGCTGATCGCCAACGCGCTCGGCATCAGCCTCGCCGATCTTTTCGACGAACGCGAGGTGTCGCCGCACGCGGTGCTGACACGGGCCGAACGGCCGGCGCTGCCGACCAGCGAAGGCTACCGCAAGACGCTGCTGTCGCGCCGGCCGATCCGCGAGATGGAAGTCTATTGCGGCGAGTTCGCCGTCGGCGGCTCCACCGGCGACGTGCCCTACACGCATGGCAACGCGAACGAGATGTTCCTCGTGCTGCGCGGACGCGTGCAACTGACGCTCGGCGACGAGAGCTTCACCCTCGAAGAGGGCGACAGCATCGAATATTCGACCTCGACGCCGCACCGGACGATCAATGTCGGCGATACGGTGGCCGAAGTGCTGTGGATCATCGCGCCGCCGACAAGCGGCGCTGTCGACCTCGATCAATATGTAGCCCGGAAAACGCTCGCGCCCGGCCTGCCAAAATCAAACAGCGAGCCATCGGAGGGTTAGAAAATGGGAAGCAGATCAAGATTGGCCGGGCTTGTCGGCGCCGCCGCACTGGCCTTGCTCGCGGCCGCCGCTCACGCGCAGAACGCGCCGCCGGCCGGGACCGTGGTGGACGGGTCGCTGAAGGGCAAGACGCTGACCTTCGTCTCCTATGGCGGCATCTACCAGGACGGCCAGGTTGCCGCGCTTAAGGAATTCGTCGACAAGAGCGGCGTCAAGCTTTTGAACGACGGACCGACCGAAATCGCCAAGCTTCAGGCGCAGGTCGAATCAGGCAATGTGACCTGGGATGTCGTCGACACGGATGATTTTCCGCCCTTCGTGCATTGCGGAAAACTGTTCCAGAAACTCGATCTGACCAAGCTCGACATCTCGCACATCCCGCCCGGACAGGTCGGCGAGTGCAGCGTGCCGGCGATGAATTACGGCATGGTCCTGATGTACAAGAACGACACCTACAAGGACAATCCGCCAAAGGACTGGAAGGATTTCTTCGACACCGCGAAATTCCCCGGCACCCGCGCCATCGACGGCAGCGGCAGCCCGCTCGGCGGCCTGATCGAACAGGCCATCCTGGCCGACGGCGGCAAGGTCGACGCCATGACGCCTGCCGATATCGACAAGGGCATCGCCAAGATCAAGGCGATCGGCCCCGACACCATCTTCTGGAAGACCGGCGCAGAATCCCAGCAGCTTGCCGAATCCGGCGAGGCCGACATGATCATCATGTGGACCGGCCGCGCCATGACGGCGGTCAAGAATGGCGCTGCCTATACGCCGGTGTGGAAGGACTGGCTGGTCGTCATGGATCAGCTGACCATCCCGGTCGGCGCCAAGGACCCCGATGCCTCCTACGCGCTGATCAACGCCTATCTCGGCAAGAAGTCGCAGGAGATCCTGACCGAGCAGACCTCCTACTCGCCGATCAACAACGAGGCACAGCCAAAGGTCGACGCGTCCGTCGCCGCCTTCCTGACCAACACGCCGGACCACGCCAAGCTCGGCTATCAGCAGAACATCAAGTTCTGGGTCGCCAACTTCGCCGCTGCGTCCGACAAGTGGACGGCGCTGATGGCCGGCAACTGAGCCGGCTACCACTGAGGTGACGGCGTGAGCCAGACATCGCATACGCCGACGGCCGGGGGTGATTATCCCCGGCCGTCAGGTGCCGTGCAGGGGCCGCAGCGGCGCCTGCGCCTTGCCGCCTATCCGTCGCTGCTGGCGATGCCGGCCCTGCTCCTGCTTATCGCGGCTATGGGCTATCCCTTGCTGACCGTCACGCTGCGCAGTTTTTCGGACCCGGCCTGGGGCCTGCAGAACTACGTCTGGTTCTTCTCCACGCCGGTGAACGTCACCGTCCTGTGGCGCACCTTTTCCATCGCCGCCTGGGTCACCATCGTCTGCGTCATCGCCGCCTATCCCTACGCCTATCTCATGACGGCGGTCGGGCCGCGCCTGCGGCTGGTCCTCATCCTGTGCGTGCTCGTACCGTTCTGGGTCAGCGGCGTGGTGCGTACCCTGGCCTGGGTCATCCTGCTGCAGGATTCCGGCATCATCAATTCGGTCATCAGGCTGCTCGGCTTCGACGGCGTGAAGCTGATCCGCACGCAGACCGGAGTCGTCATCGGCATGGCGCAGGTGTTGCTGCCGTTCATGATCCTGCCGCTCTATTCTGTCATGCGCGGCATCGATTTGCGCCTCGTGCAGGCGGCGCGCAGCCTCGGCGCGCGGCCCGCACGTGCCTTCCTGCAGATCTATCTGCCGCTGTCGCTGCCAGGCGTCTTCGCCGGCGCCATCATCGTCTTTATCCTGTCGCTCGGCTTCTACATCACCCCTGCCCTGCTCGGCGGCCCGCGCAGCACCATGCTGTCGACGCTGGTGCAGAGCCAGGTGCTCAGCCTGCTCAACTGGGGACGCGGCGGCGCCATGGGGGTCGTCCTGCTGGTCGCGACCTTCGTGCTTCTGGCGCTCGCCGCACCGCTGATGCGCCAGCGCCACAAGCAGGCGGCCAGATCATGAGGCTGGCCCCCTTCCGCATCCTGCTCGGCCTGTTCTGCCTGCTGGTCGCCGTGTGGCTGGTCATGCCGACGCTGGTCATCATCCCGATGTCGTTCAACGAGAAGAAGTCGTTGGCCTTCCCACCCTCCGGTTTCTCCTGGCAGTGGTACGCGAATTTCTTCACCAATCCCGATTGGCTGTCGAGCTTCTTCAATTCGCTGAGGGTCGCGGGCCTCGTCGCCGTTGCCGCCACGCTGATCGGCACGCTGGCGTCGCTTGGCCTCAGCCGCATGAAACATTCCGGCGCCGGCCTGCTGCGCGCTATCCTGATCACGCCGATGATCGTGCCCGGCGTGGTGCTGGCGATCGGCATCTATGCCGTTTACCTCGACTGCCAGCTTGTCGGCACCACCACCGGCTTCGTCATCGCGCACACGATGCTGGCGATCCCCTTCGTCATCATCGCCGTATCGGCAAGCCTCGAAGTCTTCGACGTGCGGCTGGAAACGGCGGCGGCCAGCCTCGGCGCCAACCGCTTCACCACATTCCGCACCGTGACCTTGCCGCTGATCGCGCCCGGTATCCTGTCCGGGCTTTTGTTTGCCTTCGTCACCTCCTTCGATGAAATCATCGTCGCGCTGTTCATCACCAGTCCCTACCTCAAGACCTTGCCGGTGCAGATCTTCACCAGCATCACCCGCGACGCCGACCCGACGGTGACGGCCGTCGGAACCATCATCTTCATTGCCACGACGCTGATCATCAGCGCCGGGCTGATCATCAGCTCGAAATCGACGAGGAGTTGAGATGACTGCGAGGGAACGTGGCGCGGCCATCGACATCAAGGGCGCAACCAAGCGTTACGGCAATTTCACCGCGCTCGATGATGTCAGCCTGCATATCGAGCCGGGCGAGTTCATGACGCTGCTGGGGCCCAGCGGCTCCGGCAAGACGACCACGCTCAACGTCGTTGCGGGCTTCACCGACCTCACCGCAGGCGATCTTGCCGTCGGCGGCAAGAGCATCGTCGCCCTGCCGGCGCACAAGCGCAACATCGGCGTCGTCTTCCAGCACTACGCGCTGTTTCCGCACATGACGGTCGGCAAGAACGTCGCCTATCCCCTCACCTTGCGCGGCATGGACAAGCAGGCGCGCGACCGTCTCGTTGTACGAGCACTGGACATGGTCAAGATGGCCGATTTCGCGCATCGCTATCCCTCCGAACTTTCCGGCGGCCAGCAGCAGCGCGTGGCGCTGGCGCGTGCCATCGTCTTCGATCCGCCGCTGCTGTTGATGGACGAACCGCTCGGCGCGCTCGACAAGAAACTGCGCGAATGGCTGCAGCTGGAGATCAAGCGGATCCACCGCGAACTCGGCACCACCTTCGTCTATGTGACGCACGACCAGGAAGAAGCGCTGGTGCTCTCCGACCGCATCGCTGTGTTCAATCAGGGCCGCATCGAACAGGTCGGAACCGGCCGCCAGCTCTACGACGAGCCGACGACCTTGTTCGTGGCCAAGTTCATCGGCGAATCGACCAGTTTGCGCGGCGAGGCCCAGGCGTCCGGAGACCAGACCAGCCTGACGATCGCCGGCCAGAAGATCGTGGCCTACGGCAAGCTCGCCGGCGGCCGCAAACCGGTGGTCCTGCTGCGGCCGGAGAAGCTGTCGCTTGCCGGCACCAACACGCCTCCCGCCGCCGGGCAGAACAGCCTCACTGGTGAGGTCAGCGAAGCGATCTATCTGGGGTCGGGTTCGAAATACCAGGTGACGCTTCGCGATGGCTCGGTCGCCATCGTGCGCTCGTCGCTGGAAGCCACACCGTTCTCGATTGGTGACACGGTCGATCTGCGCTGGTCCGTCGTCGATGCAAAACTTCTTGCCGACGACGACCGCGCCGACATGACGATGACCTGACCGCTCTTTTCCCCGCAGGATTTTAGACATGGACGCCAAAGTCAACGGCAACGTCTCGTTCTGGTATGCCGACATCGGCCTGCCGGCCTATCGCGCGCCGCTTCCGGGCGACCTCGAAGCCGATGTCTGCATCGTCGGCGCCGGCTACACCGGCTTGTGGACGGCTTATTACCTGAAGAAGGCCGATCCATCGATCCGCATCGCCATCGTCGAGAGGGAGTTCGCCGGCTTCGGCGCGTCGGGCCGAAATGGCGGCTGGCTGTCCGGCGGCTTCAGCTGGTCGCGCGAAAAATATCTGCAGACCTCGACGCGCGGCGCCGTCATCGACATGGAAACCGCCATGCATGGCACGGTCGACGAAGTGATCGCGGTGACCGAGACCGAAGGCATCGATGCCGACATCCGCCGGGTCGACAATCTGACGGTCGCCACCAATCCGCCGCAGCTCGAACGGATCAAGGCCGCCTATGCCGATGCGATCGGCTGGAGCGTTCCGAGCGAGCGTGTCAGCCTGATCGGTCAGGAAGAGGCCAGAGCCCGCATCAACATCAGAAATGTGCTTGGCGGCTATATCCACCACGGCACCGCGCGCGTGCAGCCGGCCAAGCTGGTGCGCGGCCTGTCCGAAGCCGTCGAAAGCATTGGCGTGCCGATCTACGAGCAGACCACCGTGACCGGCATCGAGAAGGGCAAGGTCACGACGAGCCGCGGCACCGTGCGCGCGCCAATCATCATCCGTGCCACGGAAGGGTTCACGGCCGGCATACCAGGCAATGAGCGGCTCTGGCTGCCGCTCAACAGCGCGCAGATCATCACCGAGCCGCTGCCGCAATCGCTATGGGACGAGATCGGCTGGGAGGGCCATGAGCTTCTCGGCGACGCCGCGCACGCCTATTGCTATGCACAGCGCACCAGGGAAGGCCGCATCACCATGGGCGGACGCGGCGTGCCCTACCGCTACGGCTCGCAGACCGACGTGCGCGGCCAGACGCAGCAGGCGACGATCGAAAGCCTGCACGCGATCCTCATCCGCCTTCTGCCACAGACAGCCAAGCTTCGCATCGACCACGCCTGGTGCGGCGTGCTGGGCGTGCCCCGCGACTGGTGCACGACGGCCGGTCTCGACCCTGAGACCGGCATCGGCTGGGCCGGCGGCTATGTCGGGCTCGGCGTATCCAGTTCCAACCTGTCGGGCCGCACGCTGCGCGATCTCATCCTGCGGCGCGACACTGAGCTGACCCGCCTGCCCTGGGTCAACCGCCAGGTCAGCAAGTGGGAGCCCGAGCCGATGCGCTGGCTCGGTGTCCACTCGATGTATCAGCTCTACCGCGTCGCCGACGAACGCGAGGAGGCCGGCCTCCAGCACACGTCGAAACTCGCCGCAATCGCCGATCGCATCACAGGACATTAAGAGACTGCCATGACCGATTTCCAGACCTTCGCCCATCTCGCCTCGATCGATCTCGGCGAGCCCGAGCCCAAGCCGACCTCGATCAGCGGCAATCAGTTCGAAGCAGCGAAGACGCTGTGGACCTCGCCCGACGGCACGCTGGAAGTCGGCGTCTGGGAGTGCACGCCGGGCCGCTTCACCGCATCGCGCGACAGCAATTCCGAAACGTGCCACATCGTGTCAGGCCGGGTCTCGCTGCATGGTCCCGATGGCCGCAGCAAGGACGTCGGCCCGGGCGAAATGCTGGTGCTGCCGAAAGGGTGGAAAGGCGAATGGACGATCCACGAGAAGACGCGGAAGCTCTATATCCTGCACTTCGAGGCGTGAGCCGACGTCCGCTTTGGCCGAAGCCTCCCCAACTTCGTCATCCTAGGGCGAAGCAGGAGCGAAGCTCCGTCGCGGAGACCCTGGGATCCATTCCGTGACAGCCATCGAGGAATGCAGCGGAACAGAATTCTGCACACCGCTGCAGCGCTTTGAGGTCGCGGCATGTATCCCTTGGGCTGCGGAGCAGCTCCAGGGGTCTGCGCCGCGTCGCTACGCTCCTTGCTCCGCCCGTGGATGACGAAGCGATGGGCGCTACTCGTCGTCCAAACCGCCGGCCGTCGGCTTGCCTTCTATCGCCTGCCGCAAGGCGTCGTTGATGCGGTCCTGCCAGCCCGGCCCATCCTCCTGGAAGTGGTCCAGCACGGCGCGGTCGATCCGGATCGAAACAAGCTCCCTGACGCCTGGAGCGGCCGGCGGCTCGCGCACCGGAGCGGCCGGCTTCTTCACCGGTTTGAAAGCCGCCTCGGCGGCCTCCATCGGATTTGTCGGTCGGCGCGGGGGATTTGCCATTGGGATGACCCTGACTGAAGACGATTCGTGCGCAGCACGCTTGCGCCCACCATAGCCCAACCAGCGCCGTCGCGCAGGCCCCTTTGGTCGGGACAATCACTCGGCTGCTTGAAGACTTTGCGCGTCGATGATGACCCTGATCTCCGCGCGGCAGGAGCCGCAATTCGTACCGGCATGCAGGGCCGCGCCGATCCCCGCGACGCTGCCGCAGCCGCGGCGCACCGCTTCGGCGATCTGGTTGGCGCCGACGCCGAAGCAGGAGCAGACAATGGCGCCGCGATCGACGTCGACCCCGCCCGGCCGTCCGGCCACGATCGCCAGCCTTCCGCGCCGGTCGACATGATCGGCACTTAACTGTTCCGCCGCCCAGCCGCGCGACACGGCGACCGGGCCGGGCGCGACGAACAAGGCGCCTGACAGTTGATCGCCGTCGAAGGCGGCGATGCGATGCTGGCCGGCGTCGCAGTCATGATAGGCGAGCATTTCCGCACCCGGTGACGCGCCGAACAGTGACCCGGCAAAGCCGGCCCAGTCGATGTCGTCTTCGGCAAAGGCAAGCTCGACCCGCCAGCCGCCCTTGCATTTGGCCACGGCCCAATAGGCCGCGGCATCGGGCGACGGCCTATGCCGCGTCACCGCAAAGCCGAAGGCTTTTGCGGCGAATTTCTCGATGCGGGCGGCGACATGTTTCAGCGCCGGCTGGCCGGAAATGGGATCGGTCAGCGGCGCGGTCAGCGTGTCGAGCCGGCCCTTTGCCGAGAACTGATCGGTCCAGTGCATCGGCGCAAACAGGCTGCCCTGGCGCTGGCGTATCGTCACCAGCGCGCGCACCAGCACGTCACCGCGCGGGCTGGAAACGCGCACGATGTCGGCGTCACCGATGCCGAAGCGCTGCGCATCCACCGGGTGGATCTCGACGAATGGCTCGGCGATGTGCTGCGAAAGCCGCGGGCTTTTGCCGGTCCGCGTCATGGTGTGCCAATGGTCGCGGATCCGGCCGGTGTTGAGGATCAGCGGATAGTCGGGACTGGTGCGGACTTCCGTGGTCGGGCGGATGGCGACGAAGCGCGCCTTGCGATCGGGTGTGTAGAAATTGCCGTCGGCGAAGAAGCGAACCTGGAGCCCAGTCGTGCCGACCCCTTCTGGCCAACCTCCAGCTTGAGCGCCCCCCTCTGGCCTGCCGGCCATCTCCCCCTCAAGGGGGGAGATTGGCAGCTTCGCCGACTGCCCTCGTTTTGCGACGTTGTGAATTGGCGAAGGCTGTAGTGACAGCCGATCTCCCCCCTTGAGGGGGAGATGGCCGGCAGGCCAGAGGGGGGCGCCTTGGCTCGGCGCCGGCCATTGGAAAGGCTCCAATGCGTCGTAGTCTTCTTCGTCAACCCCGGCATAATGGCCAATATCGAAATCCCGCGCACCGTCATTCTCGAACCCCGACAGCGCGGCATGCTCGGCGAACACCTCTGCCGGCGTCGCATAGGAAAACGCCTCGCCGAACCCCATCCGCTTGCCCACCTCGGCGACGATCCGCCAGTCGGGCAGCACCTCGCCGGGCAGCTCCAAAAACGCGCGCTGGCGCGACACCCGGCGCTCTGAATTGGTGACGGTGCCGTCCTTCTCGCCCCAGGCGGCGGCGGGCAGCCGGACATGGGCATGGCGGACGGTGTCGGTCCGGGCCAGCACGTCCGACACCACCACGAAAGGGCACGCCTTGATCGCCGCTTCGACGGCATCGGCGTCCGGCATCGAATCGACCGGGTTGGTGGCCATGATCCACAGCGCCTTGATGCGCCCGTCGGCCAGCGCCTGGAACATCTCGACTGCCTTCAGGCCGGGCTTTCCGGCCACAGTCGGCGCGTTCCAGAAGCGCTGAACACGGTCGCGATGGTCGGGGTTTTCGATCTCCATATGGGCGGCGAGCATATTGGCCATGCCGCCGACCTCGCGGCCGCCCATGGCGTTGGGCTGGCCCGTCACCGAAAACGGCCCTGCTCCGGGTTTGCCGATGCGGCCGGTGGCGAGATGGCAGTTGATGATGGCGTTGACCTTGTCGGTGCCGGATGACGACTGGTTCACACCCTGGCTGTAAACCGTCACCGTTTTCGCCGTCGCTGCAAACAGGCTGTAGAAACGGCCAAGCTCGTCCTCGCTCAGGCCGGTGGCGGCGGCGACGCCGGCCAGGTCGAGCGCGGAGGCCGCGAAAAGCGCTTGCCCGAAGCCGGTCGTGTGCGTCGTGATGTAGGCGCGGTCGAGCGCATTGTGCTGGCCGAGATAAGCGAGCAGGCCCGTGAACAAAGCGACGTCGCCATCGGGCGCGATCGCCAGATGCATATCGGCGATGTCAGCGGTCATGGTGCGACGCGGGTCGACCAGCACGATCTTCATCTCCGGCCGCTTTTCCCGGGCAGCCGCGATGCGCTGGTAGAGCACCGGATGGCACCAGGCGAGGTTGGAGCCGACCAGCACGATCAGGTCGGCCAGTTCCAGATCCTCGTAGGTTCCCGGCACGGTGTCGGAGCCGAAAGCGCGGCGGTGGCCGGCGACCGAGGAGGCCATGCACAGGCGCGAATTGGTGTCGATGTTGGCCGAGCCGACAAAACCCTTCATCAGTTTGTTGGCGACATAATAGTCCTCGGTCAGCAACTGGCCGGAGACATAGAAGGCGACCGCATCGGGCCCATGCTCGGCGATGGTCTGCGAGAAGGTCGAAGCGACCAGGTCGAGCGCCTCGTCCCAGCCGGCGCGGCGGCCATGGATCTCCGGATGAAGCAGCCTGCCGTCGAGGTCGATGGTCTCGGCCAGTGCCGAGCCCTTGGAGCAGAGCCGGCCGAAATTGGCCGGGTGGTCGGGGTCGCCACGCACGGACACCTCATCGTCCGCGGCGACCTTCGCCAGCACGCCGCAGCCCACCCCGCAATAGGGGCAGGTGGTCCTCACCTCGCGCGCTTCGTCGATCTCCATTGGTCAAGCCGCGCGGCTGGCCAGCGCTTCCAGCGCAATGAACAGATGCTCGCCTTCGACCCGCACCGGAATGGTGCGCACCGCGCCCTCGTCGGCGCCGAGCGCTTTGCCCGTCTCCAGCGAAATCACCCAGTTGTGCAAGGGACAGGTCACCGCCGCACCGTGCACGATGCCCTGGCTGAGCGGTCCACCCTTGTGCGGGCAATGGTCGTCGATGGCATAGACCTGATCGTCGGCGGTGCGGAACACTGCGATCTTGCCTTCCGGGGTGGCGACGCAGCGCGCGCCGCGGCGGGGGATGTCCGAGATAGAGCCGATTGATACCCAGTTCATGATTGTCACTCCGCCGCCTGCGCAAACCCGACCGAGGCCATCGGCCGGAATTCGTGCTTGTCCTTGCCGGAAACGCGTTCCGACCACGGGTCGACCTGGGCGAATTTCTGGCTGAAGACGAAGCGGTCGTAATAAGCCTTGCGCTTCTCGCCATCGTCCATGATCTGGCGCTTGATCTCGGGGATGCCGATGCGTTTGGCCCATTTGTAGATGCGCTCGAGATAGCGGCCCTGCTCGCGATACATCTGCGTCAGCGCCACGATATGCTCCAGCGCCTCATCCTCGGTCTTGACCAGGCCGAGCACCTCGGTGCCCTTGATGTCGAGGCCGGCCGCGCCGGCAAAATGGATCTCGTAACCACTGTCGACGCAGATCACGCCGACATCCTTGCAGGTCGCCTCGGCGCAGTTGCGCGGACAGCCCGACACCGCCATCTTGACCTTGGCCGGGGTCCACGAGCCCCACATGAATTTTTCGATGCGGACGCCAAACCCTGTCGAATCCTGCGTGCCGAAGCGGCACCAGTCCGAGCCGACGCAGGTCTTCACCGTGCGCAACCCCTTGGCATAGGCGTGGCCGGAGACGAAGCCGGCCTGACCGAGATCGGCCCATACCGCCGGCAGGTCTTCCTTGCGGATGCCGAGCATGTCGATGCGCTGGCCGCCGGTGACCTTGACCATCGGGATTTCGAACTTGTCGACGACGTCGGCGATGGCGCGCAGCTCCGCCGCGTTGGTGACGCCGCCCCACATGCGCGGCACCACCGAATAGGTGCCGTCCTTCTGGATGTTGGCGTGGACGCGCTCGTTGATGAAGCGCGACTGGTAGTCGTCGGCGTACTCGTCCGGCCAGTCGCAGACGAGATAATAGTTGAGCGCCGGCCGGCATTTGGCGCAGCCGCAGGAGGTCGTCCACTCCAGTTCCTGCATGACGGCGGGAATGGTCTTCAGGCCCTTGGCGATGATCAGCCGGCGCACCTCGTCATGGCCGAGCGTCGTGCAGCCGCACATCGGCTGCACCGCCGCCGGATTGTATTTGTCGCCGATGGTCAGCACCATCAGCTTCTCGACCAGCCCGGTGCAGGAGCCGCAGGAGGCTGACGCCTTGGTGTGGGCGCGCACGTCGTCGAGCGACGTCAGGCCCTTCCCCGTAATCGCGCCAGTGATCTTTCCCTTGCAAACGCCGTTGCAGCCGCAGATTTCCGCATCATCCGGCAAGGCTGCAACGGCCGCCATAGGGTCCAGCGGGGCACCCCCCTGGTAGGACTGGCCGAAGATGAGCGTGTCGCGCATTTCGGAAATATCGGTCTGCTTCTTCTTGAGGTCGTTGAACCAGGCTCCATCAGCCGTCTCGCCATAGAGCACGGTACCGATGATGCGGTCGTCCTTCAGGACAAGGCGCTTGTAGACGCCGGCGGCCGCATCGCGCAGCACGATCTCCTGGCGGTCCTCGCCCTCGGCGAAGTCGCCGAGCGAGAACAGGTCGATGCCGGTGACCTTGAGCTTGGTCGGCGTGTCCATATGGACGAAGGCCGCCGCCTCGTTGCCGGCCAGCTGGCTGGCTGTGACGCGCGCCATCTCGTAGAGCGGTGCGACGAGGCCATAGACCTGGCCGTTGACCTCGGCACATTCGCCGAGCGCGTAGATGTCGGGATCGTTGCTGCGCATGCCGGCGTCGACGACGATGCCCCTGTTGACAGCGATGCCGGCCTGTTTCGCCAGCGCCGAATTCGGCCTGATGCCGACGGCCATCACCACAAGCGTTGCTGGGATAATGGTGCCGTCGGCAAGCTCCACCTGCCCGACCTTGCCGTTGCCTGTGATCGCCTGTGTGTTGGCCTTGGTGATGACCTTGATGCCGCGCTGTTCCACCGCACGCTGCAAGAGATAGCCGGCCGCCGGATCGAGCTGGCGCTCCATGAGCGTCGGCATGACATGCAGCACGGTGACGTCCATGCCTTGCGCGTTGAGGCCCGCCGCCGCCTCCAGACCCAGCAGGCCGCCGCCGATGACCACCGCCTTGGCCCGCGACTGGGCGGCGAGCATCATCGCCTGCACATCGTCGAGGTCGCGATAGGTCAGCACGCCCGGCAGGTCATGGCCGGGCACCGGGATGATGAACGGTACCGAGCCGGTGGCGATGACGAGCTTGTCGTAGGGTTCGGTGACGCCATGATCTGACGTGACGGTCTTCGTTGACCGGTCGATCGTGACGATCTTGTGGCCCTTGTAGAGGGTGATGTTGTTGGCGATGTACCAGCCGTCGCCGTGGATGATGATCTCCTCATAGGCTTTCTCGCCCGACAGCACCGGCGACAGCATGATGCGGTCGTAATTGACGCGCGGTTCGGCGTTGAAGATGGTGACAGTGTAGCGGCCCGGCGCCTGTTCCAGCAGGTGCTCGAGCATGCGCCCGGGGGCCATGCCATTGCCGATGATGACAAGTCTTTCGCTCATGGTGCTACTCCGCGGCTTCGACGAAGCGGTGGCGTTCGTAGAGGAACTTCAGCACCGCCTCGCGGCAGCGCAGGAAAGTCCGGTCGGAAGAGAGTTCGACGCGCCGGCGCGGCCGCGCCAGCGGCACGGGAAGCACTTCGCCGATGGTTGCCGCCGGGCCATTGGTCATCATGACGATGCGGTCGGAAAGCAGCACCGCCTCGTCGACATCGTGGGTGATCATGATCGTCGTCGAGCCGAGCCTGGAGTGGATGTCCATCACCGCATCCTGCAGATGGGCGCGCGTCAGCGCATCGAGCGCGCCGAACGGCTCGTCGAGCAGCAGTATCTTCGGCTCCATGGCCAGCGCCCGGGCGATCCCGACGCGCTGCTTCATGCCGCCCGATATTTCTGCCGGGCGTTTATCCTTGGCATGCGCCATCTGCACGAGGTCGAGATTGCGCATGATCCAGTCATGCCGCTCGGCCTTGCTCTTCGAACGACCGAAGACCTTCGACACCGCCAGATTGATGTTTTCGTAGACGGTCAGCCACGGCAAAAGGCTGTGGTTCTGGAACACCACGGCGCGTTCCGGTCCGGGGCTGTCGACCTCCTTGTCCTCGAGCAGCACGGCGCCGGCGGACACCTTGGTCAGCCCGGCGATCAGATTGAGCAAGGTCGACTTGCCACAGCCGGAATGGCCGATGATGGAGACGAATTCGCCCTTGTCGATGGTCAGCCTGATGTCCTTCAATACCTCGCTGACCTGGGCACCACGCGTGAAGGATTTGTCGATATGGTCGAGTTTCAGATAGGCCGTCATCGCCCCTCTCCTCACTTTGCCGTTGTGCCGCGGGTGACAAAGGCGCCGACCGCTGCGACCAGACGGTCGAGGCAGAAGCCGGTGACGCCGATATAGGCGAGCGCGACGATGATGTCGGGCAGCCGGGACGAGTTCCACGCGTCCCAGATGAAGAAGCCGATGCCGACGCCGCCGGTCAGCATTTCGGCGGCGACGATGGCGAGCCAGGACAGGCCGATGCCGATCCTCAGGCCGGTAAAGATGTAAGGCGCGGCGGCCGGCACCATGATCTTCACGAAGAACTCGAACTGGTTGAGCCGCAGGATGCGCGAGACGTTGCGATAATCCTCTGGGATGTTACGCACGCCGACCGCGGTGTTGATGATGATTGGCCAGATCGACGTGATGAAGATGACGAAGATCGCCGACGGGCTGGAATCGCGGAACGCCGCCAGCGACAGAGGCAGCCAGGCCAGCGGCGGCACCGTGCGCAGGATCTGGAACACCGGGTCGAGGCCGCGCATCGCCCAGATCGACTGGCCGACCAGCGCGCCGAGCGCGACGCCGACCACCGCCGCCAGGCCGAAGCCGATGGCAACACGCTGCAGCGAGATCAGCACGCGCCATGCCAGACCGATATCCTGCGGGCCATTGTCGAAGAACGGATGCGCGATCAAATCGTAGGCCTCGTTCCACACCTGGGTCGGCGGCGGCAGGCTTGATGTCGGCGACGAACAGGCGATCTGCCAGACGACCAGCATCAGCGCGATGACGATGATGGGCGGCACCAGCGCGCTTGCCAGTTTGCCGGCGATGGCGAGCGGCTCGAAGCGACGCCGTGCCTTGGCAGTGAAGGCGATGACCTCCGCCGGCTTGGCAGGAAAGGCCTTCACCTTGGTGTCCTCGATAGTCTGGATCGACATGTCTGGGGAAAACTCCGTGGGGCAGATAATTCGAGCGACAAACGGCGCAATGCGCCGTTTGCGCAGGGGTTCAGGCCGATGCCTTGATCTTCAGGCTATCGAGATAGGCGGACGGGTTGGCCGGATCGAAGATCTTGCCGTCGAAGAAGGTCTCGACGCCGCGCGACGACGACGCCGGAACGTCGGCAGCCGCAACGCCGAGATCCTTGGCCGCTTCGCGCCACAAATCCTCGCGGTTGACCTGATCGACCAGCGCCTTGATGTCGGTGGTCGGCGCGAACTTGCCCCAGCGGATGTTCTCGGCGAGGAACCACGTGTCGTGGCTCTTAAAAGGATAGGAGACGCCGCCCTTCCAGAACTTCATGGAGAGATCGGTGCCGTTGGCGACGCGGCCATTGCCGTAGTTGATGTCGCCCTTGAGGCGGCCGATGATGTCGGCGACGGGCACGTTCATCCATTGCCGCTTGCCGATGATGGCGGCCATCTCGTCCTTGTTCTCAGCGGCCTCGCACCATTGCTGGGCTTCCATGACGGCCATCAGGATCGCCTTGGTGGCGTTCGGGTATTTCTCGATGAATTCGGCACGCAGGCCGAGCGCCTTTTCCGGATGGCCCTTCCACAATTCGCCCGTCGTGGCGGCGGTGAAGCCGACGCCCTGATGGACGAGCTGCTCGTTCCACGGTTCGCCGACGCAGAACACGTCCATGTTGCCGACCTTCATGTTGGCCACCATCTGCGGCGGCGGCACGACGATGGTCGAGACGTCCTTGTCGGGATCGATGCCACCGGCCGCCAGCCAGTAGCGCAGCCACAAATCATGCGTGCCGCCCGGGAAGGTCATGGCGGCCTTGATTTCCTTACCGGCCGCCTTCTTGGCGGCAAAAGCATCTTTCAGCTTCGAGGCGTCGAGACCGACACCGGTGCCGGCATATTCCTGGGCGACCGAAATGCCTTGGCAGTCGTAGTTGAGCCGCGCCACGATCGCCATCGGCATCGGCTGGTTGTTCTGCGTCACCTTGCCCGTGTGCATGAGGTAAGGCAGCGGCGTCAGGATATGGGCGCCGTCGATGCCGTTGGCCGCGCCGCCGAGCATCAGATTGTCGCGTGTCGCACCCCAGGAGGCCTGCTTGAGCACCTCGACATCGGGCATGCCGAACTTGGCGAACAGCCCCTTCTCCTTGGCGATCATCAGCGGTGCCGCATCGGTGAGGGCAATGAAGCCGAGCTTGGCGCCGGTGACCTCCGGAGTGGCGGTCGCAGCATAGGCACCGGAAGGGAAGAGCTTGCGGGCCGCCACGAACAGGCCGGCCGTCATCGCGCTGCTGACCAGAAAATCGCGGCGCGTCATGTCTTTGAGGGTCGTTCCAGTCCTGATCCGTTTCGTCATCGTCGTCTCCGGTTGGGCGCGGCTTGGGATCCGCGTCGTCGATTGCGTGTTGATCAAAACAAAAAAGCCGCCAGCCAGGTCATCGCGTCCCGGTGACCGGGAGCGCGCATTAACCTGAGCGGCAGCTTTGCCTGTGGCGCCCGCCATTGGACGCCTGTTCCGTGACCCGCGAAGGGCCTGTCTATTTCAAAGCAGGAACCGTGCCAGTTTCGAGAAAGGTGAAAAAGATCAATAAAATCAGCAGCCCGCGCCGATCGCGGGCGCGCCGGGTCCTATGGCCAACAGGCCAAAGATTGTTCACTCGGGCAATCGTGCGCACAATTTTTGTGCAATGCACAAGAGTGGCGCGGAAATGATCAGGCTTCCGCGCGAACCGATTTCTGGCCGGTAATGTACGCGTCGATCTCGTCCGGATCGAAGATCTGGCCGTCGAAGAAACCGTCCGGACCGAGCACAAGGCCGGCGCCTGTCGCGCCGACCGCGGTGGCAATTTGGAGCGCACCCTCGACCTTCGAATTGGCGCCGGGAAGTGCGACGCCAAGCGGCTTCAACGCCGAACGATAGAGGTCGGGACGATAGCAATCCCGCGCAATGGCGAGGTTCTCAGGCGTGTGCGCCACATGCCCCCAGCGCACCATCTGCGTGTAGAACCACAGCGCATGGCTCTTCCACGGAAAGTTCGCCGCCTTGTCGAAGGGCAGGAAGAAGTCGTCGATGCTCCGCTCCGCGCCGCCACCCAGTCGGAGATGGCCGGTCAGGATCGGCATCTGCACGGCCGGCGGCAGGCCGAGGAAGCCGGCCTGCGCCATGACGGCAGCCAATTCGCCATGGTTGGCCGGATCCTGGCACCAGCGCGCCGAGTGATGCAGCGCGCGCAGCAACGCCGCCAAGGCCCCGGCGTTTTCGTCTGCCCAGGCCTTGCGCACGCCGATCACCTTCTCCGGGCTGTTACGCCATATCCGCGCCTTGACGGTGACGATATGCCCGGTGCCGGCGGCAACCGCAGCACTGTTCCAAGGTTCGCCTGCGCAGTACCCGTCGATGCGGCCGGTGGCCAGCGCATCCGCCATGAAGGGCGGCGGCACGATGACGATCTCGATTTCGCGCGCCGGATCGATGCCGCAGGCGGCGAGCCAGTAGCGGAGTTCGTAATTGTGCCCGGAATGCGGATGCACCACGGCGAAGCGCAGCGGGTCGCCACCGGCCGCAGCGCGCTCGCGAATGAGCGCGCGCAACGCCGCACCGGCGCGCGCCGGATCAAGATCGGCTTCGGCGCCGTGCGCCACCATTCCGGCCCAGACGGTGTTGGAGACGGTGACGCAATTGCCGCCGAGCCCGAGCGAGAACGGCACGATGGTTTCCGAAGCGAGTGGCGTCAGCCCGAGATTGCAGGCGAGCGGCATCGGTCCCAGCATATGCGCGAGATGAAAGTGACCGATGGCGATGCGGTCGCGGATGTTGGCCCAGGACGTCTCGCGGTGTAGGGTGAGGTCGATGCCTTCTCGTGCGGCAAAGCCAAGCTCCCCGGCCGCGACCAGCACGGCGCTGTCGAAAAGCGGCATGAAACCGGCGGTGATCTGGTGCGCAGCAGTCATGCTCATTCGTCCTCCGGCGGTCCCAGCAGCCCGGCGGCAGTCACCAGGCTCTGGGCGATGTCGCCGATCTTGCGGTTCTGGTTCATCGCCGTCTTGCGCAGCAGCGTGTAGGCCGCCTCTTCGGAGAGGCCGCGCGACTTCATCAATATGCCCTTGGCACGATCGATCACCTTACGGCTCTCTAGCTCGCCGCGAATCTCTTCCAGTTCGCGCGCCATGCGCGAAAAAGCGTTGAAGCGGCTTACCGCCATGTCGAGGATCGGCTTGACGCGCTCTTGCCGCAGACCGTCGACGACATAGGCCGAAACGCCGGCATCGACCGCCGCCTCGATCGAGGCCTGATCGGAGCGGTCGACGAACATGGCGATCGGCCGTTTCACGGCGCGCGACAGCTGGAACATGTTTTCCAGCATGTCGCGGTTCGGATTCTCGAGATCGATGACGATGACATCGGGCTCGATCTCGGCGATCCGCCGCGCAATGCCGGTCACGTCATGGATGACGGTGACTCGCTCATGGCCGGCCTCGCGCAATCCCGCCTCGATGATCGCGGCGCGGATGCGGTTTTCATCGATCACCAGGACGGCGAGTGCGGTTCGAACCATGCCTGCATTGTGACCAAGCGAAGGAATTGTGCAATGCAGTATGGTTGAACAACCCGATATTCGCTGACCGGGCCGCCGGCGTCTAATCCGCCGCCAACGCCGTGACCTCGCGGCGGAAGGGCAGTGCGTCGCCGATATCGGCTTCGTCCAGCTCGCGGGCGAAACGGTGGCCGGCGTAGGTTGCCCAGGCGATCGGACCCGGCGCCTCGGCATCGCCGATGACTTTGATCGAGCGGATGCCGCTATCGGCCCATTGATCCCGCCGCGCCTTCAGTTCGCACCAGACGCCATCGTCCTGTTGGCGCGACGTCACGAGCACGACGGCGTCCGCGGCGAAGTCGCGTTGGCTGCCCGTATAGGCGCACGCAGTGGCAACCCCACCCGCCACGATGCGCGTCACGGCCCGGTTCAGCACGATCTCGACGCCGAGTTCGGCCAGCCGGCGATGGATGGCGCCCTGCTCCAGCGTGTTGCGGGTCCAGTCGGACACATAGGCCGACGGCGTCACCAGCGTCACCTTCGCGCCCTGCCGCGCCATCAGCTCGGCCAGGACACCGCCCATGTAATAGTGATCGTCGTCGAACAGCACGACAGTGCCGGTCGGTATATTGCCGCCCATCAAATCGTCCGGCGTGTAGACCGGCATGGCCGGGTCCACCGGCATCGGCACGACATGCGCGCGCGCCACGCCATCGCGGCGCCATGTCGAGCCGGTGGCGACGGCAATGTTCTGGAAGCCGAAGGCGAGGATTTCCTCGGCCGACAGCCGGCTTTCGAAATAGACGTCGACATTGGACATCTGGCTGATCTGGTACTGGCGATAGTCGCGCACACGCCCCCATGCCGAGAGACCGGGCAAGCGGCACTCGCGCGCCACGCGGCCGCCGAGTTCGGTTCCGGCTTCGGCGATGGCCACCTGGTAGCCGCGCAGGCCGAGTGCACGCGCCGCCTCCAGCCCGGCCGGGCCGGCGCCGACGATCAGCACGCTGTCGCTGTCGCCCTTGGCCTGCATCCGTTCGGGATGCCAGCCCTTGCGCCACTCCTCCATGAAGGTCGGGTTCTGCGTGCAGCGAGAGATCGACATGGTCATGTCGCCGGTGATGCAGATGTTGCAGCCGATGCATTCGCGAATGTCCTCGATCCGCCCCTCCTCCACCTTCTTCGGCAGGAAGGGATCGGCAATCGACGGCCGCGCGCAGCCAATGAAGTCCAGCGTGCCGGACTTGATCATCTTCACCATCACATCCGGCGAGGTGAAGCGACCGACGCCGACGACCGGCTTCGAGGTCAGCATCTTGATGCCGGACACCAGGCTCTCCTGCGCGCCCTCCTCCTTGAACCGCGACGGCCCCGAACAGTCCTCCCAGGCGCCATGCGCCAGGTCCCAGAGGTCTGGCAGGTCGGCATGCATCTCGATCATGTCGCGCACTTCGGAGTTGCCGAAGCCAAGCTCGCCGATCATCTCGTCCAGCGACAGCCGCAGCGTTAGGCCGCACGTGTCGCCGATGGCGTTCCTGCCCTCTTCGATCAGCTCACGCATCAGCCGCGAGCGGTTTTCCAGCGAGCCGCCATATTCGTCGCTGCGCTGGTTCGTGGCGGTGGACAGGAAGTGCTGGATGATGCCGAAGCCATGCGCGCCGTAGAGGCAGACCAGGTCGAAGCCCGCCAGTTTGGCACGCTTGAATGCATTGCGGTGCCAGCGGCGCAGGTCGCGAATATCCTGCTTGTCCATGGCGCGCGCCTGCACCGGATCGTTGGTGAAGGTTCGGATCGGCAGGGCCGACGGTCCGCGCGGTACCTCCTTGGTGTAGAGGTTGGGACCGTTGATGCCCGAATAGGCCAACTGGATGCCGGCCAGCGCGCCATGCTGGTGCATGGCCTCTGCCATCTTCGCCAGCGCCGGGATATCGGCGTCGTCCCACAGCCTGAGCTCGATGAAGGGCGTGATCTCCGATGTGTGGTGCATCTCGGTCTGCTCGGTGAAGATGACGCCCCAGCCGCCTTCCGACTTGATGCGGCGCATCTCGGCCGCGGCCGAAGGATCGCGATAGCCGCCGCCATTGCAATGCGGAACCTGATAGAAGCGGTTCTTGGCGGTCACCGGACCGATCTTCACGGGCTCGAACAGAATGTCGTAGCGCGGATCGCGCATGGAACGTGCCTTCCTGCCAGCGTCGCCTTGCACATGCCCGATCATGGTTTCGAGCCAAGGTGCAAGCCGGCCAGCCCAGTGGGTTGATGCCGTGAGACCATTCATAAGTTGCGGCAAGCGCCGGGAAACAACAGATTTCTTCTGTGCCGGTTAGGACGCGCCTAATCGGCAGCACTGCATGGATTAGCATCCGCTGAATCCCGGCTGAGCCAAATGCGACTTCAAGGCCGCCGCCGCGCAATGTTAGATAGCGCGCACGCCCAATGAGACACAAGACGCATGGACAGCATCCAGATCCTTGAAAAACTGATCGCGTTCCCGACGGTGAGCCGCGATTCGAACCTCGCCCTCGTCGGCTACGTGGCGGAGCTGCTGGACGCGCACGGCATTGCCAGCCAGATCATCCACAGCGAGGACGGCCACAAGGCCAATTTGTTTGCCACCATCGGACCGACTGATGCTTCCGGCATCATGCTGTCCGGCCACACCGACGTCGTCCCCGTCGACGGCCAGGCTTGGACGCTGCCGCCCTTCGAGATGACGAGCCGAGACGGCAAGCTTTACGGACGTGGCACAGCCGACATGAAGGGTTTTGTGGCCTGCGCACTCGCGGCGTGCCTTAAAGCATCGAAAATGACGCTGCGCACGCCGCTGCATTTGGCGCTCTCCTACGACGAGGAGATCGGCTGCATCGGCGTGCGCAGCCTGATCGACATGCTGCAAGCAGCCCCGCAGCGGCCCTTGCTGTGCATCGTCGGCGAGCCCACCGACATGCAGGTGGCGACGGGCCACAAGGGCAAGCTTGCCGCACGCGCGCTTTGCAAGGGACGCGAGGGCCATTCGGCGCTGGCTCCGTTGGCGCTCAATGCTATCCATCTCGGCTGCGACTTCGTCGCCGCCTTGCGCCGCGAGCAGGACCGGCTGGTGCGCGATGGCGCCCGCGACGGCGACTACGACATTGCCTACACGACCGTCCATGTCGGCAAGATCAACGCCGGCGTGGCGCTGAACATCGTTCCGAACCTCTGCCAGGTCGACTTCGAGATCCGCAATGTCGCGGCCGACGATCCGCATGAGATTCTCGACCGCCTGCGCAAGGAGGCTGCTCATATTGCTTCCGAAGCCTCGACCATCGCGCCTGAGGCGGCAATCGACATCGACATCACCAACACCTATCCCGGCCTGGACACGCCGGCCAGTTCGCAAGCCGTCGCTTTCATCAAATCGCTGACCGGCGCCAACAACACCATCAAGGTTGCCTACGGCACGGAGGGCGGCCTGTTCAGCCGCGATCTCGGCACGCCGACGGTCGCGTGCGGACCGGGATCGATGGCGCAGGGACACAAGCCGGATGAGTTCGTCAGCGTCGAGCAGATGCGCCGTTGCGATGGCATGCTGGAAAAATTGCTGCAGCGGCTTGCCGACCAGCAGTTGGCTTAACCGGGGCTACTTCTGTGGAAGTGCTGCCTGGCCGACAGCCCGCTCGGCGCCGAACACGCCTTGCTCGACGACGAAATGCCGGCAGTGGTCGATGAACGCCTGGACGGTTTGCGTGCGGTGTTCGGAACTGGGCAAGGCGACGCCCATGGTCAGCGGCCGCAGATCGCCGTCCAGCGGCACGAAGACCAGCGGCTTGCCGTCCGGCGCCAGCGTGTTGAGCGGCCGCATATTGGCGATGCCGTAGCCGAAGCCGTTGGCCACCATGGAACGCATGACGGCGATGTCGCCGGTACGCTCGGCAATGTTGGGGCGGATTCCCCGCTGGTGGAATGCCGACAGAAAATATTCGCGGCTGAACGGCAGGTCGAGCAGAACCATCGGCTCGTCGGCCAGCTCCTCCGTCGTGATCGACGCCTTTGCCGCAAAGCGATGCCCCGCCGGCAGCATGACGTACGCCGGCACCAGCATCAGCGGCTCGAAGGTCATGTCCTGCGACAGTTCGAGATCGTAGGTCAAGGCAAGGTCGATTTCACCGCGCTGCAGCATCTCGAGCAATTGCCCCTGATTGCGCTCGAACTGGCGCACCCGCACATCGGGATAGGCACGCTCGAACCGCATGCGCAGCGCCGGCAGCACGATCTGCGCGAACGTCAGCAGACATCCCACCGCCAGCGGGCCGCGCACCTTTTCGGCAAAATCGCCGGCGACGTCATGCAAGGCGTCGGCATCGTTGAGCAGCCTTGCGGCTTCCTTGAGGAAGATGCGGCCGCCGGCTGTCAGCGACAGGCCGTGCGAATGCTTGCGGACAAAAAGCTGCACGCCGAACTCGGTTTCCAGTTGTGCGATGGAGGCCGAAATCGACGGCGGCGACACATTGACCTGTTCGGCCGCCTTAGCGATGGAGCCGGCTTCGCCCACGGCGACGAAATATTCCAGCTGTCTGAGCGTGAAGCGTAGCGGCATGGCTGGCTATGTTGCTGGTTTGAGGGCTTCGATCAAGCCTAATGCATGTCGCGCAAAAGTGGGCCCGGTTTTGCGCAAATGACATGCATAGAGCAAAGGCCAAAAGCGCATCGCTTGAATCCGTTCAATCGCGATGCGCTTTAGGCGCCCAACAGTACTTGATCCATGTCGTTTTGAGCGCGGTGTATTTGTCGAGCGCATGCAGCGACAGGTCGCGGCCGAAGCCGGATTGCTTGAAACCGCCGAACGGCGTCATCGGGCTCAGCGCGTCGACCGTGTTGACGGAAACCGTGCCGGCATGCAGCCGGCCGGCGATACGATGCGCGCGCGACAGGCTGTCGGTCCACAGCGATGCGGCCAGCCCGTATGGGCTGTCATTGGCGATACGGATCGCGTCGGCCTCGTCGTCGAAGGCGATGACCGAAAGCACCGGCCCGAAGATCTCGTCGCGGGCAATCGGATCGGCGGGCGCGACATTGTCGAAGATGGTCGGCTGGACAAAGCTGCCGCGCCCGTTGACCGTGACCAGGTCGCCGCCCGCGACCAGGCGCGCGGTTTTCTTGCCGGCTTCAACGAAGCGCATGACATTGGCCGCGTGGCGGGCATCGACCATCGCGCCCATTTTCGAAGCTGGATCGAGCGGATCGCCGGGCTGCGTGGCCGCCGCACGTTGCACCAGTTTCTCCACCAGGGCATCCTTGATGCCGCGCTGGACGAGCAGGCGTGAATTGGCGGAACAGACCTCGCCCTGGTTGAAGAAGATGCCGAAGGCCGCCATGTCGGCTGCCGCGTCGAGATCGCCGCAATCGGCAAAGATGAGGTTCGGGCTCTTGCCGCCGGTCTCCAGCCAGACCTGCTTCATGTTCGACTGGCCGGAATACTGCAGGAACATCTTGCCCACGGCGGTCGAACCGGTGAAGGCGAGGCAATCCACATCCATATGACGGCCAAGCGCCTGGCCGGCGGTTTCGCCAAGGCCGGGCACGACATTGAGCACGCCTGCGGGCAGGCCCGCTTCCATTGCCAGTTCCGCCAGAAGCAGGGCCGACAAGGGCGACTGCTCGGCGGGTTTCAGCACCACCGAATTGCCTGCCGCCAGCGCCGGTGCGCATTTCCAGGTCGCCATGTCGAGCGGGAAATTCCACGGCACCACCGCGCCGACCACGCCAAGCGGCTCGCGCCGCACCAGCACCAGATCGCCTTCGCCGGTCGGCGCCACTTCGCCATAGATCTTGTCGATGGCCTCGCCATACCATTGGAAGATCGCTGCCGAGCCGGGAACGTCGACCGCGGCCGCATCCCTGACCAGTTTTCCCATGTCGAGCGATTCAAGCAGGGCCAGTTCATGCAGGTTTTCGCGCAGCAGCTGCGCCAGCCGCAGCAAGACCTCCTTGCGGTGCGCCGGACTGGTGCGCGACCAGACACCCGCATTGAAGCTGCGCCGCGCTGCGGCAACCGCCAGATCGATATCTTCCTCGCCGCAGGACGCCACTTCGGCCAGCACCTCGCCGGTAGCCGGATTGACGCTGGCGAAGGTCCGGCCCGAACGCGCTGCGACCGTCTTGCCGTCGATGAACGCCTTGTCGCGAAAACGGATCGCGGACGCCTTGCCGATCCAGTCCTTGTGACTGAGTTCGCTCATCGCAGGTGACCCCTGTCTTGACTATTCGTCGCCCGGCACGCCGTAGCTCGGCGCATCGGATGGGTTTATCGCGCGGGTCACATAGGCATCGAGCTGCGGTTTGTAGAGTTCCCACAGCGTCGCCAGTTGCTCGATCGGGCAATCGTCGGTCCAGTCGCAGCGCAAATCGGCGACCGGCCACGCCACCTCGCGCACCAGCTTCATACCGGCGGAATGGACAGGACCCGCCTCGCCGCCCGCTTTCAGCGCGGCGCGCATGGTCGCGATGAGGCGGTCGCCGAGATGCCCTTCCGACGCCAGGAACGCCTCGACCATGGCTTGCGGAACGCCGTCATGGGCCAGCATGTTGCCGCCGCAGGCGACATTGTCCGCACGCGCCTCCGCCCAGATGCCAAGCGCCTTGGGCCCTGAGTGGATAGCGGTCGTCCCGGCGGCATCGACAGCCAGCACCTGCCGGTATTCGGGATAGGCACCGGTGCGCTTCAATATGACAATCGCCTCTGCCGCCGACGCGCCGCGCGCCAGCAATTCGAGACCGCGCAGTCCCAGCGCAGGATCGGTGACGTTCTGACTGGCAACGGCGCCGGCGCCCGCCTGCGCATAGGCGCAGCGCGCCGCCACAGCAGGCGACGAGGAGGACACCGCGACCCCGAACATGCCGGTGCGGCTGCACCGCGCGACGATGGAGAATGTCATGACTTTAATCCGGGATAACTGCGGTGCCGTCGATCTCGACCAGCCAGTCCGGCCGCGCCAGGGCCTGCACGACTAGGCCGGTCGAGACGGGATGCACGCCTTTGATATACTCGCCCATGGTGCGGTAGACCGCCTCGCGATGGCGGACATCGGTAATGTAGACCACCACCTTGACCAAATGCTCGATGGTGCCGCCGCACTCCTCGATCAGCTGGCGGATGTTCTGCATGACCTTGTGCGTCTGTTCGACCGGATCATGGCTTTCGATATTCTTGGCCGTGTCGAGGTCCTGCGGGCATTGGCCGCGCAGATAGACGGTCCTGCCGCCCCGCGTAACGACCGCCTGGCACAGATCATTGTCGAGCTTCTGCTCGGGATAGGTGTCCTTGGTGTTGAACTTGCGAATTCTTGTATGGGCCATCTTGGTCTCCGTCAGTCGGCTCGAGGTCGGGACGTCCGTTTCTATGCCACTTTGGTCTCGCGCTTTGCGGACGCATGGTAGGCCAGGTACTTGCGCTGCGTGGAGATATGGTCCGCCACATGCTGGGCGTCGTGCCAGACGCCCCAGATGAAGCTCGACCCCCGCCGCGATTGCCACGGCAGTCCCAGGAAATAGATTCCCGGCTCGGTCGACACGCCGCGCTGGTGCTTCGGCTTGCCCTTTTCGTCAAACACATCGACCTTCAGCCAGTTGTAATCGACGGTGAATCCCGTTGCCCAGATGATCGAACCTATCCCGGCTTCCGCCAGGTTCAGCTCGAGAATGGGATCAGTCATGCATTGCGGGTCCGGTCCGATCTCGCGGGCCGCGGGCTCCTCGGGAAGGTCGAGGCCGTTGCGAGCGACATAGGCGTCGGCCTCGTCCAGCACCGACATGTAGTTCGCATCGCCGCGCGCGATATTTTTAGCCAGATCCGGAGCGAAGGTCATGACCCCTTCCTTGTAGGATTCCGTCCGGCCAACCAGCGTCATCCCTTGCGCGGCAAGACGCCGGAAGTCGATCGTCTGGCCGCCCCGCGCGCCGCTCACCGCGATGGTGACGTGTTCGGTGCCAGGCGCCGGCGCTTGGGCGTCCCATTTGCCCAAAACCCCCAGCCACCAGCAGAAGTCACGCTCGCGATAGGCCCGCGGCGGCCGATCATGCGGCCCGACCGAGAGGTAGACGCGCCGTCCCGCGCGCTGGAGTTCGTCGGCAATCTGCACTCCCGAAGATCCCGAGCCGACCACCAGCACCGCACCTTCGGGCAACTGGCCCGGATTGCGATAGGCGCTGGAATGGATCTGCATCGCTCCGGCATCCCCGGGGACAACCGCCGGAATGACCGGATGCTGGAAAGCCCCGGTGGCGGCAACCACGCTCCTGGCCTCGATCACGCCATCCGAGGTTTCGACCCGGAAGCCGGGACGGCCGACAAGCCTTTCCACGCTCCTGACCTCCACGCCGCAGCGGATGGGGGCAGCGATCATGCCGGCGTAAGCGACAAAATAGTCGGCGACCTTCTCCTTGCCGACAAAGGCGTCGGGACCGGCCTCCGGAAATTCCATGCCGGGAAAACGATCATGCCAGGCGGGACCATTGGCAACCAGCGAGTCCCATCTTTCGGTACGCCAGCGTTCGGCGATGCGGCTCCGCTCGAGCACGAGATGCGGCACCCCGCACTTGCTCAGATGCTCGCTCATGGCCAGCCCCGCCTGGCCGCCGCCAACAACAAGCGTGTCTACCGTTTCGACTGGCATTTCAGCGGCCCTTTCTGGCTCTCCCCGGGAGTGTCTGCGGATGTGGCGGAGATCTGATCGTTTGGTTTACTGGAGGCACCGGGCAGCGAAAATTATGATTTCATGTGGCAGTGGTTAGCTTGTCCCTAAATGCCGGGAAGCATGGCCGAAGATGTGGAGCGCGGGGCGTGGATCATCACTGTTGAGTCAGAAGAAACGGACGGCTCAGAGATAAAGGCTTCTGGCCGCCTTGGACGAGAGCAACTCCTTTGCCGGCCCCTCCTGGGCGACCTTACCCTTGACCAGCACATAGCCGCGATCGGCGATGCCCAGCCCCATTTCGGCATTCTGTTCGATCAACAGGATGGTCGTGCCTTGGCGATGGATCTCCCTTGTGATCTCGAAATACTCGCCGATGAGTTTTGGCGAGAGACCGAGCGACGGCTCGTCCATGATCACCAGTCTGGGTTCGCCGATCAGCGCGCGCGCCAGCGCCACCATCGCCTGTTCGCCGCCCGACAAAGTCCCGGCGACCTGGCGCAGGCGCTCCTGGATGCGCGGAAACAGCTTGCACATCTTGTCCAGTTGCACCCCGAAATTGGGTCCCCTGCCCGACACCGCGTCATAGCCCAGGCGCAAATTCTCCACCACGGTCAGGCCGGGGAACAGCCGGCGCCCTTCGGGAACGAGCCCGACGCCGAGCGACGCCAGGTTTTCCGTGCCGAGCGTCGCCATGTCCCTGCCCATCACCTCGACCTTGCCGCGCTGCGCCCGCACGACGCCGCAGACTGTCATGAAGGTTGTCGTCTTGCCGGCGCCGTTCGGCCCCAGCAGGCAGACCAGTTCGCCGGGGCGCACGCTCATCGCCACGCCGCGCAGCATCGGCACCGCGCCATAGGAAGTATCGACATCCCTGAGTTCAAGCATGGGCGACCGCCTTCCCGAGATAGGCTTCCTGGACGCGCGGGTCGGCTCGCACCGCCGCGAAGTCGCCCTCGGCGATCTTGCTGCCATAGTCGATGCAGGTGACATGCTGCGGGAACGCTTCGACCACCCGCATGTCGTGCTCGATCAGGACCACCGACAGAGCAGGGTTTTGTACGCGCAGCCGCGTGATGTCGGCCACCAGCGCGTCGGTTTCCGTATCGTCCATGCCGACCGAAGGTTCGTCGAGCAGCAAGAGCTTGGGCTGCGATGCGAGCGCTCGGGCAATTTCCAGGCGCCGCCTGTCGGCTTGGGCCAGTGTACTCGCTGGCCGGTAGCGTTGTTCGAACAGGTCGCCGGAGCCGAGCTTGAGCAGGGTTTCGGCCTTTTCCACGCAAGCCGCCATCTCGCGGCGCGATGCGCCAGGCCTAAACAGCGCGGTCAGCACGCCGGTCCTGGTGCGGGTGTGCATGCCGATGATGACGTTGTCGAGGACACTGAGGTCGGAGAACAGACGCGACGACTGGAATGTGCGGGCGATGCCGCGGTCGACAACTTCGTAGGACGGGCGGCCGGTGATCTCGGCGCCGTCGAAGGTCACGCGACCGGAGGTTGGCCGGTAGACGCCGGTCACGACATTGAACAGCGTCGACTTGCCGGCGCCGTTCGGGCCGATGACGGCGAGCACCGCGCCCTTGTCGATCGACAGGCTGACATCGTTGAGCGCGACCAGGCCGCCGAAGCGCATCGTCAAATTCTCGACCTTGAGAAGCGCGCTCACAGTCCGCCTCCGTAGCGCCGCATGCGTTGCGGGAACAGACCTTGCGGCCGGATCATCAGGAAGCCGATGATGACGACGCCGAAGAACAGCAGGCGGTAGTCGGCGAACGCGCGCAATTTCTCCGGCAGGATGGTCAGCAGGAACGCACCGACGATGACACCGAAAATATTGTCCATGCCGCCGACGATGACCATGGTCATGATGGTGACGGAGACCAGGAAGGTGAAATTGTCGGGAGAAATGTAGGAGACGTAGAAGGCGTAGATCGTGCCGGCGAAGGCGGCGAGAAAGGCGTCGACGGCGAAGGCCAGAACCTTGAACCACGCCACATTGATGCCTTGCGCCTTGGCGGCGATCTCGTCGGCGCGCAGCGCATTCCAGGCCAAACCGATGCGCGAACCGTGCAGCCGATGCGCGGTGACGATGGCGACGACGACCAGTGCGGCCGACAAATAATAGAAATTCGCCTGGCTCGGCAGCTTCCAGCCGAAGATCACCAGCGGATCGGCAAAGGAATGGCCGAACAGGCTGGGCGCCGGAATGCCGACCAGTCCGTTGGGTCCGCCGGTCCAGCTGAAATTGTTCAGCAATTGCTGGACCACGACACCGAAGGCGATGGTGACGAGCGCCAGATAAGTGTCGCGCGTGCGCATCGACGGGATGCCGATGATGAAACCGAACAGGGTCGCCGCCAGCGCCGCGACCGGCAGCGTCAGCCAGAAGCTGACGCCGAAATTGATCGCCAGCAGCGCCGACACGTAGGCGCCGATGCCGTAGGAAGCGCCGGTGGCGAAGTTCGGGATGTTGGCGCTGCCGAGCTGGAAATTGAGCGCCAGCGCCAGCACCGCATAAAGCTCGGCGACGATCAGCAGATGGAGGATATAGGTGTTGGATCCGACGAAGAACGGAAAGGCCAGCACGATGACCGCCGCAGTGATCATCGCCACGAGCGGAACCCGGGCAAAGCTCGCCAACGCATAGTCGGCGATCCACGGCAGCCTCTCCAGCAGATAGAAACCGAGGCCGAGCAAGGCCAGCAGGCCGACCACCTGCCAGCCGCCGTCGACTCTGAGGATGAGGTACAGGAACGCTGCCCCGATGATTTGCGAGGCGATGGCGAAGACCGTGGCCGCGGCTATGCCCGGCACGTCGGGTGAAGCACGACCCTGCATGCTAGACTTTCTCCATGACGGTGCGCCCAAGCAGGCCGGCGGGGCGGAAGATGAGCACGGCGATGACCAGCAGGAAGACGAAGACCAGCCGGTAGGAAGCGCCGTCCGGCACGAATGTCTGCGCCAGCACTTCGATGCCGGCAATGATCAGTCCGCCCAGTATGGCGCCCGGCATCGAGCCGAGGCCGCCGATGACCGCGGCGGAAAAGCCGAGCAGGCCGGCCATGACGCCGAAGTCGAACCGTGTCACGCCGGCATAGCTTGCGAACAGAAGTCCAGCGATGGCGCCGATAGCCGAGGCAATGAAGAACGTCGCACGGAAGACGCGTGCATCGCGGATGCCCATCATGCGCGCCACGACCCGGTCCTCCGAGGCCGCCCGGATGCGCAGCCCGAGCGGGGTCATGCGCAGGAAGACAAACAGCATGGCAACCAGCGCGACGGTCAGCACCACCACCAGCAGCGCGAACCAGCTGATGGCAACGCCGGAGATTTCGAAAGCCATGCCCGACACCAGGCGCGGGAAGGCATGCGGGTTCGATCCCTGCGGATAGAGATGGCGGATCAGCTCGCGGATGACGATGCCGAGCGCCACGGTCGCCACCAGCGCCATCATGGCGGGCGCATCGCGGAAGCGCCTGATGACCACCTTGTCCAGCAGGACGCCGATCAAACCGACGGCGAGCACGGCGACCGGAACCGCAAGCACCAGCCAGGCGGGGCCCGAGGCGCCAAGAGCGGTCGCCAACGCCTGGGCAAGCGCCAGCGTGATGAACGGCGCCGTCATCGCGACATCGCCGTGCGAGAAATGAATGACGTTCAAGACACCGAAGATCAGGCTGAATCCGATCGCCAGCAAGGCATAGATGCAGCCAAGGGTTATCCAGTTCACCAGTTGCTGGACAAGCAGTTCCGCCATGCGGTCGGTCTCTCGATTGAAGCCGACAGGTATCAACCGCCATCCCGGGCGGACAGAACGAATCTCCGAACTCACGAGTCACAATTTCCGAATTTCGTCACTGAATACGCGCCCGTACACTGATGATCAGCCGACGATCACGATCGGCCGGGTCGCTACGACGGCGGCAGATAATTCTGTTTGAGGTGGAACCATGCAAAACAGGCGCAGTGCGCTTATCCGCGTATCGTCAATTCTGGCCGGCTCTCTGTTTGCCATCGCCCTGGGCGCCGCCCAGGCGCAGGCCGACCAGATCAAGCTCGGCTTCATCGGGCCGCTCTCCGGCGGCAACGCCCAGCAGGGCCTCGGCGCCCGCAACGGCTTCCTGCTCGCCATCGAGCAGGCCAATGCCAGCGGCTATCCGCACCAGGTGGAAGGCGTCGTGCTCGATGACGCCTCCGATCCGGCCGTCGGCGTTTCGGCGGCGCAGAAGCTGGTCAACGATCCCGCGGTGGTCGCGGCAACGGGGCATTGGAACAGCTCGGTCGCGTTGGCGACGATCCCGGTCTTCAACCGCTCGCAGATGCCGTTCATCGTCTGGGGCGCGGTCAGCCCGAAGATTACCGAACAGAACTTCCCGAACGTGACCCGCGTCACGCCGACGCTGGTCAACGAGAACAAACCGCTGGCCGAAGCCATCGCCAAGCAAGGCAAGATCAAGAAGATCGCCATCATCTCCGACACCACCGACTACGGTGCGGCCAACACCAAATGGTTCGGCGATTTCTTCAAGGCGGCCGGCGGCGAGGTCGTTTCTTCGGATGCCGCAGCTGTCGGCACGACCGATTTCCGCGCCATGCTGACGACCGCGAAGGCAGCGTCGCCCGACGCGGTCTATTTCGGCGGTGTCGTCACCGAAGCAGCGCTGGTGCGCAGCCAGATGGCCGACCTCGGCATGGGCAATCTGCCGATGTACGGAATTTCAGGCATCTACGACCCGAAATTCATCGAGATCGCGGGAGCTGCCGCCGAGGGCACCATCGCCGGAACTCCGGCCGTCCAGTCGAACCCCAAGCTCGAGGAGTTCAACAAGGCCTATGAAACCAAGGCTTATCCCGATCCTGCCGGCTCCTATGCGAAATATGCCTACGAGGCGACGCAGATCCTGCTTCAGGTCATCAAGGAAAAAGGCCTCGACGACAAGGAGGCGCTGAGCAAGGCCATTCGTGACATCCACCACGACGGCATTCTGGGAGACGTCTCGTTCGATGCCAACGGACAGACCAACATGGCCATCGACATCGACATGTTCGTCGTCCGCAGCGGCAAATGGGAGAAGATGTAACTTACCTGATCGACGCCGCGCCCGTTCTCGGTGGCGCGGCGTCGATCACCTTCATCGCCGAGCTCGCAAAAGTCCTGACCGGAGCGCCTGACCATGAATGACGAGGCTGGCCACGGCGCACCTCGAAAGGCCGTCGAGATCAAGGGCGTCTCCAAGGTGTTCGGCACCTATCAGGCGCTGAAGCCTGTTTCCTTCGACATCTACGACAACGAGTTCTTCACGCTGCTCGGCCCGAGCGGCTGCGGCAAGACCACCCTGCTGCGCATGATCGCCGGTTTCGAGCAGCCGACGGCGGGGCAGATTTTCCTGCACGGCTCGGACATACAGGGACTCCCCCCGCATAAGCGGCGGGTCAACACCGTCTTCCAGAGCTACGCCCTGTTTCCGCATATGAGCGTCGAACAGAACATCGGCTTCGGGCTCGAAAACCTCGGCTGGTCAAAGGGCCGCCGCGATGCGCGCGTCGCCGATATGCTTCGTCTCGTCCATATGGAGGCCTTTGCCGGGCGCAAGCCGCAGCAATTGTCGGGCGGCCAGCGCCAGCGCGTCGCGCTCGCCCGCGCCCTGGCGCCGGAACCGGAAGTGCTGCTGCTCGACGAACCGCTCTCGGCACTCGACCTGAAGCTGCGCCAGGCCATGCGCGACGAGCTGCGCATCCTGCAGCGCAAGACCGGCATCACCTTCGTCTTCGTCACCCACGACCAGGAAGAAGCGCTCGACATGTCGGATCGCATCTGCGTTCTCGGCGATGGCGAGATCCAGCAGCTTGGCACACCCGCGGCGATCTACGAGGAGCCGTCGAACCGCTTCGTCACCGATTTCATCGGCGAGACCAACTTCCTCGATGCTGACGTGATTGCCGTGGACGGCGAGCAGGCAACCGTGAAAACGCAGCTCGGCATGACCTTGACGGCCTCTCACAAGAAAGCGGTCGCCGGCCAGAAGGCCTTCATCTCGATACGTCCGGAAAAAATCAGCCTGCCCGCGCAGGACAACCCGATCGCTGTCGACGGCACGATCATGAGCACCAACTATCTCGGCGGCTACACATACTATCTGATTGAAGCGGGCGGCACCAAGCTGCGCATCTCCAAGCGCAACAGCGTCAGCCGCGGCCAGATGTTCGAAATCGGGCAATCGGTAAAAGTCGGCTTTGCCGCCGAATCCGTGCGGATCCTCGGCGCATGAAGGCACGCACAAAAAGTCCCGACTGGAATGTCCTCGGCCTGCTGCCGGCCCATCTCATCATGCTGCTGACGCTGATCATCCCGATCGGCATCATCATCGTGGTGTCGTTCTCGACGCGCGGACCTTACGGCGGGTTCGAATATGTGTTCACCACAGCGCCCTACAAGCAGCTTTTGTTCAACGAAGGCTGGACCGGCGAGATGGAGTTCAATCCGCAATATCTCATCGTTGTTGCCAGAACGCTGGTCCTGTCGGCCGTGACAACATCGATCTGCCTGCTCCTGAGCTTCCCGGTCGCCTATTTCATAGCGCTGCAGCGGCCGGCGATCAAAGTGCTGCTGATCTATCTCGTCACGCTGCCATTCTGGGTTTCGATGATCGTGCGCGTCTATTCCTGGATCATCATCCTTGGCAAGGATGGTGTCGTCGAAAAGACCCTTCGCGGTCTCGGCCTCGTCGACAACATGGACTCGCTGCTGTTCGGCAACACCGCCATGCTGCTCGGTCTCGTCTACAGCTACATTCCGCTGATGATCCTGCCGATCTTCGCCTCGATCGAGAAACTCGACCCTGCGCTCATCGAGGCGTCGCATGATCTCTATGGCAACCGCGTCACCACATTGCGCCGCGTTATCCTGCCCCTCACCCGGCCCGGCATGATCGCCGGCGCGATCCTGGTGTTCGTTCCAAGCCTCGGCGCGGTCCTGGAGCCGACCCTGCTCGGCGGCGGCAAGACCATGATGATGGGCAATCTCATCCAGCTACAGTTCGGTGGCGCCCGCAACTGGCCGCTCGGCGCCGCCATCGCCATCGTGCTGATGGCCGCGGTCATGGTCTTCCTGATTTTCCAGGGTCTGCGCTCGATGCGCACCGAAGGCCTGGAGCGTGCGGCATGAACGCGGACGATGATGTCAGGCGCTATCCGGGCTTCGGTCTCTTCAGCGCGATCTTCTTCGCCTATCTCTATTTGCCCATCGCCGTCGTGGTGTTCTACTCTTTCAATGCGAACCGGATCGTCTCCAATTGGGGCGGCTTCTCATTGCACTGGTACGCCACCGCTTTGTCCAACGCCAACCTGATGACAGCGGTGAAGACCTCCCTGCTCGTCGCCACGGTCGCCACAGTCGCCTCGACCCTTGTCGCGTTGATGGCGGCATTGGTGCTGGTGCGCGGCCGCGATGTCCGGTTCCGCCGCATCTCCGAAGCGGTGGTGAACCTGCCGCTGCTCCTGCCCGAAATCGTCGTTGCTGTCGCCGTCCTGATCCTCTTCTCCGAGATCGGGCTCGCCAACGGAATGGTGAAGCTGATGATCGCCCACACCACCTTCTGCATCCCGTTCGCCTTCCTGCCGATACGCGCCCGCCTGCAGGGAATGGACTTCGATCTGGAGGAAGCCGCCCGCGATCTCTATGCAACCGGTTGGGTCGCCTTTCGTCGCGTCACGCTGCCGCTCATCCTGCCGGGTGTTTTCGCCGGCGCCATGCTCGCCTTCGTCATCTCGATGGATGATTTCATCACCAGCAACCTGTTGAATTCCGGCGGCGCCACCACGCTGCCGGTCTACATTTTCTCACTGATCAAGCAGGGCGTGTCGCCGCAGCTCAACGCAATCTCGACCTTGATCATGATTGTTTCGGTGGTGCTGGCGACCGTGGCCTTCCTGCTTCAGCGACGGCAGTAGCAGCGGCGTAGTTTTTCCTAATCAAGGCGTCGGGCAAATCGAATTTATCGAACCCGACGGTTTGTTATCGTCGCCCCTGGGAGAACAACAAACAGGGGAATGACATGACGACTAAAATTGCAGCGCTCACCATGGCCGGTGCCATGAGCCTCGCCTTTAGCGTGCCCGCTCTCGCCGAGGGCAGCCTGGCCATCTACGCATGGGCGGATTCCATCTCGCCCGAGATGGTCACGAAATTCGAGAAGGAAACCGGCATAAAGGTCACGGTCGACGCCTTCTCATCCAACGAGGACCTGCTCACCAAGCTGCAGGCCGGCTCGTCGGGCTACGACATCGTCACGCCTTCGCAGCACTTCGTGAAGATCATGATCGATAGCGGGCTGCTCGAGGATTTCGGCGCCAGCTCGATGGCGGCCTACAGCCAAGTCCTGCCGGACTGGCAGAAACCGTGGTGGGATGCGACAGGCAATCATTCGATCCCGCTCGCCTTCGGCAATGCCGGCTACACCGTCAACCGCGACCTCTACAAAGGCCCGGTCGACAGCTGGAAGACCTATTTCGAGCCACCGGCGGAGCTGCGCGGCAAGATCGCCAGCCTGGCGCAGCCCGACGAAGTCATTCCGGCAGCGGAAAACTATCTCGGCATCAAATATTGCAGCGAAGACCCACAGGAGATGAAGCGCGTGCTCGACCTCTTGCTGGCGCAGAAGCCATTCGTGGCGGCCTATTCCAGCGACAACATCGAAAACCGCATCGGCAGCGGCGAGGTTGCCGCCCATTTCTGGTGGGACGGCAACACCATGAGGCTTCGCCGCAACGACAAGGCCAATGTCGAATACGCGATGCCGAAAGAAGGTCTGGTCGGCTGGCTGGATTCCTATGTCGTGCCGAAGGGCGCGGCCAATATCGAGAACGCCAAGAAGTTCATCGATTTCATGACCCAGATCGACAACGCGACGGCGCAGTACAATTATTACGGCCACTCTTCGCCGGTGAAGATCGACGAGAGCAAGGCGCTCTACAACAAGGAGAACGCTCCGGAGCTGTTCCCGACCGTTCCCGTCAAGATGGGCCAGGCCTGCTCGCCGGCGGCGCAGGAACTCGTCACCAAGGTCTGGACGCAGCTTCTGCAATGAGCCGCTCAGCCGGGGCGCGCGCCGCCCCGGCATCTCCATTCTCAAAGGGGCTGGCCATGCAGACCGAAAATCTTGACTACGATTACATCGTCATCGGCGCAGGCTCGGCCGGTTGTGTCCTTGCCAATCGCCTGAGCGCCAACCCGTCCCACAAAGTGTGCCTGATCGAAGCCGGCGGCAGCGATATGGGGCTGCGGGTCAAGGTGCCTGCCGGCATCCTCTCGCTCTACGGCAATCCGAACTATGACTACTGCTATGTCGGCGTGCCTCAGCCCAACCTCAACGGCCGCAGGATTCCGGTCAATCGCGGCAAGGCGCTGGGCGGCTCCAGTTCCATCAACTCGATGGTCTACATCAGGGGCGCCGCGCAGGACTATGACGAGTGGTCGCGACTCGGCTGCGCAGGCTGGGCATTCAGCGACGTGCTTCCCGTCTTCAAGAAGCTCGAGCGCAACCTGCTTGGCCAGGACCCGCACTACCACGGTACAGGCGGGGAACTGCTGGTCGACAAGCCGCGCGATCCGAATGTGCTGTCGTCGATGTTCGTCAAGGCCGGCAACAATGCCGGTCTTCCGGCCAACAGCGACTTCAATGCCGAAAGCCAGTTCGGCCTCGGCATCTACAATGTCACCCAGGATCGCGGCCAGCGCTTCAGCAGTTTCACCGCCTTCATGCGCCCGGTGCTCGATCGCAAGAATCTCACAATCCTCAGCGAATGCGAAGTGATCGACCTCGATATAGCCGAGGAACGCGCGACAGGGGTACGGGTGCGGTACAAGGGCGAGCAGAAGACGCTGTCGGCCCGCCGCGAAATCGTGCTTTCGGCCGGGGCGATCAATTCACCGAAGATCTTGCTGGCGTCCGGCATCGGCGCAGCCGCCGAGCTGCAGGCGATCGGTATAAAGCCGGTTGTCGATCTGCCGGGCGTGGGCAAGAACCTTCAGGACCATATCGACGGCATGATCACGGTCCGCTCCTCGAGCACGAAGACGCTCGGCCTGTCGCTGCCCAACCTGCCCCGCGTGCTGGCTGCGCCCTTCCGGTATTTTGCCGGCCGCAAGGGCATGCTCACCACCAACTACGTCGAAGCCGGCGGCTTTGCCCGGACGAAGTATGCGAACGGCATTCCCGACATCCAGTTCCACTTCGTGCCCGGCTATCGCAGCCATCGCGGCAGGCTGGTGGAGTACGGCCATGGCTACGCAATCCACACCTGCGTGCTCAGGCCCAAAAGCGTCGGCGAACTCAAACTCTCAGGCCAGGCGTCGAACCGGGATGTGCTGATCGATCATCGCTTCTTCTCGAACGACGAGGACGCCAGGGTGTTGGTCGAAGGCATCAAGATCGCGCGTCAAATCTTTGCCGCATCCGAGTTCGACCCGATCAGGGGGACGGAGATGCTGCCGGGCAAGGATGTTCGCAGCGATGACGAGATCCTCGCCTATCTGCGTGCCGAAGCGCTCACCGTCTATCATCCGGTGGGGACGTGCAAGATGGGGACCGATGCGATGGCCGTCGTCGACCCGGCAACGCTCAAGGTGCGCGGCATCAGTGGCTTGCGGGTCGCGGATGCGTCCGTGATGCCGAAGCTGATCGGCGGCAACACCAATGCCCCCAGCATGATGATCGGGCACCGGGCAGCGGAGATGATCCTGGGCCGGGGATAATTTCTGTAGCGCAACTCCAGGAAAGGCGTGCAGCGGCCTTCCTTCAGTAGCCGCGCAAAAACAATGAGTTGGAGCGGTTCAGTGAATCAAACATTGAACCGGCGCCTTTGCAGCTGGGCTGCGGCGGGCACGCGCCGTCGAATTCAAGCGGCTTGATCGTCCCGCTCATCCGCCTCGCCGTTGATCTCGCGCAGCAGCCTTTCGATGTCGGCCTTCGGGAGACGGTTCGGCGAGTTGGTCGCGCATCAGCCGGCGCAACGTCGAGGTCAGCGCGCCCGGCGTCGCATTGTAGCGCGCCAGCAGTGCCCGCTCGCTGATGATCCATCCAGGACACCGAGTGCCATGTCGCGCATCACTTTCTCGTCGAGAGAAAGCGACCCCACCTGATCTCGGCGAGCGCCCGGCTGGATCGCTTCGAGCAATCAAGCCGCGGTTGGGCTCGTAAGTTACGACCCCTTCACCCTGCAATTGCACCAGAGCGTGACGCACAGGTGTACGCGAGACGCCAAGGGTCGCCGCGATCTCCGCCTCGTTGATCCGCTCACCGACTTGAATTCGCTCGAAGAACTGAGCCCGAAGCTGATTGCGAATGCGTTCCTGGAGCGGCGAGGCTGCGGTCATACTGACCCTGCATGCGCGCCGCCGGGCCGAGCCGGATCGAAGCCGAACCGCATGCGTATTCCGAAGACATGGACACGACAAACATGGCGCGCCACTACATCGCAACTTGGCTATCGTGGCCTTGGGAGACGCGGTTTACCACCGAAATGAAATCCGCGACCAGCTTGTCCGGCGTGCCTCGATAATCGATGGCGATGACGCATTCCTGCATGGTCGGGCTTATTTGGCAGCCTGATCGTAGCCTTCGTGCTGTCGCTCAATGGCCCGAATATCTCGTTCTACCCGGCGCCACGCCTACCATGCCATCGGTCGCCTGGAGCGCACTGCGCTATGGCGTCAAGCCGGAGCTCTATGCGCTTCGTCGATCACCAACATTATGGTATTTGCCGCAATCGCGGTGCTTTATTTCGTTGCACGCTCGGACAGAAACGGCCGATGGAGTGACATGTCATGCTTGTGGTGCTTTCGGCGGGCCGGAATTCTGGTGAGGCCTGCTTGCACGTCCTGCATTGTGCCCCAGGGGCTGGCGAATGACGATGGAGGTCCCCGACGAGAAAGTCGATTGTATCGTCATCGGCACCGGCGTCGTCGGCCTGGCGATTGCGCGGCGGCTGGCGCTCGAGGGACGCGAAGTTCTTGTCGTGGAGGCCGAGGACAGCCCCGGGCTGGGCACGTCGAGCCGCAACAGCGAGGTCATCCATGCCGGCATCTACTATCCGAAGGGCAGCCTGAAAGCGCAGCTATGCGTCGAAGGAAAGAACGCGCTTTACCGCTATTGCGAAGCGCGCGGGATTCCGCACAAACGCATCGGCAAGCTGATCGTCGCCGCCAGCGACGCGGAATTGCCGATCCTGGAGGGGATCCGGACCAAGGCTGCGGACAATGGTGTTGCGGACCTGGAGATGCTCAGCCGCGCGGATGTGGAACGCCTTGAGCCTGAACTGGACGTTGCCGGCGCGCTTTTGTCCCCAAGCACGGGGATCGTCGACAGCCGCGCGCTGATGCTGGGGCTACAGGGCGATGCCGAGAATGCCGGTGCCACCTTTGCGTTTCGCGCGCCGGTTCTCGGCGGCAGCGTCGACGAAACGGGCTGCGAGCTCCAGTTTGGCGGCGATATGGAAGGCTATAGGATCGCCGCAAATCTGGTCATCAATGCGGCCGGATTGTCAGCCCATCTCGTTGCCCGGAGCCTTGCGGGCGGGCATGGCGGCAAAATCCCAGATGTCACCTACGTCAAAGGCAATTACTTTGCGCTTGGACGCCGCCCGTCCTTCAACCATCTTGTTTATCCGGTTCCGGAACCAGGCGGCCTCGGAGTTCACCTGACGCTGGATATGGCCGGATCGGTTCGTTTCGGGCCGGACGTCGAGCCCGTCGATGAGGTCGGCTACGCGGTCGACCCAACTCGGGCCACACCATTTTACGCGGCCATCCGACGCTATTGGCCGGGGCTGAGGGACGGGGAACTGGAGCCGAGCTATTGCGGGCTGCGGCCTAAAACGAACGGGTTGCAGTTCGGCGATTTCGACATTCTGGCAGATCCGTCCGGACGGCTGATCAGTCTTTTCGGAATCGAGTCACCTGGCCTGACAAGTGCGCTCGCCCTGTCAGATAGGGTTGTTCAACTAGTCAGAACGACGAACTCGTCTTGCTTTAGCCTTTGACCGCTCCAGCGGTCATGGATCCTGATATCTGCCGATACATCACAAGACCCAGCAAGGCCGGCGGCAAGGCACCCAGCATCATGACCGCGGAAGCGGTTCCCCATTTTACGCCGCCGCCGCTTGCGGCGAAGAAGAAGGACGCGCCGACCGTCATCGGCACGGCACGGCTGGTTGTCAGCATGAGACCGAAGAGGAACTCGTTCCAGGCAGTGATGAAGCCGAAAATGAAGGTTGTGACGAGCGCCGGTCGGATGACGGGCCGGACGATCATCATCATCACCTGCAAGGAACTTGCGCCATCGACTTTCGCCGCCTCGTCGAGTTCGACCGGTACATCTGAAATCGCGTTCACCAGGATGACGAGCGCAAGAGGCGCGTTGACGATGGTCAGGATGAGCCCGAGCCCGATCTGCGTATCGAGCAGGCCCAGCCACTGGTACATCATGTAAAGCGGGATCGCGAAGATGATCAGCGGTACGGCGCGAAGATTGATGACGATCGGCAGGACCAAGCGCTTTCCCGCGTCGCTACGCGCGATTGCATAGGCAGCCGGGAACGCGAGCACGATCGCAAGGCCGGTTCCGATCAGCGCCGCCACGGTGCTGTTCAGCAGGTAGGCATAGATGTTGAAGCGGCTGGTCTGCGTCAGAACCTCCAGATAGTTGTCGAGCGTCGGCTGGCTGATCCACAAACCGGGGTTCGTCGAAAGCTCGCGCTGGCTTTTGAGCGATGTGATCAGCGTCACGATAATGGGGAAATTCATCGCCAGCACGGCGATGGCAAAAACGATCCAGCGCAGTGCCCTGACCATCGTCAACGCTTCCTGCGGCCGGCAAGCCGGTTAAGGCCGTGGAGAACGATGAACGACGCCAGGAACAGGATAACCGAAGCGGCGACCGCCTTGCCGATAGCCCCTTCCTTGAAGAAGGCCTGATAGATGTAGATCGACAAGGACGTCGTTGACCCGCCAGCGCCACTGCCGGTCAGCGCATAGACATTGTCGAACACCCGGAAACCGTCGATGAAACGGATGAAAAACGCGATGACCAGCGTCGGCTTCATCAGCGGCAGGTCGATCCACCGAACGATCTCAAACGGTGATGCGCCATCGAGCGAGGAGGCTTCGCGCACGTCGAGCGGTATGGCCGAATAGGCCATGTAGAAGAGCAGGAAGGCGAAAGGCGTCCATTGCAGCGTCTCCACGACGACAAGGGTGCGGAAGGCATTGTCGATGTCGAGGAAGGCCGGGCTGTCGCCAAACCATTCGAAGAGATAGTAGGGGACGGGGCCCGCGAATTCATGCAGCACCAGCCGGTACATGAGACCGACCATGGCCGGTGCGACCATCAGCGGCAGCATCAACGGCGCCATCAGGACTGGACGCTTGCACAGAAGCGGCGCCAGGAAGATAGCAAGGAAAAGGCCGATCAGACATTCCGCCGATGCGGTAAGAATACCGAAGCGCAGCGAGAACCAGGCCGAGCTCCAGAATTCGCGGTCGTTCAACACCGCGACATAGTTACCGAAACCGCTCAACACCGGACTGCGCAAGGTCTCGAATGTGACGGTCGAAACGGAATAGATCAGATTGACGATCGCCGGAAAGCCGAGGAACAGAAGCAGGAAGCCGACCAGCGGCGTCAGATACATCCTGCCTTCGGCACGTGTCACAAGGGCCATGTCGATCCGCCAAACGCGCCGGACACCGGGCCTCGGCCCGGCATCCGGCCAATAATTTATTTCTTCAGAAGGTCCTGCATGCCCGCCTTGGTGTGGGCGAGCGCATCCTCGAGGCTCTGCTGGCCGGACCAGTAGCCGGTGAACTCCTTTGCCTGCAGCTCATAGACCGGGAGCGCACTCGCGGACGTCGCTCCGGTCATGACATAGCCGTACTTGCTGGCGAATTCGCCGAGCTTGACGAGGTCGGGACGTTCCTTCGCAACCTTGGCCACGACATCGGGAGACAATGCCGGCGAACCGCCGTTGCGCGCATAGAGCAAGGCCGCATCCTCGGTGGCGAGCCACTTCAGGAACTTGACGGCGCCTTCCTTGTTCTTGGCGTTCTTGTTAAGGCCCAAACCAAGGCCGTGGATATGATCAGCGCGTCCGTCGGAACCTGCCGGTGGCGCGACGATCCCGGTCACCTCGGCGACGGCCGGGGATTTTTCGGTGCTGGTCAGATCCGCCGCCGCGGCATTCCACTGCAGCGCCGTCGCGGCCTGGCCGGATGCGAAGGCCGCGTTGGTTTCCGCATATTCGTAGCTCAGCGAATCCTTGGGTGAAGAACCGGCATCATAGAGTTTCTTGTAGAGCTCGAGGGCGGTCTTGTAGGCATCGGAATCCACCGTGACATTGCCGTTCTTGTCCATCCAGTCGCCGCCGTAGGAGCGCGGCAGGGACTGGAAGACCATCATGTTGAACAGCAGGTTCTTCATCTGCAGGACCGTGCCATAACGCACCGGGCTGTCGGGGTTCACCTGCTTGGCGAAATAGAGGGCGGTGGCCGCCCAGTCGTCCCAGGTCCAGCTGTCCGGGTCTTTCGGCTGCAGCGGCTTGCCGAGATATTTCTGGGCGATTTCACCATAGGTCTTCTTGGCGGCGTCATCCCCGATCAAGGCGTCGATGAGATCCTTGCGGTAGTACATGAAGTGCAACGAAAGGTCTGTCGGCACGCCGTATTGCTTGCCGTCGAACTGCATCGTCTTGAGAACGGATTCGCCGAAAACCTTGATCGCGTCCGTGCCAAGATCGACCGGCTCCATATAGGGCGCGTAGCGACCGAGCGAGTAGGTGGCGACGAGGTTCACGTCGAAGGCACTGGATCCGGCCGCCATGTCAGCCTGCAGCTTGTCGTAAAAGCCTTCCCGGTTGAAGAACAGCAACTCCACCTTGTCGGCATCGCTGGCCTGCTTGTTGTAGGTTTCCACGGTTGCCCGCAGTGCGGTTTCCTCGGAGCCGCCAGGCCAGCCGAGCACGGTCACGGTTGCGTTGGCAAAGGTCGGCAAAGCCGTCCCCGCAAGGAGGGTGGCCATAAGCGCAAAAGATGTCCTGCTCAATTTCATGATCGTTCCCTTCTTTTTTGATGATTTTTGCATGACACGACCGGGGCGCCGTTACCTTGCCCATTCGGCAAGATCGGCAACACCGATGACGCCGGCGTGGCCTCCGAGCTTCGCCGCCACGAGATGGGGGGAAAGGCGCGGCGGGACCTCGCTCAGATGTGCGCGCACCCGGTCGAGATAGCCTTCTGCAAGACCGATGCTGCCGCCGATGACGATCAATTTCGGATCGAACATCATCTGAATGTCCCAGCATAGCGCCGCGACCCGCGAGGCGCTCCGCGAGACGATGGCGCCGGCCCAGTCCTCGCCCTTCAGCGCGTGTCCGAACACATCGGCGGCGTCCGCCTTGGAACCGGCCTTGAGGGCCTCCGAAGCGATCCAGCGGCCGGAGGTGCTGTCTTCGAGCGGAGCCCGGTCTTCAGACAGACCACGGATCAGACCGAAGTGACCGGCTAGACCGGACAGCAATCGGTCGTTGCAAACGATGCCGCCGCCAATTCCGGTCGAGATGGTCAGAAAGACGATGTCGCGACCTTGCCCGGCGCCGAATTTGTATTCGCCCCAGGCAGCCGCCTGGGCATCGTTGAACGCACAGACCGGCTTGCCGAAAACAGCGGATGCCCTTTCGACCAGCGGGTAGCCGTCGGGAATGCCAAGGGTTGCCGGATTCAATGCCGACCAGCGTCCATCCTGCACCAGTCCGGTCACCGCAATGCCGATGCGGCTGAAGCGGCTCGACCAGGCTGACGTGCTTTGCGCGAGGGATGCCAGCCAGGCGTCGGGTCCAGCCTCTCGCGCGGTCCGCACGATCTTGTCCTCGATCACCGTGCCATCGTTGACCAGCGCGGCCATGGTCTTGGTTCCCCCGATGTCGATGCCCAGGACGGATGGGCCCAGGACGGTTGGGCCCAGGACACTTGTGCCAAGGGCGGTTTGCGCGCCCCTCGCCGCATAGGCGTCGGAAAGCGCCTGGTGGAACCATGAGGTGACGTGCTCGGTACGGGTGATCGCCGAGCCGACAACCACGGCACAGGCGCCGGCGCGCGCGGCGGCAGCCGCCTGCTCAGGCGACCGGATACGCCCTTCGGCAATGACGTAGGGGGTCAGGGTTCGCATTTCAGCGATGAGGGCGATATCCGGATCCTGCGGCTCCGGCCCGCCGACATAGCCGGAAAGCGTCGTGCCGACGAAATCGACACCCGCGGCAAGGGCCCGGCGCGCATCGTCAAGGCAAGAGCAATCGGCCATGGTCAGCTTGTTCCTGGCCTTGACGGCTTTCACAAGCGCTTCGACAGGAACGGGACGGACACGCTCCGTCGCATCGAAAGCGATGATATCGGCGCCCGCCTCGGCCAGGGCCTCGACATCGGCCAGATAGGGTGTGATGCGCACGGGACTGTCGGTGAGATCGCGCTTGACGATACCGATGATCGGCACGCGGACGGCCAGGCGGGCGGCCGCGACATAGGGCACGGATTCGATGCGCAGGGCCTTGGCTCCGGCTTCAACAGCGGCCCTGGCAAAGCCCGTCACGAACTGCGCACTGTCCATCGGGCCGCCGGGAACCGGCTGGCAGGACACGATGAGACTGTTGGCGATGTCTTCCCGCTGCACGTCGGCACTCCCTTGTCGCCATCACGATAAATGGAAAATACCAGATTACAACCAGTTCATAACTGGTATTATCTTTGCAGCTCGAAGACGAAATCGTAGACGTCGCCTTTGTAGCGTGTCTCGCAGTATTCCACGATCTGTCCGTCGGCGAGAAAGCAGCGGCGCTCGGTCATCAGCAGCGGTGCGCCCGCGTCACAATGAAGGTGCTTTGCATCCTCCAGCGACGCGCCGCGCGAGCGCATGCGCTGGATTGCCCTCTGAGGCATGAAGCCGCGTGCATCAAGCGCTTCATAAAGGGAATCCTGAACCATCTCGGGCGAAGGAAGGAAGCGAACCGGCACGGCCGAGACCTCGACGGCGATCGGCGCGCCATCGGCCGTCCTCACACGACGCATGCGAACCACATTGGTATTGCCCGCAATACCCAGGGCCATCATTTCGGCCGGGGATGGACGGCTTATCTGCTTGGAAAGCCATAGACATCCAGGCTTCAGGCCGCGCGCCAGAATGTCCTCCGAAAAGCTCGTCAGCGTCGAAAGCGATTTTTCGACCCGCGACCCGATCTCGGTTTTGGAACCATGCCGGCGATTGAGCTGCCCTTCCTCTTCGAGCAACGCCAGAGCTTTTCTCACGGTGACACGCGAGATCGACAGGGCTTCCGCCAGAACCCGCTCGCCCGGCAGAACCGCGCCGGCTTTCAAAGCATTGGAACGGATCGCTGCCTCGATCGCCGATTTCAACCGTCTGTAAAGCGGCACATCGGACGCTGTCGCTTCCATTTCCCGGCTGACAAGCCCGATCAGGTTCACGGTTGTCATTGCCCTTCCTCCCGCGCGAGAAGCACCCAGGATCAAAACATTCCTGACTGGACCTATACTGGTATTATCAATCCGGTGCAAACGGCCAGCGGACGGTGCTTCGCCGCGCCCTCAGCGCATCACGATCCCTTAGCGAACCCTCGGTGACAGCTTCATGGAGATGCGATCGCAGGCAGCCCGCAGGACCTCCAGAGTAAAGGCATGGCGGCTTTCACGCGTATGGCGATTGATATAGGCGACGATAATGGAGGCGACGGCGCTGCCGTCCGGTCCGATGACCGGACAGCAGATATCGGTGATGCCGACGAAGTCGCGGCTTTCGCGCATCCAGTAGCCGTCCGCGCGGATGGTACGAAGCTGCTTTTCCAGCGCGTCACGATCCAGCGGCGCCGGTGAATGCGCCGCACATTCATCGATCATCCGCGCTGCGACCTTTGGTGACTGGAAGGCAAGTATCACATGGCCGGAGGTCGCGTCGGTGGCCAGGCGGCCGTAGCCGAGGCGCAGCGTGAACGCCATGTCCTCGCCGCCGGGAGCGGCCGCGGTCACGACGGTCAAGCCATGATTGAAGACGACCAGGTGCGGCGACTGATTTGAGTCCCCGGCAATCTGCGTCAGCTCGGGCATGGCGGCGGACATGAGATCCTGAGCGCTCGGCGTGTGCAGCCCCAGCTTGAAAAGCTTGTCGGTCAACGAATAGGCGTCGGTCTCGGCGTTGCGCTCGATATATTGACGCTCCTGCAGCGCGATCAGCATCCGGAAAATCTCATTCTTCGAACGGCCGAGGCCTTCCGCGATCTCCTTCATCGTCAAGGGCGCCCGCGCCTCCGCCAGCAGTTCCAGGACATCCAGACCCTTGGTCAGTGCCGGGGCCGAATAGGTCGGTTTGCCACTCTCTTTTGCATCATCTGCCATTCGAAGAATCCCCGGTGGTCCCGCACGATAGAGACAAGAAATCGGAATTGCCATTGGTTTTATATCCAAACTTGACACCATATATAAAACTGACATGATGACGGGGACAATGAATTTCGAGGCCGACCCGATGACCGTACCGAGACCTGCAAACACTGTGCGCGCGACCATCACTCCCCGGAACAACAGTGTTTACACGTCGGTCGACTTCGATCGCGAGGGCAAGCAGATCGGTTTCTTCCATGTGCCTCAATCGCCGCACGACGATGCCTGGGGCACGGTCCGCGTTCCGCTCGCCGTCATCAAGAACGGTGACGGTCCGACGGTCCTGATCGAGGGTGGCAACCACGGCGACGAATATGAGGGGCCGATCGCGCTCGGCGAGCTTCTGCGCGAGATCGATCCACGGGATATTGCCGGACGCATCATTGCGATTCCGGCCATCAACATCCGGGCCGTCGAGGCCGGCACCCGCACCTCCCCGGTCGACGGGTTGAATTTCAACCGCAGTTTCCCGGGCGATTTCAACGGCACGCTGACAAGCCAGATCGCGGCTTACGTGCATGACGTCCTGTTTCCGATGGCCGACTACTTCCTGGATCTCCATTCCGGCGGTTCGTCCCTGATGATCCTGCCGAGCGCGATCATCGAGCCCTCCCCGACCGCGCAGGGGCATCGCAAGAACATCAGGGCGACGCTCGCCTTCGGGGCGCCGACCGTTGTCATGGTCGACAATCTCGGTGAAACCCGGACCTCGACCGCGTCCGCCAACCACCAGGGGCTGATCGTCATCGGCAGTGAGATGGCCGGCGGCGGCCTTGTCAGTCCGGATGCGCTGGCCATCTGCCGTAGGGGCATCCGCAATGTGCTGAAACATGCAGGCGTTCTGAAGGGCGCGCCTGACATCGCCCCTGGCGCCAACGCGCGCGTGCTCAAGGTTCCCGGAAGCGAAGGCTATCTGCTTTCCGAGGAGGACGGTGTCTTCGAACCCTTGAGCCCGCTCGGCAGTGCCGTCAGCAAAGGCGACCTTGCCGGACGCATTCACTTCCTCCACACGCCGTCACGCGCGCCCATCGATCTCCTTCACCCCATCGACGGCATCGTTTTCGCCAAGCGTCAGCCCGGCCGCGTGCGTCCGGGGAATTGCTGCTTCGTGCTTGCCAACGAATATCCGGAGGCACTGACCGATGAGCCATGAGGACATCATGGCGGCTGCCCGGCGCATTGCCCCCTTCATACGGCGCACCCCGGTCGTCAAGCTCGACCATGCCACGGGCGCAAACCTTCAAAATGATGTCTATTTGAAACTGGAATGCCTCCAGGTGAGCGGCTCCTTCAAGATCAGGGGCGCCACGAACCGGGTTAAAACGCTCGAGCCAAGCCGGATCGAAAACGGACTGATCGCCGCATCCGGCGGCAATCACGGCCTGGCCACTGCCTATGTGGCTGCCCGGGCCGGCGTTCCCGCCACCATTTACCTGCCGAACAATGCAAGCCCGCTGAAGGCGGAAAAGCTTCGCAAATGGGGGGCTGACGTTCGCTTCGAAGGCAATGTCTGGGATGAAGCGCATGAGGCTGCATCGGCCGAGGCAAAGGCGTGCGGCGCCTTCTACATGCATCCCTTCGCCGATGCCCAGATCGTGTCCGGTCAGGGAACCGTGGCGCTGGAGATGGCCGATCAGATGCCCGATGCCGACATCTATATCGTCGCGATCGGCGGTGGCGGGCTCATCAGCGGCATGTCCGAAGTCCTGAAGCACGTCAAAACCGAAGCCAGGATCATCGGTGTCGAGCCGACCGGTTCACCGACCCTTCACGCCTCCCTGGCTGCCGGCCGTGTCGTTCGCTTGCCCGAGATAACGACGAAGGTGGCGACCATGGCCTGCGGCCGCACGGACGAAAGCATCTACGAGATCGTCGCCAAGCACGTCGACGACATCGTCCTTGTCGAGGATGCGGACATGCAGAAGGCCGCTGAATTGCTCTGGTTCGAATTCGGCATCGCCGCCGACCTCAGCGGCGCGGCATCGCTGGCCGCGTTGATGAGCGGCGCTTTCAAGCCACCGCGCGGCGCTCGCATCGCCGGGCTTGTCTGTGGCGCCGGTGTCGAGGGCCTGAATGGCTGAGGTTGAGCAAGGCCGGTCCACGCAGACGCGGCCCTGACATGGATACGGCACGAGTGCCGCGAAATACCGCCGGAATGCCTGTCACTGGGACGGTCGTCGTGCGGGACATGAAAAAGAGGCGAAGAATCGTCCTGTCGCAACAAGAGGAGAACTGAAACATGCGCATTTCCCTGAAAGCATCCATTGCTCTGCTCGCACTCGCCATCGCGACGCCCTCGCTTGCCGCGGAAAAGGTTTTGGGGCTTGCGGCAATCGACCTGCAGAACTCCTTCTTCGTCCGCATGAAGGAAGCGGGCGACGTGGCTGCCGCCGACTATGGGGTGAAATCCACTTGGCAGAGCGCAGAGGGCAGTTTGGAAAAACAGGTCAGCATCATCGAGAATTTCATCAATCAGGGCGTCAGCGCGATCCTGATCGATCCGATCGACAAGAACGCGGTCATTCCGGTCATCCAGAAAGCCACCGCCGCCGGCATTCCGGTGATCACCATGGGCAACAAGGTCGAGGCCGGCTCGAACTACTCGACGCTCTATCCGGACTACGACAACATGTCGATGGTTGCCCGCGCGCTCGGCAAGTCGCTTGGCGGCAAGGGCGAAGTCGCCCTGCTCGTCGGTTCGCGTGGCAACTTCGTGTCCGACACGCGCGAAAAAGGCTTTGTCGAAACCCTGAAAAAGGAGTTTCCGGACATCAAGATTGTCGGCATCGAGCCGACCGGCTGGGACGCAGCCAAGGCAACCAATGCCGCCCAGACCTGGCTCACCACCTATCCGGATCTGAAGGCCATCGGCTGCATCTCCGACAGCCTTTGCCTGGCCGCCGATTCCGTTGCCAGCTCGATGGGAACCCAGTTGCTCTACGGCGGCTATGACGGCGACGCCGAGATGAGGCCGCTGATCGACGACGGCAAGATGGTGATGGACGTGCTGACCGGCGCCTATCGTGTCGGCTACTGGAACATCGCCGTTGCCGCTCGCCTGGCCAACGGCGAAAAGCTGCCGCAGGATCTCTACATGCCGACCTATTTCGTGACCTCGGATGCGACGGCCGCGAAGCTCAAGGCGGATGGCCTCACCTTCGAATACATCAACACCGACAAAGAGGCGGTGGAAGCCAAGAACTATACCGAGCAACTCGGTCCCAAGGTTCCGGCGACCGCCATGACCCTGGCAAAGTAACAGCCTAAAAGCGGCTCAAGCGCCGGATGACGTATCATCCGGCGTCCCCTTTTCCTGACGATCGCCGTCGCCGCTCCGTGGTGATCGCGCATGATGCTCGATAAGAGGACCGACCCATGTTCCAGTCCTGGACCTCTCCGTTACTGCGGCGCAACGAACCGGTTCTCATCGCGGTGCTGCTGGTCGCCATCGCCGTCTTCGGCTGGATCGATCCGCGTTTTCTGTCGACCGGCAATCTTGTCAGCATCGCGCAGCAGAGTGCGGTCATCGCCCTCATCTCTTTTGCCATGACGGCCGTGATCATCGCGCGCGGCATTGATATTTCCGTCGGCAGCAATCTTGCCTGCTCCGGCATCGCCGCGGGTCTTGCCTACACGGCAACCGGCTCGGCGAGCTTGAGCCTTCTCGCCGCGATCGGTGGCGGTGCCGCAATCGGTCTGCTCAATGGAACGCTGATCGGCTTTGCCGGCATCTCCCCATTCATCGCAACGCTCGCCACCATGGCGTTTGCGCGCGGCCTGGCGCTCAGCCTCTCCGGCGCATCCAGCATCGCGGTCGCCGATCCGGTCCTGCTTTTCGCGGGACGCGAGACGATCGGCCTCCTGCCGGTCTCCGTCATCATCGCCGCCATCTGCCTGGGCCTCTGGTGGTTCGTGCTCAATCGTACGGTCTACGGACGCTGGATCTATGCGGTCGGCGGAAATGCGGGCGCGGCGCGGGCCTCACTGGTTCCCGTCGACCTCGTGCGCATCTCCGTCTACCTGATTGCCGGTGCGACAGCCGGACTCGGCGCGATCCTCACCATCGGTCGTCTCGGTTCGGCACAGCCGCTTGCCGGCACCGGGCTCGAATTTACAGCCATCACAGCCGCGATCATCGGCGGCACGAAACTGTCCGGCGGCCAGGGCTCCATCTGGGGAACGGCGATCGGGGCGCTGCTGCTGGGCGTCATCAACACCGGCCTGTCCTTCCTGCAGGTACCGCAGATCCTGATCTATTTCGTGACCGCGAGCCTCATTCTGGTGGCCGTTCTCACCAGCCAGCCGGAGAGTGTCGCCGCCCTGTTCAAGACCGGTGGCCGCAAGTCCACCCCGTCGCCCCGCAACACCGCCGCAACACCGGTCGGCAAACACAGCATCGCCTTGCGCGGGCTTGGCAAGTCTTTTCCGGGCGTCAAAGCACTCGACGGTGTCAGCTTTGCCGTCTCGGCCGGTGAGGTAGTGGGACTTGCCGGCGAGAACGGGGCCGGGAAATCGACGCTGGTGAAGTGCATTTCCGGTCTGCATCGCCCGGACGAGGGTGAGATCATCATCGACGGCAACGCCGTCCAGTTCCACTCCCCCAGCGACGCCAAGGGCATCAGCGTCATCCATCAGCATTTCAGCCTTTCGCCGGACCTGACGGTGGCCGAGAATCTCTTCATCGGCCGCGAACCGCATACCCGCCTGGGATTTCTCGACCGGGCCCGGATGCGGCGAGATGCAAAATCCATCATGGACGAGCTGTCGCTCGACATCGACATTGGCGCGGAGCTGCGAACGCTTTCCGTCGGGCACCGGCAGATGGTGGAAATTGCCCGTGCCGTTCTGTCCGATGCCTGGTTCTTCATCATGGACGAGCCGACCAGCGCGCTCTCCAACCGCGAGCGCGACCAACTCTACGACCTGATCGACAGGCTGAGAGCTCGCGGCGCCGGCATCCTCTACATCTCGCACAAGATGGAGGAGATCTTCAGCCAGTGCGACCGCGTCGTCGTTCTGCGTGACGGACGCTTCATCGGCGAGCGCCAGACCCGCCAGACCAGCGAGGCCGAGATCGTCTCCATGATGGTCGGGCGCGATGTCGGCGACATCTTCCCCTATCTCGAAGCGCAAGTCGGCGAAACCGCGATCGAAATCAGCAACATCTCCGATGGCAAGCTCTTGAAGTCGGCCACGCTCAGCGTGTGCAGGGGCGAAATCGTCGCGCTCGCCGGCCTGATGGGAAGCGGCCGCTCCGAGGTGCTCAGGCTGATTGCCGGCCTCGAGACCATGCATGGCGGCACGCTCAGAATTTTCGGCGGGCAGCAGACCGGCGGCGACACCAAGGCCGCCAATCGCGCCGGCATCGTCTACATACCCGAAGACCGGCACCTGGAAGGATTCGTCGGCACGATGTCGATCAGGGACAACCTGTCCCTCGCCTGGATTCGCGACAACAGTCACTTCGGCCTGCTGAGACCTCGCCGCATCCTGGCACTCGCCCGCGATCTCATCGGCTCACTCGGCGTGCGGCCGGCCCAGCCCGACAAAATGACCATCGAGCTTTCGGGCGGCAATCAGCAGAAGGTCGTCATCGGCAAATGGCTTGCCACCAAACCGAAGATCATCCTGCTCGACGAGCCGACACGCGGCGTCGACGTCGGCGCGAAGTCCGAACTCCATCACCTGATCGCAAGATTGAAGGCCGAGGGCGCGGCGATCCTCATGGTGTCGAGCGAGTTGCCCGAGGTTCTCGGCGTTGCCGACCGCATCGTCGTCATGCGCGAAGGCCACTCTGTCGGCACGCTGGCTCGTGGGGCGACGGAAGAAGACGTGATGACGCTGGCCTTCGGTGATCGCACGATCACACCGCCAGCCTGCGCACCCCGGCCCAGCATCCAACCTGCACCATGCCTGTAAGGAGAACCCTTTGAGCAAGCTGAAGATCGCCATTGTCGGTGCCGGCTACATGGGCCTCCTGCATGCGCAGGTGGTTGCCGCGAGCCCTGTCGCGGAACTGTCGGCATTCGTTGATCCGAATGCTGCCACGGGGAGCAAGGCCGCGTCCGATTTCGGTGCCCGGCATTTCCGCGATGCCGCCACCGCGCTGGCCGCCAATGCCGCCGACGCCTATATCGTGGCGGCACCCGACACGCTGCATGAAGACGTCTGCCGCACGCTGCTCGATGCCGGCAAGCCGGTGCTGCTCGAAAAACCGATGGCTCACGATCTTTCCGCTGCCAAGGCGATTGCTAGAGCGGCGGAGAAAAACGGCGCGCGCCTGTTGGTCGGCCACATCCTGCGGTTCGACCCGCGCTATTGCGAGGCCGCGGCGGCGGTGAAATCCGGGCGGATCGGCGAGCCGATCCACGGCAGCAGCGGCCGTTTCACCAATCGCGAAGTCGGTCTTCGCATGAACGGAAACTCGAGCGTCTGCTTCTACCTCGGCGTGCACGACGTCGATGCGCTGCAATGGATCTCAGGTTCGGACATCATCGCCGTCTACTCTCGGCCCGTCGCCAAGCTCATGCCTTCGCTCGGAATTCGATCCGAAGACGCGATCTTCTCCACCGTCGAGCTGTCGAACGGAATGAGCGGACAGCTCTATTTCGGCTGGACGCTGCCACCGACCGTTCCGACCGGCATCTGGGCACGCACGGAAATCATCGGCACGGAAGGCATGATCGACCTCGACGTGCGCGACCACGGTCTACGCATCCTGTCGCGTGGACAGTGGTCGCAACCCGACGCCCTGCACTGGCCGACCGTCAATGGCCGTGTCACCGGGGATCTCTTCGAGGAGGTCCACCATTTCATTTCGGCGGTTCGCGACGACACCCCTTTCGTGATGCCGGTCGGCGACGCCCTGCGCGCCGTCGCCGTCAATGATGCCATCCTGCGCAGCGTCAAATCAGGCCTGCGCGAACCGGTCGAAGATTGGCACATCCGATGAGAGGATCCTCATGACCCGCCAACAGAACATCTGGTGCAGGCGCTTTCTCGACCTCTCGCCGTTGATCCTGCTGGTCATCCTGCTGGCGATCTTCGCGCTCATCGACGCCCGCATCGTTTCAACCGCCAGCCTCATCAACATCGTCGCCCAGGCGACCCCGATCGCCATCCTGGCGCTTGGGGCTCTGATCGTTCTGCTGACGGCGGGCATCGACCTGTCCGCCGGCGTCGGCGTCGCCTTCTGCGCCGTCTTCATCGCCAGCCTGATCGACGGCGGCGCCAGCCTGCCGCTTGCCCTGCTCGTCGGCTTTGCCGTGATGGTGGTGATCGGCCTCGCGAACGGCGCCGTTATCGCACTGTTGAAGATACCGCCCTTCGTGACGACACTGGCCACAATGGTCGCGCTGCAGGGCGCAACGCTTGCCGTTGCCTCCAAAGGCGTCCTGATGCTGAAGGATCCGACGCTTCGCGCGGTCGGCATCGAGCGCAGCTTCGGCATTCCCAATGTCATCTTCGCAACACTCCTGATCGTCGCCGTAGCAGCAATCCTGATGCGGCACAGCCGTTTCGGGCTGCGTACCTATGCGCTCGGGTCGGATGCCGGAGCCGCGGAACTTGCCGGCATCCCGGTGACGAAACACACGATCCTCGTCTATTGCGCCTCCAGTATCTTCGTCTTCCTGACGGCTGTGATCATGATCAGCCGGGTGCCTGTCGTGACGCCCAATATCGGTGGTACCTCGCTGCTTCTGGACGCGATCGCCGCTGCCGTGCTCGGCGGCACCAGTATTTTTGGCGGACGGGGAACGGTGTGGGGCGCGGTCGTCGGCGCCCTGATCGTCAGCCTGCTGACGACGGCGCTTCGGGTGTTCGGCACGGACCCGTCCAGCCTCGAACTCTACAAGGGGGCAATCATTATGGTCGCTCTCCTGGCCGATTCCGGCATGACCTACGCCAAGGCGCGGCTTGTCGAGGCAGCACGATGAACGAGCCAGCTCCGGCCTTGCCGATCCCGCCTGGATCCAGCTTTGCGCTGATGACCTCCCCGGATACGGAAAGACACGCGACAGCCGGCGTGCATAAACCCGTCGTCATTCTACCGCTCGGCGCTGTCGAGCAACATGGCCCGCATCTGCCGCTCGGCGTCGATTGCTGGCTTGCGGAAGCGGTTGCGCTCGCCGCGGCGGAAGGACAGGCTTCCATGCGTGTCGCCGAACCTTTCGCCTATGGCTCGTCCGAGCATCATCGCTCCTTCTCCGGCACGATGAGCCTCAGCCCGCAGACCTTCATCGCCGTTCTCGTCGATCTCTGCACCTGCCTTGCCGAAGACGGCTATCTGCCGGTCATGCTGAACGGGCATGGCGGAAACCGCGCCGCCATCCAGGTGGCGATCACCACCCTTGGTAAGCGTGGCATCGTCACGGCGGGTTTCTCGTATTTCGATCTCATCGCCGACCTGGCGGCGGAGGCCCTGCCCGATGCCGCTACAGGCACCGGTCACGCTTGTGCGCTTGAAACGTCGTTGATGATGCATGTGCTTGGCGACAGCGTTCGCCGCGATCTCATCCCGCCAGGCGGCACTCCGCCATCCTGGCCGGATCCTCACCTTTACGCCGCGCCGGCCGTCACCGTCTGGCGCCGTTTCGAAGCCATCCGCGGCAACGGCGTCATCGGTACGCCCTCGGAGGCGAGCGCGGAGGCCGGCAGCAGACTTTTCATCGCAGCCGTGGAACGCAGCCGCGCCGCCATTTTGAACATCCAATCCGAATTCGGCCAAAGGAACGCATGATGACAGTCCATTTCAAATCTTCTCTCGAAGGCCCCAACCTGCGCGGCATGGCGATCGTCTCGGAGCCGGAAGCAGCCGCCCGCATCGGCATCAACCGCATCGGCGGCGAGTGGATTGCCGGCAGCTCCGGCGAATTCCTGAAAATCGACAGTCCGTCGACGGGCGAGCATCTCGGCTATCTCTCGCTTTCCACCCGTGCCGATGTCGGCCGCGCGGTGAAAGCCGCCGAAGGCGCACGCGAGGCCATGCGCAAGATGGGAACCTTCGCGCGGGCTCAGCTGTGCATGCGCATCGCCGACGCGATCGACAGGCGCGCCGAGGAGCTCGCACGGCTGCTCTGCCTGGAACAGGGCAAGCCCTTCCACAGCGAAGCAAAGGCCGAAGCATCGGCGGCAGCTCTCGGTTTCCGCAATGCGGCAGAGCAGATGAAGTGGCTGGAGACGGCGGCGTTTCCGCTTGCCGATGCCAACAAGCGCGCCTTCAGCTTCCTGCAGCCGAAGGGCGTCTTTGCCATCATCACACCTTGGAATTTCCCGCTCGCCCTGCCCTGCCTCTATTATCTCGGACCGGCCATCGCAACGGGCAACACCGTCGTCTGGGTGCCGGCGCCGACGACGTCGCTGATTGCCACGGCACTTGTCGAATGCTTCATCGAGGCGGGCCTGCCGGACGGCGCCATCAATCTCGTTCTGGGTGACGGTGCGGAGGTGGGCGACGAGGCGGTCGTTCATCCGGGCACCCATGCCATCGGCTTCACCGGCAGTTCCGCCACCGGCGCGACGATCGCCCGGCGTGGAGCGGGCAAGCCGCTTCTGCTCGAAATGGGCGGCAACGGTCCGACCATCGTGCTGGCCGATGCCGATATCGACATGGCCGCCGCCCAGGTCGGGGCCGGCTGCTTTGCCAATGCCGGGCAGATCTGCACGGCCACCGAACGCGTGCTGGTGCATAAATCCGTCCATGACCGTTTCATCGAAGGTCTCGTGAAAGCGGCCGCGCAGGTGAAAATGGGCGACCCTTTCGATCCCGCGACGACGATGGGTCCGATCAACAATGCGGTGGCCGTCGACAAGGTGCTCAGCCACATCGCGGACGCCCGCGCGCGTGGCGCCGAGATCGTTACCGGCGGCAATGTGGCGTCGGGTTTTGCCACCAATCTCTATTTCGAGCCGTCGATCGTCACAGGACTGACCCGGGAAAGCCTGCTCAACGTCGAGGAATCCTTCGGGCCGATCGCACCCGTGCTGACCTTCGAGACCGACGAGGAGGCGATGGAACTTGCGGCGTCCAGCCCCTACGGTCTGTCGGCCGCGGTCTTCACCAGCACCATCAAGAACGCCTTTACCTTTGCTGAAAGCCTGAAGGTCGGCATCGTCAACATCAACGAGATGAGCTGCTATTGGGAGCCGCATATTCCTGCCGGCGGCGCCGCCGGGACGCAGAGCGGCCTCGGCCGCACCGGGGGTCGGCACACGCTGATGGAAATGTGCGACCTGAAGACGATTACCGTGGATATCACCCGCTGACATCCAAGGCCCGCGCCTTGTGCGCGGGCTTGCCCTCGAGCTGTCAGATGGACCGGCGCAGGCTGTCGGCCATTTTTTCGCCAATCATGATCGAGGTGAGATTGGTGTTTGCCTGGCAATCGAGCGGCATGATCGACGCATCGATAACCCGCAGTCCTTCCAAACCGTAGACCCGGCATTCCGGATCGACCACGGCCTCGCCGGGCCTTCCCATGCAACAGCCTCCGATCCCATGCTGCGCATCGGAAGACTGCGCCAGCAGGAAATTGTCGACCTCCTCGTCGCTTGCCGTTTCGAGCCATGACAAAGGCAGATCGGAATCCCCCAGCAGGACGCGCTCGGCGATCGCCTGGATCGGCGCCTGCCGGGCAATCTCGCCAAGGTGGCGATAGGCGATACGCATGCGCTGGAGATCCATTGGATCGTCCAGCATGTTCTCTTCCACGATCGGCTGGTCGAAAGGGTTGGCGGAACGCAGTTGCACGGTGCCGCGGCTCTTGGCCTCCATCAGGATCAGATTGACCATGGCCTCGCCGAACTGGGCGCTGTCGGACTCCACGCCGATACCGCCATGGTTCATGGCGACGTAGAGAATGTCGTCGCGCTCAGCGCCCGGCACGCCCGAACTCATCCGCACACAGCAGTTGGTATGCCGCGCGTCGACATCGGTCGCCTTGAATCCCGGCTTCAGCTTCAGTTCGATGCGGCAATAAGGATGGTCGAAGAAACCTTCGCCGACCGGCAGGTTGGCAAGCACCTCGATGTCCTTTCGTTTCAAGAGAGCCGCGGGACCGATGCCCGAGCGCTGCAGGATGACCGGAGAGTGGATGGCGCCGGCCGAGACGATGACCAGCGGCGCCTCGAATTTGCGAACTAGCCCGGCCACGATGGCCAAAACGCCGATCGCTTTCCTGCCATCGAAAAGCACCTTGTCCACCGTCGCCTGCCCGATGATGGTAAGGTTCGGCCGGTCGCGGGCAGCTTCCAGATAGCCGTCATTGACCGACACGCGCTTGCCGGCTCGACTGTTGATGGGATAGGTGCAAGCCCCTTCGGCATCCGGAGCATTGAGATCGTCATGCCAGGGATGGCCGAGAGCCATCGCGCTTTGGCGCATGGCCTTGTCGACGCTGCCCCAGCTTTCGACAGGCGCGCGGTAGATCGGAATCGGGCCGCCGCTGCCGTGAAAATTGGCCGCGATCGGGTCATCCTCCAGGCGGCAGAAGAAGGGCAGCACGTCGGCTCCCGACCAGCCCTTGCATCCGATTTCCTCCCAGCGGTCGAATGCATGGAGCACACCGCGAATGGCAATCTGCCCATTGACGGCCGTCGAACCGCCAAGCCCCTTGCCGCGCCAGTAGACCCGGTGTTCCTGCCGCTTCGTGCGACGAGCCATCAGGTCGGGATACATGTATTGTTGCTGAAAATGGTCGGGAAGAAGCAGGTTGAAGGGATTTGGGCTCGCCATCTCGGCAGGTTGCTCGCCGCTCCGGTAGTCCGGCCCCGCTTCCAGCAAAAGCACGTTCGTGGCAGCATCTTCGGTTAGCCGGGCAGCAAGAACAGCTCCGGCTGCGCCGGCTCCGATAACGATGACATCAAAGGGCATGCCGCACTCCCTACATCCGATCAATGCACGGCTGACTCGACCGCGACATCATGTTGATTTCATTTGCGCACGATCATCTGCTGGCATTCAGGCTCAGCGATGTACGCCGGAACCAACCACCTTAGCCGCGCTGCACGGCTGCAAGATCATCATGATTTGTTTTATATGTAAATATGATTTCGTATATGAACTACCATCTACTCCATATGGCGCGACGAACCCCGGTGCTCTCCGTCACTGCCGGCGATTCTCACACCGTCATCGTCCATCGCCTTTTGATAGCGATCGGTCTCGACAAAAGCGGTATTTGGCGTGCTGCCCCTTCCGAGTCGCGCCCAGGGAACAACTGCTTCCATGGAAAGTTAGTCCATGGCTACACCGCCGGTGAGCTTTCATGACAATCCAAGGGAGACAAATCATGGCGACTGCAAAAAGAGCGACGACAAAAGGACTGGAGGCTTTGTTCCTCGATGGGCTGAAGGACATTTACTACGCTGAAAAGAAGATACTCAAAGCCTTGCCAAAGATGGCAAAGGGCGCCGAATCCGAGGAGGTGGCCGCGGCCTTTGAGAAACATCGCATGGAAACCGAAGGCCAGGTCGATCGGCTCGAGCAAGTGTTCGAACTTATGGACAAACCGGCCCGCGGCAAGACCTGTCCGGCGATCGACGGCATTCTTGAGGAAGGGTCGGAAATTCTCGACGAATACAAGGGTGACCCGGCGCTGGATGCAGGACTGGTCGGCGCGGCACAGGCCGTCGAGCACTATGAAATCGCGCGCTATGGCACGTTGGTCGCGTGGGCTGAACAGCTTGGCAAGAGCGACGTGGTCAAGCTCCTCAACGAGACATTGAAAGAGGAGGTCGCGACGGACGAAGCGCTTTCCGGGCTGGGCGAAGGCGGTGTCAATGAGCGCGCCCTGCAACAAGCTGCCTGACTGGGTGTCGTCGCCCCGGCGCCAAGCCGCCGGGCGACTTCGCGACCCGGCCTCGCGCCCTCTTCGTCGGTACCCTTCAGATGCAATCAGACCCACCCCGATACTTCGGGGTGGGTCTGCTGAAATCACACGCGATCAGCGGTTTTGTGGCTTTGTTCGCCAGCTTTCACATGCTGTTCGTGGGTTCCACCACGCATGCCGGATCCATCGCCCTGCTGCCGTTGACCACCACCAGAGGCCTGCTGTTGCTGACGGTTTTTGTTGTCGGCGTTCTTGTGGCTCTGCTGGCCTGCCTTCACGTGCTGTTCGTGGCTACCACCTTGATTAGGCATTGTTCTTCTCCTTCGCAATCCGCGAGGCGACAACCGCCTCGATTGCCTAAGACGAGTCAGGCGCGAACGTTCCCTCACGTAATATTTTGTGAAGACCATCAGACAAAGCCCACGGCGTTCGAAGGCGCCCGAGATGGATGCCGGATTTATTTCTGGCGTTGGCAACGAGTTCATCTTGGCCGTGACCGACGTTGCCGGCGGATCTCATGCCTGTGCCCACCAGGAGGAAAATGCATGTCATTCCGATCCGAGAGATTTACAACCACTTTGACCTATAGCGACGATGAAAGAGCGCAGGCCGCCGCAGCGCTCTATCAATACAACATCGCACAGACCGGGATCGACGACCGAGCTGATATCGGAGCGGAGCTTCGCGACCAGTCAGGAAAGACCTGGGGCGGGCTTTGGGGCAGGACGGAGCTTGGGCTCCTGTTTCTCGACATGTTCTTCCTGCCTGAGCAGTTGCGTGGCCAATCCTTTGGCTCACAACTTCTCACGACGATCGAGGAAGAAGCCATCCGGCGGGGCTGCAAGAAGGCCGTCGTGGAGACGAGCAGTTTCCAGGCGCCGCTATTCTACATGCAGCACGGGTTCGAGGAATTCGGCAAAGTCGAATTCGGGATCCCTGGACATGCCCGAGTCTTCCTTCGGAAAGATCTGCTGTAAGTCTTGGGACAGGGCGCACGGATGGCCATCGGCTAGTTGTTTCAAACGCCAGATGCTCTGGAACAAATCGACGAGTGCGGAGTTAAACGCGTCGCGACGCGCAGTCTTGCAGCGACGTGTCGAATAGAGTGCATCCCGCTGGAGAGGCATGTGCGTACTGGACATTTCAGAAAGCCGATTATCATTCAACCTGGCCGGATAGACCGCGACAGGGTTGTGGTTTCGGTGTCGGACGCAGCCGAAGTGCTGCTGCGGGACTGGCCAAAGCCGACATCCGAGAGGCGTCTTGCCGCGATCAGAGCGTGCCTTGCCGTCATGCGAGGCGAAAAGCCTACAAGGACCGCACGACAGGCGTTCATCGTTGCGGCCAAGGACGCCAAGATTCTGCTGAGCGAGCAAGTCTGACCGTGGTGGGTCGCCTCGCCGGTGCCTGCAAGTGCGACTCTGCCGAGATTGGTTCGAAAGGGAGAAATCATGATCAAGGTTTCAAGTCCCACGCCTGCCGCGGCCAGAAGCGAAGTTCAGGCAGGAGCAACGCAGGACAAAACGCCGGGGTTCGATCCCGCCATTGCCCCGCTTGAGACAGACGCCGAGGCCGCGGACACGCAAAATCCGGTCGCTGGGACAAGTCCGCCGCGCACTCGCCCAAAATTCGAAAACGATGCCAGCTTTGCCAATGCCATGCGCCCGGTCGAAGGCGAGCCGGAACTGCGGCCCGGCGGCAACTGGCCGGTGTTGGTAATTGCAGCTGTCGTTTTGATAGCAGCCGTGGTTTTCCTGACGGCAGGCATGCTGCGCTGAGAATGATCCCGACGATGCGGCACCACGACCTATTCCTGGAGGTCTGGTGCGCCCTTCATGCCCGAGAGTTCGGTCATTGGGCACAGCAGCCGCGGTCGCGCGGGATCGGAAATGTCGAGCTTGTTCCAAGGGATGCGATATAGACCGTCGCGGCGGCGCAATCGGAAAAGATCCAGCACTGCCACGCCTATGGCCGAGGCCGAGAGGCGCTCGAAAGCGGCGTAGACCCCGACATGGAATTCGGTGACGACGAAATCGTCACCATCCCGTTCGGCGTGGATCTCCTCGATATAGCCGACATTCTTGCCGCGCTGCGAGAGTACGCGTCGCCCAGCCAGATGCTCAAGATTGACGGTGGTCATCATCAAGCTCCCGGAATGCGCCCGATGACATGGTCGCGCAACCAGTCCTGCCAGGCGAAGATCGACGTTTCTCGCACATCGATGTCGAACTCGATATCGATGCCGATATCTTTTACCTTGTGCCAGGCGATCCGATGGGGCTCGCCATGCTGCTTGCCACCCAGCTTGACCGCGAGCCGCGCCATCCACCGCCCAGGCCGTGCGCCGAGGCGACGTGCCAGGGTGATGGAGCCGAGCTCGATGGCAATGATCCGAGGCGGCTTGCCAGGCCGTAACTCCGCCACCAGCCCGTCGACCTTGCCGATCTTGATCTGCTCGCGGTTGACCACCTGCTTGTCGAGGAGATCACGCAGCAACTTCATCATGTGCCTCCGAATATCTGCAGCGGGATGGTCACCACCGCCAGTACGAAGCCGAGCGCGATGATGAAGATGACGGCGGCATTCGACAAAATGCCATTGCGATGCTCGCCGACATAACGTTTGTCGTTCAGCAGAAACAGGAAAGGAACGACCGTCAGCGGCAGGCTGGCTGCCGTCAGCGCCATGGAGAAGATGGTGAGCCTCAGCGGATCGAGACCAAGCGCGATGGGAATAGCCGCCAAAAGCAATGATATCGTGTAGGTGGCGCTGAAACCCGGATCGTCGCGCGGCTTGCGATCCTCGCCCCAATTCCAGCCGAAACCCTGGGCCACAAGATAGGCCTGCTGCAACCCGACCTCTAGTGCGGCGCCGAAGCAGGCAATGGCGAGGGAGGCAACAAACAGCACGAAGCCCCAGAAGCCGAATATAGGTATCAGCATCAACGGCAACTGGTGATAGTCATCCACTTGGGTGACGCCATGCGTGGCGAGCACGAGAGCGGCCACGATCAACACGCCGATCGAGATGGTCCCCCCGAAAGTCATGCCCAACCCCGCTATGGCCCGATTGGCTCCGAGATAGCTTTTGTCCCACCGATCCTCGATGGCCCCCGAGGAATAGAACATGAAGAGGTAGGGCGATATCGAGGCGCCGAGAATGCTGACCGCCATGAACCAGTAATTGGCGGCATCGTGGACCGGCAGCGAAGGCACGGCGCCCCTTGCGACTGCCGTCCAATCGGGTCTCAGCGTCACCGCTCCGACGACGAAACACAGCGTCACCAGACCGAGAATAGATACGCCCTTCTCGATGAAGCCGAACGTGCCTTTCCAAAGCAGCAGCCACGCCAACAAAGCCACCGGCAGTGCCCACCACTGGAAGCCTATGCCGGTGGCAAATTCGAGTGCAATGGCGACGCCGCCGATCTCGGCGGACAGCACCAGGAAATTGACCAGCAGGGCGGCAAGCAACGGCCATAGAAAGACATTGAAGCCGAATCTCTCGCGGATGCCGTCGGAGATCGTGTGATGGCTCACGGCCGCGAACCGGCCGGACATTTCGACAAGGAAGATGATGCAGATGGTGCCGAGCACCACCGCCCAGATCAACTGGAAGCCAAACATCGCGCCTGCCTGCGCCGCCGTCGCCATGGACCCAACTTCGAGGAAGCCGCCGACGCTGATGACGACGCCGAGGGATATTTCCAAGAGCTTCTTCATGGCTTCGGCGCGAAATAGTTGGCGTAGGCGGTAGCGAGCGAACGCGACGCCAGCCGTAGATCCTGTTGCGCATCTTGGACTTCCGGCCGGTCGCCCGCCTGCAATCCGGCCTCTGCACGTGCCACCGCGACCGACAAATCGTTGACTGCCTTTGTCAGCGAAGCTTGCTCGGCGGGTTCACTGGTTTCGGCGGACCGGATTTGCGCCCCGGCATCGGCAAGCGTCTTGCCGATCGATTGCAGCGTACCCGCCGTGTATGCGGTCGGCGCCGCCCCTGCCGCCCAGGCGTCCAGCGCCATCAACACGGTCTGCGATGCGGAGGCCGCTGTTCGTGATTGCTGCTCGATCTGATCGGAAGACGAGCATGCCGACAACATCATCAACAGCAAGCACAAGCAGTCGAGCCTGAGATAGCGGCGTCTAACGATCAAATCAGGCGTTTGGTGCGCCACCGAATAGTCTCCCCCGACCCAACAAAACCGTGGCCGGCGTAAATCTGATCTAGAGCGCTCGTCGGGTCCGTCAACGACCGCGCCCGCCGATCCGGAGCACGCGGCGGCGAGCCAGGTCCCGATCGGTTTCAATTGCCGCATCAGCGTAAGCTGAAGGTCAGGCGGGGCGATCCCCGTTCGGAGCGTCTTGGATTCTATATTCGTGAATGAGGCCGAGAACCTGAGTTCTGACTGTGTCGCGCGCGTCGGGCTGGATGAAAAACATCAGCCGTTCGACCGCTTCAACGACTGCTTCGGGCAGATCCGAAACCGCATCGGTGAATTCGCTGCCATGCTCGTACATATTGTCCGTCAGTTTCTTGTCGAGGTCGGAAAGGATGCCCATCATCCACACTCCAGATCCGTGCTGTATCGAACTCACTTCGGCACCGTCACCGCGACGCCGCCTCGCCTGTTGCTGCCGGCCGTCGATCACTGCTGCCCCGGCATTTCCGTGTTTTCCCTGGGATTTTTCTGGACGCCGGCAGCCGGGGCGGTATCCGCGGGGGCATTGCCGCCCTGGTTCTGCTCCGGCGCGCGTTTCAGCGGGGATGTCTGCCAGCCCAGATCAACGTAGAAAAAGCCGACGACGAAACCGACAATGATGACCGCCGCTATCACCAGCGAGATTATTGCGTTGCGTCGCTCCATAGGCCTAGCCGCCACTTGGCTTGGGAGATGCTGGCTGGGTTGGCTGCGTGCCCTGCTGCTCACCGCCGGTGCTGGTCTGCGGTGTCGGGTTGGTATCCGTCGTGGGATTCTTGTCGACCGGCTGGCTGTTCGTGGTATCCGTCTTGGACTTGGCTGGATCGGCATTGTCGTTGCACCCCGCCAAGGCGAGCAATGCCGCCAACATCAAAAACACTGCTCTCATGCTGATTTCTCCTGGGTGAGTCCGGGCGAAGCCGCCTGCCAATGGCCTATTCGGTCGAACCGCACCGAGAGCCCTTGTTTGACCGCGCTTCTAGCCAGCAGATGGTCCAGTTCGGCGTCTTCGATCGGGCTTCGTACGACCTGGCGAATGGCTTTGCAGGCAAGTTCGGTCGAGACGAAATCATATCTCCTGCTCCTGGCGACAACGTATTGTTCGACCAGCATCTTCACGCGCCTGAGCGCGATTTCTTCGGCGTATTGCATTTTGTTCCTCCTCGCGCCGAACTACGGAAGGGGTACGTTGTTCCCACCCGAACTTAAAAACATGACCGCCGACTTCACGGGAAAGCCCGCGCTCCCCTAGCAGGGACGCGCGGGCTGGATCAGGCTGAGGGGGACCCGATCGTGCAGCATCAAACAAGGGGAGCAAAGACGCTGCACGGATTTCGAACTCGCATAGACCTGAGTTGTTCCACCTCTCCACGCCGCGTTGTGCATGGCTTGGATGAACTCAAGAACGTTGTCACGGCCTGCATAGGCCACGCATTCAACCTCTCCGCACGGAACAATCAGCCCCTATAGCGGTTCGGCCGAAGCGAAGTTCGGAGGACGTGATGACGAATGAAAAGTTGGCCGTGGTGACGGGCGCCTCAAGCGGCATCGGCAAGGAACTCGCCAAACTGTGCGCCAAGGACGGCTACCACCTGATCATAGCCGCCGACGAACCCGCGATCCAGCAGGCTGCCGCGGCGCTCGGTTCGCATGGTGTGACTGTCGAAGCTATTGAGGCTGATCTGGCGACCGAGGAAGGTGTCGATCGTTTGATCGCCGGGATCGGCGATCGCGATGTCGACCTGTTGTTCCTGAATGCCGGACGTGGGCTCGGCCGTGGTTTCGTCGATCAGGATTGGAAAAAAATCCGCCGCGTCATCGACACCAACATCACCGGGACCGTCTATCTCGCGCATCAACTCGGAGCTAGGATGGCACGCCGCGGCCGAGGCCGCATCCTCTTCACAGGATCGATCGCTGGCTTCATGCCCGGCACTTTTCAGGCCGTCTACAACGGCACCAAGGCCTTCATCGATTCCTTCTCGATCGCACTGCGTCATGAGTTGCAGGACACAGGAGTCACCGTCACCGTGCTGATGCCCGGGGCCACACAGACGCGGTTCTTCGAACGCGCCGAAATGATGGATACCAAGGTCGGCACCGATGAGAAGGACAATCCCGCCGATGTCGCCAAAGCAGGCTACGAGGCGATGATGGACCGCGAGGAACAAGTCATCAGCGGTTGGAAGAATAAGCTGCAGGTCGCCGCAGCGCATGTGACGCCGGCAGGCACGCTGGCCGAACAGCACCGCAAGATGGCCGAGCCGGGTTCCGCATCCAAAGACTGATCAATCCGGCATCACGGCAGCAAATCCCATGTGCCGACCTGTATGTCGGCGGATTGCTGCAGACGTTCAGACGGTGCCTTTTACCCGATTTGCCCTTCAACCTTCTTCCAACAAAGGAGCAACCTCATGAAAGCGCTCACATGGCACGGCAAAGGCGATATCCGATGCGAACAGGTGGCTGATCCCGCTATCGAGGATGACCGCGACGTCATCATCAAAGTCACCTGTTGCGCCATATGCGGCTCGGACCTGCATCTGATGAACGGATATATGCCGACCATGGAATCTGGCGATGTGCTCGGACACGAGACCATGGGCGAGGTCGTCGAAGTCGGCCGCGGCCATTCGAAATTTAGAAAGGGCGACCGCATCGTGGTGCCTTTCAACATCTCATGCGGTGAATGCTGGTTTTGCCAGAAGGGGCTGTTCTCGCTTTGCGACAGGTCCAATCCCAATGCCAAACAGGCCGCCGAAGTGATGGGACAATCCCCGGCTGGCCTGTTCGGCTATTCGCATCTGGTCGGCGGCTATTGGGGCGGACAGGCAGAATATCTGCGCGTGCCCTTCGCCGATGTCGGTCCGATAAAGGTGCCCGATGGAATGGACGATGAACAGGTGCTGTTCCTCTCCGACATCTTCCCGACCGGCTACATGGCGGCTGAAAACGCCGGCATCGAGCCAGGCGATACCGTCGCTATATGGGGCTGCGGTCCGGTCGGCCAGTTCGCCATCCAGAGCGCATGGATGCTCGGCGCCGGCCGCGTCATTGCCATAGACAAGGTGCCGGAGCGGCTGGCGATGGCTCGCGAGCACGGCAAGGCCGAGACGCTCGACTTCAGCAACTCCGACATCTACGACGCATTGATGGCGATGACCGATGGCCGCGGCCCGGATCGCTGCATCGACTGTGTCGGGACGGAGTCCGATCCCGGCGCCAGTGCCGACGCCATGCTCGACAAGGTCAAGGCTGCCGTCTATCTCGGCACCGACAGGCCGCATGTACTGCGCGAAGCAATCTACTCCTGCCGCAAAGGCGGCACCATCTCGGTGCCCGGCGTCTATATCGGCCTCGTCGATCACATTCCGTTCGGCGCCGCCATGAACAAGGGCCTGACCTTCCGAATGGGTCAGACGCACACTCAACGCTATCTTGAACCGCTCCTGGCCATGGTCCAGAAGGGCGACATCGATCCCTCCTTCGTGATCACGCACCGGGCGGATCTCGAAGCCGGGCCGGATCTCTACAAGACGTTCCGCGACAAGCAGGATGGCTGCATCAAGGTGGTGATGCGACCGCATGGCTGAGACGTCGGGATCTCGCACCAGGTCTGCCCTGGGCAAGTCCGCGGCCGTGGGTCGCAGCGGAGCCATTGGCATCTGGAACCTTCGATCGCGGCGGCGGTTGACCTGCAGACTTCACGGCGGCGAGACTGCCGTGCCCCACCCGATGCAAAGGAAGGTGCTGCCATGAGCAATGAGAATTCCACATCGAAACCCAGCCTCCGGTCTCCGAACGCCGATGGTCTGCCGCACCCGAGACGGGATGCCAATGACACCGATGCCGGTGGCAAGCCGCTGACTCCGAAAACCGCAGGCACATCCCGGCCGTCGACCGCGCTGCTGGACAATCCGGTTGCCAATCGAAACGCCGGGCGGCCGCGTCAGGCGAGCACCACGCCTCGGCCGACGGACAAGCCCTTGGACTGATCGAAACCGCCTGTTGAAATCACGACGAATGCGTGTCGGGACGAAGCGCTGCCAGGTCGGTCAGGGTGTTGAGAAGGGCAGCGTCGCCTGCCGGCTTCGGCACGAATTTGCAATTTCGGAAGGGCGTGGGAACGTCGCGCGGCCCAAATCCGGTCATGAAGGCGAAGGGGATGCCGCAAGCCAGCAATGTTTCGGCCACGGGCAGACTTGTTTCGCCATTCAATTGAATGTCCAGCAGCGCCACGTCGACTTTGCCTGCATCGATAAGCCGATGAGCCGCGGCGACCGACGAGACCGGGCCGATCACCGGGTAACCCGCCGCGCGCAGGCGAGACGCGACGTCTTCGGCGATCAGCCATTCGTCCTCTACCACCAGAACACGCGGCCTGTCGTCGCTCACGGCGCCTCCTTCGGGTTTGCTGGAAACGCAATCTGGACGCTGAGGCCGTCCTTGTGGAACGCGGTTTCGACGTGGCCGCCGAGCCTGTAACCGATTTCTCCCTGCAACAGGGTCAGGCCAAAGCCGTTGTCCAACGGCGCCTTGACAGGAGGGCCGTCCTTCTCTCGCCAGCCAAATGTGAAACTGTCATCCTCGATCGACCATTGCACACTGACCTTGCCGTCGGTCTTTGACAAAGCGCCGTATTTGGCGGCGTTGGTAGCCAGTTCATGAATGGCCATACTGAGGGAAAGCCCCTGTTGCGGACCTAGTTTCACGTCCTCGCCATCGAGTTCGATCCGTTCGATGCCGAATGGTTCGAGTTCCTGCTGGAGCAATTCCCTGACCGAGGCTTCTTTCCATCTCTCCCGGGTCAGCAGGCCGTAGGCCCGCGACATGGCATGCAGGCGACCGATCAGCGCATCCGCGAACTCCTCCTTCGTATCAGAACTTTCCCGCGTGCGGCTTGCAATGCTGGCGATCACCGCAAGCATGTTCTTGACCCGATGGTTGAGTTCCGAGATGAGCACCTGCTGATGCTCTTCCGCTTCTGCCAGCGTGGTGACGTCGACAAGTGTCACCACCACGCCCTGGATCCTGTTGCCCTTGTCCCGATAGGGATTGATGCGGACCATGTGGAACAGGCCCCTAACATCGCGCGCCAGATGGTGATTCAGGATCTCACCTGTCTCGAAAACCTTGTCGATGTGCTGCTTCAACTCGGGGTAGTCGAGTTGGCTCGACAGATCCGTCAGCGGCCGGCCGACATCGGAGGGACGCAGGCTGAAGAAGGATGACGCCGCCGGCGTGAAGGTTCGCACCACAAGGCTGCGGTCGAGGAAGATGGTCGCGATGTCGGTGCTTTCGAACAGGTTGCGCAGATCGCCGTTGGCGTGGTCGAGCTCATCTATCTTGGCCGTCAACTCGGCGTTGATCGTGTTGAGCTCCTCGTTGAGCGACTGCATCTCCTCCTTCGAGGCTTCGAGTTCCTCGTTGGTGGATTGCGCCTCCTCATTGACGGAGACGAGTTCCTCGTTCGACGATTTCACCTCCTCCAGCGCGGTCTCGTATTCCTCGATCGTCGATTGCAGGCGCTCTCTGGTATCGCGCAGTTCCCGCTCGAGATCGACGGTGCTGTCACTGTCACGGCCGCCGCCGTCTTCCTCTGAGCGGGCCTGGGTCGGCCCCGACGGTTCGAACAGGACGAGATAAAGCGGCTCGCCATTGCCACGTTCGACGAGCGGTTCGATCGTCAGCCTGATCGGCTGGACCCGTTCGTCGTCTTCCTCCACGGTCAGGTTTTCCCGCACCACTGTGCGGCGCGTTGTCGTCGCTTCGCGCAGCGCGGCGCGGAGATCCAGCCGCAGCCCACGCCTAGCCATCGTCAGCAACTGCCGGCTGGGAATCCCTTGCGGCGCTTCGAGATATCTGCCGGTCCTGGCCGAATAGTAGACGACATCACCCTCGGCGTTGACCAGGACATGCGGCGGCGCGAACCGTTCCAGAACCTGCGCCTCCACTGCCTGCCGCAGGGGATAGCCGACAAGTCCCTTCTTCGAGCCGGCGCTTTCGGATGGGAAGACGCTGGAATGGCTTTCCCCGATCAGGGCCGGCAGTCTGATGTGCGGTGAGGCATGCTCCCGCGCCTGGAAGATGCGATGTTTCTTGTCGACGGTAGCGAACAGATCGTCGTGCTGCCCGACGCTTTCAGAGGTGCCGAGGAAAAGATAACCGCCGGGCTTCAGCGCATAATGGAAGACAGGGATGACGCGGTTTTGGATGATCGGGCCGAAATAGATCAGCAGATTGCGGCAGGAGACCAGGTCCATGCGCGAGAAGGGCGGATCGCGAATGACGCTGTGCGGCGAGAAGATGCACAGTTCGCGTATCTCATTGCTGAGGACATAGCTTTCGCCATCGCCGTTGAAAAACCGCTGTTTGCGTTCGGGAGAAAGACCTTGCAGCAAGGCTTCCGGATAGCGTGCCGCCCGCGCCACCGCCAGCGCCGGCTCGTCTATGTCGGTGGCGAATATCTGGACGCGCGGAACGACCGTAAGCTTCTCCATGTGTTCGCGCAGCAGCATGCCGATGGAGAACACCTCCTCGCCCGTGGCGCATCCGGGAACCCAGACCCTGACGGTGTCGCTGGCGGTCTTGCCGTCGAACAACTGCGGTATGATCTTTCGCTCCAGCAACTCGAAGGCATCGGGGTCGCGAAAGAAGTTGGTGACGTTGATCAGCAGATCGCGAAAAAGGTTCATCACCTCGCGAGCATCCTTCTTCAGCCAGTCTATATAGGCGCTGATGGAATGGACCTGGGCGATCTGCATGCGCCGCTTCACGCGGCGCAGAAACGTCTTGGTCTTGTAGCCCGAGAAATCATGGCCGGAGTGGCTGCGCAGAATGGCGTATATCTGTTCTCGCACCTTGTCGATGTCGGCCGTATGGTCACCATCCTCTTCCGCCAGCCCTTCCAGCGTGTCGAAGCCGCGGGCGAAAGCCTCCAGCTTCGCCCCGATCTCCTCGGCGGGCACAGCGACATCGACGAGCCCGCTGGCAATGGCGCTCTGCGGCATGTCGGGATTGCGCGGCCCGTAGCCGTCCGGCGCTTGCGCGACGGTAAACCCGCCCCGCTCCTTGATGGCCTTGGCACCCAGGGTTCCATCGGAGTCGCCGCCCGACAGGATGACGCCGACGGCATATTCACCCTGGTCTTCGCCCAATGCGCTGAAGAAGATATCGATAGGCTTGCGCTCCTGGGTGAGCCCATCAGGCCGTCGCAGGTGCAGCATCCCCGATTCGATCGCCAATGTTACGTTTTGCGGCATCACATAGACGTGGTCAGGTTGAACCACCATGCCGTCCTCGATCACAATGACAGGCATGTCGGTGTAGCGGCTGATGACCTCGTGCAACAGGCTTTCGCGCTTGGGGCTGAGATGCGTGATGATGACGAAAGCCATACCAGGCTGACCGGTCACGCCCTTGAAAAGGCCCTCCATCGCGGGAATACCACCCGCGGACGCGCCGATGCCCACGATGGGAAACCTTTTCGGCTGAGCTGTCACGTCATGCCCCCTTTTCGCCTGGTCCGGCATCGTCAAAGGTCGGATCAGACAGGACACAACCATATAGCGCGCGAGGAGGATGGAACAAGTCACCCCAGATAACGTTGAGCCCGATATCCATGGTGGGCTCAATGACAAAACGCTCTTCCGATATAAGGCTCCTTGCGCCGTCGGCGTCGGGAGCGTCAGGGCCACTCGGCTGCTCCGACGCACGGCCCGTCCCGGATCGCATTCTGGTGCTTGCGAAACGATTGCAGGCCGCTTTGGACGACCGAACTCTGGAAGAAAATCGGATGCATCCTAAACTCGGTTCCAGGAAAGGATGACGACGTGCGCGACCTGCGGGGGCTGCATATTCTGATAGTCGAAGACGAATGGACGATGGCGGGAGATCTTGCGCGGTTCTTCAGCAATATGGGCGCCATCATCCTTGGTCCCGCTGCTACCGTCGAACAGGCATCCAGACACACCGAGACGGCCGAAGCTGCAATCCTGGACGTCAACCTCAATGGCCGACGCGTGTTTCCAATCGCCGATGAGCTGATGCGCCGGGGTGTCCCCTTCGTGTTCTTCAGTGGCGATGACGACATCGCCATTCCCGATCATCTCCGCTACGCCAGCAATTTGCGGAAATCCTCGGGCAGCCAGGCGGTGTTCAACGCACTCTTTCCCTCGCAGGCATCGGGGCGGGCGATCCCCGTGCCGGACCCGTCCGACGACGTCTTCGCGCTTTTGCCCAAACTGCGACTTGCGGCGCGCCTTTTGCTGGGAGACGTCGACGCATCGGATCGGCTCGTCGAGAGGACGCTCGAGCAAGCGATCCGGGATGTCGACCGCAGACAGCTTGGTCAATCCACTGAAAACTGGCTCAACGGCATCATGCGAGAGATGGCGAAAAGCCGCGGCGCAAAACTGATGCATTAGTTTTACCTTCAAAGCCTCTCGGGCTGAAGTGCCAAGCCGCGGGGCCGTCATTGTTCACCACATCTCGAAAACTTGGCCGTACAGATCGGCCGCTTGGCCGCGTCATCAGCCCTTCTGACTGCGCTCGACGAATTTGTTGAAACGGCTGGCTTTCCCCTCCCCGGTCTTGGCCTGATACAGAAAAGCCAAATCATTCTCGTCGAATATCCGGAAGAATTCGTCCCATTCGATGGGTTCGAATGCTTCCTCGGGCTCGCCGAAGTCGATCCGCAGGATGCCGCCCTCGCCTTTGGTGCGCACCACTGCCGGCCGGCCATCCCGCTCCTCGGCCCATTTGCGGATTTCGTCGTGGTTGGTGGTCGTTTGCGACTGAGACATTGAAATCTCCTTTGATCGGCGTTGCCCCATAGGACATGAGGGCTGTCGGGCGTCCTAACAGCACAAGGGCGTCAATGTTCCAGCACCGCGCGGTGATCGCGATGCGCCAGCTCTCAACAAAACCGGCCAAAGGAACTTTGTTGAAGCAAGGGAACAAACCTTTTGCCGAAAAGTTCGGGGCGCCGAGGTTACTTGTCTGAGGAGTCGTCGTGAAACGCATATTGGTTACAGGAGGCTGCGGCTTCATCGGCCGGCATGTCGCACAGGAACTCGTCGAGCAGGATTATTCGGTTCGCATCCTCGATGCGCTGCTGGAGCAGGTGCATGCAGGCGAAGCTGTCGCGCTTCCCGCCGGGACCGAGCTGATCAAGGGTGATGTCCGGGACCGGGAGGCGGTCGCCAATGCGCTGGAGGGCGTTGACGCGGTCATCCATCTGGCGGCTGAAGTCGGCGTCGGACAATCGATGTATGAGATCGCGCGCTATGTCGGCGCCAATGATCTCGGTACCGCAACGCTGCTCGAGGCGCTGATCAAGCACCCGGTCGAACGGATCGTCGTCGCCTCGTCGATGAGCGTCTATGGCGAAGGGCTCTATGCAACGCCAGACGGCCGGCGTGTCGACAATGCTCGGCGCAAGGCAAGCGACATCAGGAGCGGGCAATGGAACCCGCTGTCGCCAGATGGAGACGCCCTCTCGCCGCTGCCAACGGACGAAGAAAAGCCGGTCGATCTCGCTTCCATCTATGCGCTGACAAAATACGCTCAGGAGCGCGCCGTGCTGATCTTCGGCGAGGCCTATGGCATCGATGCGGTTGCGCTGCGCCTGTTCAATGTCTTCGGCGCCGGCCAGGCGTTGTCGAATCCCTATACTGGAGTGCTGGCCAACTTCGCTTCGCGTCTCGCCAACGGCCAACGGCCCATGATCTTCGAGGATGGCGAACAGAAGCGCGATTTCGTCCATGTGCAGGACGTCGCCCGCGCCTTTCGCCTTGCGCTGCAGCAACGCCAGGCAAAGGGTCATGTCATCAACATCGGCAGCGGCCGAGCCTACGCGATCAGCGAAGTCGCGCGATTGCTGGCCGAAGCCATGGGAACACCGAACCGCTCGCCGGACCTGCTCGGCAAAGCGCGCTCGGGCGATATCCGCAACTGCTTCGCCGATATTTCCAAGGCCCGTGAGCTGCTCGGTTTCGAGCCGGCGCGGCAACTGGAGAATTCGCTCGGAGATTTCGTTTCCTGGGTGCGTAACAAGTCCGCCGTCGACCGCGGCGCCGACATGAAACGCGAGCTCGAAGAACGCGGGCTGGTGTCATGAACACACGCAATCGACGCGACGCGCCGGTCGCCATCGTCGGCGGCAGCGGCTTCATAGGATCGAACCTCGCCGACAGCCTGTTGTCGGATGGCGAACCGGTGCTGGTGATCGACAATCTCAGCCGTCCGGGCGTCCAGCAGAACCTTGAATGGCTGGCGCAAAAACACGGTGGTCGCCTCACGGTGGAGACCATCGACGTGCGGGACGCCGACGCCCTGGCGACGGCTCTGATGAGTTCGAAGGCGATCTTCCATCTGGCCGCGCAAACCGCCGTCACCACAAGCCTGGTCCAGCCGGGCGAGGATTTCGACATCAACCTTCGGGGAACGTTCAACGTTCTGGAGGCGGCACGACTGAGCGGTGAGCGTATCCCGGTGATCTTCGCCAGCACCAACAAGGTCTATGGCAGCCTGCCCGACGTCGCTGTCCGCGAGGACGACGATCGCTATGTGCCTTGCGACAGCGTCATCCAGGCGAACGGCATCGATGAGGCTCGGGGCCTGGACTTCTGCACGCCCTACGGTTGCTCCAAAGGCGCGGCGGATCAGTATGTGCTCGACTATGCCAAATCCTACGGCATGCCGACGGCGGTGCTGCGGATGAGCTGCATCTATGGACCGCGCCAGTTCGGAACCGAGGATCAGGGCTGGGTCGCACACTTCCTGCTCAGCGCGCTGACGGGACGCCCGATCACCATTTACGGCGACGGCAGGCAAGTGCGCGATATCCTGCATGTCTCCGATGCCGTCGCCGCCTACAGGGCCGTGCTCGATCGCATCGAGACCACCAAAGGCCAGGCATTCAATCTTGGCGGCGGCCCGGAAAATGCGGTCAGCCTGCGCAGGCTGTTGAGCGAGATCCGTAGCCTGACCGGCCATGACCTTTCAATCCGCCATGACGGGGAACGCACCGGCGACCAGCCCTTCTTCGTCGCCGACACCCGCAAGATCAAAACCGCGCTTGGCTGGATGGCCCATGTTTCATGGCGCGAAGGCATCCGCGACCTAGCCGACTGGCTGCAGCGCCACCGGCTCGAGGCTCGCCCGGAAGCCGTGAGGTACGTCGCATGAAAATCGCTTTGGTAAATCCATTCTGGACCTACGACGACAGCATCTATTTCGGCTGCCGCCAACCGCATCTGCCGCTGGAACTCGGCTATTCGAAGGCCCTGCTAGAAGCCGCCGGACATCAGGTGCTGATGCTGGATGGGCAGTTGCAGAAGCTCGACAATTCCGATCTCTGCGAGCGGGTGGCTGATTTCGCCCCGGCTATGACCGTCGTCAGTACCGCCCCGACCTATCTGTTCTGGCGTTGCGCACCGCCGGAATTGCGTGTGCCGGCCGACTTCCTCAACCGTCTCGCCGGGCGCGGAGGACGCACGGTCGCGGTCGGGCCGCACGGCTCGGCGACGCCGGCGCCAACCTTGCGCAAGCTCGGCGTCGACATCGTCGTGCGGGGCGAATGCGAAGAAGTCGTCGAGCAACTTGCCCGGCGCGACGATTGGAGCGCGGTGCCCTCAACGGCTTATCTACGGGATGCCAGGGTGGTTTCGAACGGCGGCGTCCACGCCAGCTCGTTTGCCGATCATCCGCCACTCGAATGGCCAGCGGACTGGATCGCGGCCCATTCGCATCACCATCACAGGTTTGACGACAATCAGGTCGGGTTCGGCGCGGAAGTCGAGGCATCGCGCGGCTGTCCCTACAATTGCAGCTTCTGCGCCAAGATCGATTTCCGTGATGCTTATCGCCGTCGAAACCACGAAGCGGTGGTGGCGGAGATCGATCGGCTGATCGCCCAAGGTGTCGGCTACATCTACTTCATCGACGAGATCTTCCTGCCGCAAAAAGCGTTGCTGGAAGCCTTGGTCGATCGCGATGTGAAATTCGGCGTACAGACCCGCATCGATCTGTGGAAGCCCGAGCTGCTGGAATTGCTGGGTGCCGCAGGCTGCGTCTCCATCGAGGCCGGTCTCGAAAGCCTGACCGTCGAAGGCCGGGCGATGCTGGCCAAGCGCTGTCGGCTGGGCACCGAGGAACTCGCCGCGCTGCTCGTCGACGCCAGACGTCACGTTCCATTCGTCCAGGCCAATCTGATCGGCGTGGTCGAGGATGATCCCGCCCTGGTCGAGCACTGGCGAACCCACCTGATCGACCACGGCGTGTGGGCCAACGAACCTGTGCCTCTTTACCCGTATCCGAGTTCGCCCAGCTACCGCGAACTTTGGGGTGAACCCGACGACCTTGCCTGGGAACGGGCGCATGACCACTACCTCGCATCCTTCCAGAAATTCAGTGACATCCAGGAGAGGCGGCCGCGGCCGCTGGCGGAACTGGAGGCGACATGTTGCGGACACTGACGCCGCGCTCGCGGCGCATCCTGATGACCGTCGATGCCGTGGGCGGCGTATGGCGCTATGCGCTTGATCTGGCGCGCGAACTTGTGAACGGCGGCGACAGCGTGGTGCTTGCCGGCCTCGGTCCGCAACCGTCGAGGCAGCAGGCTGCGGAGGCAGAGGCTTTCACGACGCTCATCTGGTTGAATACGCCGCCGGATTGGATGACCCGCAACGGCGGCGACCTCGACGCGCTGCCGCGGGAATTGCTTGCGCCCATGCGCGACCACGCCATCGACCTTGTCCATTTCAACGCGCCGACGCAGGCAGCAGGATTCGATGCGTCGTGCCCGGCCGTGGTGGTCTCCCATTCCTGCGTGACGACATGGTTCCACGCCGTCAGGAAACAGGCAGTGGATGGCGCATGGGCGTGGCAGAAGGAGCGCAACAGGCGTGGCTTCAATCGGGCCGACGCAGTCATCGTGCCGAGCCGCAGCCACGCCGACATGCTTGAGACCTGTTACGGCCCGATCGCGCGTCTGAGTGTGGTCGGAAATAGTGCCAGTCCGGTGCCGAAGACCGAAAAGCGCCAACCGCTCGTCTTCGCCGCCGCCCGCTGGTGGGACGAGGGCAAGAATGCGGCGGTGATCGACCAGGCCGCGTCGCTGACGCAATGGCCCGTCTTTGCCGCCGGTTCGATGCACGGTCCGAACGGCGGGCATGCTGGCTTCAACTATGCCGTTCCTCTGGGAGCACTGCCGTCTCACGAGGTGCGCTGCTTGATGGCGCGCGCCGGCATTTTCGTGTCGCCATCAATCTATGAGCCATTCGGTCTGGCCGCGCTGGAAGCTGCCCTTTCGGCGACGCCCCTGGTGCTTTCCGACATCGCAACCTATCGCGAACTATGGGACGGGGCCGCGATGTTCTTTGACGCGCGCAATCCGCACGACCTCGCCGCCTGCCTCAATCGTCTCTCCAGCGATGCCGAACTCAGGCGAGAGCTCGGCCAGGCAGCCATGCGACGAAGCCGCCGGTTTACGCTGGCCAGGCAAGCGGCGGCCATGCGAGGCGTCTACGACAAAGCGGCCCTGGCCATGGCTGGACGCTGACCATGCGCTTTCTGTTCTACACCCACTCGGTCGTTTCCGACTGGAACCACGGCAATGCCCATTTCCTGCGCGGTATCATGCGGGAGCTGGTCGCGCGCCGGCACCAGGCAGTGGCGCTGGAGCCGGCGGACGGCTGGAGCCGTTCGAACCTGCTGGCCGAGAAGGGATCCTTCGCCATCGAACGCTTCCGCAAGGATTTCCCAGAACTGATGCCGGTGACCTACGATACCGGGTTCGATCACGAGGCCTGGATCGCCGAGGCCGACGTTGTGATCGTTCATGAGTGGACGGATCCGGAGCTTGTCGCACGCATCGGGCGTGCCCGGGCCGCTGGCGGCAACTTCATCCTTCTGTTTCATGACACCCACCACCGGGCGGTATCGGCGACTGAGGCAATCTCGGCGCTGCGGTTGGAGCACTATGACGGCGTTCTCGCCTTTGGCGAGGCCTTGCGCGAGAGCTATCTGCGCGCCGGCTGGGGCAAGCGCGTCTTCACCTGGCATGAAGCCGCGGACGATCGCCTGTTCAAGCCGCACCCGGAGATTCACCCCATGTCCGATCTGGTCTGGATTGGAAACTGGGGCGACGATGAGCGGACTGCCGAACTCAAGGAGTTTCTGATCGAGCCGGTACACGATCTCGGTCTCGAGGCTACTGTCCACGGTGTCCGCTATCCCAAGCCCGCACTTGCGGATCTGGCCACCGCCGGACTGCGCTATGACGGATGGATCGCCAATGCCGACGTGCCGAAGGCGTTCGCCGCGCATCGTGTCACCGTCCATATCCCACGGCGCCCCTATCGTGAGGGGTTGCCTGGAATTCCGACGATCCGGATGTTCGAGGCGCTCGCCTGCGGCATTCCGCTGATTTCAGCACCATGGTCCGATGTCGAGCAGCTGTTCAGGCCCGGCGTGGACTTTCTGTTCGCCCAGAATGGCTCGCAAATGCGGCAGCACCTTCAGGCGGTGTTGGCCGATGCGGATTTCGCGGCTTCCCTGGCGACTTCAGGTCTCGAGACCATCCGCTCGCGGCACACCTGCCAGCACCGCGTCGACGAGTTGTTCGGCGTGCTCACGGAATGCACAACCGAACATACCATCAACAAGACCACCGCAAAGGAAGCCGCCGCATGAAGATGGCATTCTATGGATCGAGCCTCTTGTCATCCTACTGGAACGGCGCCGCGACTTACTATCGCGGGTTGCTGAAGGCGCTTGCCCAATTGGGCTACGAAATCACCTTCTATGAGCCCGACGTCTACGACCGGCAGAAGAACCGCGACATCGAGGCGCCGGACTGGTGCACTGTCGTCGTTTATGAAGCGACCCAGCACGCGCTGATGCAGGTGGCGGCACGTGCCGCCAGCGCCGACATCGTCGTCAAGGCGAGTGGCGTCGGTTTCGAGGACGAGGCGCTGTTGCGCGCCGTTCTCAATCACGCCCGCAGCGACGCGCTGGTGGTATTCTGGGACGTGGACGCTCCAGCAACCCTTGCCCAGTTGCGCGACGAACCGGACCATCCGCTCCATGGCGCCCTGCAGGAAATCGACCTTGTGCTGACCTATGGCGGCGGCGACCCCGTCGTTTGGGCCTACCGTGCCATGGGCGCGAACGAATGCGTGCCGATCTACAATGCGCTCGATCCCCAAACGCATCACCCGGTCGCCAGCGATGCGCGTTTCGCTTGCGATCTGGCGTTCCTCGGCAACAGGCTGCCGGATCGTGAGGCACGTGTCGAAGCGTTCTTCCTCGATCCCGCAAGCCAGCTTCCAAACCAGCGTTTTCTGCTCGGCGGATCTGGCTGGGGGGACAAGCCGCTTCCCGCCAATGTCGGCTGGCTTGGTCACGTTGGCACCCGCGATCATAATGCCTTCAACGTCACACCCAAGGCGGTGCTGAACATCAGCCGCGACAGCATGGCCGTAAACGGGTTTTCACCGGCCACGCGTGTCTTCGAGGCGGCCGGCGCCGGTGCCTGCCTCATCACCGATGCGTGGCTGGGCGTGGAACTGTTCCTGAAACCAAGCGAGGAGATCCTGGTAGCGCGCGACGGCGGCGATGTCGCCGAGATCATGCGCTCGCTGACCTCCAGTCGGGCAAAGGCAATCGGCCAGGCCGCACTTCGCCGCGTGCTGGCCGACCATACCTACGCGCTGCGGGCGGACGTGGCCGATGCCGTCTTCAAACGTCATTTCGAGCAGGGAACCGTGGAGGGCAGCGGAATGACCAAGCAACTGGACATCGTCTTTCTCGGCCTGTCGCTGTCCTCGTCCTGGGGAAACGGCCATGCCACGACGTTTCGAGGCCTGCTGAAAGGTCTGCACGAACTCGGCCACCGCGTGACCTTTCTGGAGCGAGACGTGCCGTGGTACGCCAACCACCGCGATCTACGAGATCCGGATTTCTGCGCCTTGCGCTACTACGAAACCACTGCGGAGTTGCAACGCGACTACGCCCGGTGCCTGGAGCAGGCCGACATTGTCGTCATGGGCTCCTTCGTGCCGGAAGGGCGCGTGGTCATCGACATCGTCGCTTCATTTTGCAAAGGGCGCTTCTGCTTCTACGACATCGACACGCCGGTAACCGTGGCGCAGCTTTCAGCCGATGATTGCGATTACCTGAGCTGGCGGCAGATTCCGTATTTTGATGTCTACTTCTCGTTCACCGGCGGGCCGATGCTTGGCCGTCTGGTGGAGGAGTTCGGCGCGCGCCGCGCCGAACCGCTCTACTGCTCGGTCGACCCGGAACGGCACCACCGGACCGGCGATCCGATCCGCTGGGATCTCGGCTATCTCGGCACCTACAGTGCCGACCGGCAGGCAACGCTGAACGCGCTGCTGCTCGAACCAGCACGGCGTATGCCGGACCGCCGTTTCGTCGTAGCCGGCTCGCAATACCCATCCGACATCACCTGGCCGGACAATGTCGAACGCATCGAACATTTGCCGCCGGCCGATCATGCCGCGTTCTACAGCCGTCAGCGTTACACGCTGAACGTCACACGCAGTTCCATGATCGCTGCCGGATGGTCACCCAGTGTGCGCCTGTTCGAGGCGGCTGCTTGCGGCACGCCCATCATCAGCGATCGCTGGCCAGGGCTCGACAGCTTCTTTCCCGCATCGGCGATCCACAACGCCGGGGAAACGGACGATGTCATCGAGATCCTCTTCGGCGAGTCCGAGCGCACACGCCTCGCCATGGCCCGCCGGGCCCGCGAACGCGTCCTCGCATCCCACACCGGTGCGGCCAGGGCCCGCGAATTCGTGACGGCGTTGACACAGCCAAGGGCGGCGGCCCTCGATTTCGACATCGGAAGCGCAGCATGACCGGCATACAGGAGAAAACGACGATGCGACAAAAAAGAAACGCGCAAAGGGCAAAGGCAGTGCTTGTCGCCGGCGGTGCGGGATTCCTCGGTTCGCATCTTTGCGAAGCATTGCTCCGCGACGGCTGGCGCGTGATCTGCGCCGACAATTTCCTGACAGGGCGCATGGAAAACATCATCTCGATCATGGATCAGCCGGGTTTCCGATTGATCGAGCAGGACATCTGCCGGCCATTGGATCTCGGCGAGCCCGTGGATCGCATCTACAACCTGGCATGCGCTGCCTCGCCGCCGCGTTACCAGGCCGACCCGATACACACCACGCGAACCTGCGTGATCGGCACGCTCAACCTGCTCGAACTCGCTGTCCGATATGGCGCGCGGCTGCTACAGGCCTCGACGAGCGAAGTGTATGGCGATCCGGAGCAACATCCCCAGAGGGAGGACTATGTTGGCCATGTGAACTGCACCGGCCCACGCGCCTGCTACGACGAGGGCAAGCGCACCGCCGAAACGCTTTGCTTCGACTATCTTAGAGCCGGCAAAGCCGACGTGCGCGTCGCGCGCATCTTCAACACCTACGGTCCGAGAATGGATCCGGCGGACGGCCGCATCGTCTCAAACCTGATCATGCAGGCGTTAGAAAAACGTCCTCTGACGATCTTCGGCGACGGCTTGCAAACGCGGTCCTTCTGCTATGTCTCCGATCAGATCGATGGATTGAGGCGACTGATGGATATCGATCCCAATCCGGGCAAGCCGGTCAATCTGGGCAATCCCGGAGAATTCACCATCGTGCGACTGGCGGCACTGGTGAAGGCGATGACCGGCACCAAATCGGATTTGAGATTTCTGCCGCTGCCGCAAGACGATCCTCGGCGCAGGCAGCCCGATATTTCGCGTGCAAAAGCGCTGCTCGGCTGGACGCCGAAGGTGCCCCTCAATGAAGGGCTCAAGCTGACGATCGATTATTTCGCGGCGCTCGAAGGCAGTCGCATCGGCGATCAGATGACAGGCTTTGCTAAAAGAGCGAGGCCGGCATCCGGCGGGCTGCAGAACCTTCCGGCGTGATGCGAGACGGCCGCCGAATCTTTCCCGAGATCGCGCGGAACATCCGCCCAAGCTTGTGGTTTGGCGGGAGGACCCGATACGGAGGATCATCCTCATGCAACCCAAGCGACCCGCGAGGGATATCGACCAGATGGCCGAACTCGAGACGGCTGCCTATCTGCGGCGCGCCTCGATCACCTATCTCGAGTGCTGCGTCAGCTTGATGATGACGCATCTGCAGCGTGAGGAAGTGGCCGCTATTCTCGAGCAGGAAGCAGACATGCTGCGAAGGCTGGACTGATCGGAACGATCATATCAGGCATTCGTCCAGGAACCCTATCAGTCGCATCCTATATCGGTCTGCCGTCGCGGCGAGCCTTGCTTCTTCCCGACCATTTTCGGATTGCGCAGCCGTGCTCCAGAGCCCGAGCTGGAATGCCAAATAGCACGGTTCGAAAAAGCCGATGTGGCCGGTGTCGATGGCAAGCTTCATTCCTTGGACCAGGGTCCTCACATCGCTGTCGGATAGCCCGTACTCGACACGGGCGCCGGCAATGTCCCACTCTATTGGCTGGCAGCCGATCAAATCGTGTGCCCGGCAATGGTCGACGGCATCTGTCTTGAGCACCCTGCCGTCGGCACGAACGAGAAACTCCCATGGTTGGAGCTTTCCATCGATTTCAACGCGCTGCAGCCCGCTCGCGGGGGCCTGTTTCGAGAGCCAACCGCGCAAGGCTGCCGCGCGTTTTTCGCCCACGGCTTCCGACGTATTGGAAACAGCCATCTCCGCGAGTGCAAGCAATGATGCACCCGGTTCGCAAGTTCGAAGATTGAGCGCACGCCAGGCCAGGTAATTTGTGAACTCCGCGATCAGTCTTTCCCTGGGTAGCGGCGCCTGATCCATCGTGGTGCCGTCAATCCACCGTTCAACCAGAAAGCCATGGCAAAGCGCGACAACTTGCGATCCGAACTCGGCTTCATGCAACATCGTCGCGGTTCGTTTCTTGCGCCGTCCGGTTTCGCCGAGGCCCGCGAATTTGACGAGCCAGCGGTCACGCCCGGCGGACGCCAGGAATTTACGCCGCTCGGTACCGCGAGGGCTCGGCGGCCAGCGCCCTTCGTCGGCGTAGTGGGCGGCCCGCCACTCGCCGCCAGATAGCTCGGTCAGGCCTAATTCCGGCCTGCCGACCGCCTCGGCCACCCAATCGCGCAACGTGGGAATTTTCGAGCTTTCGGAGAAGGTGCATTCAAACGCCGTCGCCACATGCTTCGGACAGCGCGACCATGTCTCCCGAGCCTCCCGCGACGCTTCGATGCCCGGGCCGCCTGAATGGCTGGGAAACAGGTGAATGCGGTCCGTATCGATACCCAGTTCACGCAGCCACACGATAACGGCATGCATCGAACTGCCGGACAGGCCAGGACCCTCGTCGACAACGGCGAAACGCGCCGATGGATTGTTCATCCAGGTGGCGATCGACTGCGGATCGGCGTTGATATACCTGCGGAAGGGATGGCCGATCGGGCGAACGCTGAATGGTGCCGGCGCACCAATCGAGGCCGCCACCATAGCTGCCAGCCCGAGGCCGATGCTGCGGACGCCGATCACACATGTGTTCGCATCGAGACCCGACTTCTGCGCCGCGTCCAAATAGCTTTCGGGATAAAGCGCATAGTGCGCATAACCCTCGGCAGAGCCGGTCACAACCTCGGCCTTGCAGTCGAGCCCGGCCAGCTGTTTGAGAAGTCCCGGATCGATGCCACCGCCGACGCCGAAACCGCTTTGCCACGACTTCGCCACCTCTGCCGCAAGTCCGACCAACAACTTGGCGCCTTGCTGTTGTCGCGGCGAAAAGATGTCGATGCCGCTGGTTTGGAAATCGACATCGGCAAGCGCCTGAACCAGCTCCGACACGCTGATGAATAGTCCGACCAATGCAGCATGGCGTTGGACGCCATGAGACATCCGATCCAGGCTTTCGGCCATTTCGTTTGCTGCTTCCCGAAGCTGCTCTGCGCTCTCGGTCTGCCTGTGGTCGCCGTAGACGATCATCGATCGGTTTTCCAATGTTGCCGTGCGGCAACGCATCGAATGCAGCTTCGATCCATGCAGTCTCGCGCAATTTTTCGATGGGCGGAGGAACATTCCGGCACGCTGATGGTTCGGCGCCAGGAACTTACCTTTGAACAACATAGGGTGGCGGTTTCGTGGGATCGAAAAAGGTTCGTGTTGGTATCGTTGGGGTCGGCAACTGCGCATCCTCCCTGGTGCAGGGCCTCTCGTTTTATCGTAACGCGAAAAGCAACGAACCAATCCCTGGGCTGATGCATGCCGACCTTGGCGGCTACCATGTCGACGACATCGAGATTGTCTGCGCATTCGATGTCGCCAGGAGCAAGGTTGGCCGCGACGTCGCGGAAGCGATCTACGCCGCCCCGAACAACACGTTCCGCTTCGCCGACGCGCTGACAACCGGCGTTCGCGTCGAGCGCGGGCCGACGTTGGACGGGATCGGCAAATATCTGCGCGACGAGATTGAAGAAGCTCCGGAGCCGGTTGCCAATGTCAGCGAGATCCTGCGCGACAGCAACGCTGACGTGCTGGTTTCCTACCTGCCGGTGGGTTCTGAGGAGGCAACTTGCTTCTATGCCGAATGCGCACTTGAGGCCGGCTGCGCCTTCGTCAATTGCATACCAGTTTTCATCGCCTCACGCCCGGAATGGCGCCGGCGCTTTGAGCAGCGAGGACTGCCGCTGGTCGGCGACGATATCAAGAGCCAGGTCGGCGCGACCATCGTGCACCGGCTGCTGGCCAACCTCTTTCGCGAACGCGGCGTACGCATCGACCGCACCTATCAGCTGAATTTCGGCGGAAACACCGATTTTCTCAACATGCTGGAACGCGAGCGGCTGGAATCGAAGAAAATCTCGAAGACACAGTCCGTGGCCAGCCAGTTCGATGTTCCCCTGGAGCCAGGCAATATCCACGTTGGGCCCAGCGACCACGTACCGTGGCTGACCGATCGCAAGTGGGCCTATATAAGGGTGGAAGGCACGACTTTCGGCGGCGTGCCGCTCAATGCCGAGCTCAAGCTGGAAGTCTGGGATTCTCCAAACTCGGCCGGCGTGGTGATCGATGCGGTACGCTGCGCCAAGCTGGCGCTCGATCGCGGCATGGCGGGAGCGCTGACCGGTCCCTGCAGTTATTTCATGAAGTCGCCTCCCGAACAGTTCACCGACGCCGAAGCGCGGCAGCGCACGCTCGCTTTTATCGCAGGCAAGGACGAGCCTTTGCTCGATGCCGCGGAATGACGACGACCTTCTTTCTGATCCGCCATGCGGCACACGACAATGTCGGCTCCTATCTGGCAGGCCGTATGGACGGCGTTTGCCTCGGGGATGCTGGTAAGACGCAGGCAACGCAGCTTGGCTGCCGCATGGCCCGGGAGCCGATTGCAGCGATCTTGTGCAGCCCGCGCGAGCGGACCCGAGAGACGGCCCTGCCAATCGCGCTCGCCTGCGGCGTCGGGGAAATCGCGATCTGTGCCGAACTCGACGAGATCGACTTCGGCGACTGGTCGGGAAAGACCTTCGATGAGTTGAGCGGCAACGCCGGCTGGCGAGCGTGGAACGACCAGCGGCAGGAGGCCAGGACACCAAACGGCGAAACCATGCTGGATGTCCAACAGCGCGTCGTCGCGGTGATGAACGCTGCCCACGAGCAGCATCAGAATCAGTGTGTCGCCCTGGTCAGCCACGCCGATGTAATCAAGGCCGCTGTCTGCAAAGTCCTTGGCTTGCCGGCCGGCGACTGCTTTCGCTTCGACATCGATCCCGCCTCGATCACCACGATCGTGTCGGGCGACTGGGGGGCGAAGCTGATCCGATTGAACGAAGTTGCCTGACGAGGATTTGCCGGATGCAGATGGTCATTTTCGGTCTTACCGTCACGTCTTCATGGGGTAACGGCCATGCCACCTTATGGAGGGGACTGATCAGAGCCCTCGCCCGGCGCGGCTGGTCCATCACCTTCTTCGAACGCGACACACCCTACTATGCCGGAACGCGCGATCTTGATCATCTGGACGGCGGCAACATCGTGCTCTACCCGGACTGGGAGGATATCCGCCGGGTCGCGGAGCAAACGATCAAACGATCGGATGTCGTTATCGTCACCTCTTATTGTCCAGATGCCGTGGACGCCTCGCGGCTGGCGCAGCAGGCAGGGCCCGGACTGCGGGTCTTCTACGATCTGGACACTCCGGTCACGCTTGCCCGCATCGAACAAGGTGAGCGTCCACCCTATTTCGGCCCCGAGGGTCTTGCCGATTTCGACCTCGTCCTGAGCTACACAGGCGGCCCGGCGATCGACGCGCTGAAGGCGGTTCTGGGCGCGCGTCACGTGGTGCCGCTCTATGGGCATGTCGATCCGGATCAACACCGGCCGGCTACGCCGCGGGCCGAGTTCAAGGCCGATCTCTCTTATCTCGGAACCTACGCGCCCGATCGCCAGGCGGCCGTCGAGAATCTGCTGGTGCGCCCAGCTGCGCGCTTGCCGGACCAGCGCTTCATCATCGGCGGCGCACAATATCCGCAGGAATTCCCGTGGAGCGACAACATCTTCTTCGTCAGGCACCTTCCGCCGGCCGATCACCCGGCGTTTTTCTCATCCTCTCGTCTGACACTGAATGTGACCCGCGAGGCGATGGCGCAAAAGGGCTGGTGCCCTTCGGGTCGGTTGTTCGAAGCAGCGGCATGTGGAGTGCCTATCGTAACCGACACATGGCCGGGCCTAAGCAGCTTCTTCGAACCCGGCAGCGAGATCCTGCTGGCCCACGACACCGATGACGTGGTCGCGGCGCTCGCCTTACCCGCAGGAGAACTCGATGCTATCAAAACCCGTGCGCGCCAACGGGTTCTCGACGAACACACTTCTGGCCGGCGCGCGGCGGAGCTGGACCAGATTCTAAACGACGCCTTTCAAAGATCTCCCGGCGAACCGATGATGGAAGCAGTCTGATGTTGGGCATTGTGCCCGCTGCCGGGCGCGGCAGCCGCATTCAACCGCTCGGCTTCTCGAAAGAGCTGCTGCCGGTCGGCAGCCGGATCGAAGGACAGACCGAGCGTCCCTGCGCCGTGAGCGAGTATCTGGTGCGGCGGATGGTGCACGCTGGCGTCGACAAGATCTGTTTCATCATTGGATCGGGCAAATCCGACATCCTCGAATATTACGCTGCCGGCTATGGTGAGGCCGCGGCTCTCTTCGTGGTGCAGCCCAATCCCGTTGGACTTTGCGATGCGATTTTTCGGGCAGCGCCTCTCGTCGCGTCCGATGAGGTCGTCCTGGTCGGCCTTCCCGACACGATCTGGTTTCCCGAGGACGGCTTCTGTCATTTGCCTGACGATCAGCTTTCATTTCTGCTCTTCCCGGTGGATCGTCCCGAATTCTTCGACGCCGTCGTTGTCGATGACCACGAGCGCGTGATCGAAATCCAGGTCAAGCAACAGGACGCCGCCACGAACTGGGTTTGGGGTGCGTTCAAGATGCCGGGCTCGATCCTGCATCAGCTTGCGGCACTCTGGCGTGAACGGGAATGCCGTGACGAATATATCGGCACGTTGGTCAACGCCTACCTTGCGGCCGGAGGTCAAGCCTCCGGCGTCAAGGCCGGGTCCGCCTATGTCGATGTCGGCACTTTCAACGGCTATCGCACGGCCCTGCGGCTGCTCGAGGACGGCGCCGCACCCGTCCATCACCAACCCGCCACGATTATGCCAGGTGCCCGTTCGCATGTGCCTGTCGTTCCCGGCGAAGGAGCCTGATCATGCTGCATTCCCATGCCGAAATCCGCCGCCGTATCGATGCTCTCGGCCCATGGTTCCACAACATGGAACTGGCGGGTGTCGAAACCGCTCCCAACCATTTTCTCGGCAATTATCCGCTGATCAAATGGCGCAAATTCGCCGAGGCCATTCCCGCCGATCTGACAGGCAAGACGGTGTTGGATATTGGTTGCAATGCCGGTTTCTATTCCATCGAGATGAAACGGCGAGGTGCTGCCCGTGTCCTCGGCATCGATTTCGATGAGGCCTATCTGGCGCAGGCCCGCTTTGCCGCCGAGATCGCCAATTGCGAGATCGAATTCCAGAAACTTTCGGTCTACGACGTCGGCGCCCTGGGTGAAACGTTCGATGTCGTGCTGTTCATGGGGGTGCTTTATCACCTGCGCCACCCCTTGCTCGCGCTCGACCTTATCCGTGAGCACGTAGCCGGTGACCTGATGATCTTCCAGTCCATGCAGCGCGGCAGCACAGATCTGCCCGAGATGGAAGAGAACTATCATTTCTGGACGCATGACCTGTTCGACCGGCCGGAATTTCCCAAGCTCCATTTCATCGAGCACCGCTATGCCGATGACCCGACCAACTGGTGGATACCCAACCGCGCCTGCACCGAAGCGATGCTGCGCAGCGCCGGCTTTGAAATCGTCCTGCATCCGGAGCAGGAGGTCTATTTCTGCCGCGCCGCCGGCGGCGCGGCGTCCCGTCTACCCCTCGAAAGGACAGCGTCATGATTGAAGCCGCGATGATCTGGAACGAGCCCAACAACAAATCGCATTGGGATCCCGAGCTCGATCCCGATTGGAGCCGCTTCGCCAGGATGGCAATCCTGGCGGCGGACGCAATCGCATCTGAAAACCCGGCTTTGACCAAAGTGCTCGGTGGCATCTCGCCGATAGATCCGGGGTTCATCACCCGCATGAAGGAATTCGGCGTGTTGGATCATGTCGATGCCGTCGCCGTGCACGGCTTTCCCCTCGACTGGAATCTGTGGCAGATCCAGGAATGGCCGCAGAAGATCGGCGAGATCGCGACCGTCACCGATCTTCCCATCTGGGTCAGCGAAGTCGGCGTATCGACCTTCGGCGCCGAGGAAATCCAAGTCTGGGGGCTCAAGCGCACAGCTGAATTGCTGCTCGGCAATGCGCCACGCATCCAATGGTACAGCCTCTACGATCTTCCGCGTGAATGGGAAGCAACGACGCGTCACCGCGAAGCCGAGGGCTCCTCTTATTACCGGCATTTCCATATGGGGCTGCTACGCCAGGACGGCACGCCAAAGCCCGCGCTGGAGGAATTCCTGCGCCATACACCCGCAATGGGCCTGGTGCAGTGGTTTCATTTCGAAGACCCGCGGCTGGACGATGCCGTCGCCTGGATGAAGCGGCTGGGTGTCACCAATATGCGTACCGGGCTTTCCTGGGCGGACAGTTTTCGGCCGAATGCGCTGGACTGGTTCGACCGGCAGATGGAAGCACTCGCCGATTTCGATGTGACGGTCACCTTCTGCTTCACACCTCAGCACCGCGGAATGATGCCCCACCACACCAGCCCGCCCCTGGTGCCGGAGGAGTTCGCTGAATTCTGTTCAACCATGATCCGCCGCTATGCGCCTGGCATGACATCCGCCTCGCTCCCCACGCAGCGGGCCTCGGCCGCGTGAAATGTCATGCTGCCCATGCATCAGATGCAGGACTTCGCGACGCCGTTGACGGGTGGAGATACGGCGCAGGGCAACGAGACGCGCCCAGGCGAGACACTCACCGTCCTCAATGTTGCCTACCCTCTCGCGCCCGTCGGCCCCGACGCTGTCGGCGGTGCCGAACAGGTTCTGTCGATGCTGGATCGGGCACTGGTTCAGGCCGGTCATCGATCTATCGTCATTGGCTGCCGAGGCTCCAGCGCGAGCGGCACGCTTGTGGAAATACCGGCCGAAAACGGCGTACTCGACGAGGCGGCGAAGAGCCGCGCGCAACAGGCCCATCGCGAGGCGATCGCGGCTGCCCGTGCCCGATGGCCCATCGACGTGGTTCATCTGCACGGCATAGATTTCGACGCTTATCTGCCCGACGATGGTCCGACCTTGGTGACCCTCCACCTGCCATTGGATTGGTATCCGGCCGCGGCATTGCGCCCGACGCGCGGTGACCTCTGGCTCCATGCGGTCTCGCCCACCCAGCAGAAAACCGCGCCATCAGACGCCCGGCTGACGGCGCCGATTCCGAACGGCGTTGACATCGAAGCACTGACCCTGCTGCAGTCGAAGCGCGACTTTGCCCTTGTTCTAAGCCGGGTTTGTCCGGAAAAGGGCGTCCACCTGGCGCTCGACGCAGCCAAACAGGCAGATGTGCAACTGGTCATCGGCGGCAAGGTCTATCCCTATGAAACGCATACGCGGTACTTTCGCGATGAGGTCCAACCTCGCCTCGATGGCCGCCGCCGCTTCCTTGGCCCTCTCGGCTTCACCGCCAAGCGACGCATTCTCAATGCGGCGCGCTGTCTGGTCATTCCGAGTCTCGCAGCCGAGACCAGCTCGCTTGTGGCCATGGAGGCCCTCGCCTGCGGTACCCCGGTGGTCGCCTTTCCAAATGGTGCGCTTCCCGATGTCATAGAGCACGGCAGGACGGGCTTTCTCGTCGATACGGTCGACGAGATGGCCCAAGCCATTCTTGCGGCGCCCAGCTTGGATGCCGAGACATGCAGGGCTGAAGCGCGACGGCGGTTTTCGCTGGAACGGATGATCTCGTCTTACATGGACGCCTATCAAGCGCTGGCACGGCTTGGCACTGGTCGCCGGCGCTTCGCGGCGACGCCGTGAGCTAAGCTGTGCTGCGCAGCGAAATCATCGGTGACCTCACACAATTGGACGCCTTAACGCCGCACTGGTGGAAACTGTGGCAGCAGAGTCCCTCGGCGACTCCGTTTCAATCTCCCGCCTGGCTGGTGCCGTGGTGGCACGCATTCGCACCTGGTGAACTGGCGACGGTCGCGGTCTGGCGTGGCGACGATCTGGTCGGGCTGGCGCCATTCTACCTCGAGCATGGGATATCCGGTTCGAAGCTGCTTCCGGTCGGCATTTCGCTCAGCGATTATCTGGACATTCTGGCTGTCCCTGGGAGCGAAGCCGAGGTCGTCGACATTGTCGCCGAGTCGATCCTCTCGATCGGGTGGGCGCAATGGATCTTGTCGGACTTGCCGCAGGACAGCCTCTCCCTTGCGATGACGCATCCCGAGATGGATTGGCCGACCGCCCATGCCGCCTGCCCCGTGCTCGCCCTCGCCGGCGACGAAACGCTTGCAGGCTGCGTCCCCGCAAGACGCAGACGCCAGTTGCGTCGGGCGCGTCAAGCCGCATCAAGATGCGGCCGGATCGCGCTGTTGTCGGCAAGCGGCAGTCCGCAAACTTTCCTCGATCAATTGATCCGCCTGCACAATATGCGCTGGGCCGAACAAGGAGGCGGTGTGTTGGCCAACGCCGCCGTCGAGCAATTCCATCGGCTCTCACTTCCCTTGCTCGACGCTCACGGTCTGGTGCGATGCTGGCTGTTCGCGATCGATGGCGGAACCGTCGGCGCTTATTACGGATTTCACCACCGCGGCCGTGCCTATGCTTATCTCGGTGGCTTCGACCCTGCTTATGCCGAGGAGAGCCCAGGTGCGATCCTGATTGGCCACGCAATCGCGGAAGCGATCCGCGAAGATGCGCGCGAGTTCGATTTTCTGCGCGGCCAGGAGGCCTATAAATATGGCTGGGGCGCCGTCGACAGGTGGACGATGCGCAGGGTCTGGACGCGGAGTTGATGCATGAGTGTAACCGCACCGAAAGCCGCCCGGCGCACGACATCGGTCAGGCTGGCGGTTGAAGACTGCATGGCCGATGGCATTTGCGCCGAAGGTGTTCTCGTCAGGCTGGCGCTCCACCTGCCGCCCACAATTGGAGCGGCGGAATTGGCGGAGGTCGTGCTGAAGGTCCAGCCGGCGGATGCCGGCGACGCAGCAAGGCTGCGAAAGGTCGCCGGACTGCTGCGCTGCAAACCAGACGTCTTCGCCATGTTGCGGGCAACGGGTGGCGCCGTTCGGCATGAGCGCGATGAGGACGAGACGAATGTCGCTGTCGTCATGCGGCTGGCCTCCAGCTTCGATGCCGCGGCAGCGATTTCGGGAGCCGCGAGTGTCCAACTGGCATCCCTCGGCGATGAGGCAAGGCTCACAGTCACGACCAATGAAATCGTCGCATGGCTGGAAGCGCGAGAGTTCACCGGAAGGGAACGAAGCATTCTCGACATCGGTTGCGGCATCGGCCGTTTCGAGCGCGCGCTGTGCACATCCTTCAAGCGCATGGTCGGCATCGACATATCGCCGCGGATGATCTCCATCGCCTCCGAGCAATGCGCCGCACTCGGCAATGTCGAGTTGCGACAAACCTCCGGTCTCGATCTGTCCGAATTCGCCGACGCCAGTTTCGATTGCGTGCTGGCGGTGGACAGCTTTCCCTATCTGGTTCTGGCCGGCATGGCTGATCGGCATTTCGACGAAATTGCGCGCGTTCTGAAACGGCCGGGCTGGCTCGCCTTGCTGAACTATTCCTATCGCGGATCACTTCTCTCAGACCGCGATGATATCGGCCGTCTGGCGCAAGCTCATCAATTGCGGGTCCTCATCGACGGCGAGAAGCCGTTTCGGTCGTGGGATGGCGACGCCTTTCTGCTCGCTGGGTGAAGCGGAACATTACAGCGCGATGCCAGTTCGGACGTCGAACAACGGGCACCGACGAGTGTCCCCTATTTGAAGGAGGATAATCATGGCATCCGGCGGTAAAAAACAATTCGGCCGCAGCAGCCAGGCAAGAGTGCCGGCGCCGGCGCGGTGACCTCCCCGGAGAAGGACGAGATCGAAGAAAACGCGGTCTTGTCGAATCGCAACAAGAAGCAGCATGGCCAAGAGCGCGGGCTGGACGGCAATCGGATCAAGCCCGATCAATATCAGGAGCACGCCGCTGACCGATTGCCTAGGGATTGAACGCCACCGCCGCGCGTCCATGGCCCGGGACGACGAAGGAGCAGCAAGGAAATAAACCTGTGCAAGGGGCCGCTGGTGAGCTTCTTGGCGGTTGACACCGCCTTGTAATGCCAGGCGCTTATCACCACACTAGGATCAAGGGACCCGCTATCAAGAGAATGTGATGTCTCGTTCGAGCGACGATACCCCGGATCCGCATGTCGAGATGGCTGTGGATCAGGAGATTGCTTCCCTGCTGGCCGCCATAGAGCAGGAAAAAATTCCAGACCGCCTGACCAAGCTGGCGATCGAATTGCAGAACGCGCTCGTCGAGAAACGTCGGCGCGACGTGAAGAACTGACTATCTGCGGCCGTCGACCTCGACATCGAGCTGACCATCCGACAGCTGGTTTCGTCTTTCCATCAATGTCTGCAGCGAACTCTCCCCCAGGAATTCAAGGATGTTGGCGCGCGCACGGTTCAGGCGGCTTTTGACCGTCCCGACCGCGCAACCGCATATGTCGGCGGTTTCCTCGTAGCTCACTCCCAAAACGCCGATCAGCATCAGGACCTCGCGTTGGTGTTCAGGCAGCCTTTGAATGGCGCCGTGAACTTCCTTGCTCTGAACGGTCCATTCCTGGGTGGCTTCCGAAATTGGTCTCGAAGACGCGCAGTCGAGCAGGCCTGGCGACTCCCGGGCAGCGATCTTGACCCGGGTGTAATAAGTGTTGCGCATGATGGTGAAGAGCCACGACTTCATGCGCGTACCGGGTTCGAACTTGTCGATGTTGGCGAGACCCTTGGTCAGTGTCTCCTGCACGAGATCGTCAGCGTCGTCGGGGACGCGGCAGAAGGTGCGCGCAAATGCCCGCAGGGCAGGTATCAGGTCAACGATGGAAACTTCATTGGTTTCCTGGTCGGCCAAAAGGCAGCCTCCGGATGACAATGGTCCAGCTCCCAGAAGAAAGAGTGTGTGAACGCAGCCCCAGCTAAATGCATGGAAGTTTGGTTCGTTCCTCGTGCTGGAGACAACTCTTCATAAATTGTGCGCAGGCGGAGATATCTGTCATCCGATCGGCGCGCACCATCGCCGCAGCAGTCACGGCTCCTCCGACAGCGGTGTCTCCAGCGTCCATTTTTACGGGAACAAAGCCGCTCACCGGCAGTTTGATGGCTTGACCACTTCAACCTTCCGGTATCGATCGAGGACCTGTCATGGCCAAATCCGCTCGCCCCTCCGCTCGCCAATCGGCAAGTGGACTGGATCAGAATAGCGCGCGCGGAAATGGCGGCGAGTTGCACCAGGTCGCGGGGGACGAAACGCCTGCGCTCACGACGGCGCTCGGAACGCCTGTCTCCGACGACCAAAACACATTGCGGATCGGTGAGCGCGGACCATCGCTGATCGAAGACTTTCACTTTCGCGAGAAGATTTTCCACTTCGACCACGAACGCATCCCGGAAAGGGTCGTTCATGCCCGCGGCTATGGCGCGCATGGTTTTTTCGAGACCTACGAGTCACTTGCCAAATACACACGTGCCGACATTTTCCAGCGAGTTGGTGAAAAGACGCCGGCATTCGTTCGTTTCTCGACGGTTGCCGGCAACAAGGGCTCGTTCGATCTCGCCCGCGACGTGCGCGGCTTCGCGGTCAAGCTCTACACCAAGGAAGGCAATTGGGATCTGGTCGGCAACAACATCCCGGTCTTCTTCATCCAGGACGCCATCAAGTTTCCCGATCTGATCCACGCCGCCAAACAGGAGCCGGACCGTGCCTTCCCGCAGGCACAGACGGCGCACGACAATTTCTGGGACTTCATCAGCCTGATGCCGGAATCGATGCACATGGTGATGTGGATCATGTCGGATCGCGCGATCCCGCGTTCCTTCCGCTTCATGCAAGGCTTTGGTGTGCACACGTTCCGCCTCGTCAACGCGAGGGACGAATCCACCTTCGTCAAGTTCATCTGGAAACCGAAGCTCGGCATGCAATCGGTGGTCTGGAACGAGGCGGTCAAGATCAATGGCGCCGACCCCGACTTCCATCGCCGCGATCTGTGGGAGGCTATACAGGCCGGCAATTTCCCGGAATGGGAGTTGACGGTGCAACTGTTCGATCAGGCATTTGCCGACAGTTTTGACTTCGACATCCTGGACGCAACGAAGATCATTCCGGAGGAGATCCTCGAACCAATTCCGGTCGGTCGGCTGGTGCTCGACCGGATGCCGGACAATTTCTTCGCCGAGACCGAGCAGGTGGCGTTCATGACGCAGAATGTGCCGCCCGGAATCGATTTCTCCAACGATCCGCTACTGCAAGGCCGCAACTTCTCTTATCTCGATACCCAATTGAAACGGCTGGGCAGCCCGAACTTTACCCATCTGCCGATCAATGCGCCGAAGTGCCCGTTCGCCCATTTTCAACAGGACGGGCACATGGCCATGCGCAACCCGGCCGGTCGTGCCAATTATGAGCCGAACTCATGGGGACTGGGACCGCGCGAGGATCCGCAGCGTGGCTTCCGTTCTTTCGCCGATGCCGAAGAAGGGCAGAAAGTACGTCTGCGCGCGGAGAGCTTCGCCGATCACTACAGCCAGGCCCGGCAATTCTTCAACAGCCAGACACCACCGGAGCAGCGTCACATCGCGATGGCGCTGACATTTGAACTGAGCAAGGTCCAGGCGCCGGCGATCCGCGAGCGCATGGTTTCGCATTTGTTGAACATCGATGAAACGCTGGCGACCACGGTCGCCGACAAGCTCGGCATCCGTGACCTGCCCGAACCTGCCGAAGCCGCCGTTCCGCCGCGCGATGACTTGCCGCCGTCGCCGGCGCTCAGCATCATCCAAAATGGACCCAATAGTTTCGAAGGCCGCAAAGTCGGTGTCATGCTCAGCGATGGAGCCGATGTCGCGCTGTTCGAGGAACTTCGTTCCGCCATCGAAGCGGAAGGCGCGGTGATGGAGGTGGTTGCGCCCAAGGTGGGTGGCGTCGAAGCCGCCGACGGCACCCACATCGAGGCAAGGCACATGATCGACGGCGGTCCGTCCGTATTGTTCGACGCGGTGGTGCTGCTCCTCTCCGAGGCGGGCGCCGAGTTGCTGGTCAAGGAGGCCGCTGCGAAGGATTTCGTGTCTGATGCGTTTGCGCACTGCAAGTTCATCGGCTTCACCCCGGGGGCCGAGCCGCTCCTGGCCAAAGCAGGCGTCGCTCCCGATGCCGATGAGGGGCTGACGCGGCTGGATTCGGCAGCTTCGGTAACTGCATTTGTGCGGTCATGCCGGAAGCTGCGGCTCTGGGCGCGGGAGGCGGCTGTCAAGCTTTGATGCGATGACGTCAGCTGTTTTCCGCTGGCATGTCCGCAGGCTTTGGTTTGCCGCCAACCCAGTCCGCACCCCGATCTACGAGCGATCTTCCTTGCTGGACGCTTGCCGCTGCTTTTCCAGGACCTCATCGGTCCCGACCAGCTTCTTTGCTCCGCCTGAAATGGTCGTGGACACCACTGAGGGCGGATCGCTCGCCGGAAAGGAATCCTCCAATCCCGCCTGCAGTTGGTCCTCGAGCGTGCGTGGTTCTTCGGAACGGCCGGGCGTTCTGCGTGTGTCTATCTTCTCAAGCGGCTGTTTCCTCTCTGGCGAATCGTTGGCGTTCCGGACCAGGGCGTAAAGTTGCTCGATCGCGAATTCCTTGATCGTTTCGAAATCGGCGCGATCGTCCTCTGCCGCCTCGATCTGATCAACCATGGCTTTCTCGAAGCGGTCGAGGCTGTCGCCTCCGCAGGCATGGGAAAGGCGCAACAGGGCTTCGTTCAGCATCAACGGAGCAAAATGTGCTGAAGCTTCAAGCCTGAGTTGTCTTAGACGATCCGGAGTGGCGGCCTGCAACTTTGACATGGACAACCTCCTTTCTCCCACAAGCGTCTCAACGACATTTGACCGCCGATGTTCCACTGCGCCTGAACATCCTTCCCGCCCGGCGAGCTACAGGAACCAGCTTGCCACCAGTCCCGCCGACGCCGCAAAGATCGCCAGGGTCGTCACGCCGCCCAGGATGTTCGTGCTTATGCTGTTGACCTTGTCGCCTATGATCTTGCGATTGTTGGTCATGATCAGGATGAGAAGCAGCAGAGGTGGCGTTGAAAATCCTTGCACGACGCCCGACCAGACCAGGGCTTTCATAGGGTTGAAGCCGAAGAAATTGAGACCCACCGCCACCAGCGTTATGATCCCCATCACGATATAGAATTTGGGAGCCTGCCGAGGTTTGGCATGCAAGCTATTCTTCCATCCCATCGCCTGGGCGAAATCGAAAGCGGCGCCAGCGGTCATGATCGGCACGGCCAGAAAGCCGACGCCAATTACACCGGCCGCAAAGAGAATGCCGGCAGCGTCGCCGGCAAGCGGCCGCAGCGCTTCGGCCGCCTGTGCCGCTGTCTCGATCTGCGTCTGCCCGGCCTTGTAGAGCGTCGACCCTGTCGAAAGGATGATGAAGTACATGATCAGATTGGAAAACGTCATGCCGATCAGGATATCGCGGCGGGATCGGCGCAGCTCGCCCTCGGTGGCGCCTTTGCGCTCTTCGAGGCTCGTTCGACCCTTGGCGATCTCCTCCTCCACCTCCTGATTGGACTGCCATGTGTAAAGGTATGCGGAGAGCGTGGTCCCGATGATGGCGACGAGGATGGACAGGTATTCTCGGGTGAACTCGATTTTTGGCAACAGCGTGCCACGCAGGACAGAGGCGGCATCCGGTTTGGCAAGCACCGCGGAGACCACATAGGCAAGCAGAGCCAGAGCCAGCCACCGGAACACATTTCGGATCAATTTATACGATCCGAACACCTGCAGGGCAAAAATGACGATCGCGACGACAATGACGACCAAAGGAGCAGGCAGAGGAACGAACAGCACGATGGCCGCCGACATGGCGCCAAGATCGGCGGCTGCCTCGATCGTGTTGCCAATCAGCACGCCCACCAGCACGGACCATAGCAGCCAACGCGGATAAAAGTCCGATATGACCTTGAAAAGCCCGCGACCCGAAACCTGGCCAAGTTTGGATGAAAGGTAGACGACGAGATACATCATCGGCAGCGTGACAGGTGCCGTCCACAGCAGATCGGGTCCGAACCGCGCTCCGGCGCTCGCGTAGGTACCGATGGCCGAGCAGTCGTCATCGGCCGCACCGGTAATCAGACCAAGCCCGAGAGCCCGAACGACGCCGCCTTTTTTTTGCTCGCTTGCCCTTTGGCCCTCGTCAGGTGGCTTGTTCATTGAAGGCGCGTCTTTACCGAGGCCACGCAAGAAATCATGACGAACATTCCAATCGGACGGCGATGAAGCAGCCGTTTCAAGCTGCATTGAGATCGAGGCTCGAACCTCTGGTCAGGCTTTTTGTTCCTGGACCAGTCCCGGCCCGCGACGATGTTTCATCCGATGCGGGTTCTTTCGGCGGAGCCGGACATCCAAGCGAATGCTCCGCTCCACTGAAGAAGGGTGTCGGAGCCTGTCATTCAGGCGACTTGGCACAAAACTTTCCCCGAAAGAAAATCCCGCGGCGCCAAAGTCGAGTGTTCGGCCCAGCCCGTTCATCCGCTTGGTCAGCGGCTCGTACCGCCGCCGATCGCCATCCGTAAGCCGAGGCCGATGATGAGACAGCCGGCGAGCCGCTGCTGCCAAAGCCTTGCGCGAGGGTGCCGCATGACCCATGCCCCGGCCGCGCCCGATGCCAAGGCATAGGCTCCCAGCACCAGCACACCGGTTATCTTCTGTGTTGCGCCAAGCAGCACCAGCTGCAACGTGACGGAGCCCCTGTGCGGATCCACAAACTGCGGCAGGAACGCAACCATGAACATCAAAGGCCAGGGATTGCTCAGATTGGCGATCATTCCTTCCCGGGCGGCGGCGAGCGGCCGCAGGGCCTTGAGGTCACCTGTGGGAATGGTTGCCGAGGATGAAAGCAGCAGCCGGACACCCAGCCAGACGATGTAGGCCGCCCCGGCCCATCGAAGCAGATTGAACGCCAGGGGCGAGGCGTGGACAAGCGAGGACAGGCCGAATGCAATCAGCGGAAGCTGCACAAGTCCGGCGCTCAGCGTCATGCCGAGCACCGTGAACAGCGCCACGTCGCGCCCCTGTCCGATGCCGCGGGCCATCACCAGCATGCTGTCGGGACCTGGCGGCACCTGCATGAGAATGACGGTTCCGACAAAAGCTATCCACAATGAGGGATCGATGGGGCATCTCCGTTAGCGCTGCCGATGACATCAAAGCGGCCAGCCGTCATCCGGATTCCGCGGCAAATGAAAATGTCCCATCGCGAAGAACCAGGCATGAACCGTCAGATGGAACGCGGTGCCAGTCCTGGAAGTTGAAAAAAGCCGGAGCCGTTCCTGAACCGGTTTTGGAGGCCTACCCGTGCATGAACCGATAAACGCCTTCCCGCTCCCGCTGGACACGTCTCCGATGGAGGCCAGGCTTGCCGATGAAATCCCCCGGGATGGAAACCGCTGGCAGTACGAGCCCAAATGGGACGGGTTTCGCTGCCTGGCTTTCAAGAGCGACGACACCGTTGACCTGCGCGCCAAATCCGGCAAGCCGCTCGGCCGCTATTTTCCAGAAATCACGGACATTTTGCGTGACCTCAAGCGCGGGCATTTCGTCCTCGACGGCGAGATTGTCATTGAGGTTGACGGTGAGCTTTCCTTCGAGGCGCTGCAGATGCGCCTTCACCCGGCACAAAGCAGAATCCGCAAACTGAGTTCGCAGACGCCTGCCAGTCTGATCCTCTTCGACATGCTTGCCAGGCCGGGCGGCGAGGTCATCACGGGCAAGCCACTTGTGGAACGGCGGCGAGCGATCGAGGACTTCATGACCTCCTCGAACAGTCCAGATCTTCGCCTGTCGAAGTGCACTTATGATGCAGCCACGGCGGCTCGATGGCTACACGGCTCCGGCCATGCATCGACCGACGGCATCATGGCCAAAGTGCTTGATGAGCATTATCTGTGCGGGGAACGTGCGATGGTGAAGGTAAAGCCGAGGCGCACCGCCGATTGCGTTGTCGGCGGTTTCCGTTATCTCGCGGACAGTCGTGAGGTTGGCTCGCTGCTCCTCGGCCTCTACAATGACGACGGCAAGCTCGATCACGTCGGCTTCACGTCGACCATCGCCAGGACCGACAGAGGAGCGCTCACGCGCCGGCTGGAAGGGCTGCGGTCAGAGCCCGGATTCACCGGCAAGGCGCCCGGCGGCCCGAGCCGCTGGAGCACGGAGCGCAGCGGACAATGGGAACCCTTGGAACCTGAACTGGTGGTGGAGGTCCGCTTCGATCACGTTACCGGCAATCGGTTTCGCCACGGCACCAAACTGCTGCGCTGGCGCCCCGACAAGGCGCCACGGCAATGCACGTTTGAGCAGATCGAATAGACCGCTCCTGGAAGATCGCTTCCAGAAACCTGTCACGATTTATTGTGACGAAGGAACCAACTCGGGATTCACCGGTTCGGACACCATCCACCGGGGCTACCCAGACATGCCAAATGCAGCAGAAATTCTCATCGATACGCTCGTCGCCTGGGACGTGGAGGTGGTGTTCGGCTTGCCGGGAGACGGCATAAACGGCGTCATGGAAGCGTTGCGGACGCGGCGCGACAAGATTGCCTTCGTTCAGGTCCGGCATGAAGAGTCGGCTGCCTTCATGGCATGTGCGTATGCCAAGTGGACAGGAAAGCTGGGCGTGTGCCTTGCGACGTCCGGTCCCGGCGGAACACATCTTCTGACCGGCCTCTATGACGCCAAGCTCGACCAGGCTCCGGTGCTGGCGATTACGGGCATGCAGTTCCACGATCTGATCGAGACGTTCACGCAACAGGATGTCGATCTGACGCGCGTGTTCCACGATGTCTCCGTTTACAATGCACATGTCGCCGACGCCGCGCATATGGAAAACGTCGCCAGCCTTGCCTGCCGAACCGCGCTGGCGCGCAAGGGCGTCGCCCATCTTTCGATTGCCAGCGACATCCAGGAGCAGGAGAGCGATCCGTCGAAGCGCTCCAAGCGCAATCGCCCGGCGCACACGCCGCAGGATATGTTCGCCGGTCACAGCGTACCGCTGGAGGTTGAGCTCGACAAAGCCGCCGCCATTCTCAATGACGCTTCGCGGGTTGCGATCCTGGCCGGACGCGGCGCCATCGGCGCGGCCGCCGAACTCGAACACACGGCGCGACTGCTGCAGGCGCCTGTCGCGAAGGCCTTGCTGGGCAAGGCGGTGCTGCCGGACGACCATCCCTACACCACCGGCGGGATCGGCATTCTTGGAACCCTGGCTTCGCAAGAGGCGATGGAGAGCTGTGACGCGGTGCTGATTGTCGGTTCGACCTTTCCCTATATCGAATACTACCCGCAGCCCGGGCAGGCCCGTGGCGTCCAGATCGACTGCGATGCGCAGCGGATCGGCTTGCGCTTTCCGGTCGAGGCCGGCCTTGTCGGCGACGCGGCCGAGACATTGCGCGCGCTGAACCAACGTCTGACGCAGAAGCCCTCCGATGAGTTCCTGCACCGTTCCCAGGAGACCATGAGGAAATGGCGCGAGATGATGCGGCAGTCGGAAGACATGCAGGCGCAACCCTTGAAGCCACAGGCGATTGCCCGGGCGTTCGGACAACGGTTGGCCGACGACACGGTGCTGGCCACGGATTCCGGTCAGAACACGGAACTGGCCGCCCGCCATGTCGATCTTCGCAGCGGCCAGGCATTTGGGGTGTCCGGATCGCTGGCGTCGATGGCTTGCGGTCTCGCCTACGCCATCGCTGCCGGCATCGCGTTTCCCGGTCGCCCGATTGCCGCCATCGTCGGCGATGGCGGCTTTGCCATGCAGCTCGGCGAATTCTCGACGGCGGTGCGCTACAAGATCCCGCTGAAGGTTCTGGTGATCAAGAACAACATGCTCAATCAGATCGCCTGGGAGCAGATGATGTTTCTGGGGAATCCGCAATTCGGTTGCGAATTGCAGCCGATCGATTTTGCCATGGCGGCGGAAGCAATGGGCGCAAAGGGTTTTCGCATCGAGCGGGCCGATCAGATCGAGACGGTTCTCGACCAGGCTTTCGCCACGCAAGGCCCTGTCGTGATCGAAGCGCTGGTAGATGCGTATGAGCCGCTGATGCCGCCCAAAATGCCGGCAGATTACGCCAAGAACTTCCGCCAGGCCCTGCCGCGGACACCGGGACACGAACGCATAGAAGAAAATATCGCCCGGGAGCCGGCGAAATCGATGATGGACGCCTAGAGGCACGGAGGTGAGAACAGCGCCTCAGTGGCTTCAATCTGGATCTTTCCAGATGAACCGGAGCTCCGGTGCTCTTCCGGCTGACGGATGCGGATCATGAGCTTCGACGCGCTCTTTTCGACCTCGATCTGCTATGGCAACGGCGCCCCGCAAGCCGGTTGGACACTGGCGCTTCCCATCACATTGCCGCTCCTGGCAGTCGTGTCGCTCTACACAGCGGGCGCCAGCCGACTGTGGCGACGGAGCGGACGCGGACGCCGCTTGCGATCACGGCAGGCCTTCCAGTTTGCTGCCGGCTGGGCCGTCCTGGCGTTCGCCCTTGTAAGCCCGATCCATGCGTTGGGCGAACATGTGTTTGCGGCGCACATGATCGAGCATGAATTGCTGATGGCGGTCGCAGCGCCTCTGCTGGTTGCCTCCCGCCCGACAGCGGCGATGATGTGGGCACTGCCGGTACAGCTGCGCCAGATATTCGGAGCGGCCGGACATGCAAATACGCTTCGGGCGATCTGGGCGTTCATCAGCCGCCCTGTGGTCGCGACCGTCCTGCACGGAGCCGCGATATGGATCTGGCATGTCCCGGCGCTGTTCGAGGCTGCCCTCCAGCAGGGTTTCCTGCACTATGCCCAGCATGCGAGCTTGCTCGGTACCGGGCTTTTGTTCTGGTGGGTGCTGCTGCCTCGCCCTGGCCGCGAGCACGCTTGCGGCAATGCGGTGATGCATCTCTTCTTCACCTCGCTCCACACCGGGCTGCTCGGGGTTTTGCTCGTCGTCTCGCCAAAGCTGTGGTATCCGGCTAATGCCGTCGGCTCGGATCTGTGGGGGCTCAGCCCGCTCGAGGACCAGCAACTTGCAGGCTTGATCATGTGGATTCCCGCTGGCCTGATCTATGGCGGAGCCGCATTGCTCTCGGTCGCTTTCTGGATTCAAACGAGCAGCCGGCGGCATCAGGCTCCCCAGGAGTTGCGCATCGTCTAACCCGCACCGCTTCACGTCGGTTTTCACCGGGCGGTGTTGCCAAGCATCCTTTTTCAGCCAGCTGCGTTATGGCCTTGGCAACGATGGTGGATCCTTCATGGCGAGGTGCATGAGTCCGTTGGTCCGCTCTCGCAGGCGGACATGACCGCAAATGTCGCTTGCCTTTACATGTCCAACGCAAATCCTGACTGGCATTGTTACGGGAAAGGCTGCGCAACCGCGTTTGAGGTGGGTCAGCGCAGCGTCGATGTTGGTACTGGCAGGATGCGGCGATCGGCAATCGGCCCTCCATGCACACGGTGCGAACGCCCGGAGAATCCTTGATCTGATCTGCGGGCAGGAACGACAACCAGCAAGACAATCATGATTCTGGCGGCTCAATCACTTGCGGCGGGCGCCGCCGTGTTGATGCTTGGCCTGCTGCTTTTGCTGGCAAGACGCCTGCGCCGTGGGATGAGTTCAGCGCGCCTCATGTTCTTGCATAGAGATAGGCGGTAATGTCGCGCGCCTCTTGAGGCGACAGATTTGTATTGGGCATGGCCGTCTTCGGGTCAACGTCCCGCGCCCTGCTGATCCAGCGCATCATCGCATCCGGGGTGGCTCGCGACGCCCCGATATATCCTCTTTCGACGACGCCTTGCAGGGACGGACCGACGGTGCCATGGGCGCCGGGCACCCCCGGGATTTCGTGACATCCGCCACAGCCGTTGCGGATCATTGCCGGGACGGCCCGTTCAGGGTCGCCGCCGATGGCCTGCACAATGGTGGTTTGTCGCAGACTGTTGCTGCGAACCGATCCACTGGCAAAGGCGGCAAAACCGATGACGACAGCCGCCGATGCTCCTGCCAACCACAAGAATTGGGGCGACGCTTGCTTGGCGGCCTGCCGGTTCATCTGCGCTTGTCACTCTCTGCGCTCAATGCGCTGCCGGATTCTGGCCGCATGCCCTCGCCTGAAGCATAGTTGCTCACTGGTGGCCCGTGCCGACGTCCCCGACCAACACCCGATCATCCTCCCGGATCGGATCGGAGACAGCTCCAATCATCGCCATGAAAGTCATACCAACGGGCCGAACACGAATGTAGCCAGTAGGACAAGAAAAACCACAGCGATAACTGCGATCGCCCACATGACAATTCTTCTTGTCCCCCGTTGCGCTTGCTTGCGAGAGATATTTTCTGCCACAGTACGAAATCCTTGCTGCGAAATTCAGCTACGACAAGGCTCAGCGCCTGCATGGTCCTGCCGGACTGTTGGGCCGCGTCCTGGAATTGGCCACAGCCGGGGCTCACATGCCTACCAACCCTGCCGCCCGTACCAATCATCGACATCGCGCCGCACACGGTCCTTTTCGATGCCGTAACGCTCCTGGATTTTGCCTTCGAGTTGATCGCGCTTGCCGGCGATGCGGTCAAGGTCGTCATCCGTGAGTTTACCCCACTGCTCCTTGACCTTGCCTTTCACCTGTTTCCAGTTTCCTTCCACGCGGTTCCAGTCCATGACACCGTTCTCCTTCGGTTTGAAAACGTCTAACCTCGGAGAGCAAACGCAAATCAACGACGGATGTTCCTGGAACTCGACGCTCGTCTTGCTCTCACAGGCCGCGACCCATTCCTTTACGCTCAGCCTGCGCCATCAATTGAGGTCGTCCTGCTCGAAGGCGACGCCATGACTTCGACCCAAGACGCCTCCACACCTTCCGCAACAGTTCCGCCACCAAGCAGGCGCAAGCGCTTTTCATCCTGTCGCCGCCGTCCGTCTAGAGGCACTGTCATCTTAAGCCAGCGTAGTCTGTCTCTGAGGGTCAGTGCTTCCTGCACAAATCAATATGTTAGGGGCTGGACTGGAGTGGCGGCCTCATTTTGTAAAAATCCGGGAGTTGGCAGCTTTGCCAGCTAAGCAGCGACGCCACCTAAATAGGCGCTGATGACCGCTTCGTTGCTCGCAAGATCACTGCCTGGTCCCTCAAGCACAACGCGCCCAGCCTTGAGCACATAGCCATAGTCGGCGAATTTCAGGGCGACTTTGCTATTCTGCTCCACAAGCAGGATGGTCACGCCTTCACGATTGAGGCGCTGCACGATGTTCATGACTTCCTTGATCAGTTGCGGCGCCAGACCCATGGAAGGCTCGTCGAGCAACAGCACCTTGGGCGCGGCCATGAGGGCCCTGCCGATCGCCAGCATCTGCTGCTCGCCTCCCGAGAGGTTCCTTGCATCGCCATTCTGTCTGCGCGCCAGGATGGGGAAGAGCTCGAAAACATGATCCAGCCGCCGGCGGCGCTCGGCGTCGTCGGCAAGCGTGAAAGAGCCCAGGTCAAGGTTCTCCTTGATCGTCATGTCGCCGAAAATACGCCTTCCCTCCGGGACGTGGACGAGCCCGCGATGCGGCAGGCGATGGGCAGGGACTTTGGTTATGTCCTCGCCCTGGAAGCGGACACATCCGGAGGATGCGACAACAAGGCCGGACAGCGTGCGCAGGGTGGTGCTCTTGCCCGCACCATTCGCGCCAAGCAGGGCGACGATCTGGCCGCGCTTGACCGAAAGGCTGACACCATGAAGGGCTTCGATGCCGTCATAGCGCGCGACGATGCGGTCCGCGGAAAGAACGATTTCGGCGTCCATCATTCCTCCGTACCGAGATAGGCTTCGATGACCCTGGGGTCTGTTCGCACGGCCTCCGGCGGTCCGTCGGCGATCTTCTGCCCATAGTCGAACACCACGATCTTCTCCGACACCTGCATGACCAGGCCCATATCGTGCTCGATCAGCAGGACGGTGACGCCGGTTTCGTCACGGACGCGGCGGATCAGGTGCACAAGGTCCAGCTTCTCGCGCTCGTTCAGGCCGGCGGCGGGCTCGTCCAGCAGGATGATCTCGGGCGCCGACGCCAGGGCTCTTGCGAGTTCGAGCCGCCGTTGATCGCCATAAGAGAGACCGCCGGCGCGGCGATGCGCATGCTGCTCGATACCGACAAAATCGAGCCAGCGCATGCCAGCCGCGCGGATCGCCTCCTCCTCGCGCCGCTGTGCCGGCAAGTGCAGGATCGCCGACATGATGCCGTGGCGGCTGCGGCAATGCTGGCCGGACATGGCGTTTTCCAGAACGGTCATTTCCTTGAACAGCCGGATGTTCTGGAATGTGCGGGCGAGGCCGAGCGCGGTGATGCGATGCGGCGGCAAGCCGGTGATTGGCCGGCCGCCCAGACTGATCGAGCCGCCCTTCGGCTTGTAGAAGCCGGTCAGGCAATTGAAGAGTGATGTCTTGCCGGCCCCGTTCGGCCCGATAAGACTGTTGATGGCGCCTTTCTCAACTGAGAACGAAATGTCGTGAAGGACTTTCAGTCCTCCGAAACTGAGGCGCAGATCGCGGACTTCCAGCAGCGCCATGGTCAAACTCGCTTGTCCGGCCACAGCCCGTTCGGCCTGAAGAGCATGATTGCCAGCAGCGCAACCGCAGTCACCAGGGGACGATAGGTCCCCGCGCCGCGCAGCACCTCCGGAAGCAGGGCCACCAGAACAGCACCAAGGACGACGCCGGGAATGCGGCCCATGCCGCCCAGGACGACGCCGAGAAGGATGAGCAGCGATTGGTTGAAGGTGAAACTCTCCGGCGAGATGGCCGTCATCTTGGCTGCGTAGAGGCATCCGGCCACGGAAGCGATCACAGCGCCCATCATATAGGCTTGCAGCTTGGCCGTGACACGGTTGATGCCGATGCCGGCGGCGGCGTCCTCATCGTAGCGAACGTAGAACCAGGCTCGTCCCATTCGCGATCGCTCGACGCTCAGACAGACGAAGGCGGTGAGCAGCGCAAGCACCAGGAACGCATAGTAGAAGTGCTGCACCTGCATCAACCTGAAGCCGAATATCTCCGGGCGCTCGATGCCGATGAGTCCGCTCGCGCCACCGGTGATGTCGAGGTTGCGGGCGATGATGCGCACGATTTCGCCGAAGCCCAGCGTCACGATCGCCAGATAGTCGCTGCGCAATCTCAATGTCGGAGCCCCGATGATGATGCCAGCCACGCAGGCTGCCGCCATGGCGACCGGGATGGTGAGCCAGAAATTGAACCCGAATTCGGCGGTCAGGATGCCTGACGTGTACGCGCCGACTGCGAAGAAGGCGGCGTAGCCGAGGTCGAGCAGGCCTGCATAGCCGACGACAATGTTGAGGCCGAGGCACAGAACGACATAGAGCAGCGCCGTGGTTGCCACCTCCGTCACATAGCCGTTGGCGAATTGCGGCAACACCAGCGCGACGGCGAGTGCCGTCAGGCCGGGCAGCACGACGGACCAGCGCATCAATTGCGGTTGCACGGCGGTCGGCATGGTTCTGACTTCGTCGATCATCACACCCGCTCCACGACAGAGCGTCCAAGAAGGCCGGTCGGCTTGAACACAAGGAACAGGATCAGGGTCCCGAAAACGAAGACGTCACGCCACTCCGATCCGACGAAGGGCAAGGACGAACCGAAAGCCTCGAGCAGGCCGAGCAGCAAGCCGCCGAGCATGGCGCCCGGCACGCTGCCGATCCCGCCTATGACAGCGGCGGTGAAGGCCTTGAGCCCCATGATGAAGCCCATGAAGAAATGGACACTGCCATAATAGGCGCCGGCCATGACCCCACCGCCGGCAGCGAGCGCCGAGCCCATGAAAAACGTCAAGGCGATCACCCGGTCGACATCGATGCCCATCAGGCGGCTCGCCCCCATGTCGATGGACACGGCGCGCATCGCCTTGCCGTACATGGTGCGTGAGACAAAGGCCTGCATGCCTGCCATAAGAGCAATGGAGGCGGCCACCAGAACCATCTGCGTGTAGGTGATATGAACGGTGGAAATGTCGACACCGGCAAAACCGAGGTCGGTGTTGAAGGCGTAATGCCGCCCGCCGGTCAGGGCGAGTGCCGTGCCGTTCAACACCATCGAGGCACCGAGCGCCGTGATGAGGATGGAGAGGCGCGGCGCGTTGCGCATCGGCCGATAGGCGAAGCGTTCGATGATGACGCCGAGCAAGCCGACAGCCAGCATCGACACAAGCAAGGCGCAGACCACGCCCAGCCAGCCATTGCCGACCCATATGCCGACAAAGGAGAACACGATGAGGCCGACGAAGGCGCCGTTCATGTAGATGTCGCCATGGGCGAAATTCAGGAGCTTGATGACGCCGAAGACCATGCTGTAGCCAAGCGCGATCAGGGCATAGAACGAGCCGACGATAAGACCGTTCACCAGTTGCTGAATAAGCAGGTCGAGCGTCATTGATGCTCCAGGGCAGAATTGAAAAAGTCTTGTCTGGGCGCAGCGTCGGCGCACCAGACAATCGGCGGTGACGCCGAGGCCGCCACAAGGCCTGCCTCGGCATCAATCCGGTTGGCCTTTATTCGACAGCCACCCACTTGCCGCCCTTTGCAATCACCGGGCGGAAGTTCGAGGTCTGGAGCGTGTTCTTGTCGGTGAACTTGATTTCACCGGCGAGGCCCTTGAAATCGCTCGCCTTGAGCGCCTCGATGATCGCTTTCTGATCCGCCGACTTGGCCCGCGTGATCGCATCGACGATCAGGTCGCCCACATCGTGGGAGAGCGCCGCATAGGCGCCGGCGTCGCGGCCATAGGTTTCCTTGTACTTGGCCTTGAAGTCGGCGGCGCCGGACAAGAGGTCGACAGTCGGCGGAGACAACAGGTACACGCCCTCACCGGCCGACCCGGCGATCTCCAGATATTCCGGTGAATTGTTGCCGTCGCCCAGCACGATGCCGCCCTGGAACCCGGCCTGCCGGAGTTGCTTGGTGAGCAGAGCGCCACCGGCATGGTAGGCGGTCCAGAAGACAGCATCGGCGCCGCTCGACTTGATCTTGGTGACGACCGCCGAATAGTCCTGCTCGCCGGCCGTGGTGGTCTCCTTGGCGGCAATTTCGCCGCCAGCGCTCTTGAAAGCTTCGGCGGTCAACTTGGCCAGGTCGGACGAATAGGCATCGCCTTCGTCCACGAACGCGAACTTCTTGTAGCCGTTCTTCTTGAAGAGTTCGACGGCTGTCGTCGCCTGCATGTCGCCGGTCGAATTGGCGAGGAAGGCATTGCCCTGATTGGCGGCGACCAGCTTGGTCGAGTTCGCTCCGATGATGACGAACGGAATGCCGGCGTCACCATAGATCTTCAATGTCGGCAAGACGGCGCCCGAGCAGTAGCCGCCGACGATGGCGGTCACGCCTTCCGAGACAAGCTTGCTGCCTGCGGTCACCGCCTGTTGCGGATCGCAGGCGTCGTCGGCGGTGGTGGTAGTGATCTTGTCGCCGTTTACGCCGCCCTTCGCGTTGACGGCATCGATCGCCATCTTCACGGCGTTCTCCATATCCTGCCCTTCACTGGCCAGTTGGCCGGTCATGGGGGCCACGATGCCGATCTTGATGTCGGCAGCCGCGGCCATCGTGGTCAGAGCCAGCCCGGCAAGGGCGGTGGCGCAAGCTAGCCTCTTGAAGGAAACAACCATCAATTCTCTCCATTTTCCCCTGTTGGTGCATCCAGGCGGCGTGCCCGAAATGCATTGTTTCGCCCCCGGTTAGCTGCGGAGCGGTTATGTTGAGCAGGATCGCCGGCCGGCCACACGATTGTCACCGGCAAGGACTGACCCGGCAGATCAGTGACTGCCGCTTGAAGCCCGGGCATAGGCTCCCTGATAACGGTTCTCCTGGATGCTCTGCATGATCTCGGCCTCGCGGGCTTCCTGCGCCCGGACGGCCGCCAGCAAGGCCGCGGCACCGTCGATTGGAAATGCCACGACGCCATCCTCGTCGCCGACGACGATGTCGCCAGGACCGACGACCATGCCGCCTATGCAGACGGGAACATTTATGGCTCCCGGACCATCCTTGTAAGGTCCGAGATGGATGGCCGACCGCGCGAAACATGGGAACGGATTGCGGCCGATGGCACCGGCATCGCGAATGGCGCCGTCGATGACAATGCCTGCGGCGCCGCGCGAAGCCGCGACACTTGTCATGATTTCGCCGACCAGCGCGCGCCCCTCATAGCCACCGCCGTCGACGACAATGACGTCGCCGGGCTGCAGCAGATCGAGCGCACGATGGATGAACTGGTTGTCGCCGGGGCGGGTCCTGACCGTCAGCGCCCTCCCCGCCATGACGCCGCTCACCCGATGAAACGGCCGTAACCCGACAGCCCCGGGGACACGAGCGAGATTGTCGCTGATCAACGGCGTCGCAAGGGCGCGGAACGCGTCGATCAGTTCGCTTTCCTGAGATCCATCCGCCATCGCCTACACTCCTCGCCGTCGTCACTTTATGAATATAGTATCCAATCACAATTAATTCAGTGGAGTCAACCGGCTTAAGATGGTTGGCAGAAAAAAGCCAAAAGCGGCTTAGGAACGGCAAACGGCTGCAGAACCGACCCAACAGATCCACTTATCCGGGGCTTGCAATGGCGTCGAAGTTCAAGATAGATTGGATAACATATCCACAAATGCGTAATTGTGAAAAAGGGATTGGGTTGTGAAGCACGCAGGAAAAGTCGTGATCGTCACCGGGGCGGCACGAGGCCTGGGCCTTGCCTGCGCCGAGCGCTTTCATGCCGATGGCGCCAAGGTGGTGCTTGTCGACATACAGGCCGATCGCGGGCGCGAGCATGCCGAACGTCTTGGTGAGCGTGCCGCCTGGCTATCGGCGGATCTCTCCGAATGCACGCAGGAAATGGCAGCTGATATTGTTGCCAAGGCCACGGAGCGATTCGGCGGCGTCGACGTCCTCATCAACAATGCCGGCATCATCCATCTGGACGATTTCGTCGACTTCCCCGAGGAAGCCTTCGACCTGGTTCAGCGGATCAATCTCAAGGCGCCCTTCCTGCTCGGACAGGCCGCGGCACGAGCCATGATCGCGCAGGGACGCGGCGGCTCGATCATCAACATGTCCTCGATCAACGCCATTCTGGCCATCCCCAATTCCGTCGCCTATGCCGTGTCCAAGGGCGGCATCAAGCAATTGACCGCGGTGATGGCCGTCGGACTGATCCCGCACAATATCCGCGTCAATGCCATCGGCCCCGGCACCATCCTGACCGACATGGTCAAGAGCTCGGTCATGGCCAGCGAAGCGCAGCGCCAGACCATCCTGTCGCGCACGCCGAGCGGCCGCTGTGGCGAGCCATCGGAGATTGCCAGCGTCGCTTCCTTCCTGGCCAGCGACGACGCTTCCTACATTGTCGGCCAGACCATCTATCCGGACGGCGGCCGTCTGATCCTGAATTATACGGTGCCGGTGAAGGACTGACCGCCCATGGTTGTCGGTACGCCCCACATCAGTCTTGCGGGATCGGGCGCGCTGCTGCTCGATGGAATGCAGGGGGCTTTCAACGATGCCACCCAGGAACTGGTCTGGGCGGTAGCGAATGCCGCGCTGAGCCTCGAAGGGGTGCGCGAGGCCGTTCCCGGCATGAACAACCTGCTGGTGGTGTTTGACCCGCTCGCCACAGACGCCCACAGCGTCGGAGATCAACTGATGTCGCTCTGGTCCGCCACCGATGCCCACCCGGTGACCGGCACGCATCATACGATTCCCGTTCACTACGGCGGCGCGCGCGGCGAGGATCTCACCGGCTGGGCCGCGCATTGCGGCCTGTCTGTCGATGAGACCGTCAGGCGCCACGCGGCGGCCCGCTACACCGTCGCCGCCATCGGCGCCATGCCGGGTTTTCCCTATCTGTCCGGTCTCGACCCGCTGCTTGCCTGGGCAAGGCGCAGCACGCCTCGCCTCAAAGTCGCTGAGGGCGCCGTCATCATTGGTGGCGCGCAGGCGGGTATCATGCCGATGACCGCGCCGTCCGGCTGGCACATCATCGGCCATACCGACGTGAAGCTGTTCAAGGCCGAGGCGGAATTGCCCGTGCTGCTCAGGCCCGGAGACAAGATTCGCTTCGCAATTGCAGGGATCGAGGCATGATCGAGATCCTCACCACCGGCCTGCCGAACACGGTCCAGGATCTCGGCCGGCCCGGTCATCTGGCGCTGGGGGTCAGCCATGGCGGCGCCATGGACAAGCAGGCACTGGCGATCGCCAATCTCATGCTGGGCAATGATCCTTCGGCCGCCGGGATCGAGGTCACGCTTCATCCGTTCCGGCTGTGCGCGCATATCGACACCGCCGTCGCCATCACCGGCGCTGATTGCGCCGTCAGCATCGGCGACCGGCCCTGCCCGCCCTGGTGGGCCATGACGATCCGCGCAGGCGAGACCCTTGTCCTCGAGACGCCGCGCGCCGGTGCTCGTTCCTACATCGCCTTTGCCGGCGGGATCGATCTGCCGCCCGTCATGGGGTCGCGCGCGACGGATGTGAAAGGCGGTTTCGGCGGGTTCGCTGGACGCGGCCTGTCGCGCGGTGACCGGCTTGCGCTCAAACCTGCGCAATGCCGCCTTCCCGCGGGCGGCATCGGCGCAGCGCTGGAGGAGCGACGAGGCGCTGCGGGCGCCTTGGCCTCGGCAATCGAATTGCGGGTTCTGCCGGCCGCCGAGTTCGACGCCTTCACGCCGGAGGCCCAGGCGGCTTTCACCGGCAGCGAATGGCGCATCACCAACGACGCCAACCGTATGGGATATCGCCTTGCTGGAGAGACGCTTTCGCTCCTCTCACCGCTCGAATTGCTCTCGCACGGCATCGTACCAGGCACAGTCCAGGTGCCGCCGTCCGGCCAACCGATCATCCAACTTGCCGATGCCAACACTTGCGGCGGCTATCCGAAGATCGCTACGGTGATCGAAGCCGACCTCTGGCGGCTGGCGCAAGCGCCGGTCGGCGCGCGCCTGCGTTTCTCAGCGGTCTCGATCGAAGCGTCGACGGAAGCGCTTCGCGCGAACCGGCAGCAAAGTCACGACTTTATCGCCGCCCGAAACCTTATGGCCGGCGAGCAGAGGGCTCCATGAAAATTCGCCCCTTCACCATCGAGATTGCCCAGTCTGAAATCGACGATTTGAAGAAGCGCATCTCGACCTGGCGCGAGCCGGACCAGTTGCAGGCAATAGGCTGGGCGCAGGGAACGGAGCATGAGCAACTGCGCCGACTAATGCAGCACTGGCGAACCGGATTCGACTGGCGCAAGCAGGAAGCCGCCTGGAACATCCATCCGCACTACCAGACGGATATCGGCGGCGAAGCCATCCATTTCATCCATGCGCGCGCCGCTGTGGCGACCAACAGAACGGTCATACTCACCCATGGCTGGCCAGGCAGCGTCTTCGAATTTCATGAACTGATCCCGCTTCTGACAGACCCGCTTTCGCATGGCGGAAGACAGGAGGACGCCTTCAACGTCGTGGCCCCCTCGATTCCCGGCTATGGCTTTTCAAGCCGACCGACCAGGCCTGGTCTCAACCTGTTCACCGTCGCCGACCTCTGGGCCGAGTTGATGAGCCGTCTCGGCTACAAACGATATCTCGCGCAAGGTGGCGATCTGGGCGCCGGCGTGTCGACCTGCCTGGCGCACGCGTATCCAGACAGTCTCGCCGGCGTGCATCTGAACTTCATCCCCGGCTCATACTCACCTCCTCACGATCCAGGCCCGGATGGCGACCTGAGCTTGGAAGAACGCGCCTTCCTGGAACGGAAAGCCGGATGGGCGGATCTTCATGGCGCCTATGCTCATATTCAAGCGACGCGCCCGCAAACGCTTGCCTACGGGCTGACGGATTCGCCGGTCGGACTGGCGGCCTGGATGATCGAGAAGTTCCGCGACTGGAGCGATTGCGATGGCGATCTGGCCAACGCCGCTTTTTCGCGCGACGACATGCTCGCCAACATCTCGCTCTACTGGTTCACCCGGACCGTCGCTTCGTCGATGCGGCTCTATTGGGAAACGCGCGCCCGTCCGCTTGCATTCGCGCCCGGCACGGCGATCAACGTCCCGCTTGCAGTGGCTTTGTTTCCCAAGGAATTGCCGATGCCGCCAAGGAGTTGGGTCGAGCGCGTCTTCAAGGACATCCGCCAGTGGACAGCGATGCCGCGCGGTGGTCATTTCGCAGCCCTCGAGCAGCCCGCTTTGCTTGCACAGGATCTAAGAGCCTTTGCCGGTGGTCTGGATTTTTAAAGGCAGCGTTTGCGCGCAGCCAAGCCCGAAGGCCAGAAATGACCAACACCACGATCACCACCGATGCCCTGCATGAGCGCGTCGATGCAATTTTCCGCAAGGCCGGACTGAACCCCATTCAGGCCAGCGCCATTACAAGGGTCATCGTCGCGGCGGAACGCGATGCCTGCAAGTCGCATGGCATCTACCGGATCGAAGGCGCCCTGCGGACGATCAAGGCCGGAAAGGTGAGCCCACACGCGGTGCCCGAGTTGTTGCCTCAAGACGCTCCCGCCCTCGTCAAAGTGGATGCGAAGCATGGTTTCGCCAACCCAGCCTTCGAATTGGGTCTGCCGGTGCTGATCGAGCGGGCACGGTCGTGCGGCATTGCCGCACTCGCGATCAACGATGCGGTGCATTTTTCCGCCCTTTGGGTGGAGGTCGAAGCTTTGACACAGGCAGGCCTGACCGGCCTGGCCATGTGCCCGAGCTATGCCACCGTCGCTCCGACCGGTGGCAACGGACCATTGCTGGGCACCAATCCTTTTGCCTTTGGCTGGCCGCGAGAAGAGCAGCCTCCCTACGTTTTCGACTTCGCGACCTCGGTTGCCGCGCGCGGCGAGATCGAGCTCCACCGCCGGGCAGGCAAGAAGCTGCCGGAAGGCTGGGCAATGGATTCTGACGGCAGGCCAACGACGGACCCCGAAGCTGCCCTGGCGGGCGCCATGCTTCCCTTCGGCGGGCACAAGGGCTCGGCCATCGCGACGATGATCGAACTGCTCGCCGGGATCATGATCGGCGACCTGACCAGCCCCGAGGCGCTCGAGCTGCTTGGCACCACGACGCTTTATCCGTCGCACGGAGAGTTGGTCATCGCTTTCTCGCCGAAAGCCTTCGCCGCCGGCCGGCCCGGCAATCCGCTGGGCCGAGCTGAAGCGCTGTTCGAGGCGATCTTGGGCCAGGGTGCGCGCCTGCCCTCGCAAAGGCGGTTCCTAGCCCGCGAGACGTCGGAGCGCGACGGTATCGTCCTCTCGCACCAGGAAATGGAACAACTCGATCGTTTTCTCGAACGGGGGCTCGACGCGGTCTGAATCGGTATCGCCAGGGCCAAGACCAATCACAGGAGGAGAAAAATGCGCTGGACGAAAACATTCACGGTCGTCGGCTGCCATGCCGAGGGCGAAGTCGGCAACGTGATCACCGGAGGCGTCAAGGACGTTCCGGGCAAGACCATGTTCGAAAAGAAGGAGTATCTCGAAGCGCATATGGACGACATTCGTGGGCTGCTCTTGTTCGAGCCGCGCGGTGCGCCCTACGTCAACGGCAACATCATCCTGCCGCCTTGCGATCCCTCGGCGGATCTCGGCTACGTCATAATTGAAAGCACGGAATACCCGCCCATGTCCGGCTCAAACACCATCTGCGTCGCCACAGTGGCGCTGGAGACGGGCATGGTGCCGATGAAGGAGCCTGAGACATTGCTGCGCATGGAAGCGCCGGCCGGCATGATCGAGGTGCGCTGTCTCTGCGAGAACGGCAAGGTGAAGCAGGTGGAGTTCACCAATGTACCGGCTTTTGCACTCCACCTCGACACGCATGTCGAGGTGGAAGGGCTCGGCACGATCACCGTCGACACCTCCTATGGCGGCATGACTTTCGCCCATGTCAATGCGCGCGCACTCGGCTTTTCCATAACACCCGACGAGGCCCACCAGATGTCGCTGATGGGCCAACGCATCAAGAAGGCGGTCAACGAACAGCTCAAGGTCGTGCATCCGGAGAACCCGAAGATCCGCGACGTGTCCAACGTGATTTTCGAAGGTCCGATCGAGCGCGTCGACGGGCGCGTGGAAAGCGTCAACGGCACGGTGTGCCTGCATGGCAGGCTCGACCGCTCACCGACAGGCACCGGCACCACCGGGCGGCTGGCGGTGATGTCGGCAAAGGGGCAGATCGTCAAGGGCGAGCTGTTCCGTAACAGATCGATCATCGGGACCCATTTCGATTCCCGCGTGATCGCCAATACGCGCCTCGGCGATCGCGACGCTGTCGTGGTCACCATCGCCGGACAAGCCTGGATCACCAGCATCGGCCAATATGGCCTCGACCCGACGGACCCTTATCCACGCGGGCATCGCCTCAGCGACGTCTGGTTCTGAAACGGACGCGGCCGTGCTCAGGCCGCGAACGCTCTGACCCTGACGCCGCTCGCCTCCAGCCGTCGCCGAACGCGCGCGGCGATGGCGACGGCTGCCGGCGTGTCGCTGTGGACGCAGATCGAATCGATCGGCGTCTGCAGCATCTGCCCGGAAAGCGTCTCGATGGCGCCTTGCTTGACCATCCGCACGACCCGTTCTGCCGCCTTCTCGGCGTCGTGGATGACAGCGCCTTCCAGCTTGCGCGAGACAAGAAAGCCTTCCTCCGTATAGGCGCGGTCGGCAAAGATTTCGGACCTGACCGTCAGGCCCGCGTCGCGCGCGATCCTGTCCTGGAAGCCGAGCGCAATGGCCAGGCAGATCAGGCCGGGATCGACGGCCTTGACCGCGCGCGTCACCGCTTCGGCGACGCCACGATCGGTCTGGGTAAGATTGCCTAGCGCGCCATGCGCCTTGACGTAGCGGATCGGGTGGCCGGCATAGGCGGAAAGCGCCTGCGCCGCGCCGATCTGGTAGGCGACCAGCCTTTCGATCTCATCCATGGAATGCGGAATGATGCGGCGTCCGAACCCCCACAGATCGGCGAAGCTCGGATGCGCGCCAACAGCAACGCCCTTGTCGCGCGCCATCGAGAACGTGGCCGCCATGATCTCGGGGTCGCCGGCGTGAAAGCCGCAGGCCACATTGGCGGAACTGACGATGTCGAGGATCGCCGCATCGTCGCCGAGCCTGTAGGCTCCAAAACCCTCGCCCATGTCGGAATTGATATCGACCTGCAATCCTTGGGCCGCCATGGCGCTTTCCTCAGTGGTTCGAACCATCGCCTTGCTTCACACCAGCTCGTAGAGCGGCGTGCCGTAGCCGACGACCGCTCCGTCCTCGATCAGCGCTGCACCCAGCACACCGTCTGCCGGCGCAACGATTGCCTTCAGGCATTGGCCGACCTGCAGGACGCCGACCGTCTCGCCCTTGCGAACCGTCTGGCCAGGTTCGGCGATCGGGCGACCGGTCGTCGGGTGATCGAGACGGAACACGCCGACGCCGGGCGCGCGCACGCCCTTGAAGGCCGTTTCGGCCTTCGGGGCTTCGGCCAGGGGTGTCGAGGCAACAACGGATTGCATGTGCAGGCGCAACGAAAAGCCGGCCTCCGACACTTCGATCTCGCCGATGCCGGCGCTAGCGCACCAGGCGGCCAGCCTTTCGATCTCCTCAATCGTCATCGCCGCCTCGTCCCTGGAGCAGACCGCCTTCAATGAGACGTTCGAGATGATGGATATCGAAGCCGCCGGCAGCGAAGCCGGGCTCGTCCATCAGGAGGCCGTGCAGCGGCGCGTTGGTGGCGATGCCGACAGCCTCCATCTCGCCCAGCGCGCCGCTCATGCGCCGGATCGCCTCGGCTCGCGTCACGCCATGCGCCAGCAGCTTGGCCACCAATGAATCGTAGTGCGGCGGGACGGTGTAGCCGGAGTAGAGATGCGATTCGACGCGGATTCCGGGACCTCCGGGCGGCGTCCAGCGCTCGACCCGGCCCGGATGCGGGCGAAAGCTGTATGGATCTTCAGCGTTGATGCGGCATTCGACGGCGTGGCCCTGGATGCGGATGTCTTCCTGGCTGAACGACAGGGGTTCGCCCCGGGCGATGCGGATCTGCTCGCGCACGATATCGATGCCGGTGACAAGTTCCGTGACGGGATGCTCCACCTGCACGCGGGTGTTCATCTCGATGAAAGAGAAGCGCCCGTCCTCGTAGAGGAATTCGAATGTGCCCGCGCCTGTATAGCCGATGGTCAGGCATGCCTGGGCACACAGCTCGCCGATCTCGGCAACCGCCTCGCGGGCGATGCCGGGCGCCGGCGCCTCCTCGATGATCTTCTGGTGGCGGCGCTGCATGGAGCAATCCCGCTCGCCGAGCCAGACCGCCCTGCCATGCTTGTCCGCCAGAATCTGGATCTCGATATGGCGCGGATGCTCGAGGAATTTTTCCAGATAGACTTGCGGGTTGCCGAAGGCCCGGTCCGCCTCTTTCACCGCCATTGAAACGGCTTCCATCAGGGCGTGCTGCTCGCGCACGATGCGCATGCCGCGCCCGCCGCCGCCGCCCGCTGCCTTGACGATGACCGGATAGCCGATGGCCTCGGCAATGGCGCGCACTGCCTGCTCGTCCTGCGGCAGCGCACCCTCCGACCCTGCAACGCAGGGAACGCCGGCGGCGATCATCGTGCGCTTGGCGGAGACCTTGTCGCCCATGGTGCGGATCGCCGCCGCGGACGGCCCGATGAAGATGAGACCGGCATTCTCAACAGCCTCGGCGAAGGCGGCGTTTTCCGAGAGGAAACCATAGCCCGGATGGATCGCGCCGGCGCCGGTAAGTTGCGCGGCCGCGATGATCTCGGCGATGTTGAGATAGCTCTCCGTCGCGGCCGCCGGTCCGATGCAGATCGCCCTGTCCGCCAACGCGACATGTCGAAGGCTCGCATCCGCTTCCGAGTGCGCCGCCACCGTCTTCAATCCGAGGTCGCGGCAGGCGCGCAGGATGCGCAGCGCGATTTCACCACGATTGGCGATAAGGACGGTGTCGAACATCGCCTCAGCCCAAATCTTCGAGAACGAACAGCACATCGCCGGACTGCACCGCGGCATGGTCGTCGAACGCGATCTGGACGATCCGCCCAGCGCGATCGGATTCCACGACATTGAACGTCTTCATGGCTTCGAGGACACCAACCTTCTGCCCTTCCACGACCATATCGCCAACCGAAGCGAGCGGCGGTTCACCTTCGGTGCCGGAGCGGTAGAACACGCCCGTCAGCGGCGCGCGGATCGAATAGCGTGCGATGGGCGGAGATGTCGAAGCCGGATTTGTGAAGACGGCAGGGACGGCGGCTGGCCCCGACTGCGACGCAGATTGCGCTTGCGACGCGGATTGCGCCGGCGCCATCTGCCTGGACATGCGGATGCGAACGCCATTGCGCTCGATCTCCAGTTCGGCAATGGGCGAACGCGAGACAAATTCGATCAGCTTCTGGACGAAGTCGAGATCCATCGCCGACCCTATCGCAGCGCTTCGACAGCCTTGGCGATTCGCCCGATCGCTTTTTCGATCAGATCCATCGACGTGGCTATGGAAATGCGGAAATGCGGCGACAGCCCGTAGGCAGAGCCCTGCACCACCGCGACCCGCGCCTGATCGAGCAGGTAAAGCGAGAAATCATCGTCGCTGCCGATGGGAGTGCCGTCGGGGCGACGACGGCCGATCAGGGCCGAGCAATTGGGATAGAGATAGAAGGCGCCCTCGGGCGTCTGGCAGGTAAGGCCGGGAATCTTGCGCAGCAGCTCCAGAGCGCGGTCGCGCCGAGCCTGGAATTCGAGCGCCCGAGGGCGAAGAAAGTCCTGGGGACCTTCCAGTGCGGCAATGGTCGCGGCCTGCGAGATGGATGACGGGTTCGACGTGCTTTGGCTCTGCACGGTGGCCATGGCGCGGATCAGCGGTTCCGGCCCGCCGGCATAGCCGATCCGCCAGCCGGTCATGGCATAGGCCTTCGACACGCCATTCACTGTCAGCGTACGGTCCTTCAGCCTCGGCTCGACGCCGGCGATGGTATGGAAGGTACGTCCATCGAACAGGATATGCTCGTAGATGTCGTCGGTCAGAACGTGCACATGCGGGTGATCGAGCAACACCCCGGCCAGGCCGGCAAGTTCGTCGGGGCTGTAGACGGCGCCAGTCGGATTGGAAGGCGTGTTGAGCAGCAGCCATTTGGTGCGCCCGGTGATCGCGGCTCGCAGGGCTTGCGGTGTCAGTTTGAAGCCCTGCGCCTCCGTGCAAGGAACGACCACGGGCTTGCCTTCGCCGAGCAGGACGATGTCGGTGTAGGAAACCCAATAGGGCGCGGGGACGACCACCTCGTCACCGGGGGCCAGCGTTGCCAGCAGGGCGTTGTAGATGATCTGCTTTGCGCCACCCGCGACGCTGATTTGCGAAGGCTTGTAGTCGAGGCCGTTCTCGCGCCTGAATTTCCCGGCCACCGCCTTCTTCAGCGCGGCGGTGCCGTCGACCGCCGTATAGCGCGTTTCACCCCTGCGCATCGCCTCGTAGGCCGCCTCGACGATGTGCGGAGGCGTTGGAAAATCCGGCTCGCCGGCGCTCAGGCTGATGACGTCGATGCCGGCCGAGCGCATTTCGATTGCCCGCGCGGTGACCGCCATGCTGGGGCTTGGCTTGATGACGTCAAGACGGGGAGCGATGAGGCTCACGGGAAATCCTCGGCATGGCTGCCGCGACGTTGCCGGGCAGGTGATATTTGGTACAAATTGGATAATGTATTCTGATTTTCGCGTCAAACCCCTTTTTCTGTGCCGAAGACCGGGTTATGTCTCATTCCAGTGGTGGGTCGATAGAGGAAAGTATCCAATCCTTCATCGCCGCGTATGACATTCGAGATAGGGAACACGATTGGAATGGGCACAAACTATGATGTGGTGATCGTCGGCGGCGGCGTTGTCGGCAGCTCGATCGCCTATTTCCTGTCAGCCAATCCGGATTTCGATGGCAGTATTGCGGTGATCGAGCGGGACCCCTACTACACGGCCTCCTCGTCTTCCTTGTCGACCAGCGCCATCCGCCAGCAGTTCGGCACGGCGCCCAACATTGCCATGTCGAAGTTCAGCATCGACTTCCTGCGCCAGGTAAAGACGCGGCTTGCCATCGGCGACGAGTTGGCCGACATCGGCCTGCATGAGCCCGGTTACCTCGTGCTGGCGACACCCGAGCGGGCAGACGCGCAGCGTGCCAAGAACCGCGTTCAGCGCGGCATGGGCGTCGACGCCGAACTGATCGAGCAGGTTGATCTGGCACGACGCTTCCCGTGGCTCAACACGGACGATCTCGCCCTTGGCTCGCTCGGCCTTGGCAGCGAAGGCTGGTTCGACGGCCCCGGCCTGATGCAGGCCTTTCGCCGCAAGGCGCGCACGCAGGGCGTGGACTATCTTGCCGCGACGGTGACCGGACTGACCATGGCGTCTCCCCAAAAGGTCGGCGAAGTGGTGCTCGACAATGGCGACCGGCTTGCCGCCGGCACGGTGATCAACGCGGCCGGACCGTGGAGCGCGGGCATCGCCAGGATGGCCGGCGCCGAACTGCCGGTTGTCCCGAGCAAGCGCTGCGTCTTCGTCTTCGAAACGCCGGCAAGGATCGAAAACTGCCCCTTCGTCTTCGACACGAGCGGCTTCTGGCTGCGGCCGGAAGGCCAGCTCTTCCTGTGCGGTATTCCGCCGGTGCGCGAGAACGAGCCGGACGATTTTGGCCTGGATGTGGATTACGACCTGTTCGACGAGTTGATCTGGCCGGCGCTCGCCCATCGTGTGCCCGGGTTTGAGCAATTGCGGATGTTGCGCGCCTGGGCGGGGCTCTACGAATACAACACCTTCGACCACAGCGGTATCATCGGCCGGCATCCCGAGGTTTCGAACTTTGTCCTGGCCACCGGCTTCAGCGGCCACGGCATGATGCATGCAGCGGCGACCGGGTCGGGCGTCAGTGATCTCATTGCCTATGGCGAGTACCGCTCTGTCGACCTGTCGGCCTTCCGCTACGAACGGATCGCTGGCAATCAACCTATCGAGGAACATGTCTACTGAAGCGAAACGGGCGACATGGCATCGCGGTGACAACGGTGCTATGCGTCCACTTCTTCAATCAACACGGCGCCAGTCAACAAACACGGCGGCCGCCTCAGGCTGATTCATGCTCGTACAGAAGAAAACCATCTCGACCCAGGTCGCCGATGCCATCAGGCAGAAGATCCTGATCGGCGAATACGAGGCCAACTTTCAGTTGCGGCAGGAGCATCTGGCCACCGAGTTCGGCGTCAGCCGAATTCCGGTGCGAGAGGCGCTGCATCAGCTTCATTCGGAAGGCTTCGTCACGCTGGTTTCCCACAAGGGCGCCGTCGTCACCTCCATTTCCCTGGACGAGATCCTCGAGCTCTACGAATTGCGGGCCCGGATCGAAACATGGCTACTGGCCCTCGCCATTCCAAGGATGACGGAGGCCGACCTCGCGCTGGCCCGCGAGCGCGCAAAGCAGCACCAGGAGCAGGGCAAGACCGGCGAGTATTCGAACCAGCTCAACTGGAACTTCCACGCCGCGCTCTACGCGCCGTCCGGCCGCAAGGCGACGATCGAACTGGTCGGGCGCATCTATCAGCAGCTGGAACGCTACACGCGCATGATGGTGACGCTCACCGAGATCCAGGCCCAGTCCGACCGCGACCACTGGCAGCTCATCGACCTATGCGAAGCCAAAGATACGCTGCGCGCCGTCGGCCTTTTGGAAATGCATATCATCACCAGCGGCAAATTCCTGGTCGACCGGCTTGAGGAATTGCGGGGCAGCTGATCAGTCGCCCCGTCTCCTTGTCCAGCCCCAATCCTTCGCGCGAAGATCATTTGCCGGGCAGATTGGTCGCCCTCGTCAGCAGGATCACGCCCGCCTTGTCGGCCGTATCGTAATAGGTGAAGCCGGTGCGGTTTTCCCGGCGCCCGCGCATCAGCACGGGAAGCCCGTCGTCCTGTGCCTTGGCCTCGGCTGCATCCGCATCGCGAACCTCAAAGCCGATATGGAAGACGCCTTCACCCTTGCTGTCGAGATGAATCCGCTGCGGTGAAGGATCGCCGTTCGGCTCGCACAGCTGCAGCTGAACGTTCGGCAAGTTGCAAATCCGGTATTGCATCGCCTTGAAACCCTCGGGGCTTGGGACCTGGAGTTCTTCGTATTCGGCCAGCGGCGGATAGGACTCCCATGGCCCGATGCCGATGGAGTCATAATAGGCCTGCGCCTTGTCGATATCGTGCACGACGATGCAGATGTGATGCAGCTTGTCGAAATTGCCCATGTCGTCACTCCCCATTCTTCTCACTCCTTGATCGGGACCGTATAGTTCAGAACGCGGCGCCCCCCGTCGGGGTAGATCGTCTCGCCGGTGATGTAGGAAGCGTCGTCGCTGGCCAGGAATGCCACGACCGAGGCGATCTCGGCTGCCGTGCCGAGGCGCCCGAGAGGTGTCCGCGAAAGGACCGCCCGTCGCATTTCTTCCGAGTCGATGAATGTCCCGTCCATGACCATGTCCGTGGCGATGGTGCCCGGCCCGACACCGACCACGCGGATGCCGTGGGGGGCGAAGGCGACGGCCGCGGTGCTGGTGACCTGGTTCATGCCGCCCTTGGAGATCGCGTAGGTGGCGACACGTGGGTTGGCGAGGCCCGAATTGATCGACGACATGTTGATGATGACGCCGCCTCCACCTTGCGCGATCATCTGGCGGGCTGCGGCCTGGGTGCCCATGAACGCACCTTTGAGATTGACGGCGAGAACCCTGTCGTAGTCCGCCTCTGTGATGTCGAGAAAGTCCTGGACCGGAGCGATGCCGGCATTGTTGACCATGATGTCGACACGGCCGAACTTCGCCACCGCCGCTGCAATCAGCCCATCGACCTGGTCCTTCTTGCTGACATCCGTGACGACCGCCAGGACGCTGTCGGTGGTACCGATTTCAGCGGCACATTTTTTTAACTCCACGGCATCGATGTCGCCGAGCACGAGCTTCGCGCCTTCGGCCAAAAAGCGTTCCGCGCAAGCGCGTCCGATGCCGCGCGCCGCGCCTGTGACAACCGCCACCTTGCCTGCCTGTCTCATGTCCAATCCTTCGATCATTTGTAAGTCGGCCACCGTCTCAGGGAGCATGGGCCGAGCTTGGCTAGGAATGGGGTTTCTCCCACCGAAGCCTAGCCTAGCGGATAACGAAGGGATTGGCGGTCTTGCCGGCGGTGTCTATCCACACCGTCTTGGTCTGCAGATAGGAATTGATGGCATCCTGCCCGCTTTCGCGCCCGATACCGCTCCTCTTGTAGCCGCCGAAGGGCGCCATGTAGGAGACGGCACGGTATGAGTTGATCCAGACCATCCCCGCTTCCATCGCGGCCGCGCCGCGCAGCGCCCTGCCCATGTCGCTGGTCCATATTCCCGCCGCCAGCCCATAGGGGCTGTCATTGGCAATGGCGAAGGCCTCGTCCTCGTCGTCAAAGGGGATGACGGACAGGATCGGCCCGAACACCTCCTCACGCGCGATCCGCATGGTGTTGTTCACGCCGGTGAAGATGGTGGGCTCGACGAACCAGCCCTCGGCCAGTTCACCCGAGGCCGGCTTGCCGCCGCCCAGCACGCAAAGCGCACCCTCGCGGCGCGCGATGCCGAGATAGGACAGCACCTTCTCGCGCTGGGCTTGCGTGGTGATCGGCCCGACCTGCGTCTCTTGCAGCGCCGGATTGCCCAATCGAGCGCTGGCCGCCAGCGTTATGACGCCTTCCACGAACCGGTCGTGGATTTTGCGATGCACCAGCAGCCGCGAACCCGCGATGCAGGTCTGGCCGCTGGCCGCGAAGATGCCTGAGATCGCGCCGTTGACCGCGCTCTCGATATCGGCGTCGTCGAAGACGATGTTGGCCGATTTGCCGCCGAGCTCCAGCGTGACGGTCTTTAGCTGTTCGGCAGCCGCCCGATAGACCGCGATCCCGCCAGGCTCACCACCGGTGAAGGCGATCTTGGCGACGTCGGGATGAGAGACGAGTGGCGCGCCGACATCAAGCGGCATGCCGGTAACGGTGTTGACCACGCCGGGCGGGAAGCCTGCCCGCGCAAACAGTTTCACGAACTCCAGCGTCGAGGCCGAGGCGTGTTCCGACGGTTTGATGACGACAGTGTTGCCTGCCGCCAGCAGCGGCGCGAGCTTCCATGTCAGGAGTAAAAGCGGCGAATTCCAGGGCACGATCGCTGCAATGACACCCAGCGGCTCGTGGCGGGTGAAAGCGAACATGCCAGCCTTGTCGATCGGCAGCACCGACCCTTCGATCTTGTCGGCAAGACCGCCGAAATAGCGGAACCATTCCGGGATATAGCGCAGCTGTGCCGTCATTTCGGTGAGCAGCTTGCCATTGTCGCGCGTCTCGATGGCGGCAATACGATCTGCGTTCTCGGCGATCAGATCGGCCAGCCGCACGAGCAGCTTGCCCCGCGCGGTCGGCGTGATGCCGGCCCATTCCTTCGACCGGAATGCTGCCTTCGCGGACGCCACGGCGGCGTCCACCTGGCTCGCTCCTCCACGCGGGATCAGCGCCCAGGGCCTGCCGGTGAACGGATCATGGCTCTCGAATGTATCGGCTGTCGATTGCAACCGACCGCCGACCGTGTTCTGGAAACTGACCAGCGCCATATCGGTCCTCAACAGGTGGCAAAGCCCAGATGGGCGCGAAAGCGGTTCTTGACCTCGACCGCGTCGCGCGGCGGCAGAGAGCGCGGCAGGTTCTCGGCGGTGATTTTCAGCACGAAAAGGCGCGGACCGTCGGCCGGGCGCCGAAGTTCTCCACAGAGCATGTCGACCTCCTCCTGCGTACGCAGCTCGGCGGTCTTCGAAAAACCGCAAGCGGCCGCGACCTTGTCGAAACCAATGCCCTTGCCGGTATGGCTGGACTGCATGCCGGTCTCGCCGAAATGCTGGTTGTCGAGCACGATCAGGTCGAGATTTTTCGGCCGCGCCACCGAGATCGTCGCCAGCGAACCGAAGGCCATCAACTGTTCGCCATCCCCGGTGATCACCATGACCCGCTTGGCGGGCTGGGCCTGGGCAATCCCCAGGCCGATCAGCGCAGCGCCGCCCATGGCGCCCCACAGATAATAGTTGTCGTTGCGGTCGCCGGCGGCATGCACGTCGTAGCTCGGCGAGCCGAGACCCGTCACGACCAGGGCTCCGTCGCGGGCGTCGAGCAGCTTCTTCACCGCAACCCGGCGGTCCATGGTCGGTAAATTCATGTCGCTCACCACTTCTTCTTGCCGAGCAGCCGCTGCCCGATCAGCACGGCAATCTGCTGGTCGGCGTCGAAAGCCATCAAGGCTGCCTGCGCCACCGTCTCCACCAGGTCGGGACCGGTTTCGGCGCGCAGCACCCTGAGCCCGATCGCCTTCAGCGACGCCTCCGTCGCCTGCCCCATCGGCACTTGCCACGGGTTGAACTCGGCCCATTCGCCCCGCATCGTCACCAGGACGAGCAAGGGGAAGCGCGCCTGCACGGGAAGCGACAGCATGTTGATGCAATTGCCGACACCGGAGGATTGCATGAGCACGACGCTCCGCTTGCCACCGAGCCAGGAGCCTGCTGCGATGGCGATGCCCTCCTCCTCCGTCGTCAGCACATTGGTGACGACTTCGGGATCCTCACTGAAAAGGCGGATCAATGTGGTATGACCGGCATCCGGCACATAGGACATGTGGCTGATGCCGGCAGCCTTGAGCACCTCATAGACCTGATCCGGCCACTGCCTTTCAGACACGGTCGGAGCGGCGGCAAGCGCTGCTGCTTCCGGAGGTTTTGCTTGTATGCTCGCCGTCACCTTGCATCTCCGAGATATTGGACTGGCATTAGACTAGCGCGCTTGACCTATGCAATCTTCGTCTCTTTCTCGTGATCAGATATAATGGTATTCGATAGCTCATGGAGTTATCGCAGCTACGCACCCTCATCCACGTCGCCGAACTCGGCAGCCTCAGCAAGGCCGCCGACCGGCTGCACATTGCGCAGCCGGCGCTCAGCCGGCAGGTGCGCATGCTGGAGGAGGAATTGGGCTTTGCCCTTTTCCTGCGCCATGGACGCGGCATGGTGCTGTCCGAGCAGGGCAAGGAGGTGCTGGCGCACGCCATGCGCGTGATGGCCGAGATCGACGAGATCCGCGCCACGGCCACGCCCGCCGATGCGCCGCTGACCGGCGAAGTGGCCATCGGCCTGCCGCCCACCGTTGCCGACATTATTTCGCTGCCGTTGGCTGCCGCCTTCGGCAAAGCCCATCCCAAGGCGAAACTCAGACTTGTCAGCGCCTATACAGGCTATCTGCTGGACTGGATGCACCGCGGCGAGGTGGACGTCGCGGTACTCTACGACCCGCGCATGGCGCGTTCGCTGCGCTCGCGCCCGCTGCTCCTGGAAAACCTCTTCCTGATCGGACCGCCGGATGCGGGATTTTCAACCGTGCGCGCCGTGTCGTTCGCCTCGCTCGCGGGCAAGCGCCTGCTGCTGCCCAGCATCAAGCACGGGTTACGCATCATCGTCGAACGCTGCGCCACGGATGCCGGCATCACGCTCGATGTCGGCATCGAAGCGGACTCCTATTCGGCGCTGAAGGACCTGGTGCGCAACGGCCATGGCTGGACGATCCTGCCGCTCGCTCCCATCCATGCCGACGTGACTGCCGGGCTGCTCACCGCCGCGCCATTGATCGATCCGGTGCCCGTGCGCCGCCTGATCCTTGCCTACCCGGCGGACCGGCCTGCCTCGCGGCTGGCGCGGTTTGCCGGACAAGCGATAGAGGACATCGCCAAGGATCTTGTCGGGCGGGCCGTCTGGGTCGGCCAACTTCTCGGCCCTCCGCCATAAGCATTCGAATTCCGTTATATCTGCTCACGTCCGCTCTGCATTGCTGACAGGGCATGGAGGCGCGATAGTGAGGCCGCAGCAAGACGAAAACCCGGACAAACCTCATGGAAGCCTATCAGGACATTCGCGATGCCGTCGCCAGGCTGTGCACGCGCTTTCCCGGAGAATACTGGCGCGCACTCGACAGGGACATGACCTATCCCGGTGACTTCGTCGCAGCGCTGACGCAGGCCGGTTGGCTCTCGATCCTGATCCCGGAGGCATATGGTGGCTCGGGCCTGCCGCTTTCGGCCGCCGCTGCCGTGCTGGAGGAAATCCAGCGCGCCGGCTGCAATGGTGGCGCCTGCCATGCCCAGATGTACACGATGGGCACGCTTCTTCGCCACGGCTCGGAAGCCCAGAAGCAGCGATACCTGCCGAAGATCGCCGCGGGAGAATTGCGCCTGCAGGCATTCGGCGTCACCGAACCGAGCAGCGGCACCGACACCGGCGCGCTCAAGACTACTGCTCGCCTCGACGGCGATCATTTCGTGGTCAAGGGCCAGAAGATCTGGACCAGCCGCGCCGAGCATTCGGATCTGATGCTGCTGCTGGCGCGGACCACGCCGCTCACGAACGGCATGAAAAAGACCGACGGCCTCTCCGTCCTCATCGTCGACATGCGCGAAGCCGTCGGCAACGGCCTCACAATCCGGCCGATCCGCACCATGATGAACCATGCCACCACCGAGGTCTTCTTCGACGATCTGCGCGTACCCGCCGAAAACCTGATCGGCGAAGAGGGGAAGGGATTCCGCTACATCCTCTCGGGCATGAACGCCGAGCGCATCCTGATATCAGCCGAATGCGTCGGCGACGCGAAATGGTTCATCGAAAAGGCAAGCACCTACGCAAAGGAGCGGCATGTGTTTGGCCGGGCGATCGGCCAGAACCAGGGCATCCAGTTTCCGATCGCAAGGGCCTACGCCAACATGCGCGCGGCCGAACTGATGGTGCGCGAGGCGCTGAACCTCTACGAGGCCGGCAAGAACCCCGGATCCGAAGCGAACATGGCCAAGATGCTGGCGGCCGACGCTTCGAACGAAGCCGCCAATGTCTGCATCCAGACTTATGGCGGGTTCGGTTTCGCGGAAGAGTACGATGTCGAGCGCAAGTTCCGCGAGACGCGTCTCTATCAGGTCGCGCCGATCTCGACCAACCTCATCCTGTCATACCTTTCCGAGCACGTGCTTGGACTGCCGCGTTCCTACTAGGAGTCGTCCGTGAACGTCCTCATCGTCTATGCACACCCGGAAGCAAAATCCTTCAACGGCGCCATGAAGGATCTGGCCGTGGAAACCTTGACCCGCGCAGGCCACGATGTAGTCGTCAGCGACCTCTATGCGATGGGCTTCAATCCTGTCGCAGGGCCGGGCGACGTATCGGGCGAGCGTAACGATCCGGACTTCTTCAGCCTGCCGCGCGAACAGACCGCCGCCTACGAGGCCGGCGCACTGTCGGCCGATATCAGTGCAGAGATCGAAAAGGTGAAGCGGGCGGACTTCGTGCTGTTCCAGTTCCCGGTCTGGTGGTTCGGAATGCCAGCAATGCTCAAGGGCTGGGCCGATCGCGTCTTCGCGCGCGGTTTCGCCTATCTGCCGGGCCGCAAATACGACACCGGCATGTTCAGGGGAAAGCTCGCCATGGTGGCCGCCACCACGGGCACGTCGGCCGACACCTACGCGCCCGACGGCATCGATGGCGACATCCTCACGGTGCTGTGGCCGATCCACAATGGTCTGCTGCGCTATTCCGGCTTCGACGTGCTGCCGCCCTTCGTCGCCTACATGCCGGGCCGCGTCGGCGACGATGGCCGCAAGGCCTATCTGGACGCCTACCGCAAGAGGCTCGAGGACATTGATGGCACGCCGCATCTGTTCTTCCACGCCGCCGAGGACTACGGCAAGAACGAGCGGCTGAAGCCTGGTGTGCTGGCGCGCTCGGGAGTGCAGCGCAATGTCTGACGGCGCCCGCCCACTGGAGGGCCTGTTTGTCGTTTCGATCGAGCAGGCCGTCGCCGCTCCGCTCTGCACGGTCCGCCTTGCCGATGCCGGCGCACGCGTCGTGAAGATCGAGCGTCCGGAAGGCGAAACCGCGCGTCATTACGATTCCGCAGTGGAAGGCATGTCGGCTTACTTCGTCTGGCTCAACCGCGGCAAGGAGAGCGCGGTGCTCGACCTGAAGAGTGAGCACGACCTGGCTCTCCTGCACCGGATGGTCGCGCGCGCCGACGTCCTCGTGCAGAATCTCGCGCCAGGCGCCATCGACAGGCTCGGCCTCTCGGCCGATACAATTGCGAAAGAGTTTCCTCGGCTGATAGCCATCAACATCGTCGGCTACGGGCAGGACACGCCCTACGCGGCCATGCGCGCCTACGACATGCTGGTGCAGGCCGAAAGCGGCATCTGCGCCGTTACCGGCACGCCGGACACGCCAAGCAAGATCGGGGTTTCCGCCGCCGACATCGCCACCGGCATGAATGCCCATGCAGCGATCCTCGAAGCCTTGCTGGCGCGCCAGAAGACCGGGCGCGGCCGCATTGTCGAGATTGCCATGTTCGACGCCATGGCCGACTGGATGACCGTGCCGCTGCTGCACTACGAATATGCGGGCCGCGAGACGCAGAGATATGGCCTGGCGCATGCTTCGATCTACCCCTATCGACCTTATGCCTGTCGGGATGGCAGCGTGGTCGTGTCCATCCAGCAGAACAATGAATGGAAGCGCTTCTGCACGCTCGTGCTGCAAAGGCAGGATCTGTTCGCCGACGAACGCTTCGCCACCAATACCTGGCGGGTTGCCAACCGCACGGCGCTCGACGCCGAGATCGAACCGATCTTCGGGGCAATCGACTGCGACGAGGCCATAAGCCGTCTCGACGAGGCGCAGATCGCCTGGGGCCGGGTGAGTGCAATGCGCGACCTGCCGCACCACAAGGCGCTCCGCCGGACGGAGGTGGCACTGCCGGACGGCAAGCGCATCGCAGTACCAATGCCTGCAGGGCGGCCGGAGGGATTTGCAACGGTTCCCAGCGTCCCCGCGCTTGGCGCCGATACGGACCGGATCCGGTCCGAATTCGCCGCCTGACGAGGCCCTCATGAGCCTGGACACAAGCACACTGCAGGAATGGGTTGGACGCACGCACGAGGTCGAGGATGTTGTGACCCCGCGCCTGCTGGCCAGCTTTGGCGCCACGCTTGGGGACCACGCGGCGCAGACTGCCGAGGGCGCGGCCGCGCCCGGACTGCATTGGTGCCTGGCGCCCGACATTGCCGCCATGCGAGAACTCGGACCTGACGGGCACCCGGCCAAAGGCGGCTTCCTGCCGCCGGTGCCGCTTCCGCGTCGCATGTGGGCTGCCAGCGACGTGCGTTTCATGGCGCCGATCCGCTCTGGCGACCGCATCCGCCGCAGCTCGACATTGACCGCCATAGAGGAGAAACAGGGCCGCACCGGGCCGCTCGCCTTCGTCACGGTCCGGCACGACATCGCCAACGATTCCGGTCCGGTCATCGAGGAGGACCAGATCATCGTCTATCGCGGCGCCGAAGCCGCTGCTGCGTCCCCTGCCCCGCCGGCCAATTCGCCCCTGGCCGCATCGCACGAGCGCACGATCGACATCGATCCCGTGCTGCTCTTTCGATATTCCGCGCTGACGTTCAACGGGCATCGCATCCACTACGACACGCCCTATGCCACGGGGGTCGAGCACTATCCCGGGCTCGTCATCCATGGCCCGCTGCAGGCGACGCTGCTGATGAACTTCGCCACCGCCATTGTCGGTCAGTCGCCGCGCCGTTTCTCATTCCGCGGCGTCCATCCGGCGAGCGGCCCACAGCGCCTGCTTCTTAGCGCAACATCCCCAGGCCAGGACGGCATGGCTCTCGAGCTGCGGTCGGCCGACGGCCATGTGACCGTGAAGGCCACGGCGCAATGGTGAGCTTCGTCACGCCTGTCGTACCGCTCTTCGTGCCGGGCTCGCGGCCGGAACGGTTTGACAAGGCCGACAGCAGCGGCGCGGACGCGGTCATTCTCGACCTCGAGGATGCCGTCGCCCCTGGCGACAAGGACCGCGCCCGGGACGCAGTTGTCGCTCGTGCGGCCACGCTGAAATCCGCAGTCGTGGTCCGCATCAACGCCGCGGGAACACCCTGGCACGAAGCGGACATCGACGCCGTGCGGCGCCTCGACGGCGTCTCCGTCATGCTGCCCAAGGCCGAACATCCGGAAGACATTGCCGATATGGCCAGGCACATGGCACGCAGCGTTTCCGTCATCGCGCTGGTCGAGAGCGCCGTCGGTCTCGCCAACTTGCCGGACATATTGGCCACCTCTGGCGTCGTTGCCGTCGCCTTCGGCTCGGTCGACTTCTCGCTCGATCTCGGTTGCGCGCATGATCGGCTGATCCTGCTTGCGGCTCGTAACGAAATCGTCTGGCGTTCGCGCGCCGCTGGCCGGGCCGCGCCGATTGACGGCGTAACGACCGACCTGAACAGTCCCGAAATCACCGAGGATGACGCCCGCCACGCCATTAAGATGGGTTTTGGCGGCAAGATGGCCATCCACCCGAGGCAGATCGAGCCGATTCGCAGTGGCTTTCGCCCGAGCGATAATGACATCACGTGGGCACGAGACATCGTCGGCGCAGCCTCGTCCGGCGAAGCTAGCCAGGTGAACGGCGAAATGGTGGATCGACCGGTCGTCGAACGTGCAAGGCAAGTCCTGCGCCGGGCCGCTTTGGTCTGAAGGGCATGCAGAGGAGAAGCAACCGATGAGCACGGACACCGCCGATTGGCCGACCGCCAGGCTTTGCGCCTTCATCGCCGAATTCGACTTCGAACAGATCCCGCCGCGCGTCGTTCATTTCGCGCAAGGACTGATGATCGACTGGCTCGGCTCGGCGCTGGCCGGCAAGGGCGCGCACCAGGTCGAGATGATCGACCGCTTTGCGCGTGCCATGGGGCCGGCGGACGGCCCAAGCACCATCATCCCGACGCGGCGGCGCACAAGCCCCTACTTCGCAGCGATGGTCAATGCGGCGGCCTCCCATGTCGTGGAACAGGACGACGTTCACAACGGCTCGGTCTTTCACCCGGCGGCGGTGATCTTTCCGGCCGTTTTGGCGGTTGCGGAGGCTGAGGGGAAGACCGGCCGCGAAGTCCTGACTGCCTGCATCGCCGGCTATGAAGTGGGCATCCGCGTGGGAGAATTCCTCGGACGCTCGCACTACGAGATATTCCACACCACCGGCACGGCTGGCGCAGTGGCAGCAGCCGCGGCGGTCGGCAGGTTGATCGGGCTGGACGCAGCCGGGCTCAACCATGCTGTCGGCTCGGCCGGTACGCAGGCGGCAGGTCTCTGGGAATTTCTGCGTGACGCTGCCGATTCCAAGCAACTCCATACCGCGCGAGCGGCCGCCAACGGTCTGTTCGCTGCCTATCTGGCGCGCGATGGCTTCAAGGGCGCCGCGCGGATCCTCGAAGGCCAGCAAGGAATGGCTGCCGGCATGTCCAGCGACGCCGATCCGGCCCGCCTGACGGACCGGCTCGGCAGCCGTTGGGCAACTGAGGAGACGTCGTTCAAATGGCATGCCGCCTGCCGGCACACCCATCCGGCCGCCGACGCGCTGCAGTCTCTCATGCGCCGCGAAGGGCTCGGTCCGGACGACATCACCGGCGTGGTGACCCATGTCCATCAGGGAGCCATCGATGTCCTGGGCGCAGTGGTCACTCCGCAAACCGTCCACCAGGCAAAGTTCTCCATGGGCACGGTTTTGGGGCTGATCGCCGTTCACGGCGTCGCCGACCTCGACGCGTTCGAACACCATGCACTTGCCGACACCCGCGTCGCCCGTTTCCGCGCGAAGGTGCGGATGGAACTCGACGCCGAGGTCGACACCCTCTATCCCAAGCAGTGGGTCGGCAAGGTGAGCGTCACGACCGTTGACGGCCGCAAATTCAATGCCCGCGTCGACGAGCCCAAGGGAGATCCCGGCAACACCCTTTCGAAACAGGAACTGGAAGCCAAGGCTGTACGCCTCGCCGAATTCCGAGGCGGGGCCACCGCTGACGAGATGCGTCGCTGCATAGCCCGCATCTGGAGGCTCGGTCAGCCCGGGAGCACGGCGCACATATTTGCTGAGAGTTAGCCCGCTATCGCGCCGAAGGACTGCACCCGCCCGAAACGGATGGAACGAGCGCATTGCAGGCAGTTCGATTCCTTTCGCGCCGCCCCGTGTTGTAAACCAGTTTGATCGGCAGTCCTCGGGAGCCCACCATAAATCAATGAATTCAATGAGATCGGCGGATTCGTCAACCTGATTTGGCTAGCCGAGGCAAATAAAACACGATACCTTATTGATAAATAAGATAATGGTGGTGCTGGCAGTCACTAGCGAACCAGTCTCTGTCTGATTTTCCCTGTTAGGCGCCGAACACAGCGAATTCTCGGCGATTCTTGACGCCCGAGCCAAATTCGACCTTAAATCCCGGAGCGGTTTCAATCTCTTGGGAGGAAATTCCCTATTCGGCCTAACAGGGAAACGAAAGCGCCCTAACAGGGAAGCGACTCGGATCTCGAGGGTTGTAAATGCGCCCTTGCTTGACTTTGAGCTGCGTTGCGACTGGGTTGCGTCATACCCGCCAAATCGCACAAAACCCAGATGCAGCACACTTTCACCCGCCAAGGATTGTATGACCTCGTTTGGTCGACGCCCATTGTCACGCTCTCTGAGCGGTTTTACGCCTTGGGAATGGCCCACGTAGACATCCTGGCGTCAGATGAGATCAGGACCAAAGGCTGACGTGGCTGGGTACGGGAGACTTTGGACTTCCGTTGGCATGTGGTCTGTCGGCTAAAGATTTTGGCAAGTCATCACGAAAAAGCAGATAAGAGCCAATTCCGAATTTCAAGCGGCCCAACCAGGCGATGATATCCAGCGGCTGAGGCGTCGATTGCATTCGGCCGCTCGACCGATGGTGACCGGCTCCCCGTCGGCTCATATGATCGATATGGAACACCATCATGCGAGGCGGCAAGCATTTTTTCCGGCGGCAGCTAGGGCCGTGCGGCAAGAATGCCCCGCGTTACTCCGCCGCGATCCGTTGAACAAAATCCAGAAAAGCGCGCACTTTTGCAGGCGGCATGTGGCGTGACGGATGATAGGCGTAAAGCGGAAACTGCTCGTCTGACCATTCCGCCAGGATCGTCGCGAGCGCCCCGCTCTCAAGCCACTCGTCGAGGCCGATGGCAAGGCTCTGGAATATGCCTTGCCCCGCGAGACCGGCCGCGACGGCGGCGGAGGGATCGTCCAAGACCAACCGCCCCGACGCCTTGATCTCGATGGCCCCGTTATCCCCTCGGAATTCCCAGGTGAACGGCCGCCCGGTCTGCGGGTCGCGGAATAGGATGCAATCGTGGTGCATCAGGTCGTGGGGCGTGGCTGGAATGCCGTGACGGTCGAGATAGCTTGGGGCGGCACAGGTCAGCACCGGGACGTCCAGCAGTTTGCGCGCGATCAGCGAGGATTCGTCCGGCGGACCGAAGCGCACGGCGACATCCGCGCCGCTCATCAACTCTTCGCGATAGTTGCTGGTGGTCAGATCGAGCGACAGTGCGGGGTAGCGTGCCAGGAATTCACCGATCCTCGGCGCCAGCACCATTCGCGCGAACCAGGGATCGATCGATACCCTGAGCCGCCCGCCCACGAATGCCGCCGAACCGGCGGCTTCGGAGGCCGCCTCCTCCAGTCCGGCCAGCAGCGGCATTATCCGGGCATGGAAGCGCGCGCCCTCCTCCGTCAGCGTGACCTCGCGCGGATTGCGGTCGAACAACCTGACACCGACACGTTGTTCGAGCCTCGCCACCGCACGGCTGACCCCCGATGGCGTGAGACCGAGAACATCCGCGGCCCGCACGAAATTGCCCGCTTCCATCACCGCCCCGAAAACGCCGACCCCGGTCAGCAGCCGCGTGTCGAAACTCATGCCCTAACTCCGTTGCAAGGTCGATGATCGTTAATAGCCCATCATGATGATTTTGAGTCATCTTATCTTTGATTTTATTGCGCGTGAATCATCGCGTCGCTTCCCATAGATGATTTTTGAGCGCCCGGACGGCGCCGGCGGCACACCGGACCGCGGAAGTCTCCGACCTTGCGAGAAGGAATTCATCCATGAATGCGATCTCACGCAGAAGCCTGTTGGCGCGTGGCGGCCTTTTGCTGGCGGCGGGCGCCGCCGCGGTGAACACGCCGGTTCACGCACTGGCGGCCAACCGGCAAGCGCGGTCCGGCAACTTCAAGTCCATCAACATGGCCATGGAACAGGCGGTGCGCGACGGGATCGTCGCCGGCGTCGTTGCCACCGCGGCAGGACCAGACAGCATGATCTACGAAGGAACCTTCGGAAAGGCCAGTACGGCCACCGGAGCAACGATGCGCGCCGATACGGTATTTTGGCTGTTGTCCATGACGAAGGCCTTCACCGCCACGGCCTGCATGCAGCTAATCGAGCAGGGCAGGATCAATCCCGAGGACGATGCGGCGAAATATCTGCCGGAACTCGCCAATCCGATGGTGCTGGAGGGCTTCGACGGCCACGGCCAGCCGCGCCTGCGTCCGGCCAAGCGGGCCATCAAGGTGCGTCACCTGCTCACACACACCTCCGGCTATACCTATTCGATCTGGAGCGATGCACTAACCCGCTACGAGAACGTCACCGGCATGCCGGACATCGCCACGTGCAAGAACGGCGCCTTCCTGGCACCGCTCGAATTCGACCCCGGCGAACGCTGGCAATACGGCATCAGCATGGACTGGGTCGGAAAGCTGGTTGAGGCGGTCAGCGACCAGTCACTGGAAGTCTTTTTCCGCGAGAACATCTTCGCCCCGCTCGGCATGACCGATTCAGGCTTCCTGATCGGAAGCAAGCAGAAGGCCAGGGTCGCCACCTTCCATAACCGTCGCGAAGACGGCGGCCTGACGCCCGCGCCCTTCGAAATGCCGCAGCGGCCGGAATTCTTCATGGGCGGCGGCGGCGGCTTCAGTACACCGCGCGACTACATGGCCTTCCTGCGGATGCTGCTGAACGGAGGCACTCATAAAGGCGTACGGGTGCTGAAGCCGGAAACGGTCGCGTCGATGATGCGCAACCAGATCGGCAACCTCGACGTCCATGCCATGAGGACTGCCCAGCCTGCCTATTCGCAGAGCTTCGACCAGTTTCCCGACGAGCCCCACAAGTGGGGATATTCGTTCGACATCAACACGCTGCCCGGTCCGAACGGTCGGTCGGCAGGCAGCATTTCCTGGGCCGGCCTGCTCAACTGCTATTTCTGGCTCGACCCGGTCAGGAAGGTGACCGGCGCCATCTTCACCCAGCTCCTGCCCTTCTACGACCAAAAGGTCGTGAAGCTCTACGGCACATTCGAGCGCGGCCTCTACGACGGCCTCGCCTGATCCATCCCGATTTCAACACAAGGAGACATATCATGTATGCGATTACAGGAATAACTGGCAAGGTCGGCGGCGCGCTGGCGAAAGCCCTGATCGAAGCCGGAGAACCGGTCCGTGCGGTGCTGCGCGATCCCGCCAAGGCGGAAATCTGGCGCAAGCGCGGGTGTGAAATCGCCTTCGCCGAGATGGGCGCCGCCGCCCAGCTTGCTGCCGCCTTCAATGGCGCCACTGGCGTTTTCATTCTGCCGCCGTCGGAATTCGACCCTGCGCCCGGCTATCCGGAAGCGGCCAAGCAGAATGAGGTGCTGACGACCGCTCTCCTTGCTGCGCGCCCGGAAAGGGTCGTCTGCCTCTCCACCATCGGCGCCGACGGGGAAGTGGACAATCTGTTGAGCCAACGGGCGATGCTGGAAGAAGCCCTCGGCGAGCTCGATTTTCCCGTCACCTTCCTGCGGCCCGGCTGGTTCATGGAAAATGCGGCCTGGGACGTCGCGCCGGCCCGCGACGAAGGCGTGCTGCACAGCTTCCTCCAGCCGGCTGACAAGACCTTCGCCATGGTGGCGACGCAGGATATCGGCCGGCTTGCCGCCGATCTGATCCGCGAGGGGTGGACCGGCAAGCGGGTTGTGGAACTTGAAGGCCCGTCGCGGGTCTCGCCCAACGATCTCGCCAATGCCTTCGCGTCGGCACTCGGGCATCCGGTGCGGGTGGAGATCGTCCCGCGGGAAAGCTGGGAGGGCCTGTTCCGTGCCCAGGGTACGCGTAACCCACAGCCGCGCATGCGCATGCTCGACGGCTTCAACGAAGGCTGGATCGACTTCAAAGATAACGGACAGAACAGCGTCAAAGGCAAGACACCTCTTGTGGAGGTGATCGCGGCGCTTGTCCGGCAAGCCGCCGCGACCGAGGCCGTTTGATTCCACCCTGAAAACACAGCAGACGGCACGGACATCCGCCGCCGCCCCCCTCGCAACCTGAAGGGAACTATGATGGAACGGCTGTGTAACGAGAATGCGGACACACGACCAACTGGTGCCCCCGAAATTGGCCGAAGCGACCCTTATCGGGGCTATGCTGGAAACAAAGGCTGCCGGCCTAGCTCCTGCGGCTCGGATCGCTATCGGCGCCGTAACCGGCCGGCCCGCTATGTAGCCTTCGGGCAGAGCGAGTTCGCCGCATCGCCCGACATGCCGATTTGGCCTCTCGGATTGAGAGCTAGGACCATCCTCCCTTTCCACCCTCTGCAATCTATGATCCGCTCCCGCCCACAGGAGGATCGCATGGCATTACCTGTTATCGGGGCTGGGTTCGGCCGCACCGGCACGCACACTCTGAACTTGGCGCTTGAAATGCTCGGTTCACATGGAGGACGTCAACTCTAACCCCGAGCACCGCGACCTGATCCGCGCCGCCGGGCGCCGCGAGCCGGTGGATTGGGACGTCGTCTATGTCGGCTACAAGTCGGCAGTCGACTGGCCGACGGCCTATTTCTGGCGCGAACTCGCCGAGTATTTCCCCGACGCCAAGCTCATCCTCACCGTTCGCAACTCCGAGGACTGGTATAGGAGCGCACGCGCCACGATCTTCAACGCCATGGGCGAGACCGACCCGCAAAGTTTTGGCCGGGCCGTCATAGAGACGAAAATTTTCGGCGGTCGCGCCTGCTGCTCTATCCAATGGCCGAAGGCTGGCCGAACCTGCGCGCCTTTCTCAGCGTGCCGATCCGGACCGAACCCTTCCCCCACAGCAGCACCACGACCGAATTCCGAAGCCGCTTCGCCAAATAAGCCCCGCACCGAGTTCGAAGCCGCAGCCCGGGTAACGCGCGTAGCAGCCTGTCCACGCCCGCTCCGATGCTTGTAACCAGTAGAAGGGGGTGTACCAGCAAGGGGAGGGTGGCCGCTGTTGGGCGCGAAGGTGCCATTGCGGCTAGCCGCTTGGATGTCCGCTTCTGGACGGCGGCCATTATAAGTTCGATGGCCGACTTCAGGCGCGTTGCGGACGACAGTTCTGGGGCCGGTTTACGGACAGCCAGCCTTTGGACGATCAGCGCGCGAAAGCTGCCTTCATCGGCTGGTTCCCAGCTTTGGACATCGGGTAGTACGTGGCCTAGTCAGTCAGAGAGCGACCGTCCTGCACCGACGCTGGGGCGGCCGTCTTCCGTAACGGACGTTCAGCCCGCAGGCCGCGAGTGGGCCGGTCACGGCGCTGTCCAGACGGGGCGCGCCTATCGACGCAGGCGCTTCCTTGCACGTTCAAGGATTTCCTCCGATAGTGGCGTCCCCGACGCGATTCGGGCCAAGGTCATTGCGCCGATCATGGTGGCGTAGTCCACCATGGCTTCGCCGCGGGCCTCCCCAGAAAATCGATCTTCGGCCAGCGCGTCGATCATCTCTTCGACGACAGCCACCGCCGCCGCCCGCGTCTTACCTGAGGACCGGGCAGCTTCGCTCCCCAACGCCGCCATTGGACAGGTAGGCGTACCCGCATCGCGATGCTCAGGGGACAGGTAGCGGTCCAACGCAGCGTTCCGCCCCTTTTCTGCCCGGACCTTGCCGAGCATGTCCGCAGATGCGTTGCCCGCAGCGACGAGCGCCTCGGCTATTAGCTGCTCCCTGTTGCGAAAATGCTTGTAGAAGCCGCCGTGGGTGAGGCCGGCAGCAGCCATAACGTCCGAAAGACTAGCCTCGGCGATGCCCGTGCGCCGGATGTAGTCAGCGGCCGCCGCAACGATGGCGCGCCGGGTTTCAGCGGCTTCCTTGTTTGACTTCCTCAACGACGCTTCCTCGCTACCACTCACGAACGAGCCTTGACAGGTTAGATGTTATATGACATCCAAATAGATGTCATGCAACATCTAACTGATTACTAATGAGAGGAGAGGCCTCATGCTGAACCAGCAGACCAGAGCCATCGATGCCAATGTGCCAGAAGCGGTAGAACTCACACGGCTGGGCGTGTCGGGCGCGGCGGAAGCCATTCGCCGGGGCGAGATCAGCGCCGAAAACTATGTTTCTGCCCTTCTCGCCAAGGCGCGGCGGAAAGAGGGCCTGAGAGCTTTCATCACCCTGGACGAGCCTGGCGCCCTCTCCGCAGCCCGCGAAGCCGACAAGGCCCGCGCCAAGGGCGTGAACGCGCCGCTGCTCGGTGTTCCCCTCGGCATCAAGGACAGCTATCTCACGGCCGGCTTGCGCACGACGCTGGGAGTCGGTTCGCTCAGAGACTTCCAGCCAACTGAGGACGCGGACGCCATTGCGACGCTCAAGGCGGCGGGCGCGATCGTGCTTGGGAAGACCAACCTGGTCGAACTTTCCTATGGTTTGACAGGCGACAACGGCCCTTATGGCCAGGTCGGAAACCCGCATGCGCCCGACCATGTAACCGGCGGTTCGTCGAGCGGTTCGGCGGCGGCGGTCGCCGCCGGCCTCGCTCCGGCGACGCTGGGCGGGGACACGATCGGGTCAATCCGCGTCCCCGCCTCCCTATGCGGCGTCGTGGGGTTCAAGCCGACAACCCGCCGCTGGCCGCGCGCAGGGGTCGCGCCGATCTCTCACACACTCGATACGACGGGGGTCTTCGCCCGAAGCGTCGAGGATTGCGTCCTGATCGATCAGGTCGTCACCGGTGCGCCGGCGGCGGAGCTGGACTCTCGCGCCGATCTCAAGGGGACCCGTTTCGCCTTTGCGCCGCGCCAGTACCTGAACCCAGTGGACCCCGAGGTCGAGGCGCGGTTCCGCAACACGCTCCTGCGCCTCGCCGAGGCGGGGGTTGAAATCGTCGAGATCGATCTCGGTGGGGACTTCCAGGCGCTGGCCCTTCGGACCACGTGGAGCCTCTTCTTCCGCGAGACCAAGGCCTCGCTGAGCGATTTCCTGGAGCGACACGCGATCCCCGTCGCCTTCAAGGATCTGCACGTGGGTCTGCGCGCAGGCGTCAAGGACGCCTGGGACCACTTCGTCATACCCGGCGCGCCGGGCTACCTGAGTGAGCAGGCTTATCACGCCCTGACTGCCGACCGCCTGGCGGTGAAGGAACGCATGAGCGAGATTTTCACGCGGCATGGTGCCCACGCGCTGATCTTCCCGACGACGCCCTGCACGGCACCGAGGGTTGAGCGCCAGATGCAATTCACCGTGGGCGGCCAGGCGGTTGATTTCCGGGCATTGGCCAACAACACCATTCCCGCCAGCGCTGCTGGACTACCCGGGGTCAGCCTGCCGATCGGCCTTGACAGCCATGGCCTCCCGATCGGCCTCGAGCTCGACGGGCCAGAAAGCGAGGATCGCGCGCTCCTTGGTCTCGCGGCGCGGGTGGAGAAGGTCCTCAGGGCTAGTCAATAACCTTCTAATCGCTCTCGAAATCCCGCCCCTCATCATTTGGAGACAGCCAATGGCCACCCCCACGGTCGAGACACGCCCGTTCACAAACGAGCACATCACCATCCGATCCGCCAATCCCTTCACCGAGACGAAGGCCAGGCTTGAGAGCCTCGTCCCGCGGATCGACGATGGGATATTCACACTACTGCGATACGGCGAGGCCGAGCGCGCTTTGCGCGAGCTCGAAGCTTCGGCGAACCTGTCGATTTTCGGCTTCCGGGACCATGGCGCGCTGTTGGCGATCGCAGGCCAGAAGCGGCGCTCCATCCAGTATGACATTGGCAACCCGCTTACGGCCTCGAAGATGACCCGCCACCAGCTTTCCGCCGGGATTTACGCACCCATCCGCGTCCTGTTGCGAGAGGACGGAGAAGGCTCGGCGTTCGAGTACGACCGGCCCGCCGCCGTTTTCCGCCAGTTCGGCGACCCGCTGGTTGACGTCGTCGCGCAGCGTCTCGACCAGGAACTGCAAGCCGTGCTGCAAGCTGCGGCGGCCTCAGGTTCTGAAGACGCACAGCCGCAAGTGGAAGGAAGGGCTTCGTGATGCCGAAACAACAGCGCCGCGTGATTCTGATCAACACCTTCCGGTTGAAGGCAGAAGATCCGGCGGAATTGATAGCTCTGCTAACCAAAGTCACAGAAGAGTCGGTCGCGACGGCCCTTGGCTTCGAAGGCGCGACACTGCATCTGAGCCTGGATGGCGAGCGGGTTGTGATGTATGCGCGCTGGCGAAGCCTCGCGGAATATCAGGCGATGCGCGCAGGCAGCAGCTCGATGAGCGCGCTTCGAGAGATCATGGTAACTGTGATTTTCGAGCCCGGCGTGTTCGAGGTCGTACGTGAGTTTCGGCCGCCGGACGTCTGACTTCACGGCCGGGCTTGTTCGTTTAATCTCAATTGAAAACTCCTCCGGAGGCGTCGGAACGCTACGTTCTCGCCCTACAACGACTGTCTCCGACCGAGTTCATAGGTGACGCGTCATTGCGGGGGCGAACGTCGGTGTAGCCGACATCTGGCGGAAAGCCGTCGCCGGTAATGGAACGCGTTCCCATGCTCATCCGCCAACGGCGTTCTCAGCCAATCTATGCGGCTGCTTATGACCCACCGTTCCCACAAAGCGGACTGACTGGATTATCCGAAGCCAGGCATTCCTAAGCGACCGCTTGCCCGGAGGAACGAACGGCCGCTTTTGGGGGGATCGATGCCGGTGAGGCCGAACGGCCGATATTGGGCGCAAAGCTGCCATTCGGTATGAGTTAAATTCGGGCAGCAAAATAGCTGGATCAGCTTCCTGAATCAAAATGGACGAACCGCTTCGTAAACCACTGACGAATAACGACTGTTTTAGCCTCTGCGGGTCAACTTTGCATACACAATCAATACGTAGAGGATGGTTAGCCAACCGGTTTCCTTCATATTCTCTCGTATGGTCCGGCGAACCTAAGACCAAGAAGACAACTAGTTTTTTGGGAGGGGTGCCTCAGTGCAATCCACAGAGAAGATCAATCACTGCATTTTGACCATAACGCTAAATTGGCTTGGCCCTCGCGCGTAACTCGGCTGTGTCGTTGCGATCGAGATGTCCTGGGACAGCGCAGGCCAGGATCGGCGACAGCGCGCATGAGCGTGCCCGGCGTTTTCGCGGTCGGGCAGCGAAGCTCGAGGATGGGCGTTGTCATAAGGTTTGATTCGCCATTGCCATCCGGAGCTCGACAACATCCTGGTCGTGCCTCACACTCCGAGGTGATCGAGAAGACTTTGTTGATCTTCGGCCATCTGATGGTTCGTCATTTCTCTGACGATTTTTCCATTTTCGATTACGTAGTACCGGTCGGCGACCTCGGCGGCGAATTGAAGATTCTGCTCGACTAAGAGAATGGTCAGTCCCGTGGACTTGATATCTTTGATCAGTGCACCGATCGCATCGACCACGACAGGTGCCAGCCCCTCTGTCGGCTCGTCGAGCATCAGAAACGAAGCGCCCATGTAAAGGGGCCGCGCTATCGCTAGCATCTGCTTTTCCCCACCCGACAACGACGCGGCCTTTTGCGAGCGCCGGGTTTTGAGGATCGGGAAATACTCATAGATCCGGTCGAGCGGCCAGGCGGTGTCTCCGTTCGCACGGCCGATCGTCAGATTCTCGTATACGTTCAGCGTCGAGAAAATTCCGCGGTCTTCCGGCACAAAACCGACCCGCATCTTGCAAATCCGCTCAGGCGAGAGATCGATGATTTCGGTTCCGATGAAGCGGATGCTCCCGGTTCGTCGGGGAATATCGCCGATGATCGACTTCAGCAGCGTGGTCTTGCCGGCACCGTTTCGCCCCACCAACGTTACCACTTCGCCAGTCTGGACAGACAAGTTGACGCCCTGCAAAATATGGCTTTCGCCATAATAGGCGTCGAGATCCGTTATCTCCAGCATGCTCAATGGCGCTTTCCCAAATAGGCTTCTATCACCCGGGGATCCTGTCGGACGTCGGCGTAGCGACCGCGCGTTAGAAGCGCCCCCTGCTGCAATACAATGATCTCATCGGCGACATTTGCGATGACACCGAGGTTGTGCTCCACGACGATGATCATGCGGTCGACGGACAGTTGCGCAATAAGGTCCGTCGTACGCGATACATCTGCCGTCGTCATCCCAGCGGTTGGTTCGTCGAGAAGGAGAATCGTTGGGTGTGCTCCCAGGGAAATCGCGAGCTCCAAGGCGCGTTTGCGGCCATATGGCAGGTCCCCTGCGGGTCGACCGCGCAAAGAGGACGGAATTCCGACCTGATCCAGCAGTGCCGACGCTTCCGGCCGGTGATCCTCATGCCAGTCGATCTTTGCGAAGGCCTTCGTACCCCCGTCTGCTCGGCGCTGCACCGACAGCACGACATTGTCCATGACCGAGAGATTGGGGAAGATGCTCGTGATCTGAAAGCTGCGCACGATACCTTGGCGAGCAAACTGCTCGGCTCGTAAACGAGTCATGTCCTGGCCGTTGAACAGCAGCCGACCACGCTTCGGCCGATAAAACCCGCTCAAGACGTTGAACAAAGTCGTCTTGCCGGCCCCATTAGGGCCGATGATGCCGTAAACCGGCTTTCTCTCGAATTTCAGGCTTAAGTCATTGATCGCCTTGAAGCCGCCGAAACTCATCGTGACGGACTGCAGTTCCAGTAGCGGCATCACGGTTCCGCCAGCGCTCTCGCCAATGTTCTGGCCACAATCAGGCATCGGCTGCATCTCCCGTAGCGACAACCCGATCGGGCTTCGATGCATATCGCCTGTCCGAGCCAGACATTTCGGCGGGTGGAACGCGGTCAACGGAATAATGCACGATTTCGCCGAGTATGCCGCGGCGGAACAGAAGCACAATGGTGACGAACAAAATGCCAAGGAACAGGCTGCCGCTGTCCGTTATCGACGAAAGCGTGCTGCGCATCATCAGGACGACGCCGCTGCCAACGAATGGCCCGAAAATGGTGCCTGCTCCGCCCAGAAGCGTCATCATGACCGGCTCTCCGGACGCCCGCCAGCTGACCATCTCGAGCGTAACGAACTGATGGTTCAGCGCATAAAAAGCGCCTCCGATCGAACATACCAAAGCCGAAAACACGTAAGCCTTCACTCGCAGGCTGTATACATTGTACCCAATGCTCATTAAGCGCTGCTCGTTCTCGCGAGCGCCGAGAAGCGCGAGCCCATAAGGCGATTTGAGAAGCCGTAGGATGGCGTAGACCACCAGTGCCACAGCGCCCAGAGATACATAGTAGAAGACCCTATCATCGCCCAGATCCAGCCCCAGGAGTGTCGGCCGAACCAGCCCATGCAGGCCATCCTCGCCCCCCGTAAAGTCGGGAAACTGGTTGATGATGAAATATACGATCGATGCGAACGCGAAAGTGATCATCGAGAAATAGATCCCCTTCTTTCGCGCGACGACCAAGCCGAAGAGGAGGCTGACAGCCGTACTGGCGGCGACACCCGTGAGCACGGAAAGTAGCATCGGGACCCCGAGCTTAACCATCAGAATGCCGGTGACATAAGCGGAAGTGCCCCAATAGGCCGCCTGTCCGAAAGATAGCAGGCCACCGAATGCGAACAGAAGATCGAAACCGAGGGCGAACAATCCCCATAGGATGATATCGGTCGCCAGGACCGGATAGATCACCCAAGGAAGCAGAAGGGCGGCAGCAAGCGCGACCAAGGCGGCAGGCCTGCTCAGGAATACCTGTCGCGCGCGCTCCGTCATCGGTGTGTAGTGAAGCGCGAAATGAGAGATGTCGATGCCCTGGAAGATACCGCCGGGCCGCACCAGCAGCACAACAAGCATAAGGATGTAAATGACTGCGGTGGACGCCGGGGCATAGAAGATCGCTGCGATGGCCGAGACGAGACCGGATGCAAAGCCCATGACCACCGAGCCGGCAATCGACCCCATCCCGCCGGCAACGACCACAGCAAAGACGAAATTGATCATCTCTTCGCCCATGAAGGGTGACACGTTGCGCAACGGCGCGGAGAGCGCCCCAGCCAGCCCGGCCAGAGCCGAGGCAAAGAAGAATGTCCCGGAAATGAGGAGGGGTACGTTCCCACCGAAGCATTTGAGGAGATCGGGCCGCTCCGAGGCCGCCCGAATAAGGGCGCCCAAACGGGTACGCTCCAGCGCGAACCATGTACCGAAACACAAGCCGATCGATACTATGACGACAAAGAGACGATATTTCGGATAGGAGACGAACCCAAGGTTGACGGCACCTTTGAGAAGGTCGGGCACAAGATAGGGCGCGGACGTCACACCGTAGAATATCCGGACGACGTCTTGCATGATCAGCGAGAGGCCGAACGTTAGGATCAGAACATACGCAAGGTCGAGGCCGTAGAGGCGCCGTATAAGCAGCCGTTCCAGCACGATGCCAGTCGTGCCAACAAAGACGGCTGAAACGAGGAAGCCGACCCACAACGAGAGGCCGAATTGAGACCCCAGAACCAACGCGGTGACGGCGCCAAGCATGAACATGGAGCCATGCATAAAATTGACCACGCGCATCATGCCGAAAATGATGCTCATTCCGAGGCTCATCAGCGCCAGGACCCCGCCGGTCACCAGCCCATTGAAGAGCAATATCGCATAATATGACATTAGGTAGAACTCCGGATCCCTGCAGGCCAGATGCGTCCCGGCGACGTCGATAAACCGATGCCGGGAACTATGTCGTCCTACTCCCAGTCGTGCTTGCAGGTGCTGTCCGTCTCCGGATAATACGCCTCGTCACCTGGAACCGAGCCGGTGATATCAAAAAAGTCACTATCGTTCTTCACGCCCGACGCGGGCTTGACCTGACCGACGAAGGTGCGCTTGACCACAAGATGGTCGCTCTTGCGCATGAGCGCGTCCTTCGCGAACATGTCGCTGAAACGTCGGCCTTCAAGGACTTTCGTCACCTTGTCGGGATCGTCGGTGCCGAGTTCCTGGACCGCTTTCAGCACCTGATAGACGGCGGAATAGTTCCCGGCGTGTATGTCGCCGGGATAGAAATTCAGTTTCTCATGGAAGCGTTTGGCGAATTTCCGGGTCTCGTCGTCCAGATCCCAATACCAGATCAGCGCGGCGTTAACGCCAGCCCAAGTGTCTGGGCCAAGAGCTTTGACGTCCGACAGATTCAACTGGCCGGGAACAATCTTTATACCGGCGTCCATCAATCCGAACTCTCGTGCCTGCTTGACCGCGTTGCGCAGGTCCTGACCTGATTCAAGAATGCCGATGGCCTGCGCGCCCGCCGCCTGCGCTTTCAGGAGATAGTTTGAGAAATCATCATTGGGGAACGGCACCATGTCCACCCCGACGATTTCGCCGCCATTCTGCTTGACAGCCTTTGAGAAAGAATCGAGCAGAGATTTACCGAAGGCAAAGTCAGCCGCGATAAAGTACCACTTCTTAGTGCCCTCCTTGGTCATTTGTTTGACTGGGACCGACATGGCTGAAGTATCGTAACCGTAGTGCCAAGTGTATTTACCGCAGGCCTCGTTGGAAAGTGCCATGGTTCCTGGGCTGACGAAAGTCGTCAGAATGTGTCGTTCGTTGGCAAGCTTGGCAACAGCGATCGCGGCCGCCGAGCTCGACACGTCCGTTATCAGATTCACGCCCTGGGAATCGATGATCTCGCGTGCCTTGTTGACGGACAGCGCCGGATCAAGCTTGTTGTCGACGACGATGACTTTTATCGGAACCCCGTTGACCTTGCCACCGAAATCTTCGACCGCCATCTTTGCGAATTCCACATCACCTGGACCTGAGGTTTCTGAATAGACCGAGGAAAGATCAGTCAGCATCAGAATGTTGAACGTGCTGCTCTTCATCTGGGCTGATGTCGGGACAGTACCGGTCAGAGCGATAGCTATTGTCAGGCCGACAGCAGCAAGTGTCTTCATTGGCATTTATTAATTCCTCCTCATTAATATTTGTCGTTTAAGGCGGTTTGGATTGTCGTGAACCAAGGGTTCGGGCGCATAATCGCCGCCAACCAGACTGTCTGGCGATGGCGCAAATGGTAGGGTTGCGGCAACGCTCCTCCCCCACGACAAATATCCGCCTACACCGTGGGCTCAGCCCAATTCTGTGGCTCGGGTTCTTTTCCAGGGTTTTTACCGCAACTGCCGGCGTGAGGGAGTCTCATATGGAAAACATGTCATCGCGTTTGGAGATGCACGCTGACGGGCTGGCTGCAGCAGGGTACTAGGGTTCGCCGCGTATCGCGGAATCATTTGCGAACTGTTCGCCCTCTCCACGGAGCAATTCCCTTGCACCCTACTGACAAGGCGAATTTCTGTGTCCAGACAGAAGCGCTCTGCGTCGAGGATAAGGTCGTCACGGACACGCCCGTAGCGCAGAAGCTTCAGCCCAGTGCCGCCCGGTAGGAATGCGAACGGCACGATCGGATCGGCATGCCGGCCCAGAGCGCCGAAACTTCCCCTGCGGCAAGTGTCCCCGGGGCAAACTTCGTTCAGATCGGCTGATTAAAAGCCCGCAATCACGACCTCCCGTAAAGCGCGAGAGTTTGCCCGTTGACGAAACTTTGGTTCGCTTCGAGATCACGCACAACCAGGCGTCCGAAACTCCTGACGCTTAAAATTTCGTCGCCCACTCTTCGATGTTCGACTTATCGAATACCAACAGGTCCTTGAGATAAGCGCTGCCGTCCGCCTCCACGGTCATGTCGCCGAGACGACCGATCTTGGTGGTGCTGTTGGCTGCACCGTCGGTTTGCCCACGCGCGAGCATGCCGGCATACATGACGGCCGCGTAGCCGAGATCAGCAGGACTCCAAAGCTGGAACGTATCGGTCACACCGGAAAGCACGTTTGGCTTCATCTCCGAAGGCAGGCCGTGGCCCGTAACAAATATCTTGCCCAACTGACCTGCATCGGTAACCGCCCGGCAGGCGGAGACAATGCCGACGGCGGTCGGCGAGATAATGGCCCTCAAATTTGGGTACGCTTTTATGAGTCCCTGCGCCTCGCGATAGCTCTTGTCCGCCGCGTCGTCGCCATAGACCACGCCGACCAGCTTTAGCTTGGCATATTTCTCCTTCTGCCACTCCTCCTTCATCTTCTCGATCCAGAGGTTCTGGTTGGTTGCCTGCGAGGTTGCCGACAGAATTGCGACCTCGCCTTCGCCACCGAGCGTCTTGCTGATCATGCGCACGTCATTGGCGCCGATTAAGTCATCGTGCGGGGCGTTCACATGCATTATGCGGCCTTCCGGCGCGATCGCAGAATCGAAGGAGATGACCTTTATGCCACGCTGCATCGCCTTCTTGCCTGTAGGGATGAGGGCTGTGGCGTCGTTGGCCGAGATGACAAGAGCGTCGATTTTCTGGGCGACGAGCGCGTCGATGACCGCAATCTGCTGTTCGACGGTCGCTGCGGTCGGACCCGTGTAAACGAGTTCGACATTGCCTAGTTCATCGGCCGCTTGCTGACCACCATCGCAGGTCACGTCGAAATAGCTGATGCCCATGACCTTGACAACCAATCCGATGCGCAGCTTCTGCTGCGCGAAGGCGGGCCGCAAAGGTGCCGTTGACGTAACGCCAGCGAGCGCAGCACCGGACACGAGTTTCAAAAGCCGACGGCGATCCGGATTCATTGCTTCCTCCCATCTAGTTTCAAGAGATCGATATTGGGGCGCTCCAACAGAGGGACGCCAAATCGTCAGACAACCGCGCGCCAGACCTCCGGAACGAAGGCATAGCCACCGCCTCGTCGCTCGACATGACCGAAGGCAGGAAAGTCCAGGTGAATGCCGGCTACGCGAAGCCTGTCTGCAGCCGCCATATCCAAGGCACGCCGCCTGGTAGCCACAGCCAGATCGCGGTCTATGTCAAGAATCGTTGCTGCCTGGGGCGCCGTAAATTGTAGATGCGGCATATGAACAATGTCGCCCCAGATCATTACAGAGTCACCGCCGGATTCAATGAGCCAGCCGGTGTGGCCGGGCGTATGGCCGGCCTGTGTGACAGCAATGACCCCTGGCATGACGGGTCCGTCACGAACCGTCCGGATGCGCTCTCCATACGGCCGGGTAGCCCGCCGGAACCCTTCAAAAAATTCCTGCGGTTCGCCATCGGGTGAGCGTGAGGGCGACATGGGATCTCGAAAGAACTGGAGCTCGGCCTCGTTGACGACAAGTTCTGCGTTCGCAAACACAGCCTCACCGGCTTCATCGATTAACCCATTGATGTGGTCGGGATGCATGTGCGTGATCAGGATGGTGTCGATGTCAGCGGGAACAATGCCGATTGCCGCCAAGTTCCGGCAGACCATGCCCAACGTCGGTCCCGAACGCGTTCCACAGCCCGTGTCGACAAGCGCCACATGATCGCCGGTCCGGAGCAGAAAGGCATTCATCGTCATTTTGGGCGGAACCGGACGGAACGCCGCTGTTTCGATGCGGATGCAATCCTCCTGATCGATACCCGCGATCATATCGAAAGTGGCCTGAAAGGTACCGTCATTGACCGCAGTCACCGTCATGTCGCCGATGGCGATGTGATAGGCACCCGACGGCTGGCAGTGTGGTTTGGCTGCTGTCACGTCACATTCCCAAGGTTCTTCGGGAGGGTGCAAGCGGAGCGGAGAAGCGCCCAATCTTCAGCGGGCCGTCAACGCAAGCGCTCGGCGAAGCCTGGGAGCACGACCGCCATCCTCCAAAACGGCCGAGATGGCGAACCGGACGACCGCCATTAGGTCTCTTAGGACATGGTCCGAAGGAACGGAAATCGTAAATTGCCAAGCAACCATCGCGTTCGGCGATGAGAGATGGGGGCGATCGTCGCTACGAAGGTTTGCTCGGTCCTAAGTAGAGACCGCGCTCGAAGCCTTCATAGAGTTTCAGAGTGATCGGATCCCCGAAAGGCAGTATCTGCGTCATGATCACGCCGCCTATGCTTCTGTAGCGATCCACCCAGAAATAGGTATTGGCAAGGCCAGCCCAGGTCATGCTGCCGGCGCTACGCCCATTGGGCGAATCACTCGTATTGAGCAGAAAACTCAATCCCCATTTCTGCGGCATGCCAGGGAAAAAATCAGTATCGTTGGCGAGATCCTTCAACACCGAGGTGAGCACGCCTGCCTTGATGTCGCCGATGCTATTCTGGCCCATGAGTTCGACGGTATCCGGCTTGAGCACGACAGTGCCATCCTTGGCTCGCCCGTCATTCAAGAGCATCTGGATATAGGACGCGTAGTCGCCAGCGGTTCCGTAGATGCCGCCGCCGCCCATGAAGAATTCGGGCTGCTGGGAGATCTCATGCTCGATCGGAACAAGCGAGCCGTCTGCTTGGCGGCGATGCACGTCCGCCAGGCGCTCGCGCCACGCCGGTTTTATCAGAAACGCCGTGTCGTGCATCCCAAGGGGCGCGAACAGGTGCTCGCGCAGATAGTCCTCGAGCGATAGGCCGCTGACAGCTTCGACGACCTGCCCGGCCCAGTCGATGCTGATGCCATATTCCCATTTCTCGCCCGGATCGGCCACCAGAGGCTGAGCGAGCGAACTCAACTTGCAGTCGACTAGCAGCGGTATGTGGTTCTCGCGCATATAGCGCTCGACCGCCTTATTCCAAATGTCGTAGCCATAGCCGGATGTGTGCGTCAGCAGATGCCGGAGTGTGATCGGCCGCTTGGCCGGCCGCACCATTGGCGTGCCGTTCGCGTCGAAACCATCGAGAACCTCTGGTGAGGCAAGCGACGGCAGGACGCTTCCGATCGGCTCGTCCAGAGCGACCCGCCCCTGCTCCACCAATTGCATCGCCGCCGTCGCCACCAGGGCCTTGGTCATCGATGCGTACCAGCAGACTGTGTCCAGCGTCATCGGTGCGCGCCTGGTAAGGTTACGCAGGCCGAAGGCGCCCTCATACAGCCGGGTCGTTTTGTCGACCGCGATGGCAACGACGCCGGGCACGTCACCGCGCTGCGCCGCCCTGCGAAGCAAGGCGTCGATCGAATGCACATCGCGTGTGGTCACTATTGCGTCTCTCCCAGGGGCGTTGTCGTAACTGTCGGCGCCAGAACGGCGAGCTCGCCCGCTATGTCCTCCATCTGCTCGCCTCCTGCCATCAGCGACAGCAGTTCCGTGCTGCTCTTTTCACCGCGCTTGAAACTGGCCGCAACACGACCCTGGATCAGGACGGTGAACAGGTCGCCCACGAGCGTGGCATGATGTGCATTGTGCGTTATGAAGACAATGCCGACACCCTCGGCACGCGCCGCCTGTATGAAGCGCAGCACGGTAGCGGCCTCCTTGACACCAAGTGCCGATGTCGGCTCGTCCAGAATCAGGACGCGGGCGCCAAAATACATAGCTCGCCCGATTGCAAGCACCTGTCGCTCACCCCCCGATAGCGATCCCACCAATTGGTTGCCGTCGCGCACACGCGTGATCCCGAAGCGCCTTATCTGCTCCACGGAGACGCGGTTCGCCTTCTCGATGTCTAGCCGCTGGAACGGCCAGACACCTTTCTTGGGCTCGGCGCCAAGAAAAAAGTTCCTGCCCACGCTCATCAGCGGAATGGTGCCGATATCCTGATGCACTGTGGCGATACCGCGCGCTCGGGCATCGCGCGGATCGGTGAATTGCGTTTCCACGCCATCAAGTAGGATCTTGCCTTCACTAGGACCGTGAAAGCCCGACAGGATCTTAATTAATGTCGACTTGCCGGCACCGTTGTCACCTAGAAGGCAGACCACCTGCCCGGCTGGAACGCTAAGAGACACGTCAGTAAGCGCCTGGACGCCGGCAAAGCGCTTGGAGACGCCTTGCAGTTCGATGAGGGGGCGGTTTTCAGAAGCCATGCAGAACCTCGCGCTGTCGGCTAGCCAGCGCTCATGGCGAGGCGCCGGAAGTAGTGATTGGTGATCACGGCCGCCATCAGCAGAACGCCGAGAAAGAGCTGGACCCAGTCGGTGCTCCATCCGGTGTAGAAGATGCCGATATTGATGACGCCGAAAATGACGGTGCCGAGAAACACCCCGAACGCGGAGCCGTAGCCGCCGCCGAGCAGGACGCCGCCGATTACGGCGACGATCGGTGCCTGAAAGACATAGCCGAGGCCGGCAGTCGCGTTGCCGGAATGATATCCGATCGCCTGGATGACACCGACAAGGCTCGCGCCAAGACCGGTCATCATGAACAGCACGATCTTGACAAAACCTGTCGGTACTCCGGCGCCGCGCGCCGCGACAGCGTTTCCACCGGTCGCGAATATCCAGTTGCCGAACGCGGTCCTCGCCAGTACCCAACCGCCAAAGATCGTGATGGCGAACCACCACAGGATCGAGATGTTTGCCTGGCCCCAGTTCGATGCGAAGACAGCATCTGAAAGCGGTGTCGACTTCACCGAGACCGAGGTGGTGTTGCTGAGCAGCCGCGCCAGGCCAAGTGACAGGCCGCCTATGCTGAAACTGCTGGCAAGCGTCACGATGAAGGACGGCAACCCGGTGCGCACGACAAGGAGACCGTTCAGGACGCCGACAGCCAGGCCAAGTGCAAGGGCGGCTGAGATCATGAGCCACACGGAAAAGCCAAACAATGTCGTGCCGATCGCAACCGTGATCGACGCCGCGCCTACCACCGCGCCGACCGACAGGTCGAACTCGCCCGCAACCATGAGAATGCCGACCGGTATGGCGATGATGCCGAGCTCGGCTGCGGTGTTGAGCCATCCGGCGGTGCCGTCGAAGGTTACGAAGCCGTACCGATAGGCCGTCGCCGCGAAGAAAGCATAGACGAAAACGGTGGCTACGAAGGCACCGAACTCGGGTCTGCGCACTAGACTGGACGGAGACCAGCTCCGCATTGGCCGGGAGGTGGCGGCCGATGCGTCACGCAGCGCCTGGGTTTCCAATGTCATGAGCGTCATCCGGCAAGTGCTGGGATTGGTTGAGAAGATCCGAGGGACAGTGAAGGCAGGATCTCGGGCGCGCCACGATCGCAGGGAGCTGGCGCGTAATCAGGACGCCCCTCTGACGCCGGGATAGGTCCCGTTGACTTTCAGCACCTCGTCAACATTGTCCTTGGTGATCATCAGCGGACCGGTTGATATCTGACCCATTGGCAGCATCTTGTATTGCACATACTGGTATGCCGCGAGCAAGGCGTAGTAGCCGTCGAGATATGGCTGCAGGTCGGCGATGAAGAGCAGGTCGCCGTTCTTCAAGGCTTCGAGCGAGCCGAGCGACAGGCCGAGCGAAGCATTGACGATCTTTCTTCCGCTCTGCTTGACGGCCTCCACGGAAGCAACGCCCTGCACGGCGCCAATGGTCCAGATCGCATCGATCCTCTGATCGCTTTGCAGCGCACCACGGATGGCGCTGCTGACAAAAGTGGGGTTGCTGGCATCGGAGAACTGGATGGTCAGGACCTTGGAGTCGCCTCCGGCCGCCTTGAAGGCATCGTTATAGCCGAGGCAATCCAGGTCCAGCGTGGTGTTGCCGGGAACGTGATTGACGCAAAGGCCGAATTTTGCACCGGCCTTGATCTCCCTCTCACCAACCGCGCGACCGAGGTCACGGGCGCTGAAGCCTACGTATGAAATCGCGCCGATATCCCGCCAGGAAGCGCCACCATCATGCTGAATGATGACCGGGATGCCGCTGGCCGTGATCTCCTTGATGATGGGGTCGAGCGTGTCCGGGAAGTAGTTGCCTATGACCATGGCGGCCGGCTTCTGGCTCGCGGCCTGCTTCACCAGCTTGGCGTAGTCGGCGACGAAATTGTTGGGATCGGTGCCGGTGATCCACTGGTAGTCGACATTGAGGTCACGAGCAGCGTCGTCGCCGCCCTTCTTCATCGCGCCGAAAAAGGGATCCCATAGCGGGCCGCCCAGCATGACGATGCGCGGCTTGTCCTGGGCGCTGGCGGCACCGGCCGCGCTTAGCGAAGCCAAGACGCAGACACCCAAAAACGCAACTGCGGCCACGCCGCGCCGTGCCAGCGAAGCTGGTAGCATGTTCATGATCTCCTCCCAAAAGAACCGGCCGATAAGACCGACATGAATTGGTCTAGGTCAAACGGCTTTGGGCGCTAAGTCGTGGTTGAGCATCCAACCATCGCGATGCGCGAAGCTTGCCGCGACGACTTGCTTGGCCGCGGAGGCAACGCGGCTCAGCCGAGCTGCTTTGTCATACGGACGCGCCGCGCACGCTCGCCGGCTGCGTTCAAGGTCAGCGCAACCAGAAGGATCAGGCCGTACATGATCTGGATGTAGAAGATCGAAACCTGCGCCAGCGTGAACAGGGTCTGGATCAGGAAGAGCAGCGTGCCGGCCGCGGCTGCACCCAGCATGCCCCCTCGCCCGCCGGTCAAGGCGATGCCGCCCAGCGCGACGGCAGCGATGGAGGTCAACGTGTACGGAACGCCGACGCGTGGATCACCCGAACCGAGGGCAGCGGTAAACACCAGCCCAGCGATCGCCGCCAGCACGCCGCCAATGACGTAGGCGATGATGCGCACGCCCGCCACATTGACGCCCGATGCGTAGGCAGCGCGCGCATCCCCTCCAACGGCGAGCAGGTTGCGGCGGTAGCCTGTCCGCTCGAACGCCAGCCAGACAAGGCCAAGCACGATGAGCAGGACGAGCATCCCCGAAAGTCCGCCATAGCTGCCTGCAAGACCGAGCAGCCATTGCGGCGCCAGACCGCCGGCCATGGGCAGCATCTCTAGCGTAATGCCCTGGAAGGCGAGGAACGTGCCCAAGGTTGCGATTATCGGCTGGACGCGCACGACTGCGATGAGGAAGCCGTTCAACAGGCCGGACAAGATGCCGACGCCCAGCGAAGCGCCGATGATTGTCACCGGATCGGCCCACCCATTCGGCACGAGGATCGACGTCACCATGGCATTGACGAGCCCCGCAAGCGGCCCGACCGAAAGGTCGATCCCGCCCTCTCCTGAAAGCACGGGCGCGGTCTGGGCCATGGCGGTGATGATGAACGGCGCCACGCCGATGAGCATGCCGTTCCAGTTCGTCACATCGGTAAAAGCGGGGCTAGCGAAGGCGTTGAGAGCAGTGAAAATGACCACCGCAATGAGCACGGGCCATGCGTAGCTGCGGTCGCCGAGCCACTTCATGTCGAGGTCTCCAGTCGGCGTTGCGAGAACATCGCATCGATCAATGCGCGTTCACTAAGGTCGCCGCGCTCGACGATCGCGCTGACGGCGTGATCGTGAAACACAACCACCCGGTGGCAAAGCAGGCACAGTTCCACCAGTTCGGTCGACAGCATCAGGATGGAAACGCCGCTCAAAGCGAGATTATTGAGCACCTCGTAGAGGTCGCGCTTGGCACCCAGATCCACACCACGCATCGGATCGTTCAACACCAACACACGCGGTTGGGTGGCGATCAGACGCCCGAGTAGCGCCTTCTGCTGGTTGCCGCCACTCAGCGCCGATATCGGCGTGTCGAGCCCAGCCATCTTGACCCTGGTCCGCCGAGTGACCTCGCCGGCGACCTCTATCCGCTTCCTTGTGCCCAGCACACCCCAACGGGCGAATGAGCCGAGCGCCGATACGGTCACGTTGTCGAGCACCGACAGCGGGGCGAAGATACCCTCGGATTTGCGGTCGCGCGGCAGGAACGCGATCTTCGCGCGCGCCGCGTCGCGTTGCGACCGTATGGTCATGGTCCCGACGTGCACTGTCCCCGTGGGCGCGCGACGCAGACCAGCGATGCACTCCAGCAGGGCGACCTGGCCGTGCCCCTCCAGCCCCCCCACGCCAATGATCTCGCCGCGACGAAGGTCGAGATCCAGTGTCGGCTTGCCTTCGAGAACCGACAGGCCTCGCACGCCGACGATCACCTCGGCATTGGCGGGAATAGTCTCGCCGCAGCCTTCGCCTTCCGCCGCCCGCGCACCTTCGCGCGTCGACATCAGGTCGAGCAGGATTTCGCTCGATACTGCGCCGCGCTCCAGCGATGCGACGCTCCGGCCAGATCGAAGTACCGTCGTGCAATCGGCAAGGGCGTGAATCTCGTCCATGCGATGCGAGACAAATAGGATCGATCGCCCTTCGCCACGGAAACTTCGTAGCACTTCGAAGAGACGATCGCGGTCTTCGATATCGATCGCGGAGGTCGATTCATCGAGGATAAGCAGGCGCCAGGGCCGCATAAGAGACCGTGCGACGCCGATCATCTGGCGGTTGGCGAGCGATACCGTGCCGGCCAGCCGCTCGATATCAAGATTGCCGATACCGACAGCCGCCAGTGCTTTCCGCACGGCTTCGCGCTCGCGCAAGGGGGTCATATTGCGACGGATCATGCCGTCCAGGCCCAACATGACATTGTCACGAATTGACATGTCTGGAAGGACCAGCGTCTCCTGGAACACCGTAGCAATGCCGGCGTCCTGCGCGGCACGCGGATTCGCGAAACTGGCTTGCCGGCCGAGCCAATCCAGTGTGCCCGCTTCTGCGCGGACGATGCCGCTGAGTATCTTGATCAGCGTGCTCTTGCCCGAACCATTCTCTCCGACAACGGCATGGATTTCGCCCTCGCGGATCGACAGCGAGCAGGAATCAAGCGCGATCGTTTCGCCAAATGTCCGGCGAAGCCCATCCGCGGACAGAAGCAGCGGCATGCCCTTGCGGTCGGCGGGCGGTTCTATCGCGCGCTGATGGACCGCGCTGTTCATATGCGCATACTCAGATGCGGTTCGCGGCCATAGAGCGCCACGAGCCCGACGATCAGGAAACCGAGGAATATCTGCTGTGCCGCCTGGTCGAGCCCGAGACCGACAAGGAGGGTGCTAAGTTCTGTTACGACAAGGCAGCCGGCAATTGTGCGCCCATAGCCGCCGCGCCCGCCGGTCAGCGGCGTGCCGCCGACGACGACTGCTGCGACAGTGGTGAAGAGGTAGGCTGCGCCGACGGTCGGATCGGCCGCTCCGCTGAAGCCTGCAAGTAGAATGCCCGTCGTCGCTGCCAGGAAGGCACTGAGCGCGTAGACACTCATCCAGACGAGCAGCATCGGCACGCCGGCCAATTCGGCGGCGCGAGGATTTGCCCCTGCGGCGAACATCCAGCGGCCGAGCTTGGTCTTGCGCTCGAGGAATAGGATGCCGCCGGCGATGAGCAGCCAGATCACCACGGAGCCGGGCAGCGGGATGGGACCGGTCTTGCCGATAACCGAAACCATGTTGACGAGCCAATCAGGCACAAAGCCCGAAACCTCGCCATGCGTCCCTGCCCAGATGGCGCCAAGGATGATCGAGCCACTCGCCAGCGTCACCACGAGCGGGTTGAGCTGCAGGTATCGGGATGCAAAGCCGTTTGCCAGACCGATCAGCGTCGCCAGCGCTAGAATGAACACGGCCGCAGCAAAAGCGGAATAGCCGGCGCCGTAAAGCAGCGCGAACAGCACGTTAGACAAGCCGATCACAGCCGGGATCGAAAGGTCGAAGCCGCCGATGACGATCGTCAGGGTCTGGCCGACCGAGGCGATGCCAAGCAGACTGGAAAGCAGCAGAAGCGACAGCAGGCTTATGACGCTGGCATAGCCGGGAATGAAGACGTTTATGACAAAGAAAAGGATGAAGGCGAGGAGAAACGGGGCCAAAGGCCCGGCCACTCGTTGGATGGTCTTGAGGGACAAGTCGGTCAAAGTGCGACTACCATTCATACCCGACGGGTGTGATCCTTTGAAAAGCAATGCCGCGCACGGTGCGCAACTCCCTTATGGGTGCCCGCGCTGAACGCGAGCACCCATCGTGGTGCATTTCACTGCGGCTGGGCGTTGGTCGAGACGATCTCAACCTTGGCTCTCGGCTCGCCGCCGGTGAAGAACTGCTCGAAATACGAGTCCGGCACGAGGTGCAGGTCCTTGCCGTTGGCGAAGCAGGTGCTTTGCACGGTCATGGAAGCGTCGTAGTAGTCATTGAAGTTCTCCGCCGTGATGCTGGGCAGCGGCATGAAGATGGTGTTCACCTTCGGTTTTTGCCCGGCCATCATGTGCAGTGCAGGAATGAAGGCGGAATAGGCCATCGGACCGCCATCCTGGACAAAGGTGTTGGCGGTGAGGTTCTTTTCCTTCCAGTAAGCAAGCAGGCTGCAAAGGTTGGTGACTTCGGTGATGATTGGAAGCGCACGGCCCGATTGCTCGAACGCTTGGCCCACGCCAACGCCCATATTGCCTGTCGAGAACACAGCGTGCACAGGCTCAGGATGCGTCGCCAGGAACTTCAGCACCTCGGTTTTGGCCACCGACCCGGTCCACATGCCAAACAGGCTGCCGGCGACCTTAATGTCGGGAAACGCCTCGACGGCCTTCCGGAAACCCGTCTCCTGAGCGACCGTGTTCGCGGTCCCGGGCTGTCCGTTCATGATGAGGGCGGTACCTTTGCCGCCCAATTGCTTGGCGATCCACTCACCTTCGTACTGACCGCGATAGTAGGGATTGGTCGCTACGTTCAGCGCTTCCGGGCAGGTGACCGTCGAGTCGATGGTTACGAAAAGGATGCCCTTGTCGAAAGCCTCCTTGATGCCCGCGCAAAGGCCGGTCGCAGACCCCGGATAGCTCATGATCAGGTCACAGCCCTGCGCGATCTGCGCCTTCAGCTGCGTGAGCTCGAGGTTGATGTCGCCGTTAGAGTTCGTGACGTTGAGTTCGGGTTCAGCGAGGCCTTGATCGGCCAATTGCTTGGTCAGCGCCTTCAGCTCCGCCACAAGGTTGGCGCGCCACGAATTCCCAAGATAGGAATCATTGTGGCAAATCTTCCATGGCGGCGCATGGGGCTTCCAGTTAGCGAACGGATCGGCGACTATATTGGTCGCATACCAGTAGCCGCCGTAGTATTTCTGCGCCTCCTTCGGCACGGCGGCCAGCGCGGCTGCCTGCTCCTCGGCCGTCGGATCGGCCGCGTGACTAGCCGCCAGCCCGACCAACGAAAATGCTGCCGTGCAGGCCGCCACGGTGATCACGCGGGCGAACCGTACGGCTCTGTTCTTCCAGGTAAGCATGCTCTCCTCCCCTTTTTATCATGAGGTTCGCAAACCGCCGGAAGGACGAATCTAACCCTCGCCATGAGGGGTCGCTCATAGCAAACGTTAAAGACCCTCCCTGCTGGCCTGTTTGGAACAGAACCCCTGCGATGGTTATAGGAGACACTGACAATTCAGCCGAAGTCGTCGTTGGCTATGCGGCCATCGCCCCAGACGATGTCCATGGGCGCGCTCCGCAGTTGGGACTGTCACTAGGTGAGGCGACTTCCTCAGGGCAAGACGGGCATCTTGTAGTTTGCCAGGAACTCCGACCAGCCTGTATTGATGTGCACTTCCATCGCACCCGTAGCGCCCTCAACATCGCCCCGCTCCAGAGCGGCCAGAAGCGTCACGTGTTCATCGAAAACGCGCGACTGCCTGCCCGGCATCTGGCTCAGCAAGTCGAGCGGATATTTGGCCCAGAGTATGCGCACGAAATCGAGCGTCTGCGCCTGGCCTGCCAGTTCGTATAGCCGGAAGTGGAAGCGAAAATTCTTCTCCCGGCAGGCGGCGCGGTCGCCAGCCCTGGCGGCCATGAGAAGATCGTGGTTGATGGCTTTGAGAACGTACAGATCGTTCGGCGACATGCGCCGCGCAGCTTCCGCGGTCAGGCGCGTTTCAAGCAACTGTCGTAACTGGTAGAGTTCCTCGGCACCTTCGATCAGGAAGGGTGCGACGATCGCGCCGCGATGGGCACTCACCGCCACATAGCCCTGGGCTTCCAGCAGCCGCAGCGCCTCGCGCACCGGCGTGATCGAGACGCCGAGCATCTTGGCGATCTCGGCCTGCTTCAGCTTCTGTCCACGCGCGAGGACACCGACGATGATCTTTTCGCGCAGCACTTCAGCAATCTGATACTCAGCCGTCGTCCGTGATTTCAAAGACCAGTCGCCGCTGTCGTCGGCGAGACTGCGCTTGCTGATCTGTTGCTGCAATGCGTCGAGCGGCTGGTGGTCAGTCATTCCTCATTTCCGAAGCCGACACTCGAAACTGCTGGTCGACCTACATCAGGATTTCCATGTTCGTCCCGTTCCCGCAACCACAATCGAGCGGTTCAGCGTTCGACGGGCATCAGAATATTGATTTCTTCAGCCGGACTCTTGAGATCGGTTGATTTCGGCCTCTTGGCGAGTTGGGATCACGGTGGATTTTTTCCCATCGCGCACCCTAACGGAAGCATGGAGGAGTATCGTCAGTGAGCGACAAGGACCAGTTGGTCATTCCCGTCAAAGCCGTCCGCGATGGCGTCAATAAGGACCCGGAGTTTGCGATTGCCGCCCGCTTCTGGAACGCCCGCATCCGCTTCTACAGCAACGAGGCGGACGAGTATTTCATGGAGATCCGGGATGGCCGCGTCGTGGACTTCCAGCAAGGAAGCGACGGCTACAAGTCGTCGACCATCTATGTCGGCGGGCCGCGGGAAACCTGGCGCGACATCCTGAAGCCGGCGCCGGCGCGCTTCTGCAACGACTTCTTCCCGGCGGCGATCCATCGCGGCATGCGGCTCGGCGGCGATCTGTCGTCGCTCTATGCATATTACAGCGCCTTGCAGCGAATCCTCGCCGTGATGCGCCAGGAGATCAACGGCGTGAAGGCTTGAGGGACGGATGATGGCAAAGTTTGCAAAGATGGAATGCGGCTATCTGTATCTGACCCTGGATGACACCGAGTACCGTATATACCTCGAACAGGCTGGCACCGGCATCCCGGTGCTGCTGCAGCACACGGCAGGCACCGATGCGCGCCAATGGCGGCACCTTCTCGAGGATGAGGAACTCACCCGGTATTTCCGTTTCATCGCGTGGGACTTGCCCTACCATGGCAAGTCGCTGCCTCCCCTCACCCACCGCTATTGGGAGACTGGCTACAAGCTCAAGATGGACTGGTTCCTGCGCTACGTGCTCGAGTTGTCAAAGGCGCTCGAGCTCGACAGACCCGTCTTCATGGGCTGCTCGATGGGTGGGCTGCTGGCGACCGATCTGGCGCTTTACCATCCCGAGCATTTTCGCGCCGCGATCGCGCTTGAGCCTCTTATCAAGAGCCCCGAGCCTGGCACGCTGACAGACTGGTACTGGCACCCAACGACATCCAACGACACACGCGCCGCCTTGCAACACACACAGTGTTCGCCGAGCAGCCCGGAGGTCTACCGCCGCGAGACGATCTGGATGTACAGCCAGGGGGCGCCGTCGGTCTTCCCGGGCGACCTGCACTATTATGTCGAGGAGCATGATCTCACGGATACGGCCAAGGATATCGACACGGCGAAGATCGACCTCTATTTGCTGAATGCCGATTACGACTGGTCGGCGACGGTCGAGGAAGGGCGTCAGCTTGCGTCGATGATACCCGGCTCGAAATGGGTGCATATGCGCGACATGGGCCACTTCCCCATGGCCGAGAACCCGGCGAAGTTCCGGGAGTATATCGTGCCAATCCTCGATGAGATCAGGGCGAAGTCAGCAAAGCGCACCGGCTGATACCGCCCCGGGAGGCCAGCGAAAAACGCAGGAAGCAAAATCGTCGACGCTTTTTCCAACCTGGGTCCTGGTTTACTTGACGCTGCCCGCCGTCAGCCCGCCGATCAGCCACCGCTGCGCGAACAGCCCGATCAGATAGACCGGTATAATGCCGGTGAGAGACGCTACCGCCATCTGGCCGAAATTTATCAATCGCTCGCCCTGGAAAAGAGCTATCGCCACCGGCAGCGTTCGGCTGCCTTCGTCATTGCTGAAGGCGGAGGCGAGCAGGAACTCATCATAGGCGAGGATGCCACAAATCAAACCCGTTGCCACGAGGCCTGGCGCCATGACTGGGCCGACAAGGCGAAAGATGATCGTGAAATACCCAGCACCGTCGATCTTTGCCGCTTCGTCGATTTCCACGGGCACCCGTCGCAGGAAGCCTGACAACAGCCAAAAGGCCACCGGCAGGTTGACTATCCCGTTGACCAGGATAAGGCCAGACAGGCTGTTGAGCAGACCAAGCCGACGCAGAAGCAGAAAAAGCGGAATGAGCGCGACCACCGGCGGCGCCACGTAGGTCGCCAACGTGAAGGCCGGAAGGAAGCGCCCGCCGACCTTCAACCGCACCATGGCGTACGTGGCTGGAAAGGCGACGGCGAGCGTCAGCAGGCTGCTACAAACCGCGACCAGCAGCGAGTTCGCCAGCAGGCGAAACAGTGGGATGATCTGGAAGGTGTTGATCCAGTTCGCCAGTGTCGGTGCCTGCGGCAGGAAATACCCGGTAAGCACCTGGTCTGGCGTCTTGAAGGAAACCGAGACGAGATACGCAATCGGCAACACAAAGAAGCCGACCATGACCGCGGCACACCCTGTTGCGACCCGGCCCCGCGACTTCCCCCCAGCTTGACTGGAATGGCTCATCCCGACCTCGTTTCGCTGCGTTTGTGAAGCCAGGTGATAGGCAGGGTGACAATACTGACGAGGATGGCGAACACCAGCGTTTGGGCTGCGGCCAGACCGACATCGAACTCCTGCATGGCAGTGCGCCATATGCGGAAGGTGGTGACGGTGGTGCTGAATCCCGGCCCGCCGAATGTCAGACCATAGACGAGGTCGAAGAGCTTGAACGCGATCACGACGCGCAACAGCAAGATGGCAAGCAGCGTCGGCATCAGCATCGGAAGCGTGATCTGCCAGAAGATCGTTCGCGGCGACGCGCCGTCGACACTTGCCGCCTCGAACACCTCGTCTGGCAAGGTCTGGAGCGCCGCATAAGCGAGGATCGCCACGAACGGCGTCCACTGCCAGGTATCGGCGACAGCGACCGAAAGGAAGGCTGCGGGCATGGTGCCGAGGAATGAGACCGGCTGGTCTATGATGCCGGTGCGCAACAGCACGCCGTTGAGCAGGCCGCCGGCGGGCGCAAGGATCAATTTCCAGGCCACGGCCACCATCATGGGCGGCGTCATCAGCGGCAACAGGATAAGGCTGCGCACCCACCTCGCCTGCTTCAGACTTGAATGCAGCATCATCGCGATCGCCAAGCCCAGTGCGAGCTGGATCAATGCGACGGGAATTGCGAAAATCGTCGTCCTCAACAGGGCCGCCTGAAAGTCGCCATCGCGCTGAATGGCGGCAAAGTTGGTCAGAACCGGCCAATGCTGGAACTGCCGCCCCAGCGAGCTCTTCGACAGCGACAACGCAAGCACGTCGAGAAACGGATAGATGGCAAAGGCGGAGAGGCCGAGCAGCAGCGGCGCGACCAGAAGGAACCCTGCCAATCGCGAGCCGCTTACCGTCGCTCCGGCCGATGTGGAAACCGGGTTGCCTCTATCCATTCAGCATTGCAACCCAAGCCGCCTGGGCATCATTCATAGCCTGCTCGGGGGTCTTGGTCTGAGCGAGAACCAATGCAAGTTCGTCAGCCAGGCCTTGCAGCATCTTGGACGCCAGTGCCCCGGTAGGCCAGGCAAGCGCGCCATTTAGTGCCTGGGCGCCAGCAGCCTGAACCTTCGGCGCCGCCGCCTTGTACTGGCTGCTGTCGAGAACCGACGTGAAGATCGGATCGATGCCACTGCCGGGAGTCAGTGTCAGCTTGAGGTTCATTTCCTTGCTGCAGGCAAACTTGACCAGTTCCCAAGCGGCGTCCGGCTGCTTCGAGCCGGCCGAGATCGCCAGGCCGAAACCGGCGTCGAGCGAGCCGCGATGCTGTTTGTTGGCGCCGCCAATCGGCATCTGCACCACGGTCCACTTGTCAACAATCTGCGACATTGCCGGATCCTGTGCGTTGACCCCGAGATCGGTCCAGAACTCGATCATGGCCGCCTTACCGGAGAGGAAGGCCGGCAATCCTTGCTCGAACCCGGTTTCCAGCGGCGTCGGCAGAGCATACGGAGCAACGTTAAGCATGGCCTGGACGGCCGCGATGCTGACTTCCGAATCGAGCAACGGCTTGCCGCTGGCATCGAAGAAATCGCCACCCAGACCAGCCAGCCGGTTGGTGTAGCTGCAGCCTATCATGAAAGGGTTTTTCACACCGAGCAGCGCGGTGCCGAAGATGCCGTTCGCTGTCTCGGCCTCCGTGATGACCTTCGCCGTCGCCAGATATTCGTCCCAAGTCGTGGGCGGCTTCTGGCCGCTCCGTTCCAGGATCTCGGTGTTGACGAACAGCACGTGCGAATCGCCGTCATATGGCACCCCCCAGCGCTTTCCCTTGTACAGTGTGTAGGGATCGTAGATCGACGGCAGGAAGTCCGCAGCGGCATAATCCTTGGCAATGCGGTCGGTAACGTCGACGACCGTGCCGTCTTCGGCGAGCGCGCCGAGCAGACAGTACCAGTAGTCGATGACGTCGTAGACGTTGGATCCGGACTGGACGTCGAGGGTCGCCTTTTGCTGGATCTGGTCGTTGGGAACCGGCAGTACGTTGACCTTCGCGCCGGTCGCCTTGCCGAACTCGTCTGCAACTATGCGTCCACCGGTGACGTGCGGCTGGATCACCATAAGATTGAGTTCGATACCCTTGAGATCGGGCGCGCTCCATGCCTGCCGCGGCATCAGAGCGGCTGCCCCCAGCATTGCTGACGTGCCGAGCAATTGCCGTCGTGTCAGCGACATTTGCTGCATGAGTTCCATCAAGTTACTGCTCTTCATTGCGCATTCCTCCACCAGCCTGCTTCTTAGTCGTTTTAGAAAGAGCCGCCTGGTAGCTCCTATTCCGCCCCGGCGTACGCATGTGGCGGTCAAGCACTTCGCCCTCACGCACCCCAGGCTTCTGCAGCGAAGTCACGAAGCAGCGCGGCGAACCTCGACCGACCGTCCGCGTGCCCGGAAACGGCAACGCCAATGCCGATCGCAGCAGGCGCTCCAAATCGCGCGGGCAACTGGATTGCGATGACGAGGTCGTCCTGGGCACTCAGATCGCGACAAACCGCGAAGCGATCGACGCGGTGCATTCGCAGCTCGTTGACAAGATCCTCCACATTGACCGCATGTGCAGCATCGCCGACGGCGTTCCCGTGCCGGAGAATGCCACGTACGTCATTCTCGTTCTCTGCTAGAAGCAGCATCCTGCCCAGGGCGTCCCTGCCAATCGGCAACTTCATGCCGGGACTCAGGCGATTCGTCCTTGGCTCGGCCGACGGCCAGGAGACATGCACATATTGAACGTGCACCCCATTGCGGACGCCAAGCCGGACATTTGCATTGGCCTCGATGCTCAACGCATCCAACGCCTGCAGCAGGCCGCTGCCCTGGAGAAACGTGTCGTGGACCCAGTTGCTCAACAGCACGGAGCGGACGCTCGGTAGGTATTTCCGCGTCTTGCGATCGCGCGCTATGAAACCTGCACCGCTCATGGCCTGTAGCAGCACGGACGAACTTGACTGGGGGATTTCGAGCGCGCAGGCGATTTCCGAGACCGACAGCGGGCGGCGGAGAGCAGCAAAGAGTTCAATGATTTCGAGCGGGCGCGTCGCCGATCTCAGGATGCTGCGGTTTGGCCGGGCTGGCAGGCGGCCGGCGTGATGACGATCGCATCCGGCCGCGCTCACTTCGGCGTCAGCTGCTTCGTTCAGCATCCCGGTTCGTCCAGAGAAAATTTCGGTAATGCGATGCCATCGGCGATGCGGTCGAACACCACATGGACGCGCGCACCAATCCTGAGGTTCGCCTGCCCGCCGACCAAATTGCTGACGACCAGCGGGCCTTCGTCAAGCCGCACCAGACATGTACGGTAGGGCAAGTCTGCCTTAAAGCCGTCCCAATAGGCGCGATGGAAATCCGCCCAGGACTGCAGCGTGCCTTTTCCGCTCGCCGGTTTCCAGGTCTGGCGGTCATTCAGGCACCGAGGGCATACCGGCGCTTCGGGAACATGAGCGTCGCCGCACGCATCGCAGGTCTGCAGCGCGTAAATTGACTTGAGCGCATAGTCCCAGAACGGCCTGTTCAAGGGCGTAATCTTGGGCAACGGCTTTGCCTCTACGGATTTCTCGGAAGCGGAAGCGCCATACGCCATGTCAGCCGTCACGCCCGCGTATAAACGATCGTGCGCGTGCATGGTGTTGCTTGCACGTACGTCACGACTTCACAGTCCTCAACCTGCCGATCGCCGCATTCGCCACGCAGTTGGCGCACCGCCTCGACGTTGAGGGCCCAGCCCTGCATATACGAATTGGACAGATGGCCGCCGTCCGTGTTGGTCGGCAGCCGGCCGCCAAGTTTCAACGCTCCGCCCTCGACGAACCGGCCGCCTTCGCCGCGCGGGCAGAAGCCAAGGCCTTCGAGGCTGAACAGCACGGTCGGACTGAAATTGTCGTAACACATCAATGCATCGACATCGGCGGGCTCGACGCCGGCCATGGCGAACGCCTCATCGCCCGATGCCGAGACCTGATCGTGCCAGAAGTCGATGTGAAAATTCTCTATGGACGAGTTTCGATAGGCCTCGCGCCCCGAAAATCCGCTGATCCGAACCGGCGGCTTGGCGAGATCAGCGGCCCGCTCGCTTGTCGTGAGGATCAGGCAGACGGCGCCATCGTTGATCAGGCAATAATCGAATAGGCGCAGCGGGGCGACGATCGGACGGGAACTCTCATGGTCGTCGATAGTCATTGCCTCCTTCATCACCGCGCCGGGATTGAGTTGCGCATGGCTGCGGAAGGCCACGGAAACTTCAGCGAGTTGCCGCGTCGTCGTACCGTAAAGCTCCATGTGGCGACGGAACATCATGGCGTGGGCGCCGCCGGGCGAGGTGAACCCCCAAGGGTCCCAATGGCCCGGCATTTCACCTCCGCCGTAGAAGACGCGGCGAGATCGGCCGATGTTGGCGTAAAGCAGCGCGACATATTTCGCCTGGCCGCTCGTCAAGGCGATCGTTGCCTCGATGAGGCCGATGCCCGACATGCGACCATGCCCCGGTAGGGTGATCGTCCAACGCGGATCAAGTCCCAGGACTTCGCCCATCCGGTAGTAGCTCGGAATACGACATGTAAGCAGGCCGTCGACCGCGCCCTTGTCCAGTCCGCAATCTGCAACCGCGTTGCGAAACGCCTCAGCCGCCAGGCCATACTCGTCCATGTCGGGAAAGTTGCCGTACGCCGTCGTGCCGACGCCCACCACCGATACTTTATCTCGAAGCCCAGAAAAGCCTTGCATCGTCCCTCCGTAATGGATGATGCATTTTATTTTATTTTGGTCAAGAGGTTCGGAACCATTTCAGAGGCCGCGTGTCCCGACATAAATCGAGTAAAGAGACGAGGCAGCGGCTATGAACAGGCGATTGCGCTTGGGCCGCCAAACGTCAGGTTTGTGACGGGTTTCCGGGACCGCAATCTTACCGATTAATTCCCCCTCGGGGCTGATGCAGTGAACACCATCAGCCGCCCTTGTCCAGATATTGCCATCGAGGTCCACGCGGAACCCGTCAGGCACCCCGGCATCGATCACGGCGAATGTCCGGCGGTTGCCAAGCCCACCATCGGCCGCTACGTCAAAAGCTAGGATCTCATGTGCGCCACCCAGGCGTGTGCGTCGCGCCTGAGTCGGCAACGAAAGGATTTTCTCGGTGGGCGAGAAGGCCAGACCATTGGGCTTGTCCAGTTTGTCCGTGGCGATCGCCAGCTTGCCATCGAGGGGATCAAGGCGGAAAACGCAGCGGCGCCCAAGCTCGCTGGAGGCGCGGTTTCCTGTGTAATCGCTGAGAATTCCATAATCCGGGTCGGTAAACCAGATCGAATCATCCGAGCGTACGACGATGTCGTTTGGCGAGTTGAGCTGCTTTCCATCGTAGCTATCGGCGAGAACGGTCTGCCTCCCGTCAAGTTCGGTGCGGACGACGCGACGATTGCCGCTCTCGCAGGTGAGCAGACGCCCTTGGCGGTCCCGGGTGTTGCCATTGGCGTTGCCGGACGGATGGCGAAAGACGACCGGTGGCTGCCCTTTGGCGACAGTAATATTTGCTCTGCCGGAACGTCGCTAAGAAGGAGAATCTCGAGATCCGCAAAACAGACCGGACCCTCCGCCCACATCATACCGGTGTGAAGACGCTCCAATGGCGCATTGGCCACGACATAGCGCCGGAAGCCTTAAAAATTCAGGATCGAAATTTCTTCTGCACTTTTTCCACCACCCGAGGTGAATTGGTTTGACCCCCGCAATTTCTAATTGACAGGCGCCGCTTCTCAATGCCTAATTTTATATAATGCATTATCTTGCCGAGCAAACTCCATAAATGTGGTTGCTCAACATCAACGCTGAGACGGTCCAAACACCCTTCATGACAGCTGCAAGAGTTGAACCCCGGTCGACCGCTCTGGCGTCCGACACCGCCCCCGGAATGCTGTCTGGCCTTCGAGTGATCGAGGTGGCGGACGAGACGGCGGAGTATTGCGGCCTGCTGCTTGCAGGACTCGGCGCCGAGGTGATCAAGATCGAACCAGCAGGCGGCAGCCCGACGAGGCGCATCGCCCCGTTCTGTTCTGAGGAGCCCGACCCCGAAAAGTCGCTCTATTTCTGGGCATACAACCGCGGCAAGAAATCCGCCGTCGCCGATCTGGATACCGCAGGCGGTCGCTCGATGTTGGTCCAGCTCCTGGGTACTGCCGACATCCTGCTGGATGCTAGCTGCGGCATGTTGAATGAACAGCTTGGGCTGACCCGCGAAGCCTTGGCGGCGCGGTACCCCTCGCTCGTCATCGCCCGCATGACGCCTTTCGGCGATGACGGCCCTTGGAGTACCTTCAAGGGGTCGGACCTGGTTCATCTGGCGCTCGGCGGCGTCATGATGAATTGCGGCTACGATCCGGATCCATCGGAACAGTACGACCTACCGCCTATCGCACCGCAAATCTGGCATGCCTACCATATTGCCGGTGAGCAACTCATGATTGGCATTCTTGCCGCTCTGATCGAGCGGACCACCTCGGGTCTCGGTCAGGATATCTCCTGTGCCATCCATGAGGCGGTAGCCAAGAGCACCGAGATCGATCTGATGTCATGGGTGATGCGCCGAGCGCCGCTCCATCGTCTGACATGCCGTCATGCCCTGGAGGCAGTGTCGCGTGTCCCCAACATCAGTCACACCAAAGATGGTCGCTGGTACATGACCTGGGGTGTTGGCGCCCGTGACAAGGCCAATCTCGTGCCGTTCCTCGAGCGTTTCGACATGGCTGCGGACCTCGAGGCGCCCACAGCCGATGCGGACTTTAACGCACGCAGCGTCCCGGGCTCGTCGAAGATGGACGACGCCACCTCGCACACGCTGGAAGTGGTTCAGCGTTTCGTCCGCGCCCACACATATGACGCGACGCCCTGGCAAGAAGCTCAGGCAGCGGGATTGCTCTGGGCACCGGTGCGCAAGCCGCATGAGAATGCACAAGACGAGCATTGGCTGAAGCGCGGCGCCATCACCAAGGTCGATCACCCTGAACTTGGGCGCAGCTTCCATTATGCCACAAGCAAATGGCTGAGTTCGGAAACACGATGGCAGGCCGGCAAGCGCGCGCCGCTGCGCGGTGAGCATACGGGCGAAGTGAGCAACACCTCAAGGCAGGCATCGCCAAAGGTAGCGGCAGAGGCGACCCTGAAACCGGCGCTCTCAGCACGCAATCGTCCCTTTCCTTTGCAGAACGTCCGCATCTTTGACTTCTCATGGTTTCTTGCTTCGGCGGGCGGAACGCGCTTTGCTGCTGCGCTTGGCGCCGAGTGCATCAAGGTCGAATGGAAGGAAAACCCAGACACACGCCTCGCCGCAATGGCACCCGTTGGCGGCCGCACGGCGCGCGAGGCCGCGACCGGCCCACTGCCGGGCGTCAGCGATCCCGACATGGGCGGCCAGTTCAACAATAAGAACACGGGCAAGCGCGGGCTCTCGCTCAATATCCGCCACCCGAAAGGTATCGATATCGCCAAGCGGCTGATCGCAATCTCCGACGTCGTCGCCGAAGGCTTCTCTCCGGGCGTCCTCGATCGGTTAGGCCTGGGGTATGACGTCCTGCGCAGCATCCGTCCCGATATCATCTACGTCCAGCAGTCCGGCATGGGCAGTTACGGCACCTATGGCCGACTGCGCACCGTTGGGCCTATCGCTGCCTCGTTTGCTGGGATGAACGAGATGTCCGGTCTTGCCGAACCGGCGATGCCTGCCGGGTGGGGCTATTCCTATCTCGACTGGATGGGGGCCTATGGCTTCGCCCAATCGCTCCTCGGTGCGCTGTACTACCGCTCGGTCACCGGCAAGGGTCAGCATATCGATGCGTCCCAATGCGAAGCGGGCATCTTCCTTGCCAGCCAGGCCATCCTTGATTGGTCGGCAAACGGGCGAGTGTGGCAGCGTACCGGCAACCGCTCCCCTTATGGCAATGCCGCGCCGCATGGCGCCTATCGTTGCCAGGGGGCGGATCGCTGGATCGCGATCTCGTGCTGCGACCAGCGGTCATGGGCGGCGCTCGCCCATGCCGCGGGCCATCCTGAATGGCTAACCGATCCACGCTTCGCCAATATTGCGGCTCGTCTTGTCAACCAGGATGCACTGGACAAGGTGGTTGGAACGTGGACCGAGGGCGTTGAGGCCTATGACTGCATGAGCCGCTTGCAAGCAGCTGGCGTGGCCGCTGGCGTATGCCAGACGGCGGAGGATCGCTGCGATCACGATCCGCAGTTGCGGAGGTTGGAGTGGCTGACCGAAGTGCCTGGGACAAGGATCGGGACGTGGCCCGTGGCCGAAGTGCCGTTCAAACTTGGCCGCACACCCGCGCATGCAGGCGGATTGATCAACCGCGGAGCGCCTTGTTACGGCGAAGACAACGAATATGTCCTCGGTGAACTCCTCGGCCACTCAACAGCACAGATCCGCTCGTTCAAGCACGAGGGCGTTATTTGACCTCGGCAAGAATCCCAGGCGGATCAAGCCAAACAACCAGATGGATAACAATCAGATGACCAGCAAGCAGCGAAACAGCGTCGCCGACGGTACAGCGGCACGTGAACGCGTCGGTACGCGCTACCGTGATCCCGCTCTCGCCGAAGAATTGTCCCACGTCACTTGGAACAGCACGCTGGATGTGATGCTGTCGCACCGGTCGGTGCGCTACTACCTCGACCAGCCCCTTCCCGCAAATACCCTTGAGCTCGTCGTGGCGGCCGCACAGTCGGCGGCTTCAACTTCCAACCTCCAAGCTTGGAGCGTCATTGCGGTCGAGGACAAGGATCGCAAGGCGCGGCTGGCCGGCTACGCCGCGGACCAGAAGCACATCCATGACGCGCCGCTGCTGCTCGTTTTCGTCGCCGATCTGGCTCGCCTGCGTGCGATCAGCGATGAGCGGGGACATGCCGGTGTCGCACTCGATTACATCGAGGCATTCATCTTTGCCATCGCGGACGCCGCGTTCGCAGCGCAGAATGCCGCTGTTGCAATCGAGTCGCTCGGCCTCGGCTGCTGCTACATAGGCGCGATGCGTAACGACCCTCAGGCCGTCGCCAACGAACTGGGACTGCCCGACGAATCGATGGTCGTGTTCGGCATGACAGTCGGCCGCCCCGATCCGGCGGTGGCAACAGACGTCAAGCCGCGCCTGCCGCAAGGCATAATCCTCCACCGCGAGCGGTATACCCAAATCGACCCGGAGCTTATGGCGGCCTACGAGGCACGCATGCGGGAATTCCAGGCCGAACAGAACATGCGCAACATCGACTGGACTGAACAGACCGCGGCGCGGATAAAGGACGTTGCTGCACTGACCGGCAGGCACGTGCTCACGGACTTCCTGAAGGCGCGGGGATTTGGGCTCAAATAGCTGCGGTTGCGCGCGCCAATGTTGACTGAGAGACAGGGGCTGCGACTTCGTCAGGCCTGCGAACCGCCGGCCCTGTCACGTCGCCGAGATTCTCGGCAACTCAAACGCGTCTGTCGTGCGGACATAGGTGTTTCCTTGTGCCCTGGCGACAAGGCGCAATTTTTGTGTATCGACATGGAAGCGAACCGGGTCGATCAGCATGTCGTCGCGTATATGCATCATCTGGACCGTTCCCAGGATGAGCGAGCGCGATACCCCGAGAGGAACAATGCTGTGCAGCACGCACTCCATGGAGACGGGGCTCTCGGCAATTCGCGGCGCGGCGATCGTCACTGAAGCTTCCTCTGCAAGCCCGGACCGCGAAAACTCATCGATTTCCGGCGCAAACTCGGCGGCGGTTATGTTCATCTGGTCCAGCCGATCCTCGTCGACCAGATTGACGACGAATTGGCCCGACATCCGGATATTGCGTCCTGTGTCCTTGTTGTCGCCTGCAGACCGGTCGACGATGCTGAAACCGACGACAGGGGGATCCTCGCTGAAGACATTGAAGAACGAGAATGGCGCTGCATTGCGCACCCCGTCCGACGCGACGGTCGTGACCCATGCGATCGGCCGTGGCGTGATCGTCGAGGATAGAAGTTTGTGCCGGTCAAGCGGCTTCAGCTCGGAGAAGTCGAACTGCATTGTCGTGGGGACCTCCGATGATTTGGCGGGGCAGACCAGTTTGGCTGGCGCCACGCCTTTCTAGCACCGGCAAAATCGATTGTTTGCTCTATATCGGAACGCGCGCATCGCGCTTAGCGAGGCTGGTGCGTCAACGCATTGAAAGCATCTTCACCGCGGCTGCCGCTGCGCCAAAGCCATTGTCGATGTTGACCACCACAACTCCCGGCGAGCAACTCGCGAGCGCTGCGTTGAGCGCCACATATCCGCCGGCGGCCACGCCGTAGCCGACAGATGTCGGTACAGCGATCAACGGCGCCGCGATCAGCCCGGCGAGCACGCTGAAGAGCGCGCCTTCCATGCCGGCGACAGCGATAACAACCCGAAACATCCGGATTTCGTCGAGCCTTTCAGTAAGCCGCCACAATCCGGCGACACCGACATCGGCGACGATAGGCGCGTCATGGCCGTTGAAGCAGAGCGCTCGGGCGGCTTCCCGTGCGACCGACATATCCGACGTGCCCGCCGCCACGATGCCCACACCTGTGCTTGCAACGGGCATGGACCCGCCCAGCACCGCAGTGCGCGACAGTGGATCATAATCAAGTGCACTGCGAATGGCGAAATCGAGCGCCAGAAAATGGCTTTCGTCGAGACGCGTGAACAACAGCCGCTCTCCTTTCTCGGAAGCAGCGACGATGATGGCGGCCACCTGGGTCGGGCTCTTATGCTCACATAGCACCGCCTCCGGCACTCCGGTGCGCCTGCTGCGTTGCCAGTCGAGTTGAAAGTCGTTCATGGGCGCATGAACATCGCGCCGCGGCTGTAGGGCCGGGCGCCCACGAAGACGCGTCCTGCCTCGGCGCAAAGCCGCTGCGTGATCTCGACCAGCAGATGCTTCTGCGCGGACACGCCGTCGCCGAGTTCCAGAACCACGCCTGACCGCGTAATCCGGCAGCGCAACGTAACGCCACTGGCGGCAATGTCAGCCAGATGCCGCTCGGCCTTCTCGATGAATGCGAGGTCGCGGGCATCGATCGCTATTCCCGTCTCGACGCGGCTTGCCAGGCATGGCTGGGCGGGCAATTCGGCGACAGAGCCCAGGCCAAGCTCGCGAGAAAGCGCGCGAATGTCGGCCTTGGCCATTTCCGCTTCGATGAGGGGATGTACCACCTGGCGCTCGGCGGCAGCCAGCAACCCGGGACGATAGTCGCCGAGATCATCGAGATTGGCACCCGACGCGATCACATGCGGCGTCAGTGTGCGTATCCGATCGTAGAGATTGGTCTTGCAGAAATAACAGCGGTTCGAGGGATTGTCCCGATAGCGTGAATCCTCGAACTCGCCAGTTCCGATGACGAGGGTCGTCCAGCCTTCGGTATCTGACAGACCCCGCACGCGTGCCGTCGCCTCTTCCGGAACGGCTGGTGAGGCGGCATGGATTACCGTCACCGCAAGGCCCGGCTTGCGATGTGCGAAGGCTGCCAGCGTCACTGAATCCACGCCGCCGCTGACAGCAATGGCGAGCTGTTCGAAACGGTCAAGAACGCGGTCAAGACGCTGTGCCGGCGCAATGTCATTCATCGTCGGTCGTCTCGGCCTGCCACTTCATGGCGCGGCGCTCGGCAAGGCTTCCGCCTCGAAGGGCATCGCTTTCCACCTTGCGTGTGATGCCCGATGGCCGGAGGACCGCCTTGACGGCAAGTCCGGCAGCCTTGACGTTTTCCCGGAAGAGGACCAGCCGGCGTTCCTCCCGCAGGCGCAAGCCAATTGTCGATGTCTCGGCAAAACACCGGGCCGTCACCTGATCGGCCAGTTCCGGTCTCGCCAGAAGCCGGAACGACGAGGCGGGACGCCCCTTCTTGCCGAGGCGCTGCCCCACGGAGAGATCCAACACGCCGTCCGTTGCCCTGAGGCGATCGCAGGCGACGCCCATCTCTTCGCCGGTCATGTCGTCGATTTCGAATTCGATGACACTGATGGTGTCGCTCGGAGTTGAGACTTCGTTCTCTAGGACGAGAACGCGAAGAATGTTCGGCATCCCGGGCAGGTGCCGCGTCCCCGCGCCTGTTCCGGACGACACAAGCCGGCCAGACGTGCCGCCAGCACCAGGCGCTGTGAGATGTTTAAGGATCGCCGCGCCGGTCGGCGTCACGCGCTCGCCTGATATGCCGTCGTCGCGCCATTCGAAACCGGTCAGGATCGCGGCCGTGGCAGGCGCGGGAACGGGCAGCAGTCCGTGGGCGGTGTGCACAAGGCCACCGCCTCGCGGCAGAGCCGAGACACTCCACACCGTCTTGTCGAGCGCCGCTGCGATGCTGCCGGCGCAGACGACGTCAACCAGGGAGTCCCAGTCGGCGATCTCGTGAAAATGTACCCTTTCGACCGGCACGCGATGGATGGCCGCCTCCGCCTCGCCAATGATCGTCAGTATCGCAATGGCCCTGGCAGCCGTTCCATCGTGGAGATCCGCGGCCTTGATGCGTGCCACCATGTCAGCAAAACTACCTGCATGCGCTTCATCAGGAATCTGGTTGCGATCGTGATGGTGATGGTGGCCATCATCATCACCATATGCGTTCGCATGGGCGTGTGGCGCTGCAGCCGACATCGCGCGCTTCGCGACCAGACCGAAGCGCCGCACGCGCATCGACAGGCTCTCGCCTTCCTCGAAGGCAATGCCACCGGCCTCAACCGGAAGCACTGCAGCGCCGTCGGCAAGTACGCGCTCTCGCAGGTCAGGCAGCGCGTCGAGCATTGCCGCGACGAACATGTCGCCGGCGATGCCGCCGACTGCATCGAGGTGGACGCGTCTCACAGTCCTGCCCGCCGATAGATCGGAATGACGTATGGTCCCTCCGGGATGATGGCAACGGCGGGGTCGCCATGGCGTTCAAGACTGGCCGCGATTGCGTCGTTTACCGAGGGGACCAGTTCAACTCCGGTGATGCGGCGTTCCTCGCGATCTAGCCCGGTCGTGTAGAGCTGGATCTTGCCCACCCGCATCGGCTTCAGCTGCATCTCCGTCTGCCATTCATCGATGTCGGCAAGCGTCTTCGCCGTAAGCGTGGCAAGGAATGGCTCGGGTCCCATCTCCACCAACCGCGCTTGCGCCTGGCGGAATTCGTGGCTGCCCAAGCCCTCCGAACATTCCGAGGCGATGATCAGCGTCCCGCCCGGGTCGAGAATGTCGATCGGCGTCACCATACCCTTGATCGTCTGGTAGTAGGTCTTGTCGAGGGGATAGCCTGCAGACGACGTCACCACGGTCTTGAACCGGCGCGGCACGTCGATCATCGTCGTGTCAGCGATGAAATCGACCGCAGCCAGATGGCTGGCTATGATCTCGCCAAAGGTCACGCAAACCAGATCGCGATCTTCATCGAGCACGGTGTTCAACGCATAGATTTCGCCAACCTTGCGTACGATCTGCAACTGTTCCTCATGGAGCGGGTTGCCGACCAGATTGCACTGGACTGACAGCGGGTCTTCCATGAAACGCGCCGAGTGGAAGGTGCGGATGGTTTCGTGGCCGGCAACGCCGGGGGCGACAACCTTTCGACCACCGGACCAGCCTGCCATGAAATGGGGCTCGACCAGGCCTGTAGCGATACGGAGGTCCGCATCCGCGAAAAGCCGATTGATCCGGATCGGTGTCCCACGCGTCTGCGTATGTCCCAGATCGACGTGGTCGTGTTCGTTGCGTGCGAAATGATTGGTGACGCGGACGGTCTTCAGAACCCAAGGATCGCCGACCAGTTCCTCCAGTTCCACACCCTCGTTCGGACGATGAAGGCCGGTGGCAACGAGCACATCGATCCTGTCCGCGGGAATGCCGCCTTTGATCATTGTCTCGATCATGACGCGTAGGAATAGCCGGTTCGGCACCGGGCGCGTGATGTCGCAGATAAGGATGCAGGCGCTCCGACGCCCGACCACCAGACGGGCTAAAGGCTCGGAGCCAATCGGATTCGCGAAGGCGGATGCAATTGCTGAAGAGGCGTCGAAGAGTTTTGGCAACAACGCCTTCCGGATTACTGTCGGCTCCGCGCCTTGCGGCAATGCCAGCTTCAGCAATCCACGACCGAAGGCAAGTTCGAAAGGACCGCCATGTTTCATCTGCCGTCCCTCGGCTCTCACGATCCGCCGTCCGTCGCTACGGCCCGGCACCTATGATGTTCGGCGGCTGATCCAGCCCTCTTCGGCCACGTGACGTCGCTCGAACATGTCTGGCTTGCCTTCGAGTACCGCTGGTCAGTCAACCGAAGTAAGTCTCGGTTTGGAGACCTGTCGTCGCAATCGGCGATGCGGACGCGACCGACTTGCCGCGAGAGCAGCAGGTCATAGCGGCCGGTCAGGCAAATTCCGCCTCCCCGCCAACCTTCTGCTTGCGGATCGCCTCGACAACTGCTTCACCCATGGCCCTCGTGCCGATCTTCCTGCAGCCGGGTTGATAGATGTCTGCGGTCCGATACCCCTCGCGCAGCACTGACCGTACGGCCTGCTCGATACGCGAAGCGTGCTGGTCGCGGCCAAACGACTGCCGGAGCATCATGGCAACCGAAAGGATTGCGGCCAGTGGGTTCGCCAAGTCCTTGCCAGCGATGTCCGGCGCGGTGCCATGGACCGGTTCGTATAGGCCCTTGTTGTGATCGCCGAGGGAGGCCGACGGCAGCATTCCGATTGAGCCGGCCAACATGGCCGCCGCATCGGAGAGGATATCGCCGAAGACATTGCCCGTCACGACAACATCGAATTGCTTGGGATTTCGGATCAAGGCCATGGACGCCGCGTCAATGTAGAGATGCGTCAATTCCACATCGGGATACTGCTTGCTGACTTCGATAACGACCTCGCGCCACAGCGCCATCGTTTCAAGGACGTTTGCCTTGTCAACCGAACACAGTTTCTTACGTCGTTTCGCGGCGGCCTGGAAGCCCGCATGCGCTATGCGCTCGATCTCGGCATCGGTATAACGCATCGTGTTGATGCCGACACGCGCGCCAGTCTCGTCACGAGAGACACCACGCGGCTGGCCGAAATAGAGATCGCCGGTCAGTTCACGCAAGATGATCAGGTCGACCCCCGTGACAATTTCGGGCTTGAGTGTGGAGGCGTCCACAAGCTCGGGATAAAGCACGACCGGGCGGAAGTTAGCATAGAGACCGAGGGCCTTGCGCAGCTTGAGCAGGCCGTAACCGGCCCCCTCGCTCGGCGCTCGCCTCTCATCCTCAGGAACGCCGGTTCCGCCAAGCAGAATGGCATCAGCTTTGCGTGAGATGTCGAGGGTATCAGGCGGCAGGGCATCGCCGAAGCGCTCCAGCCCCTCACCTCCGATTACGGCTTCTGTGAGTTCGAGCGGGAGTTCACTACCGATGACCGCGTGCAGCGCCCTTACTGCCTCCGCGGTCACTTCCTTACCGATCCCGTCTCCTGGGAGCACTACTATCTTCAAGGCCTTGCCTTTCGAAATTGAGTTGAAGAGGCGGGCGCATTCGCTCGGCCCTCTCTGCGGCAGGACTTATATGGGCCGACCCGGACCCTTCGAAGTCGTCCTTTGGAAAGCTCGCATCGTCGGACGCGACGCACCGGTTAGCCGGCGGACCAGCCTCTCAACTGTTGGTAAGGTGCTTCAACAGCAGCTTCACGGGTGGTGGCAGGCCCTGACTGTCCTGAACGCAGATGTTCCACTGCCTGACTGCCCAAGGCTCGTCGAGCGCGATTGCCGCAAGCATGCCACCCGTTACATAACGGGCGGCACATCCCGCCGGCACGAGGCCGACGCCCATCTGCGCCTCTACCATTGTCGACACCGTCTCGAACCCGTTGACCCGGATTGGCATTTTCAACGGTTTGCTCAGCTCAGCCGCAGCGCGAATGACGAGCATATCCAGAAAACTTCCCCTGCTTGGCCCGATCAGGTCATAATCCGGGAGGTCGGCGAACTTGACGGAAGTTTGCGAGCTTAGCGGGTGGTCCCTGTGAGCCAGCACCACGAGGCGGTCGCTGCGATAGGGGATGTATTTCAAACCGCGACGGGGCACGACGCCACCGAAGACGCCGATATCCGCAGCGTTCTCGGCCACCGCGTCCACGGCCTGCTGGCTGGTGCCCTCCTCCAGATCGATTCGAATGGCCGAATGCGTCCCCAGAAAGTTGCTCAGATCCGACGGCAGATGCTGGATGATCGTCGAAACACTCGCAAAAATGCGGACCTGCCCACTGACGCCACTGGCGTGATGGGCAAGCTCAATCTCCATCTGCTTCAAGTCGCGGAGCACGACGCGCGCATGGTGGAGCAGCGCCTGCGCTGCCGCGGTCAGCTCCAGTCCCTTCGAGCTGCGGTGAAACAAAGGCGTACTGAGGCGTATCTCGAGATCGGAAATCCGCTTGCTCACCGCCGATGCCGCGATGTGCTCGCGATCGGCCGCCTTGGCGATACTCTGCTCTTCGCAAACGGCGACAAACAGCTGAAGCGAAAGAAGGTCAAAACGCAATGTAGCTCCCCCTCTCCGGCATATTCCATCCATGCCAGGCCTGCGAAACACGCAGCCAGTCACTGCTAATAGCTGTTGACCGCACGGATGCAACTGTCGCAAGGGCATCATCGCGGATCGCGAAGCAGCCATTCCAAACTAAGTCTTTTGCGAAAGACCATCGCAGTCAATACGTTCTGGCACGCGCTTGTCGCGAAATCGCCACCGGTTCCCCCGTGGAACATGCTTCAATCAATAATTCAATCAGAGTGCGTCTTCGACCATGAATCGATATGATCTTGAGCAGCGCGTAGCGATTGTCACGGGCGGAGCGCAGGGCATCGGGTTCGCAGTCAGCGAGCGGATGCTGGCATCCGGTGCCAGGATAGCGATCTGGGATCGCGATGGCGCTGCGTTGCAAAAGGCTCTCAATCAGCTTGGACGAACCCGCGACGTGCTTGGGATTGAGACTGACATTGGCGACCTCGCGTCGGTGGAAGCGGGCTTTGCACACACGCTGGAACGGTTTGGCAAGATCGACATACTGATCAACAATGCGGCGTTGGTCGGGCCGAACATGCCGACCTGGGAATATCCACCCGAGGCCTTCGCACAGGTCCTGAGTGTGGGATTGATAGGGACTTTCAACTGCTGCCGCGCCATCGTCCCTCATATGCGGGAGCTTAACTACGGGCGCATCGTCAACCTCAGCTCCATTGCCGGCAAGGAGGGCAACCCCAACGCGGTCGCCTACAGCTCCATGAAGGCAGCCGTGATCGCCTTGACGAAGTCACTGGGCAAGGAACTCGCAGGGCAGAACATCGCAGTCAACTGCGTCACTCCGGCGGTTGCCAAGACGCCTGGGGCAATGGAGCAGTCACCGCAACACATCGAGTACATGCTTGCCAAGATTCCGCGCGGCCGCATGCTCGAACTTGGCGAAGCCGCCTCCATGATCTGCTGGCTAGCGTCAGAGGAGAATTCCTTTACCACCGGCGCGGTGTTCGATCTTTCCGGCGGCAGGGCAACCTACTGACCGTAGCGCCCGTCAAATTCCGCGGCGCACGTGGCGGCGCACCGATCCAACAAGGAGACTGCTGATGCCTTCCTACATATTCGAAAACGCGCGGATCGTTGACGGCTCCAATGAGGACGGCGAGCACGACCGTTTCGTCCGCGTCAGCGGCAATGTTATCGACGAGGTTTCAGACAAGCCGATCCGGGATAGCAACGCGCATCGCTTCGATCTGCGCGGGAAGACTTTGATGCCGGGCCTGATCGATTGCCATGTGCACATCAATTCCGGAGTTGCCGATCCGGCCGAAAACTCGTTTCTGCCAAACGAACTCGTCGCCTATCATTCGGTGCGGATATTGAAGGGCATGCTCAATCGCGGTTTCACCACCGTGCGCGACCTCGGCGGCGCGACTGTGGCTCAGGTCCATGCGATAGAGCAGGGTCTTATCGAAGGTCCTCGCCTGGTCATTTGCGGCAAGGCCATGGTGCAGACCGGCGGCCATTCGGACTATCGGACGCGCTACGACATGATCAGTGGCGACCGTCAACTCGACCAACTCGGCTCGGTAGGACGCATCGTTGACGGCGTCGACGACTGCCGCCGTGCCGCTCGCGACGAGGTTCGCAAGGGCGCCAGATTCATCAAGGTGATGGCCAATGGCGGCGCGGCATCCTCCCATTTTCCTCGGCCATATCTCGGCTATTCGATGGATGAGCTGCGCGCGTTCCAGGACGAAGCCGACAAGGCCAAGATGTATGTGTCGGTGCACACCCACACCGACGAGGCCGTCGCACGTGCACTCGAATGCGGTATTCATTCGATCGAACACGCGACACTTATTACCCCTCAAACCGCTGCCACCGCTGCGAAGCAAGGTGCGATCGTCACGCCGACGATCGCCGCCTATGAAGCGCAGATCCGCGAGGCCGATGCGCTGAAGCTGGATCCCGGCTTTGTGGAACGCCTGAAATGGGTGCGCGCAAGAGGTCCCGAATCGCTGGAGACGATGCGGGCAGCCGGCGTCAAGCTGGCTTACGGCACCGACGTGTTGGGCTCGATGCACAGCTATCAGTCCGAAGAGTTCCTGATCCGCGCGGAGGCGCTGCCGGCGATCGAGGTGATCAAATCGGCAACCCTTACCGCCGCCGAACTCGTCCGTATGGAAGGCAAGGTCGGCACGATCGCGGCAGGCGCCTTTGCCGACCTCCTCGTGGTCGACAAGGATCCCGTGAAGGATCTGTCTGCGCTGGGCAGTCAAGGCCGCTACATGTCCGCCATCATGAAGGATGGTGCATTCGTGAAGAACCAGCTCGCAGCCTAGGCTCACGCTGGGACCAATCACGCCGCCATCCTTTTGCCAGTCTTGAGATGTCCGCTCTGGGGGCGGACCGGCTGTGTCACTTGGATATCGACAAGTCTTCCGCGTTCACGCCTTACATCGTCGAACGCGACGAGGTCCATCCCATCGAAGGCTCTGAGCGCGCGTCCAGCCAACTATCCCAATGCTGAATTCGACCGCCCTGGTTTCCGCGCATCGCTGGAGGTCGCGCATTTGAGCGAAGTTTCAGTAACTGCTGAGTGGAAGGACATAGCTCGTTCGAAGAGGCGACGCCAAAGCTTTGAAGGGCTGCCCTATTTGCTGTTGGCGCCGATCGCCATACTTCTGGTTCTGGTGATCGTTTATCCGCTGGTTGAGGCCGTGCGGTCTGCCATGACGGACGCATCTTTTGCCCAACTGGGCACGCGCCCGCTTCAGCGGTTTTCAGAACTTCATCAAGCCGGTCAACGACCCGGCCTCCCTCGAGGAGAGCTGTCTTGCCGGAAAGAGGCAAATCCCTTGTCTGGCTGGTTGTTCCCCTCCCGCCACGCTGTACATGGGAGGTTAGTCCATGGAGGACATTCACCCCTTCTTCGGCGCCAACGCTGCGAGCGGAGTGGCTAGCTCCGGCCAGGCCGCAGTCCGGTGGGTCTGAAGCTGCGGGTCGCTGATCGTATTGTCCCAATCGACCGCGAGGAAGCGTTTGCCGGTTATTTTGTCGCCCTCGCTGGTCAAGAGCGCCAGAATCATCGGAGCCATCATCTCGGGGCGGATAAGCGTCTCGCGATCAAGGCCATCCCTATCGGGAACCATGGCCGTGTCTACCGGCCCGCCCGGCAACACGACGTTGACGGTGATGCCTGATTCATCGAGTTCGCGCGACAGCATCATCGACCATGCTTCGAGAGCCGCCTTTGACGGTCCGTAGGGGGAAAAGCCCGGCCGCATCATGGTCAAGTAGCTCGTGCTGACGTTAATGATGCGGCCCCATTTCTGCGGACGCAGGCGCGGAACGACCTGGCGCGACATGTTGAACGTGCCGCAGACATTGGTCAGCATGAATTTTTTCCACAGTTCTTCGCTGACGTCTTCGATCTGCAAGGGGAGAGTCTCGTAATGTGGGTGCACGGCGTTCATGCCGAGCGCGGCATTGTTGATGAGGACATGCAATCCACCGAAATGCTCTGCAGCAGCATCCACGCCCCGTTTGCAATTCGCCGGATCAGTGATGTCGACCTGCAAGGCAAGGAACTTGTCTTTCCCAACGCGCTGCTCAACCCGGCTCACACCATCCAGATTGATATCCATGCCAGCAACACGCACCCCTTCCTTGACAAGCGCTTCAGCAATGGCAAGGCCGATACCTGCACCGGCCCCCGTTATGATCGCAACCTTCCCCTTGAAATCCGAATACGGCATAAATCCTCCCAATTGCGTGGCTTAGTCCGTCGATCGGGAACGTTCCGATGACAACGGGCCAACTAGTCGCCCAGGAGGCGACGCAGTTCTGATAATGATACGACGGCGTTAGCCCCAGTCGCGATTGGGAAGTGATGCATCGTCTCGGACGATGCCACCAGCGCTCATCCTTGGCCACGGCGTCACTTGCCAATCGCGTCGGTCGACCGTCCGCAATTCGGATAGCTCCCATGCAACTCCGTCAAGACCTGCGCGACACCATTTTTGGAAGGACTCAATCGCTGGCTGAGATGCCTGACGCGCCGGGTTTTTCCCTCCTACCCGAAGTCACTCCTGAAACGCTTCCTCGCGCTTCGAGCGTATGCTGGGCAACAGCACCAGGACCAACAGTATCGCGGCCAGAACGATCAGCATGAGGCTGCCGGGCCGGGTGAGGAACACGGTCGGGTCGCCACGGGAAAGCACCATTGCCCGCCGCAGGTTCTCCTCCAGCATCGGTCCCAGCACGAAGCCGAGCAGCAGCGGCGCTGGTTCGAAGTCGAGCTTGATCAGGATGTAGCCGACGAGGCCGAACAGGGCCATTGTGTAGATGCTGAACGAGTCGTTGTAGACGCTGTAAGCGCCGATGCAGCAAATCGCAACGATCGCCGGAGCGAGGTAGTGGTACGGCACCATCAGCATCCGCACCCATATGCCAATCAGAGGCAGGTTAAGCAGGACCAGCATCAGATTGCCGACCCACATCGAGGCGATCAGACCCCAGAACAGGGCCGGCTGCTCAGTGGCGACATTCGGGCCAGGTGTAATGCCCTGGATAACCAACGCGCCGATCATCATCGCCATTACCGGGTTGGAGGGGATGCCGAGCGTCAGCATCGGGATGAATGAGGTCTGCGCGCCGGCATTGTTGGCGCTTTCTGGCGCCGCGACCCCTTGAATAGCGCCCTTGCCGAACTGCGACCGGTTTTTCGAGACACGGCTCTCGACCGCATAGGCCGCGAACGATGCCAGGACTGCGCCACCGCCGGGCAAGATCCCAAGCACGGTGCCGATGCCAGTCCCTCGCAAGACCGGGGCTATGACGCTCTTGAGCTCCGCAGCCGTCAACATGAGTTTGCTCACCTTGCGAACAATTACGTTGCGCTTCTGCTCATGCTCGATGTTGAAGATGATCTCGTTGATACCGAATACGCCCATGCTGAGCGCGACGAAATCGAGCCCGTCGGCCAAGCTCGGTATGCCGAACGTGTATCGCAGCGTGCCGCTCTCGACATCGGTCCCGACCAGGCCAAGCAGCAGGCCCAGCACGATCATCGCGAACGCCTTGAGCAGCGAACCTGACGCAAGCGTAACTGATGCAACGAGGCCGAGCACCATCAGGGAGAAATACTCTGCCGGGCCGAACTTCAGCGCAAAGCCGGCCAGCACCGGAGCGAACAGCGCCAGGATGAGCGTTGCGACCGTTCCGGCGAAGAACGAACCCAGTGCCGCCACCGCCAACGCCTGACCCGCCCTGCCCTGCTTGGCCATCTCGTAGCCGTCAATCGCGGTCACGATCGAGCCGGCTTCGCCCGGCAGGTTGATCAGGATGGCGGTGGTGGAGCTTCCGTATTGCGCACCGTAGTAGATGCCGGCCAGCATTATCATCGCCGTGTCGGGCGACAGGCTGAAGGTCAGCGGCAGAAGCATGGCAATTGTTGCCACCGGCCCGAGACCCGGCAAGACCCCGACAGCTGTGCCTAGCAGGCAGCCGACGAAGCAGTACAGCAGGTTCCACGGGTTCAGTGCCGTCTGGAAACCAAGCTCAAGATTGGAAAAGAAGTCCATGAAAAATGTTCTTCAGCTGGTGATTTTCACGGGCTGGGGGAAGCCGAAGGCCACCAGTAACCGAAAGATAGCCATTGCCCGATGATCGGGATGGGCAATCCGAGCGCATAGACGAAAAGGAAGGCGCAGACGAGAGACAGCACGAGGGCTAGCGTGATGGAGGGGATCCACTTCGTGTAGCTGCTGGCCATGGTCGTCGCCAGAATGCAGAGCGCCAGCGAGATGAACAGGCCGAGCCCTTTGAGGGTTAGGGCGAAGACCATGATCGAGCCCAGGACGAGGACAAGCGCACGCCAAGGGATCGTCAGCGCCTCGCCTGCCCCGCTTTTTGAACGCAATGCGTTAACGATGATGGCAAGCCCCAGAACGACCATCAGCAGGCTCAGAACGATCGGAAAGTAGCCCGGCCCCATTCGCGAAGCGCTGCCGACCGTCAACCCGCGACCGAAGTAAAGGAACGCTGCACCGGTGGCGAGCACCAGCGTCCCACTGATCACGTCTCTCGGCTTTTCAAGTTGAGATGGCATCGTGAGGACCCGGTGCATAAATCATAGGCCGAAGCAGCGGGAGCCATGGCAGGTCAGAACCTGCCTGGGTCGGGGTGGTTGATGCCGCTTGGCGATATGGGGCTAATGGCGGATTTCGCATCGAAAACTCCAATCCGCAAGCAACGTTCATGCCAGACTTAGGGCGGCCCAAAACGAATGAGCCGCCCGCGACGAACCGTCAATCGGTAATCCGGATGTTCTGCTTTTCGGCGATGGTCTTGAACGTGTCGAGTTGCTTGACCACGAAATCCTTGAACTCAGCGCCGGCAAGCGGCGAAGTATACAGGCCAGAGTCAGCCAGACGCTTTGCCACTTCCGGCTTGACCAAGGCGTCGGCGACGGCCTTGCTCAGCTTGTCGGTGACTTCCTTAGGCATGTTCGCGGGACCCATGAGGGCGAACCAGCCCGTGACGGTGGCGTCGCCGAGGCCGGCTTCGGCCAAAGTCGGCACATCCGGCACTACCGGTACGCGCTCGGGAGAGGTCACGGCCAGCAGCTTGATGGTGCCAGTGTTGAGATGGGCGGAGATGTCCTTCACCGTGCCGAACATGCCGTCGATCTGGCCTCCGACGAGGTCGGTCACAGCACCGGCAGCACCTTTGTAGGCGACGTGGGTGATGTCGATGCCTGCCGCCAGGGCCATACGCACACCCTCAATGTGCAGCGAACCGCCAACACCCGAAGAGCCGTAGTTGAACTTGCCGGGATTGGCCTTCGCGTATTCGACGAAATCTTTCATGGCGTTGAGCGGCAGCTTCGTGCTGACAGCGAACACCAGTGGAAACTCGACGACCCGGGAAATGAAGGTCAGGTCGTCCGGGATCTTGTAGGCCACGTCCGGCTTGACGGCCGGCAGTATCGCAATCGCGTCGTTGTTGCCAAACAGAAGCGTATAGCCATCTGGATCCGCGCGCTTGACGGCATCAACGGCGATCGCCGAAGAGGCGCCGGGGCGGTTATTGACGATCACCGGCTGTCCGAGGCTGGTCGACAGTGACTCGGCGAGGACGCGGGCGGCGAAGTCGGTTGCGCCACCGGGGAGGTAGCCGACGATTACTTCGATCGGCTTGTTCGGATAGTCATCAGCCGCCTTGGCGCAGTTGGCGCCAGCGAGCGACAGCAGTACCAGCGACAGCGCTGTCAGCATGGCATGGGCTGATTTTTTGTAGGATCCAATCATTCTTCTCTCCCTTTTTATTGCTTCTTCGAGGCTTCCATCCCGCAGCGAGACTTTGCTAGCGTCACGTCCCAAAGGAACCGTAGACAGCGCACCCGAGGTCCTGCCGCCAACTAAAAGCCCATCACCGTTCCTCTTGGCCTCCCGCGGCACTTCGCGACGGCATGGCCGACGGCGCAGTACGGCGACCTTATAAAAAGAAACGGCGCAAAAAGGTGAGTCGTAGATTCTTATGCCGGCATCGCACACTGCGAGGATAAGGCTTCTGCTCGGAGCCAGGTGCCGCGGTATGCTTTACCGATAGACGGCGGAGCGGAGAGAATATGGCAAAGCATGGTAGAGCGAGCCAGGCCCGGTTGCGCAGCCGCAAGCATTACGAATGAGGGTGAGCGAGGAACCGTTCCGCTTCGATGGCGGCCATGCAGCCGAGGCCGGCAGCGGTTACCGCCTGCCGATAGACATCGTCGCTTACATCGCCTGCCGCAAAGACGCCCGGAACGTTGGTGCGCGTCGATCCAGGCTCAACCCAGATGTAGCCACCGGGCTTCTGTCGGAGCTGGTCGCCAAAGACCCGGACGGACGGGCTGTGGCCGATCGCGACGAACAGCCCGTCGGCAGGCAGGTTCTGCACAGCACCCGTTCTGGCATGCCTGAGGCGAATGCCTTCGACGGAGAGCGCCGGTTCTTCGTTGCCCAGAACTTCATCCACTACATGCTCCCAGACGACCTCGATTTTCGTGTCGTTGAACAGTCGTTGCTGCAGGATTTTCTCCGCTCGCAAACTGGCACCACGGTGCACGAGCGTGACCTTAGACGCATATTTGCTGAGGAATAGCGCTTCCTCGGCCGCGGTGTTGCCCCCGCCAACCACCACGACGTGCTTGCGGATGAAGAATATGCCGTCGCATGTAGCGCAAGCGGAGACACCGAAGCCGCGGAAACGCTCTTCCGAAGGCAGGCCAAGCCACCTGGCCTGGGCGCCGGTCGCGATGATGAGCGCCTCGGTCTCGTAGCGCTTGCCGGACGACGTGATTACCCTGAACGGCCGCTCGCTGAGATCGGCGGTTTCGACATGGTCAGTGACGATAGTCGCCCCGCAGTGTTCCGCCTGTTTCTGCATCTGCTCCATGAGCCATGGGCCCTGGACGATGTCGGGGAATCCCGGATAGTTCTCGACATCCGTGGTTACCGTCAGCTGTCCACCAGGTTGCGGCCCACAGATCAGCACGGGATTGCACAGCGCGCGTGCCGCATAGATGGCGGCGGTGTAGCCCGCCGGCCCCGACCCGATAATGATGACCCGTGTGCTCATTCGTTCGCCCAGGATTGCTGGTGGGTTTGCCCGGCTCGACGGTATTGCCCGCCCGCCTCGGTTATCCGCTGCCTCGCGCCCGCTCCGAAAAGCAGCGGTCCGACGTAGCCATCAGCTGGCATGGCGGGAGAGGCCGTCGTTGGCAACCGCGGCGGCGCTATTCCCAGAGGGCGACCGGCATCGGCAGACCGTCATAGAGTTTCGCGTCGACAGTCTTGGAGAGAGGAATATCAAAGCCTTCGAGTACCGCCTGCAACTGGCGCGTATGCTGCGCCGAGTGCCAGGTCTGGCGCTCAAGTACCTCCCAGCCCGAACGCACGCCATAATAAGTCCGGACGGTCCATAGGCAGGCGCGGTCCTGCAAGCCATCCCACCAGCCCGTCAGGGTCGCGATCGATGCGTCGGCAAAAGCAAGGATGTCGGCATTGTTCTTCATGTCATCAGGCGCGGGAAGATTGACGTAGTGCGCCCAATCCTCGAATTCTCCCGCGACGTTGCGGACGAACACGTCAGGTATCTGGAAGATGTGATAGGCAAGGCCAAGGACCGTTCGCTCCAGGCGGTTCGGAATGGGATGGTGGCCGAGCTTGTCCATCGGAATCTCCACGATCAGTGATCTCGCTACCGCGAGAAATTCCTGCCAGCGCCGATGGAGCTCTTCAGGCGGCAGTCGCTCGACGCCGTCTCGCTTCCTGCCGACGAACTCGGCGACCTGGTCGAGCGACTGGGCAAAGGTGAACTTCTCGCCGCGCGATACTACAGGCAAAGACTTCGCGCCGAGCTTGGCGAGGTCGGCTGCGCCTTGCTCGTTCTCGAGCAGGTTCACGGATTCGAACGGCACGCCGAGACTGGTCAGGAACTCCTTCGTCTTGACGCAGGCCGAGCATCCAGGCACCCAGAAAACCCTGATCGGATCGGTGTACATGTATAAATCTCCTGCTCTTGAACCGAGAATCTTGAAATCCTTCGACTTGCGTGCGGCGCGGCGGACCACGCGATCCCAGTCGGGATCAGCCGGCAAACTGTAGCGTCCCCGGATTGTCTAAGGCGTCGTGGGCAGCAACTGAAGACGCCATTCGGGAAGGGGGGCATCGTGATCGGCGATGTGCCGGGCCGCGGCATCGTCGGGCACGATGCTTTCCTTCCCGTTTGCGACTTTCGATCATGGAAGCCTGCTTTTAAGAGAGGCCGAGACTGGCGCCACGTCCGCGTCGGCGCTCTCGTCTGCACCATGAAGGGGCAAAGAGAGCATTCATGCCGAGCAGCCGGTCAAACGCTATCAGAGCGGGGCATGCTCCATTTGGCCCGGGGGTGTGCCGGCGAAGATGAGCTGGGCTCCTACCACCCGCCGTTCCCGTAGGTTCTCACCACCAGACGGATGCGGGCGCCAACATTGAGGGATTGTGAATGCGACTTGCGGGTAAGACTGCGCTGATTACCGGCGGAACGAGCGGCATCGGGCTTGCTGCGGCGCGGACATTCGTCCGCGAAGGCGCGCGTGTGGCGCTCTGCGCACGCGACGGCAAGAAAGCCCAGGCGCTGGCAGCCGAGCTGGGTCCGGGCAGTGTCGGCGTCCATATGGACGTCTCCGACCTGGACTCCATCGCGGCTGGTGCGGTGCTTGCCTCGGAAGCGCTCGGAGGCATCGACATCGTCTTCGCCAATGCCGGCATCACCGTGTTCAAGCCGTTCGCCGACTGGACCGGCGAGGATTTCGATAAGCTTTTTGCTGTCAACACCAAGGGCCAGTTCTTCACGGTCCAAAAGGCAGCACCCTTCATGCGCGATTGCGGCGTGGTGATCCTGACGGGGTCGATCGCCGCCAAGACCGGTCAGCCCAATATGGCACTGTACGCGGCTTCGAAGGCTCCGGCCTTGGCCCTAGCCAAGGCGATTTCGGCAGACCTCTTGTCGCGCCGCATCCGTGTCTTCTGCCTGTCGCCAGGACCAACCAAGACCGCCGTGTTCACCAGCGAAGGACCGTTCGCCAACGGCGCCGAAAAGGCGCTGGCGACCGTTCAGGCACGCGTGCCGATCGGCCGCGCCGCCGATCCATCCGAGCAGGCGGAAGTGGCGCTTTTCCTCGCCTCCGACGCCTCGTCCTTCATGCTGGGCACCGAGATCGTCGTTGACGGGGGCAAGAGCCAGCTTTGAGATGACCGCTCGGCGGGCCTGTCCCTTGAAAGAGATGCGGCATCGTTAGGAGCCAGCTAACTGCACTGGCTTCCAAGCCCCAGGGGCCCCCCGTGTTGCTTGAAGAGAAGTAGTTTGGACGGTCTGTTCGGATCGACGCCCGTTGCAGGGAGTCGGGTTGGATGCGCCCGTGGACGAGCGTCGGGAGGGGAAGCTGTCCACCCGACACGCCTTGGCCAGAATCGATGGTGAGCCGATCAACTCGGTGCGACAATCGCCAGTCATCGCGCGTTGCGATGACACCCTTCCCAACAAAGACTCCTTGGGGCGGACGTCACTACGTTAGAAAATGGCCCCGAACGTATCGGCGGGCGCCATGCTACTCACCGGCTGCGGCTGAGCATCACCGCCTTTGGTTGCTTGCTTCGTTTGATCTGCTTCCTATGGGAGAAAAATATGATGAGCTTAGGCCGGCCTCGCGCGGCTCTCACCATGCTGGACAAGATCTGGTCGCAGCACAGCATCCTCGACCGCGCGGACGGTGAGACGCTGCTCTATGTCGACCGGCATCTCATCCACGACGGTTATCAGCCAGCATTCGAGTTCCTGCGGGCGCGCGGCTTGCGCCCGAGAGCTCCTCATCAAATTTTCGGCACGCCCGACCACTACGTGCCGACTGACGTGCGTCAGGTTGCGCGCATTCCCAGCGCCGAGCGCCGCGGCATGGTCGAGTCGCTGATGGAGAACGCCAAGGAGCTCGGCTTCACCGTGTTTGAACTTGCCGACAGCCGGCAGGGCATCGTGCATGTCATCGGCCCCGAGCAGGGCATCAGCCAGCCGGGCATGACCATCGTTTGCGCCGACAGTCATACCTCGACGCACGGCGCGCTGGGCGCTCTGGCGTTCGGCGTCGGCATGACGCAGGCAACGCAGGTGTTGGCCACCCAAACGCTATGGCAGCGCAAACCGAAATCCATGCGGATTTCCGTCGAGGGCGAACTGGGCTTCGGCGTAAGCGCCAAGGACGTCATTCTCGCCATTATCCGTAAGATCGGCGCCGCTGGCGCGGTCGGCTATGTCATCGAATATGCCGGCTCCGCCATCCGTGATCTGACCATGGAAGGCCGCTTGACTGTCTGCAATATGTCGATCGAGGCCGGCGCGCGCGCCGGCATGATCGCGCCAGACCAGGTGACGTTCGACTATGTGAGGGGCCGGCCCTATTCGCCCTCGGGAGAAGCCTGGGACAAGGCGGTCGAGCGCTGGTCGCAGCTCGGCTCGGATCCCGACGCCGTGTTCGACAGGGAAGTCACACTCGACGCGGCCGAGATCGCGCCGATGGTAACCTGGGGCACGAGCCTTGAGGACGTCGCTCCAATCGACGCGCTAGTGCCAGACCCGGATCGCGCCAACACCGCCGAGCGCCGCGAAGCCATGTCGAAGGCGCTTACATATATGGGACTCGAACCCGGCACGTTGCTGGCTGAAATCCCGGTCGACCGGGTATTCATCGGCTCGTGCACCAATGGCCGGATCGAGGACTTGAGATCCGCCGCGGCGGTCGTCAAAGGCCGGACGGTCCATCCGAGAGTCGAAGCTTGGATCGTGCCTGGGTCTGGCCTGGTCAAGGCTCAGGCGGAGGCTGAGGGGCTGGACAGCATCTTCCTCCACGCCGGTTTCGAGTGGCGCGAGGCGGGCTGTTCGCTTTGCCTGGGAACCAATGGCGAGACCGTGGCTTCCGGCAAGCGCTGCGCCTCGACCTCAAATCGTAATTTCGTCGGCCGACAGGGCCGCGGCGCACGTACCCACTTGATGAGCCCGACCATGGCGGCCGCAGCCGCTATCACCGGCCACCTCACCGACGTTCGCCAGTTTCAGCGAGGAGAATGACCATGGAACCGTTCAAGTCGGTCACGGCGACAGCCGTTCCCTTTCCTGGCGTCAATGTCGATACCGACCAGATCCTGCCGGCGCGCTTCCTTTCGAAACCCCGCGCCGAGGGCTTTGCCCAATATCTCTTCCACGATCTGCGCTTCGACGACGGCGGCAAGGAGCGGGAAAATTTTGTACTCAACACGCCACCCTATCGCCACGGCGAGATCTTGGTTGGCGAAGATAATTTCGGTTGCGGCTCGTCGCGCGAAAATGCCGTCTGGGCGGTTGCGGACTATGGTTTCCGGGTTGTCGTCGCGCCAAGCTTTGGCGACATCTTCTTCTCCAACAGCTTGAAGAACGGTCTGCTGCCAGTGGTACTGAAACGCGACGCAATCAGCAGCATCATGATCCAGCTCAAGGAACAACAGGGGGCGACCATTGAGGTCGATCTCGCCGCACAGACTCTGACCGCCCCGAACGGAGCGGTCCATTCCTTCGAGATAGATGAGTTCTCCAAGCACTGCTTGCTAAACGGCATCGACGAACTCGACTACACGCTGTCACAGAAGGACCAAATCGATGCCTTCGAGAAGCGCCACGCGGCCGAGCAGGGCTGGACCGTTCCGGACTGATAAGCGCGAATGCCTTCATCGCCCAAATGGCAGGTTTGGCGTAGCAAGGAACTTGTTGTCTATCGGCCGCGACCTTCCGGCTTTTGCGGCCGCCACGACTGCCGACTACGTCTTTAGAACGAGAAGTCATGTCGAGGAGTGACCCCTAAAATGAAGTTGTTGCATTATGGCCCGTTGGGCCAGGAAAAGCCCGGAATGCTCGATAAGGACGGCCGCATCCGCGACCTATCTGGCAAGGTGGCCAACTTTGCCGGTAGTACGTTGCTTCCGGAAAGTCTTGACGCACTACGCGCCATCGACCCGATGACCTTGCCCTTGATCGAAGGCAACCCGCGCCTCGGTGCCTGCGTTGCCGGCACCGGCAAGTTCATCTGCATCGGCCTGAATTATTCCGACCACGCCGCAGAGACGGGCGCGACGGTGCCGCCGGAGCCGATCATCTTCATGAAGGCCACGTCGGCCATTGTCGGCCCCAACGATCCGGTCGAAATCCCGCGTGGATCACTCAAGACCGACTGGGAAGTCGAGCTCGGCGTCGTCATCGGCAAGACCGCAAAATACGTGTCGGAGGCCGAGGCGATGGACTATGTCGCGGGCTATTGCGTCATCAATGACGTTTCCGAGCGCGCCTTCCAGGCTGAACGTCAGGGCCAGTGGACCAAGGGCAAGTCCTGCGATACGTTCGGACCGACCGGCCCGTGGCTGGTGACGGCCGACGAGATCGACGACCCGCAGAACCTCAAGATGCATCTCGAGGTCAACGGGCGCAAATTCCAGGACGGCTCGACCAAAACGATGATTTACGGCGTCCGCTATCTGGTGTCCTACCTGTCGCAGTTCATGAGCCTGCTGCCGGGAGACATCATCTCCACCGGCACCCCTCCTGGCGTCGGCCTAGGCCAGAAACCGAACATCTTCCTCAAGGCAGGCGACGTCGTTACGCTCGGCATCGAGGGCCTCGGCATGCAGCGTCAGGAGTTCTACCAAGGCTGACAGGGGCACACGCCCTGCACAGCGGCAACGGTTCGGGAAACTCGGCTACGACAACGTCGCGGTGCGCGCGGGCGACGCACCATGGGCTGGCCGGACGCCGCGCCCTTCGACGCCATCCTGGTGGCGGCTGCCGCGCCCGCCCCGCCGCCCGCCCTGCGCGAACAGCTCGACATCGGTGGCCGGCTCTTGATCCCGTCGGCGAAGACCCTACAGCCAGCGTCTCGTCAGGACCGCACGAAGGGCAGCCGCGACCTACAGGGAGGAGGATTTCGGCGGCGGCCGGTTCCTCCCGCTCATCGGCGAACAAGGCGGGCCCGAAGAGGACTGACGCGCGGCGCCAACCGTTCCCAATCCGGCCGCGCTTGACGCTGCCGGATTGTCGCTTAAGGACTAGCGGTTCCACCCAACAAAGGCAGAACGGCATGTTCCATCCCGATTTCACGACGCTCAGAATCTTCCTTGCCGTCTACAATCTGGGCAACATCAGCAAGGCGGCGGCGCGCGAGAACATCGCGTCGTCGGCGATCAGCAAGCGCCTCCACTCGCTTGAATCGGAACTCGGGGCGCCGCTGTTCTATCGGCATTCGCGCGGCGTCGAGGCGACGCCCGCCGGCGAGATGCTCGCCAAGCACGCGGCGACCCTGTTCAGCCAGATCAACCGGATGACCTCGGAGATGAGCACCTTCGCCTCCGGCGTCGCCGGCCAGGTGCGCATTCACGCGCACACCTCGGCCATCGTTCAATACATGCCGAGCCAGATCGCCAGCTTCACCAAGGCCTATCCCTCGGTGAAGATCATCCTGGTCGAGGATTCGAGCCTCGGCGTCCTGCAGGCGACGATCGAGGGCCTGACGGACATCGGTATCCTGGCGGGCAACATGGCCTTCCCGGATGCGCTGGATGTCTTCGACTACAGGCACGACAAGCTGGTGGTTCTGGTTCCGGCCGGGCACCCGCTCAGCACGTCGGGCGGGGTGCGCTTTGCCGACACGCTCGGCTTCGACCATGTCGGGCTCGCCGTCACCAGTTCGCTCGGCACCCTGCTCGCGGGTGCGGCCGACGCGCTCAGCATGACGCTGAAGACGTGCATCGAGGTGAAGACCTTCGAATCGGCCGTGCGTATGGTCGAGGCCGGGCTCGGCATCACTATCCTGCCGGACGGCGTGCTGGCCGACAAAGTTGGCAACGACCGGGTCTGCGCCATTCCGCTGCTCGACGAATGGTCGACGCGTCCGCACGTCATCTGCGTCCGCAACGACCGACAGCTGACGACCGCGGCGCTGTTCATGCTCGATCACCTGCGGTCCGTCCCATAGCGGTGATCGCCAGCCGCCGCCGATCGTCGCTGTTTGATAAGGGGGGCCTGCCGAACCGATACTGTCGCGTCGGCGGCAGCCATCATAACGTCGCGCCGTGTTCACCAGCATCGGGTCCAGGATCGCAAACCGGTCTTCGGCAAGCGCGATGCATCCATTCAAAGCGTGGGCGTCCATCCCCGTCGGGGAGATACGGCGCTCCGGGAGAATTTCATGAGAGAGAACTCTTTTCGGCTCGCGATCATGCCGGGCGACGGCATCGGCGTCGAGGTTATGGAGGCGGCGACGGCGGTGCTGGAGGCGATCGAGAAGCGTCACGACATCGGCTTCAAGATGGAGCGCGTCAATGGCGGCGCCCGCCAGTATCAGGAGACCGGCGTCGCCATGACCGAAGAGGGATTCGAGGCGGCCGAACGGGCCGACGCCATCCTGTTCGGCGCCATGGGTTCGCCGGACATCCGCCATCCCGACGGCACCGAGCCAGCCCCCCAGCTCGACATGCGCTTTCGCATGAAGCTCTACGCGGGCCTGCGCCCGATCCGGGCCATTCCCGGCGTGCCGCTGGCTCTGGCTTCGCCGCGCGCTTCCGAGATCGATTTCGCGCTGGTGCGAGAATCGACCGAGGGGCTGTTTGCCTCGCGCGGCAAGGGCATCGTGACCGACGACAAGGTCGCCACCGACACGATGCGGATCACGCGCGACGTCACCGAGCGGGTGTCGCACTTCTCCTTCAAGCTCGCCGAGCGACGCGCCCGGCGGCGCAAGCGCAAGGGCACGGTGACGCTCATCGACAAGTCAAACGTGTTCCGGTCGTTCGCCTTCATGCGCAAGATCTTCTTCGAGGTCGCCTCGCAGCATCCCGACGTCACGGCGGCCCAGCATTCGATCGACGCCACCGCGCTCGACCTCATCCGCCGGCCGTGGGATTTCGACGTGATGGTCACCGAGAACATGTTCGGCGACATCCTGTCGGACCTGGGGGCCGGGCTCGTCGGCGGAATGGGCTTCGCGCCGTCGGCCGATATCGGCGACGACCACGCTTTGTTCCAGCCCTGCCATGGCACCGCGCCCGACATTGCCGGCCAGGGCATCGCCAATCCGGTCGCGATGATCCTGTCGACCGCCATGATGCTCGACTGGCTCGGCGCCCGCCATAGCAGCGAGGCCTGCCTGGAAGCAGCCGACGAGATCGAGACCGCCGTTGACGCGGCGTTTGGCGCCGGCTCGGTTCGTCCCTATGACATTGGCGGCAGCGACGGCACGGGCGCGATCGCCCGGGCGATCATCGAGCGGCTGGCACCGCGCGCCAGGGTCTGAAACGCCAGCTTCAGGGTGGAATTCATGGCACTATCTCTTCCCGAAGCGCTCGACCTCAGCGGCCAGCGCATTGTCGTCACCGGCGCGGCGAGCGGGATCGGCCGGGCGACGGCAAGCGCTCTCGCCAGCCTCGGCGCCGACCTGCTGCTCGCCGATGTCTCGAGCCTCGACGCGACCTGTGCCGATCTCATCGCCCACAACGTCGTTCCCGAAACGGTCCAGGGCGACCTCCTGACGCCCGGCGCCATAGCCCGGCTCTTCGCCTCCGGGCCGGTCCGCGCGGTCGTCCATTGCGCGGGCATCGTTCCGACGCAGATTCCCTGGGACCAGGACCCAAACTGGGAAGCCCGCTTCGCCCGGACCATGGCGGTCAACGTCCGGCTGCCGATCGAACTCGGTCACGCCGGCATCGCCCACATGGCCGGGAACGGCGGCGGCCGGTTGATCCTCATCGGCTCGCTGGCCGGCTGGCACGGCGGCACGCTGACGACGACGCCGCCCGATTACGTCACCTCCAAGGGCGGGTTGCACGCGCTGGTCCGCCTGCTTGCCCGCAAGGCTGCGCCGGGCGGCGTTCTGGTCAACGGCGTCGCCCCCGGACCGGTCGTGACGCCGTTCAGCGCCAACATCGACTTTCCGCGCGAAAACTTTCCGCTCGGACGCATGGCCACCGCCGAGGAGATCGCCTGGCCGATCGCCTTCCTATGCACGAAGGGGGCGAGCAATTTCTGCGGCGAGATCGTCAACGTCAATGGCGGCGTCTTCTTCGCCTGATGACGGGCCGTTGACAACATGAGCGACAGCTTCGATCTCGACCGCGCGGCAGAGGGACTGGCGAGCGCATGGCGCGCCGGTGCGCAGCCGGCCGGATTGCGCGCCGACGTACGGCCGCGCAGCCTCGCCGAAGGCTACGATGTCCAGGACCGGCTGATCGCGCTCCTCGGCCATGCGGTCGTCGGCTGGAAGATCGGCCTCGCCGGGCGCAACTTCTATCGCGGCGCCGGTCTCTCCCGCCCGATCTTCGGGCGCATCCTGGCGCCGCGCCGCCACGTCAGTGGCGAAGACGTCATCGTGCCCCGCGATGCCAGCGTCACTATCGAACTGGAGATCGCGCTCGTGCTGGCGTGTGACGCCGGACCCGTCGTCACCCCAGACCTGATCGAATCCGCGCATATCGGCTTCGAAATCGTCTCCTCGCGCCTTCCCGACCGCCAGCGCATCGGCGTACCGGCCACGATCGCCGACAATTGCGTGTCGCATGCGGTGGTCCTGGGCCAAACAGTCGATCTTGACGCGATCGGCGACATCGCCGCACATGCCGGCGTCACGGTCGACGGCCATTTGCGCGCCCGCGGCCTGCGCGGCGACGATCTGCCCGATACGCTCGCGGTGCTCGGCCACCTGATCGCGCATCTGCGCGAACGGGGACAGGTCCGGAGGTGTAGCGGCGTGGTCTTCACCGGTACGCTGACGCAACCGTTCGACGTCGCGGCGCCGTGCGAACTCGCCGTCACCGGCACGGGATCGGCATTGCGTTGCCGGCTTGTGCCCGCTCCGTGAGGCCGCCGGCTTCACGGTCCACGGACAAAAAATGAGACAGGGAATACCGATGCGTTCGTCCAGACTGCCCACCCGATACGGCCGTATTTTCCCGCCGGACGAAGCCTGGCTGGCGACGGCAGAGCCGGAGGTCATTCTCGACCCCGAATTGGAGATCATCGACACCCATCATCATCTCTGGGACCTTCGCACCACCAGCGGCCACCGCTACATGCTCGACGAGTTCCTCGCCGATGCCAACAGTGGCCACACGGTCGTCGCCACCGTTCACATGAACGCTTACGAATGGGATCGCGCCTTCGGCCCGAAGGAGATGCAGCCCGTCGGTGAGACCGAGGTCGCCGCCGGCATCGCCGCCATGTGCGACAATGGCATCTACGGGCCGATCCGTGTTGCGGCCGGCATCGTCGGCTTCGCCGACCTGATGCTCGGCGACGGCGTCGCGCCGGTCCTGGAGGCGCATGTACGGGCCGGCGGCGGTCGTTTCCGAGGCATCCGCCACTCAGGCGGGTGGGACGCCGACCCGATCATCGGCAACAGCTTTCCGGGCATCGCGCCCGGGCTTTACGGGCAGCCGCATTTCCGCGCCGGATTTGCCCGGCTCGTCGCCATGGGCCTATCCTTCGACGCCTGGCTCTACCATCCCCAGCTCGCCGACGTCACCGACCTCGCGCGCGCCTTTCCGGAGGCCAGCATCGTCATGGGCCATTGCGGCTGCCCGCTCGGCTACGGCCCCTATGCCGGCCGCAAGGACGAGGTCTTCGCCGCCTGGAAGGCGTCGATGGCCGAACTCGCCACCTGCCCGAACGTCTCGATCAAGCTCGGCGGCATGATGATGCGGCTTGCCGCCTACGACTACAACACCCGGCCCGCGCCGCCGACCTCGGCCGAACTCGCCTCCATGTGGGGTCCCTACATCGAGACCTGCATCGAACTCTTCGGAGCCGACCGCGCCATGTTCGAGAGCAACTTCCCGGTCGACCGGATGGGCATCGGCTATGCCGCCCTTTGGAACGCCTTCAAGCGCATCGTTTCCGGCGCATCCGACGGCGTGAAACGCGGGCTGTTTGCCGGCACCGCGAGGCGCGTCTACCGGCTGGATTGAACCGCCGCGCGGGCGGCGCCAGCCAACACATTTGGCGAGGTGGGGGGAACCGAACCGATAATATCTCTGCATCGCGCCGCCGGCTTAAGCTTCCCCGATAGGGAGGCGCGCGCGGTCGGCGGATCGGAGCGTGGCGGGCAGGCATTTCTGGAGCAGCCGGAAGTTAGGGAGGTCATGCAGTATCAGCTCCTATTCGCGCCCGTGTTCGCGAACATGGACCATCTTCTAACGGGCGCGTGGATCACCATCCAGCTCTCGTTCGTTGCCATGATTCTCGGCCTGATCGTCGGCGTCGTGCTGGCCTTTGCCAAGACCGGCGGGCCGCCCCCGCTGCGCTGGCTGATCGACGCCTATATCGAGCTCGTCCGTAACACACCCTTCCTGGCGCAGATCTACTTCATTTATTTCGCGCTGCCGGAATTCGGCATCCGCATGACGCCGAACACCGCCGCCATCGTGGCGCTGGTGGTCAATGTCGGCGCCTTCGCCACCGAAATCATCCGGGCCGGCATCGAATCCATCGCCAAGGGCCAGGTCGAGGCCGGCGTCGCGCTCGGGCTCAACCGCCTGCAGATCTTCCGCTACATCATCCTGAAGCAGGCGGTGCGTACCATCTACCCGGCGCTGACCAGCCAGTTCGTCTACCTGATGCTGTCGACCAGCGTCGTCTCGGTGATCTCGGCGACGGACCTGGCCGCCGCCGGCAACGACATCCAGCAGCGAACCTTCACCGCCTTCGAGGTCTATCTTGTCATCACCGGCATGTACCTCGTCATGTCGCTCGGCTTCTCCGGCCTGTTCCGCCTGATCCAGCGCCTCGCCTTTAACTATCCCTTAAGCCGGTAGGAGCGAGGTCATGATCCGCCCCTTCGGCATACAGGAATTCTGGTTCATCATTCTGGCTGTCCAGTGGACCATCGCGCTTTCGGCCGCCGCCTTTGCCGGCGGCGCCGTCGGCGGACTCGTGGTGGCGCTGGCGCGGGTGTCGAAATACCGGCTGCTCTGCCTGCCGGCGCTCGGCTTCATTCGCCTGTTCCAGGGCACGCCGCTCTTGATGCAGCTCTTCCTCACCTATTTCGGCCTGCAGATCATCGGCTTCGGCGTCAGCCCCTGGGTGGCGGCCGCACTGGCGCTTACCGTGCACGCCGCCGCCTTTCTCGGCGAGATCTGGCGCGGCTGCATCCAGGCGGTGCCGGAAGGCCAGAGCGAGGCGAGCTGGGCGCTTGGCCTGTCCTATTTCGATCGGATGAAATCGGTGATCCTGCCGCAGGCCGCGCGCATCGCCTTGGCGCCGACCGTCGGCTTCCTCGTCCAGCTGATCAAGGGCACGTCGCTCGCCTCGATCATCGGCTTCGTCGAGCTGATGCGCGCCGCGCAGATCATGAACAACGCGACCTACTCGCCGCTCAAGGTCTACGGGCTGGTGACCATCATCTACTTCTGCCTGTGCTGGCCGCTTTCGGTCTACGCCCGGCGCATGGAAGGGCATTACGCCGCTCTGGCGACACGCTGACGTCTCGAATTGTCCGGACCCTCGATGTCGGGGATCCATTTTTTGAAAGGGAGGATACACCTGATGACACTCTGGAAAAATGCTCTGACGTTCGTCGCGAGCGTCGCGGTCGCGGCGGCCGTCACCGTGATGCCGGCTTCAGCCCTGACCTTGAAGGAAATCAAGGACAAAGGCACGATCACCGTCGGCTCGCTGGTCGATTACCCACCCTTCGGCCTGCTCGATTCCAACGGCCAGGCCGTCGGCTACGATCCCGATCTCGCCAAGGAGTTCGCCGACAGCATCGGCGTCAAGCTGACCATCCTGCCGGTGACCTCGGCCAACCGCATCCAGTACCTGCTGTCGGGCCAGGCCGACGTGCTGTTTGCCACGCTCGGCATCACCGAGGAACGCCTCAAGGTTGTCAACTTCTCGGTGCCCTATGCCGGTCTCGAGCAGTTCGTCTATGGCGACAAGGATATCGCCATCACCGACAAGGCGGGCCTCGCGGGCCAGACGATCGGCGTCACCCGCGGCACCACGCAGGACACCGCCGTGACGGCAATCGCCGCGGCCGACACCAACGTCCAGCGCTACGACGACGACGCCTCCTCCGCGCAGGCACTGATCTCCGGCCAGGTGCCGCTGCTCGGCGTTGCCGACATCGCGATCGGCCAGATCGAAAAGACGGCGCCGGACCGCTTCACCAAGAAGTTCCTGCTGCGCCAGCAGGCGCAGGGTATCGTCGTGCGCAAGGACTCGCCCGAGCTGCTTGCCGCCGTCAACGACTTCCTGAACGGGAAGAAGAAGGACGGAAGCCTGGGCAAGCTGCACGAGCAATGGATGAAGGCGCCGTTGCCGGACTTCATCGAAAACGCCGAGAAGTAGGTTCAGGCACGGCCGGCCGCAGGGAGATGTCCACGTGAGTTCAGAACAGGCGAACGCAACCGTCTCGCTCGCGGTGAGCATGGAAAACGTCGAGAAATACTACGGCGCTTTCCATGCGCTGAAGGCCGTCAACCTGACGGTCCGCACAGGCGAGCGAATCGTCCTTTGCGGCCCGTCCGGCTCGGGCAAGTCGACGCTCATCCGCTGCATCAACCAGCTCGAGCAGGTCCGCAGCGGCAGGATCGTCGTCGACGGCATCGAACTCACCGCGGGGCCGAAGAACGTCGAGGCGGTGCGCCGCAACGTCGGCATGGTGTTCCAGCAGTTCAACCTGTTCCCGCACATGACGGTGCTCGAAAACTGCACGCTAGCGCCCATGAAGGTTTCCGGCATCGCCAAGGCGAAGGCGGAGGAGACCGCGCGCAAATACCTCGCCCGCGTGCGCATTCCCGAACAGGCCCACAAATATCCCGCCCAGCTTTCGGGCGGCCAGCAGCAGCGCGTGGCGATCGCGCGCGCGCTCTGCATGAATCCCAGGATCATGCTGTTCGACGAGCCGACCTCCTCGCTCGACCCGGAGATGGTCAAGGAAGTCCTCGACACCATGATCGAACTGGCCAACGAAGGCATGACCATGCTCTGCGTCACCCACGAGATGGGGTTCGCCCGCCAGGTCGCCGACCGCGTCATCTTCATGGACCAGGGCGAGATCGTCGAGATGGGCGAGCCGGGCACCTTCTTCGACAATCCGAGGGAAGCCCGCAGCAAGGCGTTCCTCAGCCAGATCAGCCATTGAACATGGCGTGCGCCCTGTACTGAAGCGGCGACGGCAGATGCTGCCGGATACGAGGATTTGAACATCATGCGCGCCGTGGTTCTGCATGCCGAGAGAAGACCTGCGCGTCGAGGAAAGGGCCAGGCCCGAACCTGGCCCCTAACAGGTGCTGGTGCGGATCGCCAATGGCGGCATCTGCGGCTCCGACCTGCATTGTTACAACCATGGCGGCTTCGGGCCGGTCCGAGTGCGCGAGCCGATGATCCTCGATCACGAGATTTCCGGGCATGTCGCGGCGCTCGGCGCCGGTGTCGTGGGCGTGCAGTTGGGCGCGATGGTCGCCGTCAGTCCGTCGTCGCCCTGCGGCCCTTGCGGCTTCTGCCGCAGCGGCCAGCCGATCCACTGTTCCGACATGTGCTTCCTCGGCAGCGCGATGCGCACGCCGCTCGTGCAGGGCGGGTTTGCCGACTACATCGTCTGCGACGCCGCCAACGCCGTCGCCATGGCTGCCGGCGTCGACGCCGCGATCGGCCTCCTCCTCCTGCTTTCGGCGCGACTGGCGCGCGCGAAGTGGTGGTCACCGACATCCTCGACAAGCCGCTCGCCCTCGCCCCTTCGCTCGGCGCCGACCATACGGTCAACGTCGGGCGGTCGGGCCGGATGCGCTGGCCGGCTATGAGTCCAACAAGGGCTATTCGACGTCGTCTTCGAGGTCGCCGGCCAGTCGCGACCATCGCCCGGGCACTGCGCGCGACACAGCCGCGCAGCACCATCGTGCTCGTCGGCCAGGGCGCCGTCCCCGAACTGCCGATCTCGACCATCGTCGGCAAGGAACTGGTGCTGCGCGGCAGCTTCCGCTTCGCAGGCGCGTTTTCTCGCCGCCAAGCTCATTGGTTCGGGCCGGATCGACGTGGCGCCGCTGCTCAGCGCGACCATGCCGGTCACTGATGCCAATGACGCCTTCCTGCTGGCAGGCGACAAGAGCCGGGCGATCAAGGTACAGATCGCCTTCGCCTGAACGCAGTCGTGGGGGGGGGGGGGGGGGCGCCGCGCCCCGCCCCCCCGCCCGCCCCCCCCCCCCCGGGGGGGGGGGCCCCCCCCCCCCCCCACACCAGGGGGGGGGGCGGGGCGACACGAGGGGAGGGGTTT